>NZ_JAUOQE010000059.1 GCF_030547545.1 Amphritea sp. 1_MG-2023
GCTCTTCATAAGCCCTCAGGAAGGCCGTCCATTTAACACTGGCCCCCGCTACCACAACGGAAAGATAAGCTAATCGAAAGGTTGGCTTTTTTTTCGCCTGAAATTTGGCACATAGAATATCGTTAGGAAAGCGTCGGGCTCGACTTAGAGTCTAATGAAAAACCCCAAGCAAAAGCTCAACTCTTCCTCGTTTCTTCCTCGCTCGCAAACAGGTACTCGATAAAAACGAATATCCTCTGAAATCAAAAAACTTCAGTACAAACTTCTAAGTGGCATACATGCTGTATCATCCGCGATATCCTTTTAATTTCAACGAAAAAATTAAATTATCTTAAACTCACCCTAACAGGATAATTTCCTGAATCGATGGGCTTTTATAGCTTTAATTTTAAATATTCTCTATATCACAGATCATTTCCTTGGTTGACTCACGCTACAAGCCAGACTAATGTTGAGCTCGTGTACACCTCAGAAGGGTGACACTAGAGCCTTAAAATACTCACTGGGTTACCCCCAGAAAAATAACAACAAGATATAGACCTCGCTGTGATCCAGCTAAGGTTAAAGGTATTTACCATGACACACTGCCACTCCCAGCGGTACACCCTGTCGCACTCTTGCAAACGCTCTGACTCGGTAATCGGTTTCTGTCCACCCTTACCTCAAGCACCAATAGCCCGTTACAGAATTATTTTGCCTCTAGGCATCTGATGTATCCCTAACCTGTTCATCTTTTTCTGATTCGTTCTGACACGAAGCACCGACCCGTGCCGTTCAGAACATGGAGCTATGCACATGAAAAATTCCATCTCTCTGCAAGACAAGTGGGAAAAACAATCCGGTCGGGTATATCTCACCGGAAGTCAGGCACTCGCCCGTCTACCGATGTTACAAGCTGCACGCGATAAAAAAGCGGGTCATAACACCGCCGGGTTTATCTCGGGTTATCGCGGTTCACCGCTAGGTAACTTTGACAAAACCTTGTGGCAGATACGCGACCACCTGAACGCCGCTAATATCGTCTTTCAACCGGGAGTCAATGAAGATCTCGGGGCAACCGCGGTCTGGGGGTCTCAACAGGTTAATGTGTTTGAAGGGGCTCGCTACGATGGCGTGTTTGGCCTCTGGTATGGCAAAGGCCCCGGTGTCGACCGTACCGGCGATGTGCTGAAACATGCTAACGCCTTTGGTACTTCTCAATATGGTGGAGTACTAGCCATTGCCGGTGACGACCATGCCTGTAAATCCTCTACCCTGCCGCATCAAAGTGATTATGCCTTTATGGATGCGATGATGCCGGTGCTGTATCCCGCTGGGATTCAAGAGATGCTAGATTACGGTCTATATGGCTGGGCGATGTCCCGCTATAGCGGTTGCTGGGTTGGTTTAAAAGCACTCGCTGAAGTCATGGATTCAGCCATCTCTGCGAACCTCGATCATGATCGCCTCGCGATCGAAATACCTAAGAATTTCGAGCTACCCGCTGATGGCCTCAATGCCCGCTGGCCCGACAAACCGATGCAGCAAGAAGAGCGCCTACATCGCTATAAGATTCGTGCCGCTCAAGCATTTTGCCGCCATAACCGATTAGACAAAATCATTATTGATCCCCCGCAGCCTCGCTTTGGCATTGTCTCCACCGGTAAATCCTATCTGGATGTTCTACAAGCACTGGAAGATCTGGGTATAAACCACCTGCAGGCGGCCGAACTTGGCATCCGTCTGTATAAGATCGCAATGCCATGGCCACTAGAACCCGAGGGCATCTATGAATTTGCCGATGGTTTAGACGAAATTTTGGTGATCGAAGAGAAGCGTGGCCTGATTGAGGATCAACTTAAAGAGCAACTCTACAGCTGGCAAGACCGTCACCAAAGTACACGTCCTAACGTTGTGGGTAAAAAAGACGCGCTTGGCAATGAATTACTCACCAGCCTCGGCGAACTAACTCCGGCGATGATTGCCCGCGCGATTGCCGCCCGTATCGCACCCTTTTATAACAGTGAACAGATTCACCACCGACTGGCCTTCCTCACGGAAAAAGAATATGAACTATCGCAGCCTCGAGCACTGCTAGAGCGTACGCCTCACTTTTGTTCTGGCTGCCCGCACAACACCTCGACCGTCGTACCCGAAGGCAGTCGTGCGCTCGGCGGCATCGGCTGTCATTACATGGCCACGTGGATGGATCGCGGCACCGATACGTTCACCCAAATGGGCGGCGAAGGCGCAACGTGGATAGGCCAAGCCCCCTTTACCGACAACAATCATGTATTCCAAAACCTCGGCGATGGCACCTATTTCCACTCAGGCTTATTAGCCATCAGAGCCGCGATCGCCGCTAAAGCCAACATCACCTATAAAGTGCTCTATAACGATGCCGTCGCCATGACCGGCGGTCAACCGATCGATGGTCAGCTCAGCGTACAACAGATTACCCATCAGCTCTATGGCGAAGGAGTACACCGCATCGCCGTTGTCAGTGATGAACCGGATAAATACCCTAGCCGTTCTGCCTTTGCTGAAGGCGTTACCTTTCACCATCGGGATGACTTACAACAGGTTCAACTAGAGTTACGTGATATTTCCGGCTGTACGGCCATGGTCTACGATCAAACCTGTGCCGCCGAAAAACGTCGTCGCCGTAAGCGCGGAGAGTTAACCGATCCGCAAAAACGAGTCGTCATTCATCAGGATGTCTGCGAAGGCTGTGGCGATTGCGGCGTGCAATCTAACTGCCTATCGCTACTGCCCAAAGAAACCAGCCGTGGTCGCAAGCGGGCGATCGATCAATCCGCCTGTAATAAAGACTTCAGTTGTGTGCGTGGTTTTTGCCCCAGTTTTGTCACCGTCAAAGGCGGCAAGCTGCGCAAACCTGAACCTTTAGGCAAGCTCAGCAGTTTCCCGGAACTGCCCACCCCACAGCTCCCTCAATGCTCTACGCCCTACAACATTCTCCTCACCGGCGTAGGTGGCACCGGCGTGGTTACCATCAGCGCACTACTCGGTATGGCGGCACATATCGAAGGTAAAGGTGTCGGAGTCTTAGATCAGATTGGCTTAGCGCAAAAGTTCGGTGCCGTCATGAGTCACATCCGTATTGCCGACACTCAAGAGCAGATCCATACCGTGCGTATACCTGCCGGTGAAACCGATCTCATGATTGGTTTTGATTTGATGGTCGGTGCCAGTGAAGAGGCTCTCGGCAAGCTCGACCGCGCTCGTAGCCAAGTGGTTATCAACACCCATGAAACCATGCCTGCCGCCTTCACCCGAGATCCTGATGTACAAGTTCCCAACACGGCGATGGAACAGGTCATTCGTGAGACCGCTAAGCCACAGAGCAGTTTCTGCCTCGATGCCACCACCCTCGCCACCAATCTACTCGGTGACGGCATGGCGGTTAACCTGTTTTGTATCGGCTATGCTTGGCAGCAAGGGTTGATCCCATTAACACTGACATCCATCGAACAGGCTATCGAACTGAACGCTATTGCGGTAGAAGATAATAAGCAAGCGTTGCTATGGGGACGTCGTGCCGCCCATAACCTGCAACAGGTTGAGCAGATTGCCACCCCAGCAACTAATATCGAGCCAGTCAAAATGATGCCGGGGCTCGATGAACTGGTAAGCCGGGAAACCAAGCACCTGCAACAGTATCAAAATACCGCACTGGCAAAACGTTACGAAGCGCTGGTTCAACAGGTCAGTGATGCTGAAAAAAACCTAGGGAAAGACCACTCACTGAGCCTAGCCGTGGCTGAAAACTACGCCAAAGTGCTGGCCTATAAAGATGAATATGAAGTGGCGCGATTACTCACATCCGCCGCTTTCAGACAACAGCTAGAAAACCAGTTTGAAGGCGATTTCAAACTGGAATTCAATCTAGCTCCACCGCTGATCTCGCGTATTAATAGCGCCACGGGGCGACCCAAAAAACGCACCTTCAGCGAAAAAATCCTCCCGCTGTTCCGCCTGCTGGCTCGCGCCAAAACGCTACGGGGCACACCACTGGATATCTTTAGTTACAGTGCCGACCGTCGCCTCGAAAGACGCCTGATCCGTGAATATGAACAAGATATCGCCGCAATCCTAAACAATCTTAGTGTTGATAACCTTCAAGATGCCGTTGAACTGGCTAGACTGCCTGCCGTTATTCGTGGCTATGGCCCAGTGAAAGATGCCGCCTACGACAAAGCACAACAGACGCGTCAACAACTATTAGAACGCATTTGCCAACTGGACAGCACAGCGTCGCAGGTCGCGGTTTAACCATCAACACTCAGCAGCTTTAGGAAAACCGTTATGTCTATTTTTTAGTCAACCGAATGTGATAACCACGCACAGGCGATCTTCTGCCGCAAGAAGAGAGCCGGCCTGAGTTCGCACACCTATCAGAACGATTAACGGTAGC
This sequence comes from Amphritea sp. 1_MG-2023, assembly GCF_030547545.1. Classification (GTDB taxonomy): domain Bacteria; phylum Pseudomonadota; class Gammaproteobacteria; order Pseudomonadales; family Balneatricaceae; genus Amphritea. The sequence continues at coordinate 4,415 of NZ_JAUOQE010000059.1, forward strand.
AGTGAAGGGGCGCTTTAAATAATGAATTAAACAAAAATCGTCAATGAGCCCATCACCGGTGGGCCCATTTTATTCTACATAAAAATTTCTCAAGTTAACAAATGGCTGAACGGGATCAAAGCTCAGCAGCGACCGCACCTTTTGGCAACACTCATAAAGGCCCCCAATACGGCCCTCACAATGAGACAGGACCATTCGCCTATTCTTCACATAACATCTTACTTCAGTCGCCAATCAGATCTCAGTTATCGCCTCCAGCGATTCAGGCAAAATCTGGCCGCCATCCACAATAATCTGCTGACCGGTAATATACGCCGCCTCTTTAGAAGCGAAGAACAGTGCCGCATTCGCGATATCCTCTACCGTACCCAGTCGCTTCAGCGGGATAGACGCAGCCATGGTATCCAGATAATCTTGCCCTAATCCCTGTAAACCCTCGGTATAAATATTGCCAGGCATTACCGCATTGATGGTGGCGTTATAGCGTGACAGTTCCATGGCGGCGGTTTTTATAAAGCCCAACTGCCCAGCTTTTGATGCGCCATAATGAGACCAGCCGGGAAATCCTGTGACAGGGCCTGTAATGGATGAGGTAACGACCACCCGGCCCTCACCTGCTTTTTCAAAATAGGGGATGGCCGCTTTCACCGTCAGAAATGTGCTTTTCAAATTAGTCGACATCACATGATCCCAATCTTCGGGATCCATATCGGCAATTTTCACCTGTGGAAAAATACCGGCGTTAGCACAAACGATATCGACACGACCAAACACCTCAGCAGTCTTAGCGAACATCGCTTCAACCTGACTCCATTCAGACATATCGCAACAACAGTAGTCAGCCTCGCCGCCTGCCGCCACAATCTCTTTAACGGCGCTTACCGCGTCGGCTTCTCCACGAGCAACAATCATCACCTTTGCCCCTTGTGCGGCAAAAACGTGAGCAATGCCTTTACCAATACCTTTCGATGCACCGGTTACAATACAGGTTTTCCCTGCAATAGAAGTTAACATATCACTCATCTCCTTAAGGGGTATTTGTCTTTTTAAAACGTGCTAAAAACGCCGGCACAGAGGGCGCTATCAACGCAATCGCTAACATTAAGGCGGAACAAAGCACCGTCAATATGCCGACTGTCGGCACCAACGGTGAATAACCAGACACCATTTTGGCGTATAACCATTCCGGCAAGGTTGAATCCGCACCCGTGGTAAATAACGATAATGGGAAGTTACCCCAGCTCAGGAGAAAGGCAAACAATCCTGCTGAAATAACACCCGGCATCGCCTAGAAAGTTTCATTGTTTATCCCTCTTATCAATTCTCAGGATTCAAATGCAATGGGTTACACTGCAACAAATCAGGCTACATTTTGATCAAGTACACACAAATTGCACCAATAAATGTTGTAAGTCAAACATTTTATGTTTAACCTTCAACAACAATAAACAATCAATAGTCCCTGGAGAAACCTCTTATGAGTGGTTTATATGATGATCAATTACTGAATGAGCTGCTTCGTGGGACGCAGAGCTTGGTCGGGGAATGGGGTTTATCTGATCAGACTGATGTCCGATTATTGACCATCTCGGAAAATATGACCTGCTTAGCCTACGATCCAACGCAGGATAAACAGCTCATACTGCGGGTTCATCGGCCGGGCTATCATACCCGTGAGGAGATTCAATCAGAGCTTCTATGGATCAACGATCTCAGACAGCAAGGTGTAATAGAAACACCTAAGCCCATCACCACACGCTCGGGTGCAGCCATAGCCTCGTTTAGTACCGGCCATGACATACGTGATGTGGTTGCTTTCAGCTTTATGTCTGGCAAAGAACCTGCAACCAATGCCGAGCTAATCAACGGCTTTCGGCAATTGGGAAGCATCAGCGCTAAGCTACACACTCACTCACAAAACTGGGTGCGGCCAGAAACCTTTGTGCGCAAAACCTGGAACTTCAACACCATGCTAGGTGCAACACCGCTATGGGGTGACTGGCGCGCAGCAACCGGTCTCACAGAGGCTGGGCAACACACTATTGAGCAAGCTTGCTTAATGATCCAAGATCAACTCGAAACATACGGTATGCGCGACAACCGCTTTGGCTTGATACATGCCGACCTTCGACTGGCTAATCTACTGATCGACGGTGATCGCTTAGGCGTTATCGATTTCGATGACTGCGGTCTCAGTTGGTTTATGTACGACTTCGCGGCGGCCATCAGCTTTATAGAAGACGACCCTATTGTCCCCAGCCTGCAATCCGCTTGGATTGAAGGCTATCGTGATCATCGTCCGCTGTCTGCTGTCGATGAAGCGATGTTTCCAACCTTCATTATTTTACGCCGAATATTGCTAACGGCTTGGCTCGCCAGCCATAGTGAAACGCCCACGGCCCAAGAGCTAGGCTCTGGATTTACGGCCGTCACCGTCGATATGGCAACACAATACATCTCACGTCACCAATAATGGTAAAGCGTATGACGAACAATAAACGTGGCATTCTGGATATGAATGCCTTCGATGCCAGACAACAGGAATCTATCAGCAACCCTCTGTTAAAGCGCCGAACAGAAAATATCGGCGCCGCCTCAGTGCTGTTCTATAAACAGCCCATAGAGATGGTATCCGCCAGCGGCTGTTGGATGACGGATGCCGCCGGCATTCGCTATCTGGATTTTTATAATAATGTGCCCTCTGTGGGTCATTGCCATCCACGAGTGTCTGCGGCAATTGCTGAACAACTAGCCACACTGAACACCAACTCTCGCTATCTCAGCGATGTCACCGAAAGCTACCTGGAAAAACTAAAGTCGACGCTGCCATCGGCATTAAAAAATGTCGTGATGACCTGTAGTGGTAGTGAAGCCAATGATCTAGCCATGCGTATTGCAAAAACCAATACCGGCGCTCAAGGCTTTATCGTGACCTCGACCGCCTATCACGGGAATACAGAATATGTCACACAGGTATCTCCTTCCGCCTTTAAAAACGCGACCTGTCCCGACTACGTGGTCACCGTGCCCGCTCCCAGCAGCGCGGCCTTTGGTCAGGATATCGCAACGGGGTTTAATCAAGCCGTAACAGCCGCCATCGCGCTATTGAAGACGCGAGGTTATGGTATTGCCGCACTACTCTGCGATTCTATCTTTTCCAGTGATGGGGTATTTAGTGGCCCCGCCGGATTTTTAAAGCCTGCCGTCGAGACCGTGCAGCAAGCGGGAGGACTGTATATCGCCGATGAAGTACAGCCCGGATTTGGCCGCACTGGTGATTGTTTTTGGGGTTTCCAGCGACATAACGTGGTACCCGATATGGTGACCATGGGCAAGCCAATGGGCAATGGTTATCCCGTCGCCGCCTTGGTGGTCAAACCCCATCTATTGGCCTCCTTTTGTCATGATGTAGGCTACTTCAATACCTTCGGCGGTACTCCCGCCGCCGCGGCTGCAGCCATGGCGGTTATGCAGGTTATCGAACAGGAAGGCCTACAAGAAAATGCCAAAAAAATTGGCGCCTATCTAAAGCAACAACTCACTCAACTGAGTGAAACCGATCCGCGAATAGGTGAAGTGCGTGGTGCCGGTTTATTTATCGGCCTAGACCTGTGTGACCCCATTACCGCCGAGCCATCCGCCTCTCTAGCGACGCAGGTTATCAATCAATTACGTGACGAGCGTATATTAATCGGTGCTGCGGGCCCCTATGGCCATACCCTCAAAATACGCCCGCCTTTATGCTTGAACCTTGAAGAAACCGATTATTTTATTGAGGCAATCAAGAAAGTGCTGGGCAGGCTACCCAGTTGAGACATGCGCAGGATACAGCAGCCTATGTTTTTCAACGCGACTCACTTATCAAGGGTGACGACCGCGGTGCCTGCCGCCTCAATAACATCGGCCAACGCTTGTGTCGGGCGTTCATCGGAGACCAGCACATCCACCTCCTGCCAGCGACTATAATTCGCGGCAAAGGTCTGGTTGAATTTGCTGTGATCCGCGACAATCATACTGCGAGTCGAACGAGCGATCATGGCGGCATAGACTTCGCCAGCCTCAATCACTGCATCGCTACCACCTTCCAAATCAAGACCGCTGGCACCCAAAATAGCCCAATCAGCGCGAAAATTTTGCAGATAACGAATCGTTTGCGAGCCATGCAGCGCCCCTTCCGGCGCATAATAACAACCCGGCGCCATCAACACCTTAATCGTGGGATTCAGCGACAACACCGTGGCAACCCCAAACGAGTGGGTAAAAACAGTAATATTATTCATCTCGTAAGCCATACGTCGAGCGAGATGCACCGTCGTGGCCCCCGAGCCAATCATAAAATGCTGGCCTCCCGTCAGAACAGGCACAGCGGCCCGAGCGATTTTTTGGCGTTCCTCCACCAGCAGATTCTGACGCTCATTCAGCACCGGCTCTTGCATATTTTTGCGTACCACAGCACCGCCATAGGTACGATCAATGACGCCCTGCGCAGTCAAATCGTCCAGATCCCGACGCACGGTTTCCGCCGAGACACCCAGCTTTTCAGCCAGCTCGGTAATACGCAAACCTGGCTGAAAACCAAGCTCTTCGATAATACGCTTCTGACGTTTTGTTTTTTTATTGGTAACCATAAAATCAAATTAACTCAGTCTATGACGTTGTGCAACATATTGATATTACACAGGAGAAACAAATAATGTGGAACTGGAAAACAGCCTATCGATCTTTTTACTATGCCACCGCAGAGGAACCTGAAGATATCCAACTGAAACCTCAACAAACAGCGCTATTGGTCATCGATATACAAAACACCTACCTTGAGGCTAAAGAGGATACGCAAGAAAACCAGCGCTGGCAGCCATTCTTTAAACGGATGAATAACACGGTTATCCCCAACACAGCCGAGTTAATCGCCTTTGCGCGTCAGCACAATATCGAAGTCATCTTTGCGCGTATCGCCTGTCAAACAGAAGACGGCAGAGATCGCTCGCTTAGCCAAAAAAAACCAGGCTTTAATTACTTACTCTTACCAAAAGACCGAGAAGATAGCCAGATTGTCTCAGCGCTATCGCCGATCGACGATGAAATTACCGTCCTCAAAACCACAGATTCAGCCCTCACCGGTACCAACCTGCGTCTAACACTGCATAATATGGGTATTAAAAAGGTCATTGTCGCGGGCATTTTTACCGATCAATGCATCTCCTCAACCGTACGAAGCCTTGCCGATGAAAGCTTTGATGTTCTGGTGGTCGATGATTGTTGTGCTGCCGCTACCGATGAGATTCATCAACGGGAACTGGAAATTATCAATATGATCTACTGCCACGTTATTCGCAAAGCGGATCTCGAGAAGATGATCCCCTAACCCACTCAAACAATAGCTCTCACCCTATTCGACTAAAAGCCCAAGAAGAAACTCAATAAGAAGCTCAGAGTCATCGTGTATAGCCGTATGTATAACAGTCCGTCGACGATGACGCTTCACGCTTAAAGGCCTCGGCGCTGCCTATCTTGATACCCGCTGCACTCTATGCACAACCCGTCAACAGACGACCTTCCTGAGCATTTATGGAGAGCCGAGCCCGACGCCTTTCTTGTAACGCATATGTACTTTATTTCAGACACAGAAAAAGGCATACCTTTCGATTAGCTTATCTTTCCGTTGTGGTAGCGGGGCCAGGTTTATTCATAACAGCCTGTCGGCGGTTATGCCCCTTCGGGCTTCGGTGCTGCACACCTTGATGCAAGTTACGCGCTAAAGCACAACTTGTGAACTGACGACCTTCCCTAGCGTTTATGAAGAGTCGAGCCCGACGCTTTCCTAACGATATTCTATGCGCCAAATTTCAGGCACAAAAAAAGGCATGTCAGACGACACACCTTTAATTATTACGTTGGTAGCGGGGGTTAGGCTGGAGCTGATGACCTTCCTAGGCTTTTATGAAGAGT
>NZ_JAUOQE010000006.1 GCF_030547545.1 Amphritea sp. 1_MG-2023
CGACCGTTTCCGGTGGCTGTCTCAAGCGAGGAGGCGCATTCTACACCGGACAGGCAGAGAGTCAACAGGGACAGCACGAAAAAGTGAAAAATTTGTTACGAAAGCGTGAATTGTGAGTAACGAGGGTTCTTTTAAGAGCTGGGGGTTAATCGCGGCGGGATAGCCAGAGGGCATGCCAGCGGCGTTCGCTACAAAGGTTGCTGCGCGTTGGTGATTAAATCAGGTTTTATCGCGACGGGGGCGTCGCTCGCTACAAAGATTGTTGGTTCTGGAGTTAATCGCGACGGGGGCGTTGCTCGTTACAAAGATTGTTGGTTCTAGGGTTAATCGCGACGGGGGCGTCGCTCGCTACAAAGATTGTTGGTTTTGAGGTTAATCGCGACGGGGGCGTTGCTCGTTACAAAGATTGTTGATTCTGAGGTTGATCGCGACGGGGGCGTTGCTCGTTACAAAGATTGTTGGTTCTGGAGTTAATCGCGACGGGGGCGTTGCTCGCTACAAAGATTATTGATTCTGAGGTTAATCGCGATGTGTACCCTGAGGGCATGCTAGCGTCGTGCTGGCATACCCCTTGGGCAGCTTACCTTTGAACGCCTTAGAGCAAACCTGCTTCTTTATAGTATCTTATCGCCCCTGGATGCAGGGGTGTCGAACCGACAGCAGTAACCATCTCCTGTTTATTCAGATCGGCAAAGGCGGGATGTAGCTTTCTAAAGATATCAAAACTTTCGAATACTGATTTAACTAACTGATAGACCACTTCATCCGATAGGTCTGTTGAGGCAACCAACAGACTCTCTACAGCAAAGCTTTTGATTGGCCGATCATTATTTCGATATAAGCCACCGGGTATTTCAGCTAAATGATAATAGTCATTATCCATTACTAGCTTATCAATCACCGGACCACTCACATCAACCAGCACACTATCACAAGATGTGGTGGCTTCTTTAACGGCATTACTCGGGTGTCCGATGAGATAAACCATTACATCAATGTCACCCGCGCACAGCGCACTGGCTTGTGCGGATGCAGTCAATTCAGCCGCAAGCGCAAAGTCTTGCTTACTCCAGCCTTTAGCCTTCATTAACAGATCCATGGTGCCGCGTTGACCCGAACCTGGAACCCCTACATTGACTTTTTTTCCTTTTAAATCGTCAAACTTGTGAATACCACTTCCGGCACGCGATAGCACCGTGAGTGGCTCAGAATAGATAGCAAACACCGCTTTGAGATCATGATTAGCGCCAGATTTGGCAAACTGCTCTGTGCCGTTATAGGCCTGTGCCAGCCGATCAGACTGAGTGATACCAAAAGAAAGCTCTTTATCGGCTAGCATTTCTAGATTCGCGACCGAACCTGCGGTACTTTCCGTTGAACAACGTATACCGTGGTCTGCTCTGGTTTTGTTAACCAGTCGACAGATAGCCCCTCCCGTAGGGTAGTAAACACCGGTAACACCACCGGTACCTATGGTAATGACTTCATTTATAGGTGCAGCCGCCATAGCACCCATTGACGCCACACCCAGCCCCAATGCGATCACTAATGCGTTTATTGTATTGCGAAAAGCCATAGCCCACTCCTTTGATTGTTTATCAGCACCCTATTTTCACGCTGATTATAACAGTAATAATGATTTATCATATGACGCCTGCTGCTTTTACCACGATGATGATTCAGCGCCCCTTTAGCTAGACACTTGACGATGAAATCGACACCGATTTCGATACGGAAAGAGATCGATAATAGTACCTTGCTTTACCTTCACCTGCATATCAATCCACCAGCCCGGTTCTAACAGATCACCATGCAGCCCATTAAACGTTTCTCTGATGCGTTGATCGCAAGCGGTCAATAAACCAAACTCTTCTGGAAATACATCCTTTTCAGAAACCGAATACCAGGGTTCGGCCGCTAACTCTTGCTCAGGATATAGCGGTTCTGGTATGTAGCGAAACTGACATTCCGTTAGATACATAATCTCATCGTAATCATAAAAGACAACTCGTCCATGTCGCGTCACGCCAAAGTTTTTAAAAAACATATCACCGGCAAAAATATTGGCCGCGGCTAGCTCTTTTATGCACTGACCAAACTCATTAATGGCTAATGAGATCGCCTGCTCGTTATTCTGTCGTAGCATCTCATCGAGATAGATATTCAACGGAATCATACGTCGCTCAATCCATAAATGCTTAATCACAACCAGATCATCAACCACATCGATCGATGACGCCGCTACGTCTAATAGCTCGTTAAGTAATGCATCGGAAAAGCGCTTTCGCGGCAGCGAAAAATTAACGAACTCCTGTGTATCTGCCATCCGCCCCGCTCTATCATGCCGCTTCACTAATTCATACTTACCCATGACGCCCGCTCGAGTGATCTTTTTGGAGGTTGCAAATCGATCCTTGATGATTTTGAACACCACCGGATAGGAGGGTAATGTAAACACGGTCATCACCATCCCTTTTGTCCCCAGCGCAACCTTAAACTGATCGCTAGAATTCGCTAAGTGCTCGATATAACCGCGATAAAATTCCGCTTTACCCTGCTTATAAAACCCAATCGCATTGTAAAGTTCGGCTATCGATTTCATGGGCATAAGGGAGTGTAAAAAGTGGATCAGGGCGGAGGGGTGATCGACTTCAACTAAAAAATAAGTGCGCGTGAAACTAAAGATAATCGACACATCATTTTCATCAATCAACGCGGTATCGATATAGACGCCACCTGCCTCATTATTCAATATCGGCAATATGAAAGGTACAGAGCGGGTCGATAACGTCACTCGTCCGACGATATAGGCGCCTTTATTGCGATAAAAACGGCTTCGAATCACGTGTACGACCGCATCATCATTGACGATCTCATTAGCTAGATGCGTACCAATATAACGTAGTAGATGACTGATATCCCGCCGCTTATTCTCCCAAGGAATGCCAAAACGGTAATCCTCGAGTAACTGATGAATAAACGCTAGCAACCCATGACGCAGGGTATAGGTACGATAGAGGTCCGCAATAACGGCGTTATCATCGGCCGGACACTGAGTATCGATAAACATAAACTGATCATCGATCTGTCGATGTTGACGTAAGCGACAATAAATAGAGTTATAAAACGTTTTGCCTAACTCGGCGTCCACCTGCTGAGCTATTTTAATAAGATAGTCAGCCTTGATCGATATCCACAATGCATTGTTGAGGCCAGCATTCATCTCTGCCTCGATTTTACCACTCACCTGATCGACCAAGGTGTTATAAAGATCTATTCGCTGAGTCGATAAACGTTGAATAGCGTGCCAATCAGCCGCTTCAAAATACACGTTTGCCTGACGGGTAAGCGCCCGAAACTGCTGCCGATAGGCATTAAAGCCTTCTAGTATAAGGCGAGCAATCGCGTCAGCTTGGCATGGATTCATTACACTTTAATTGTCATGGTGTGTTTTTATACTGTTTAGCAGTGATTAGGCCGTGTTGCCATTAATTAACCAAAAAGCGTAGCAACCTATTGTCTATTCCAACGATCTGCATAATATTAACTCAATCACTGTTTACGGAGGCTCGCTATGTATCATCTTCCTCAACTGACAAAAAACAGCAGTATTAGTGCTATCGCGGTGATGACCAGCGGGGGTGATTCGCCCGGCATGAATCCCGCGATTCGCAGTGTGACGCGGGCCGCGTTAAATCAAGGCGTTCGAGTATTTGGTATTAATAAGGGTTATAGCGGCTTAATCATCGGCGACCTTTTTGAATTAAAAAGCCATGATGTCTCCAATATCGTTCAACGAGGCGGCACCCTCCTAAAAAGTGATCGCTGTGAAGCGTTCAAAGACCCCATCGTGCGCCGTCAAGCCGCTGAGATTCTAAAAGAACATGGTATCGGTGGATTGATTGTGATTGGCGGCGATGGCTCCCTCACCGGTGCTCATCTACTCACCCATGAGTCCGGTATCCCTGTGATCGGCTTACCCGGCACCATCGATAATGATATCTATGGCACTGACGATACTATCGGCTTCGATACGGCACTCAATACGGCACTCGAAGCGATCGATAAAATTCGTGATACAGCAGTATCCCATGAACGTATTTTTCTGGTTGAAGTCATGGGGCGAAACTCAGGACATATTGCCTCGCAAGTCGGAGTCGCTTGTGGGGCGGAAATGATTATCGTACCAGAGATCGACTTTAAACTTGAAACACTGAGTTTTACACTGGCTAATCAACGAGCTGAAGGGCGTGGCAGTAGTGGTATTATTGTTGTCGCTGAAGGACCTAAACCTGGGTTAACCTATCGCTTAGCACGACAGCTAGAGCTCGATGGACAAACCGCTGGCGTCTGTATTCTCGGCCATATACAGCGAGGCGGTCGCCCTACAGGACACGATCGCGTACTGGCATCGTGCCTTGGCGCCTCGGCGGTGACTTATTTACTTGCTGGGTTTAGCGATATTATGGTGGGTATCCTCAATAGTAAAATTACGGCTACCCCGCTATTAGATATTGTAGAGAAGCAAAAGCCGCTTAACCCCGAGCTGGTGACGCTGGCTCAATTGCTCCACAAATAGGTCTTGCTGAGCGAGGCTACAAGGTTACACACCCTTAACATCAGAAAACAGCTTATGCTGTTTTCTGTTCAAACGCCGCTGACACTCGCTGCATCAATACATCGATCACGCGAGGCAGTAACTGTTCCACAGCAATACCCGATAAACTCTGCGCATCGCTATTGAGTCCTGCCAAAGTATCCCCCCGCTGTGGGTTATCCACCACAATTGAACTCAACTGCTGCCAATCACATGGCGATAGATGTAACCCACTCACCAGCGCGATGCCTTTGCGCTTACGAATCTGCGCTAATCCTACCAACTTGCGCCCATCGGGGCTGACGACTTCACCGTGTGATAACGACGCGTAACAGGCCCACTTTACATCTTCCTGTTGACTGATTATTTTCGATTGTTCAATCATCGCCTGATCAACCCCTCGGCAAGGAATATCACAGGCCATCAAGGTATCGACCCAAATATGCTCGAACCAAGAAAAAATCTCGATAATATTCTGTTTTGCTAACGGATGTTCGGTTGGAATAAACACTGTCACACTTAACATCCAAGGCCCAGCAAATACCGCACCGCCACCGGAACGACGTCGCATCAATGGATAACCCGCGCGCTCTGCTCGCCACTGCTGCCCTTCATCGGGGCGCTGCGAGCAACCCAAAATAATGGCCGCTTGATCATACTGCCACAGCAATACTTGCGGCTGCTCAACACCCGCCTCAAGCACATCGCTAATACGTTGCTGTTCATCCGGCATAGAACCGATGACCAATGACTGAAAATTGTTATGCATATTGTTCCCCTAGCGCCAGAGGCAGGAAGATTAACCTATCTATATGCTTGGGAAAACCATTATCATGCTGCTGTTATACATGGAACTTCAGTGATGCAAAACGACTTTATCGATATTTACCATCAGGCGCTTTGTCGCAACGGCTATCAACAGGACTCGCAGCAGCAATTATTAGCGCTAGCGCTGAATCGAATCTATCAAAGCTTGCAGTCAGGCGGCACCAAGAAAAACCAAACGCAAGGCCTCTATATATGGGGACCGGTGGGACGCGGTAAAACCTTTTTAATGGATCTTCTGTTTGCCCATCTCGATGATGGCATCGGCTTGCGCCATCACTTCCACCGTTTTATGGCACAGATTCACCAGCAGCTAGGTGATTTGCAAGGGCAATCAGATCCACTGACGTTGATTGCCACTCGACTGGCGCGTCAATATCGATTGATCTGCTTCGATGAATTTTTCCTCAATGATATTGCCGACGCCATGATTCTCGGAAAACTCATTAAGGGCCTACTCAAGCAGGGGGTTATTCTGATTACCACCTCGAACAGACCACCCGATAAGCTGTGTAAAGATCCGCTGTTTGAAGATCGAGTTAAGCCGATTATCGCGATGATCAAACAGCAGATGCAGGTCTTTAATCTAGCCGGTGAGACCGATCATAGGCTGCGCACGCTCACCCCCGCGCCGTGTATTTTTCACCCTGACGATCCACACCCCGATAGCGAACAACAACTGACCCAATACTACTCTCAGTTAAGCCAAACGCCGCCCTGCCCCGATGAAGTTGAAATATTACAGCGTACGATACCGGTACGGGGTATAAGCGCTAACTGTATCTGGTTTGAGTTTGAACATATCTGTATGGGTGCCCGTAGTCAGATGGATTACATCGATATCGCTAACCGATTTGAGCATGTCTTTGTCAGTCAGATTCCGCCCTTAGGGAGTCATCGTCGTGAGCAGATTAAAGCTCGCGGTACCGAGGATGGTGTCGAAGCGGTAAAAGCCGGTGACCGACAGGTATTATTAGGCAACATGGATGATCCGGCACGCCGCTTTATCAGCTTGGTGGATGAACTTTACGACCGTAACATTAATTTATTTCTCAGCCTTGAAGTGCCATTGGAACAGCTCTACGGTGAGGGCAGTCTATTGTTTGAATTTGCCCGCACATACAGTCGCCTAACGGAGATGCAATCGTTTGAATACCAACAATCGACTGCGTTGGATTAGGCATTCACGCCGTCTTACTCGAACATATGACCCTAAAGCCCACTCACGTTAACTTTCGACAGGAGCACTTTTAATGGCGATGCTATTACGCTTTTTCTTTCAAGGCTTACTGATTTTGCTGCCTTTCGTGCTGACGATCTATCTCGTTTTCCTCATTTTCACCGCGCTAGATGAGACACTCTTTTCGGCCGTAGGCTCACTCATCAGTTACTTTATTCCCGGCCTGCAGGCAGACGCCACCGAAACGCTACTGGGAATTCTCCTCACCGTTGCCATCATCATTCTCACCGGTATCGCCGGCTCTCTCTATCTGACTCGCTTTTTGATGGATATCATCGGCGCACTGATGGAACGGATTCCCGTGGTGAAACTGCTATACAACTCCCTCAAAGATCTATTTCAAGCGCTATTAGGGGATCAGAAAAGTTTTGATAAACCGGTGCTGGTCTACCTCAACCGAGAAAAAACCATCAAGGTGATGGGTTTCATTACCTGTGAAGATATGCGTAGCTTTGGTTTAGATGAAGATGTATCTGTGTACCTACCGGATTCCTATAATTTTTCAGGCAACTTAATCATCGTTCCTCGAGACTTGATTGTGCCGCTGAACGTCAGTTCCGGAAAAGTCACCACCTTTATCGTCAGTGGCGGAGTCTCGACCACTGACAAAACCCATTAACCGCGATGATCGCTGACAAACGGGTTGGTTTGACGTTCGTGTCCTAGGGTCGACATCGGCCCATGACCGGGAATAAAGGCGACCGTATCACCTAGCGGGAATAGCTTAGCTTTAATCGAATCGATCAGGGTCGCATGATCCCCTTGAGGAAAATCTGTACGGCCAATGGAGCCCTTAAACAGCACATCCCCGACCTGCGCCAGTTGACTCTCTGGGCTATAAAACACCACATGGCCAGGGGTATGGCCCGGACAATGCAGTACCTCGAGTGTTTCATTACCCACCGTAACTTTATCACCATCGTTCAGCCAACGGTCTGGAGTGAAGGAGGCAACCTCAGGAAAACCAAACATCTGACTTTGTTGCGCTAACCCATCGATCCAGAATTGATCCCCGATATGAGGCCCCTCAATCGACACACCGGTGCGCTTTACTAGCTCAGCCGTGCCACCCGCATGGTCAATATGCGCATGCGTCAGGAGTATTTTTTCCAATTGCAGCCCTAACGTCTCAAGCGTCGTCAATACCTTATCAATATCACCACCGGGGTCGACCACCGCCGCTTTTTTACTCGTTTCGCACCACAGCAAGGTGCAGTTTTGTTGGAATTGAGTCACCGGAATAATACTGTATTTCATAGAGATGCCGTGATGGTTGAAAAGTGATCTCCCAGTATACCTATTTCTGGACTATCCTTCGATGTACTAGGCGGATAAACAGTGTCCGCCTGCAACAGCGTTCAGAGCCCCTGATTGACTCTGAAGGAGGTTATTTAAATGCCTGTATCTCCAACCCTGCAAAAGTTCCTCAATCGAGGCGATATCCCCTATCGCTTGATTCGTCATCCCTATACTGAAACATCCCTCAGCGCTGCCTTGGCCGCGCAGGTGCCTGTACGACAAATGGCAAAAGGTGTCGTGCTCAACGATGATGAAGGCTTTATGATGGCGGTGGTCCCCTCTGATCGACGGGTCGATCTATATGCTATCAATCAACAACTGGGGCGAGTGTTTTCACCCGCCGCACAACAGGATGTCAAAATCCTCTTCGGTGATTGTACTAAAGGCGCAGTCCCCGCGCTGGGGCAAGCCTATAATATGCCGGTGATCTGGGATGATCACTTAGCGCATGAACCCGACTGCTACATGGAAGCCGGTGATCATCAAGAGCTGCTCTGTTTTTCCCAATCCACCTTTAAACAAGTGATGTCAGAAAAGCCTCACGGCATGATCAGTCACTAAGACACCCGCAGACGATTATCGGGATGGATTCATCCCGATAGCTCATTCCACTAATATCGCTTATATGTATTTACCCTACTCCGCTTGCTATGCGATAGTGTCAGCCCATTTTCAATAAGATTCCCGATAAGTGCGCTGGAGAGAACAATGAAAAAGCTAAAGCATGAAGCTGAACTGGTAAAAGAGGCCATTCGTATTGGTGGGGTCTATATGCAAAAGCGCGGCGCAGGACAGCTTGAAGCGACCGATAGCGCCAGTAATAAAGTCACCGCCATTTACCGTCTCCTGGTACTCGATAAACTCATTCAACCGTTGGCTAAAGGCGATGAAAGCGAGCCTAACATGAAGCATAAACTCGCCCTGTGGATAAGCCGTCAACTGCCTAAAGGTCATCCTTTGCTGGAGGAGTAATATGAGCACCCCGAGCATCTATCTTGCAGGCCCAGATGTGTTCTGGCCCAATGCCATCGAGCTGGGGGCGGCGAAAAAAAAGCTGTGTCAGCGATACGGTTTTACGGGGCTATTTCCCCTCGATAACAGCCTTGATCTCTCCTCGCTATCGCCCTATCAAGCAGGACTAGCGATTTATCGAGCGAATATTGAACTGATGAATCGCTGTGATTTGATTATCGCTAATATGACCCCTTTTAGAGGCCCGAGCATGGATGTCGGTACGGCATTTGAGATGGGTTATCTCACCGCGCTGAACAAACCGGTGTGGGGTTACTCGCTAGATGGACGTCTCTATAGCGATAGAATCGATGGTAGCCTTACCGATGCCGAAGGCTTTAGCATTGAGCGTTTTGATATGGCCGATAATCTGATGATGATTGGTGCGTTAGAACAACAAGGCGGATTGATTACAAAGGCGCATAGCGAAACACTGACGAACCATCTGACACTCTTCGAACAGGTTCTAAAACAACTTTAACGTCGAGCCCATAGCCCGACGAATTGATGCAAATATGGTTCGATTAGCACGACTAGTCAATCAAGCCGACTGCTTGCCAAGGCAGTCGGCAGATTAGCGCAGCATCGAAGCGCTCTTCAGTTTTATACTTTATGGTAGATCTCAGCGCCGGTTTGCTTGAACTCCTGAGATTTTTCCTGCATCCCCTTATCAGCCGCCGCTTGCATCGATGCAACCTGCGCCTCATCCAGATCACGCACTTCTTGAGAGATTTTCATCGAGCAGAACTTCGGCCCGCACATTGAACAGAAATGCGCCACCTTAGCGGATTCCTTCGGCAAGGTTTCATCGTGATACGCACGTGCGGTATCAGGGTCGAGACCGATATTGAACTGATCTTCCCAACGAAACTCGAAACGCGCCTTAGACATGGCATTATCACGAATCTGCGCACCTGGGTGTCCCTTAGCCAAATCGGCAGCATGCGCCGCAATCTTATAGGTGATAATACCGGTCTTGACATCATCTTTGTTCGGCAAGCCTAGGTGTTCTTTAGGGGTCACGTAACAGAGCATCGCACACCCATACCAGCCGATCATCGCCGCGCCAATACCCGACGTAATATGATCATAACCCGGAGCGATATCCGTGGTCAGTGGCCCTAACGTATAGAATGGTGCTTCCTGACACTCGGTCAGTTGCTTATCCATATTCTCTTTGATCATATGCATCGGCACATGCCCAGGACCTTCAATCATCACCTGTACATCATGTTGCCAAGCGATTTTGGTCAATTCACCTAGGGTTTCCAGCTCGGCAAACTGCGCTTCATCGTTGGCATCATAAACGGAACCAGGACGTAAACCGTCGCCGAGCGAGAAAGACACATCGTAGGTTTTACAGATCTCGCAGATCTCTTCAAAGTGCGTATAGAGGAAGTTTTCTTCATGATGTGCCAAACACCACTTCGCCATAATTGAGCCGCCACGGGACACAATACCGGTCATGCGTTTCGCCGTCATCGGCACATAGCGGAGCAGGACACCGGCATGAATGGTAAAGTAATCAACCCCCTGCTCGGCTTGCTCGATCAAGGTATCACGGAACACTTCCCAATTCAGATCTTCAGCCACACCGCTGACTTTTTCTAACGCCTGATAGATAGGGACGGTACCGATTGGCACCGGTGAATTACGCAGAATCCATTCCCGTGTTTCATGGATATTCTTACCGGTCGATAGATCCATAATCGTATCGGAACCCCAGCGAATGCCCCAAGTCATCTTTTCGACCTCTTCTTCGATCGAAGAACTGAGCGCCGAATTACCGATATTACCGTTAATTTTCACCAAAAAATTTCGCCCGATAATCATCGGTTCGAGTTCAGGGTGGTTAATATTAGCAGGGATAATCGCTCGACCTTCGGCCACTTCCTGACGCACAAATTCAGCGGTGATTTCATCAGGAAGCTGCGCACCAAAGCTATGGCCTGGATGCTGCTGTGCGACAATATTGCCTTGAGCACGAGACTTAGCCAGCTTCATATTCTCACGGATGGCGATAAACTCCATCTCCGGGGTAATGATCCCTTTACGCGCATAATGCAACTGCGTGACGTTTTCGCCAGGCTTGGCCTTCAACGGCTTGCGGGTGAGTTCGAAACGTAGACTATCCAGACGCAGATCCTGTTCCCGTGCACGACCATACTCTGAGCTCAATCCATCCAAACGTAGCGTATTATTGCGCTCGGCAATCCAGCCCGCCCGCAAAGGCGTCAAACCTTTACGCACATCAATCATTGCTTCAGGATCGGTATAAGGACCGGAGGTATCGTAAACATAAAGCGGATCATTCTTTTCACCGCCCATGTCGGTTGGCGTATCATCCAGTGCAATTTCTCGCATAGGCACCCGTACATCCGGACGAGAACCCTCCACATACACCTTACGAGAGTTGGGAAAGGGTTGCACAGAGGCTTCATCAACCTGAGCGCTGCGACTTAAAACCGTTTGATTTTCTGACATCGTATCACCTGCTTTTTAAGTTTCTTTTTATAAGCGTTGACTCTCTAAAGTCTGTTACTCATATTGCTAAAATAATCTCGACCTAATGGCTCAACGATCGATAACCGAGACCGTTCGATCCAATAATGACTGCTGCAGCGTTATCCTCTGAGTGTTGAACAACCACGGCTGTTCGAGCCTCCCGGTTATAAAACCGAAGAGTTGCGGTTTAAGGGAGTGAGATTTGAGGGGGTAAGACTTACTAGCCGCGGAGCCTAGCGTCACCTCGGGCAGATAAGAGATCATGCGTATTAAAGGAGAAAGTAAACGGGTTTTAAGTCTATTGATGGCGCGATTAAGCCATCGCACACCGTTATACTGAGTGACGCTAACGAGGCGATCGAGCAATATGATAAAATAGAGCCTGCTCACGGTAGCATACGCTGTTCGGCGATCACCGACACCCGTCAACAAAGGTGTCATAAGCAGTGCAATGAGAATATTTTTTTCAGGCATCTGTACAGATCCAGCTTGTGAGCTAAACCGAGTACAAAAAAAATACAGCAGGACGGTTTATCTCGATTTCCTACGCCGGTATTAACCGGATCAGGTTCGCGGGTTATTGGACGTCATCGTCCAACTCTCAGCCCCAAGGGCACCCCGACAAGATGGCAACTAGTTTATGTGTAAGCTCTAGAGATGTCCATCCAACAATCGAAATAGACGTAAGATAGCCTTAAGTGACACGCGCTTTGCAGCACAAGAAAACGTAAAAATAAGAATTTTTCCTATATTCACTCAACAGCACTTCATTCACTATATATCTCAGGAAGATTAATCGTTCAGGATTGAACAGCGGAAGGCCAAGATAAGCGGATCAGGAAGCATGGATTGCTGGCATGAAGCCTAGGATTAACCGCACGGAGAATGGATGCCATACGAAGAGAGCACTCAAGGGGAACTGAGTGCTCTTTTTTTTCGTCTGCAATCATCAGTATCATTCCCTGGATGATGAAATAAGACTTTTTCCTATGGTTCTCACCGCTTGAAGATAGGATACTGTTTTTGACGGATCGATCGCCTTCAAGGATGAGGGAAAGACAAATTAGGATTGTCGTTTAATGGACTGTTGCTTGGTTATATGATGAAAAGGGATACAAGGATGTCACGGCAGGGAGCCGAATAGATTTCATCAGCAAATGGATTTATGAATAACCTAAGCATGTAAAAAGATGTAAGAAGAGAGCACTTTACCCAAAGTGCTCTCTTTTTTTATGCCTGCCATAGTGCTAAAACCTGGCAAACCGTGATGAAAGAACGAACGAGTGGTATATCCGCGAATCAAACATCTTGCCATAAGCTTTGCGCCAACTGTGCCGCGCTGCGCTTGCAGCCTTCAGCGATCCAACCCGCCAATGACGCCGCCACATCGGGATACACGATGGCTTTAGGTGAAGGCTGACGGGTCCAACGATAAAATTGCTCCGCGGTAAGCTCATTAAAGACGTCTGCAAGCCTTAAACTCTTCAGTATGGCTGCATTCGACTGTTGCTCAGGCTGCCCAGATAAAGGCTTGGTGAGCAGTTTTTTACCACTTTGCAGCACCTCACTGGATAACCCAAAACCACTGTTAGCGATGACTCCTTCACAACTCGCCTGCGCGCGACGAAAGGCTTCACGAGATAACGGCCGCCATAACAGATGACCTTCATCTTCAGGCTGATCGATATCGCTATAAATATGAAACGTATAATCATGCAACGGTGCTAGCCAGCGGCGGATCTGTGCCCGCGTTTCAAAGGGCAAGTACACTAAAATCATGCCCTCTTGCTGAGTAATTGGATAGGGCTGAGGCTCGATCAGCGGTGGTAGAATAGGTCCATCGAAGTGATGCCAATGTAACCCTATACTCTGCTGCACCGGCGCAAAAAAGTAAATCATTGGCATCATGATGCGCCCAACCTTAGGCCCTGGGAGTGGATACCTAAAGGCATATTGATGAGCAATACCGATACAGGGCTTATTCTGTAACTTGGCGGCCCAAGCGGAAATGGGTTCGAAATCACTGATAATCAGATCATATTCCTGCAGATCCAGCGACCGAATATCTTTTATGAGTTGCACTAGGTTATTGTGTTTCAAACTCGCCCAACGATCTATGACTCCATCGCGGACGATAAACGTTAGCCCTCGGCGCAGTTGATAATCCCCAAAAGGCTCCATATTAAAAAGCTTATCGGCTGAGCGGCCACTGAATAAAAAGTCGACCTCAACGCCCGCTTGCTGCAACGCAGGTGCCATCACTCGCGCTCGCGTTATATGGCCATTGCCGGTCGCCTGTACAGCGTAAAGAATTTTCATGACAGATCACCCACACGATTGATTAATAGCGAGATTAAAACAACTCAAGCAGATTTAAGCCGATCACCGCAGAGAGCAATCCCAACAGCGCACCGGCAATAATATCGCTAGGATAATGTACGCCCAAAAACACACGCGCCAAGGCAATCAATGCGGCTAAGGTATAAGCAGGCAACATGAATGCTGGGTAATAAACACTGAGCAGCGTTGCAAACACAAATGCAGCAGCCGCATGACCCGATGGCAAGCTAAATTTATCGGCAGGCGTAATTTGAGGCGTCACATCAGCGAAACGATCACAGGGGCGATCCCGTTTAATCAGTTGCTTGAGCAGCAGGTAGACAGGCAGTTCAATCGTGAATACTAGCAATCCGGCGAGTAAAAATTCAGCCCCATTGATCGGTTCTAGCCAACCGATCAATAAGCCCATCATCAGATAAAGCCCTCCATCCCCCAACTTGGAAATGAAGCGACTGATGATCGGCATCACCGGTAACCGGCAAGTGCTAAAACAGAGGTAGTACAGTGTCGTATCGTAAGCGACTATACGCTGCTGTAATGCATTCATACTTCTAGACCCAATGTTTGCTGTTTGACAACATTTTCGGTCAAAAACTATGACAAAGTAGTGAACAACTATTTAAGCTTCAGTGACAGCTTCAGTGACAGCCTCGGTGCGTGAGGCCGAATTCTCTGACTGCGTAATCTGGGACAACAGTTTGGCAGTAATTAATTGCGGCTTGAGCGGCCGACTAAACAAATAACCTTGCGCATGCTCACACTTTAGATTGACGAGGGTTTGATATTCTTCACGGGTCTCCACCCCTTCCACAATGACATCCATATTTAGGGCACTGCCCATCTGCAGCGATGCTTTAACGATCTGCAAACTTGAATGGTCATGCGTGATCCCTTGAATAAACCCTTGATCGAGCTTAAGTTTCAGCACCGGCAACTCTTTCAGGTAGAGTAACGATGAAAAGCCCGTACCAAAATCATCAATTGAGAAACATACGCCTTGATGGGTCAGCTTGCTCATGGTCTCTTTCGCCTGCGTTAAATCGCCGAGAAAAACCGACTCGGTAATTTCAAGCTCAAGCTTTTCTGCAGGAAAGCCGCTCTGTTCAAGCGTATTTAATACTTTACTGGCAAAATCGGATTCAACGAACTGTTTCACCGAGACATTGACGGCTATGCGCTGAAACACCAACCCTTGCGCTAGCCATACGCAACCCTGCTGACAAGCCAGCTGTAGCACCCGATCACCGAGGGTAACAATCAGCCCCTCTTGCTCAGCCAAGAGGATAAATTTATCCGGCGGAATATTCCCCATCTGCGGATGCTGCCAGCGAGCCAGCGCCTCAAAGCCAACCACTTCATCCTTAAGTAACGCCATTTGCGGCTGATATTCCAGATAAAATTGATCCGATGATAGCGCCTCGGCTAAGGCAAAAACCAACTGCTGATTCTCATAGAGCTGATCACTCATCTCCGATGCATAAAACAAATAACTGCCGGCATTTTTCTTTTTTGCTTCATGTAACGCGAGATCCGCCTGTTCCAGCAAGCGCAGAGGATCATCAAGCTCAGCGGTTTGAATCGATATACCCGCCGTTGCCGTTAAGGCAAAACTCTGATCGCCAGAAACGATCGGCAAACTCATTTCAGCGATTAAACGATCGGCAAAATGGCTCAGGGACAGACGGTCCGCTGATTGCCTCAACACGACGGCAAATTCATCACCGCCATTACGCGATAAGACGGACCCGCCACTCAAACGCGCCTGCAATCGCTCACTCGTCCGTCGTAAAACATAATCGCCTATTTTCTGACCATAAAATTCATTGATCAAACTAAAGTTATCCAAGCCCAGTAAGATGACACAGGTGGTTTGCGCTTCAGTGCAGGGTAAGCGCGTGTATTCGGCTAAGGTTTCGGTCATAAACTGACGATTATAAGTCCCCGTTAATTCATCATGATAGGCAAGAAAGCTCACCTCTTTTTGAATTTCTTTACGATAGGAGACTTCACGTTTAAGTGAACGGTTCCACAACAGAAGCATCAGCAATAACACGACCGTCAAGCCAAAGCCGATGAATAACAGCCACTGCTTCAAGGTTTCTATATCAATCCGTTGACTGTCTTCTGGGTGTAGCCAACGATCATCGATACTCTGTTTCTGTTGTGTCGTTATATTAGCCAACCCTTTATCTAACAGCTCAATCAGTATCGGCTGATCATTTCGCGCAGCCAAGGCGATGTGATAATCCAGCCCTACATTACCCACGATGCTGATATTATCAATACCCTCTTTCACCGAATATAGGTAGCCGGCAGAGGCTGAAGCCCCAACCCCCTCTACCGCCCCTGCGGCAAGTAAATTGAAGGCTTCTCGTAGGGTGTCGACTTCGACTAGATTAACCTTGGGGTGCTGATCACGAATATAACTGACTAATGCGCTACCTCGTGGCACGGCAAAACGTTGCTGATTAAAATCCGCCATCTTCGCCCAACGAAAGTGATCTTTTTGAGCGAATATTTTATTCGAAAGCTGTGCGTACTCACGGGTAAAGTTTAGATAGTGGCGGCGCTCTTTAGTCTCACTCGCAGCAAACACGATATCAATAGAACGCGCTTGTGCGGCGTTAAGCAATGCCGCATAGCTATCAAATAGCTGATATTGAAAATCCGCGGCTAAGGCTTCATCGATCAGCCGCAGATAATCCATCGCCAAGCCATCAACACGGTTATCGTTAACACGATTTGATAGATAGGGTGGAACCTCGACTACTCCTACTCGAATGGATCCGCGATGTTGCGCCAACCAATGAGATTCATCCTCAGTCAGGTTGATAGCGGCAACAGCTGACGACGATAGCAGCAAGAGAAAAAATGAGCACAACAACGAGGCAGATTTAGATATCACAACAACCCGCAACTAGATGATTAACCATTGATGATTATCTGCAGCATAAGCACACCTATGCCGTCAGCCAGTCGGCGATAACAGTCGCCAATTTACGCGGTGCCGTCAGAGGCATCATGTGCCTTTCACCCGGCACTACCACCAACTCGATCGGCTGTTCGGCCTCAAACACAACTCGGCGAGCATAGCCGATCGATAAGACTTCATCTTCATCGCCCTGCACAATCGCAAGTTTAAAGGGATAACGCTTTTGCATGATACCCGCTTTACGACTAAACAGGCTGGCAAGGGTCTTAAACGGATAATCCAGCACCAGCATCGGGTCTTGATTGATTAACCGCCCTGCGGGATGCCCTGCCAACAACTGATCATAATCGACCAATAACGACAGCGGTAATCTGACTGATGGAAACAACATTGCACTCCCCCAAGTCCACTGCCAACCCAGCAGATGTAACAAGTCTGGTGGAACTTCTGTTGTTAAAAGCGTGCCACATACGACTTTACTGATCCGCTCATCCTGCTCTGCCGCCGCAACCGCTAACAGAGCGCCGATCGAGTAGCCGTAAATATAATAGGGGCCTTGATAACGCTGTTCGAGGGCATCAATAACCTCAGAAACACTCGCCTGTACGCTTTCAACCGAATACACACCGCGTTCACCACCGGAATAGCCATGCCCAGGCGGATCGATGGCGACAACATTAAAGCCTCGATCCGATAGATTGCTGAGCATCTCTGCGTACAGCTCGGCATAGGTACCAATACCGGGCAGGAATAACAACACAGGTGCATCCAACTGATGCTCGTAAATCTCACAGTGGAGCGGCAATTCACCGATATGAACAGTCTCTCGGCGGGCTAAAAAAGGCTGACTACCTAGAGCGCGCTGCAAGTCTTCTCGCGTTGGACTAGTTTCACCACCGGTTGGGGTTGGCTTTAGAAGAGGTTCGATGATTCCCATCAATGCTGACACTCCGAACAGTAAACTGTGGATCGCTGACCGAGACGAATCTCTTTCAACGTTGATTTACAGTGACAACATAACTCGCCACCACGACCATACACGTTCAGTTGTTGCTTAAAATACCCAGGCTTTCCATCACCACCGACAAAATCTTTCAGGGTGGTGCCCCCTTGCTCGATGGCACGCGCTAACACTAATTTTATTTCATCCACCAGCCGATTCAATCTCGCAGCAGCGATATGACCCGCGGCACGTTTAGGGTGAATGCCCGCACGAAACAGCGCTTCATTAGCATAAATATTCCCGACGCCGACCACCACCTGACTATTCATAATAAATTGTTTAATGGCTTGTTTTCGTCCAGCACAACGTTGCTGTAAATATTCTGCCGAAAAATCATCACTCAATGGTTCTGGTCCCAACTTCTCTAATAATGCATGGGTCTCGCCTTGCGGCTGCCACAAGACAGAACCAAATCGTCTCGGATCGGTTAACCGTAACGCCTGACCACTATCGAGCAACAGATCGACATGATCATGATAAGCCGCAGGTTGATCGGCATTCACCATATAGAGACTACCAGACATCCCTAAATGAATCATTATCGCACCACCGGTCAGGTTTATTAAAAGGTATTTACCTCGCCGTGTAACTGAATTGATACGATGATTAACAACCCACTCCGCCAATTGTGATGGAATAGGCCAACGTAATTTTGGCTGACGCACCGTTAAGGCCGTAATTGTATGACCCCCAAGATGAGGCTCAATGCCTCGACGGGTCGTTTCAACTTCAGGTAGCTCAGGCATACTCAATCAACTTCAAATTAATCGGTGATGATTTATTCAGGCACAAAAAAACCCGGACCAGCCGGGTTTTTTTCAGCGCTAAGATTATTATTACTTAATCTTCGCTTCTTTGTACATAACATGTTGACGAACAACAGGATCGAATTTCTTCATTTCCAGTTTGTCAGGGGTAGTACGTTTGTTCTTAGTCGTGGTGTAGAAGTGACCCGTACCTGCAGAAGAAACCATCTTAATTTTATCGCGCATAATCGTGCTCCTTAAACTTTAATGCCGTTCTTACGAACATCAGCCAGCACAACATCGATACCTTTCTTATCGATGATACGCATACCTTTAGAAGAAACGCGCAGACGGACAAACTTCTGCTCGCTCTCTACCCAGAAACGGTGCCAGTGCAGGTTCGGCAAAAAGCGACGACGTGTGCGGTTCAATGCGTGGGAAACGTTGTTTCCTGCTACAGGGCGTTTACCTGTAACCATGCAAACTCGAGACATGACAAATACCTTAACTCTATAGTTTATGTAACTTCTATCAGATACTTATTGGATCTGAAGCGCACTATCCCAGAAAAAATTGGGGCGTTTCATTATCCTCAGGCGGAGCGTCCAAACCAAAGACTCAAATCCCGTACCGGTGGATAGAAGAGCGCGCATTGTACAGAAAACAAACGCCACTGGCTATATAATTATCACTTTTATTAGCTATCAAATCATCCCTCTTTCCGCCAGCGAAACCGTTACCCCAGCCCCAACCACCATATGATCTAACAAACGAATATCCACCAACGTTAACGCCTCTTTAATACGTTTGGTAATATTCTGATCGGCTAGACTCGGTTCAGCGACACCCGAAGGGTGATTGTGAGCCAGAATAATAGCGGCGGCATTATGACTCAATGCTAGCTTTACCACCTCTCGCGGGTAAACCGTCGCGCTATCTATGGTGCCTTTAAATAGCTCTTCAAAGCAGATAACCCGATGTTGACTATCTAATAACAAACAGGCAAAAATTTCACGTCCACGATGACTCAACTGTAACTGTAGATAATCTCTGACTAAATCCGGTGATGTCAGTACCGAATGTCGCTGCAATTGCTCTGATTGACAGCGTCGACTGATCTCCAATACTGCTTGTAACTGCACATATTTGGCGGGTCCAAGCCCTAGTTGAGCACAAAAAGCCTGCTGATCCGCATGAATTAATGCGCCTAAACCACCAAACTGAGTGAGTAATTGACGCGCCAAATCGACCGCACTACAGCCTTTCACGCCGGTACGAAGAAAAATCGCTAATAACTCACCATCCGATAAACTGCTCGCCCCCTGAGCCAATAGTTTTTCCCGAGGCCGCTCGGCTTCCGGCCAATCCGTAATCGCCATATTGCACATCCTTGTGTTGTGTTAGCACAGCATATTCCTCCTGATTCAGTGTAGACCAGCCCACCCTTCAGTGCTTCGGGAATGTAACTCGATCGGAGATAGTGGTATCTTATGCTCCCTTAACCGCCGCAGAACAAGCAGATAGAAAGATATCCGGTATGCAAAGACTGACAAACAAACAGATCGTTTTAGGTATTACGGGAGGCATTGCCGCTTATAAAAGTGCAGAGCTCACGCGTCTATTAAAAGGCGCCGGCGCCGATGTGCAGGTGGTCATGACGCCAGCGGCAATCGAATTCATTACACCGCTCACGTTACAAGCCCTGTCTGGTCATCCGGTACATCAGCATCTACTTGATCCCGACGCCGAAGCCGGCATGGGGCATATTGAACTCGCCAAATGGGCCGATATGGTCCTCATTGCGCCGGCCAGTGCCGATTTCATGGCGCGACTCAATAGTGGTCAGGGTAATGATCTACTTAGCACGATTTGTTTAGCCACCGACGCGCCTATTGTGCTAGCACCCGCGATGAATCAAGCAATGTGGCGCGATCCACAAACTCAATCGAATGCCACTAACTTACAGACAAAAGGTATTCGTTTACTCGGCCCTGGTGTGGGCGAGCAAGCCTGCGGAGATACCGGCCCTGGGCGTATGCTCGATCCATTAGAGATTGCCGAACAAACCGCAGCACTATTTGATCGCGGCCTATTAACAGGTAAACACGTCTTCATTACCGCCGGACCCACGCGGGAAGCCATCGACCCGGTTCGCTATATCAGTAATCATAGTTCTGGCAAAATGGGCTACGCCCTCGCCGAAGCTGCTCTCGATGCGGGTGCTCAGGTGACGTTAATTAGTGGGCCGGTCAACCTACCGGCACCGCCTCGGTGTCAGCGCATCATGATCGAAAGCGCCGCGCAGATGTTAACGGCTTCGTTACAGCATATTGATCAATGCGATATCTTTATCGCGGCCGCCGCCGTTGCCGACTATCGCCCCTCCGCGGTTGCCGAACATAAGCTTAAAAAAGGCAAAGAGGAGATCATGGAACTCCATCTGATCAAGAATCCCGATATCGTTGCCAGTGTGGCGGCACTGCATAATAAACCGTTTACCGTCGGCTTTGCCGCTGAAACCCGTGATGTGATTCACTACGCGCAAAGCAAACTTCAGCAGAAAAACCTCGACCTCATTATTGCCAATGATGTCTCTCGTAGTGATATCGGCTTTAACAGCGATGATAATGCGGTCACGGTCGTCAGTCAGTCTCAGACACAGCCGTTACCGTTATGCAGCAAACGACAATTGGCCGCTCAACTCATCGAGATCATTGCCATCCAACAAGCAGCGCTGAGTTCTGATCACACCCCGATGCCCGAGAAGAGTTAACCCTTGAAACAACAGGAACTTAATCCGGCGATCTTTCGTGCCTATGATATCCGCGGTATCTACCCTGATAGCCTTAATCGCTATAGCAGCGCGCTCATCGGTCAGGCGATTGGTAGTGAAGCCCAGGCGAGACAACAAACCAGGATCTGTGTCGGCTATGATGGACGACTATCCAGCCCTACACTGCATCAGGCGCTCATTACCGGTTTGTTACGCAGCGGTATTGATGTTATCGATCTTGGGATGATCCCTACGCCAGCGCTGTACTTTGCCACGCATGCCTTACAGACGGGCTCTGGCGTCATCATCACAGGCAGTCATAATCCGGCGAATTATAACGGCTTTAAAATCATGCTCGCCGGCCATACACTCTCAGGCGATGAGATTAGCGGGCTTTATCAACGCTGTATCGCTGATCAGCTCACCTCGGGCAACGGCACATATCAACAGCAAACGATTGATGACGCTTATCTGTCACGTCTATTGCAGGGCCGACAATTACATCGTCCACTGAAGGTTGTCGTTGATTGCGGTAATGGCGTGCCTGGCCCGTTAATCGTCAAGCTGTTGCAACAATTTGGCTGTGATGTTGAGCCGCTATATTGTGAGGTTGATGGCCACTTTCCTCATCATCACCCCAATCCAGAAAAACCTGAAAACCTTGTCGACTTGATCGCTGGCGTGCGTCAATCACAGGCAGATATCGGCCTTGCATTGGATGGCGATGGCGATCGACTGGCCGTCATCAGTAATCAAGGCGATATTATCACCCCTGATCAACTGATCTGTCTGTTTATTGAAGATCTGCTGCAACGTCATATCGGCGCCAAGATTGTCTATGATGTGAAATGCTCTCTCAATATTGGACTATTAATCAAGCAACTTGGCGGTCAGGCAGATATGTGGCGCTGTGGCCACTCGATGATTAAAAACCGCATGCAGGAGAATGGCGCGCTGTTTGGCGGAGAGTTCAGCGGCCACCTTTTTTTCGCTGAGCAATGGTATGGCTTTGATGACGGACTCTACGCCGCGATCCGGCTATTAGAACTGCTGAGCCGCTCGAACGGCTCAGCCGCCGAACTGTTTGATCCGTTCCCAATACTGCCGGCGACCCCGATGATCAATATTGCGATTAGCGATAGTGATAAATTTAGCCTCATCGACACACTCAAACAGACTGACTTTGCACCCGCGAGCGTCTGTGATATCGATGGTTTACGCGTCGAATACAGCGATGGCTGGTTCGGTATCAGACCCTCCAACACGACCCCGATGCTAACCCTAAGAATCGAAGCCTTAACGGTGACAGCACTGCAGCGTATCAGTGAAACGGTGATGCAAACACTCAATCCGCTAATACCTGACTTGCAAATTCCGGAGTTAGCGGTTACAAACTACACAAACCCTACAGATAGAGACAATACTCATGCCACTGTCACGTAAAGAAGCGATCAATACCGCTAACGTGCTAAGCGAAGCACTACCCTACATTCAGCAATTTTCTGGTAAAACCGTGGTCATTAAGTACGGCGGTAATGCGATGATTGATGAAAAGCTGAAGGACAGTTTCGCGCGCGATATCGTTATGATGAAGCTGATCGGTATTCATCCCGTTGTGGTTCACGGCGGTGGTCCACAGATCGGCGAATTATTAGATAAACTATCCATCGAATCTCACTTCGTCAATGGTATGCGAGTCACAGATGCCAAAACGATGGATGTGGTAGAGATGGTACTAGGCGGCATGGTCAACAAAGATATCGTTGGCTTAATCAACCGCAATGGCGGTCAAGCTATCGGTTTAACCGGTAAAGACGGTATGTTGCTAGGCGCACGCAAACTCAAGGTGAAGCATAAATCACCGGAGATGTCGGCGCCCGAAATTATCGATATCGGACATGTCGGTGAAGTAGATCATATCAATACTAAAGTGCTGGATATGCTCAGTAATTCCGACTTTATCCCCGTGATTGCCCCCATTGGGGTTGATAGTGACGGTGCGTCTTACAACATCAATGCAGACTTAGTGGCCGGAAAGGTTGCCGAAGTGTTACAGGCAGAAAAGCTCATTCTGCTGACAAACATTAACGGCTTGCTTGATAAAACGGGCAATGTCCTCACGGGCCTGACGACGCAAGAGGTTGATGCATTGATCGAAGATGGCACCATCTACGGCGGCATGTTACCTAAAATAGATTGCGCCCTGAGTGCGGTGAAATGCGGCGTCAACAGCGCACATATTATCGATGGTCGAGTCGAGCACGCCTGTATTCTAGAACTCTTTACCGATGAAGGTGTCGGCACACTGATCACCAATCAGACCCGTAAGGTACAAGAATAATGGATGTAGAGGCGCAGGCAAAACCATCCCGACGGGAACAAATTTTACAATCACTGGCAATGATGCTGGAAAATGATCCTGGGGCTCGTATCACGACCGCCGCCTTGGCAAAGCACGTGGGCGTTTCAGAAGCGGCACTGTATCGTCACTTTCCCAGTAAAGCGCGCATGTTCGAGGGCTTGATCGCGTTTATCGAAGACACGGTTTTCAGTCGCATCAATATCATTACCAGCTCTGATGCCAACGCAATGAAGCAGTGCGAACAAATTCTCACGCTGCTACTGGCCTTTGTTGAGAAAAACCCAGGTATGGCCCGTATTCTCACGGGTGATGCACTGTCCGGCGAAACCGATCGATTACGTCAGCGTATTAATCAGTTTTTTGAGCGCATGGAAACGCAATTGAAGCAGATTATGCGCACCGCGGAACAAATCGAAGGCTTACGCACTGAACTGCCTACCGGCGCAACAGCCAATCTCATGCTGGCCTGTGCTGAAGGACGTATTCGTCAGTTTGTGCGGACGGAATTTAAAGCCCGTCCGACACACAATTGGGCCGATCAATGGAGTATTTTAGCCTCAGCGGCCAGCCGATAACGTCTGCGGAGTGGCTTAACTGCTTAACTGCATAGCTGCAAGAGAAACCCGAGACTCGCGCTGACATGATCATCGAACAAATCAGTCTGCTATTGATCTCTCTGCTAGCCAATGGCCTTTCAGCCATGGCTGGCGGCGGAGCCGGTTTGTTACAACTCCCCGTGCTGTTATTTCTCGGCCTCAGTTTTAGTAGCGCCTTAGCGACCCACAAAGTAGCGAGTGTGGCACTCGGTGTTGGCGCCACACTGCGTCATCTCCGTGAAAAATCGCTGGACCGCCGCTTTTGCCTCTTCATTCTCGCATGCGGCCTTCCCGGCGTCATACTCGGTGGCGTGCTGGTACTTCGATTACCCGAATCACTGACCATTTTTAGCCTCGGGATACTCACCAGCAGCTTAGGGCTTTATTCCGTCTTAAGATCTCAGCTGGGGATCTCCGCCGAACCTCGTCATCGTGATACGGTCGGTCTACTGATCGGTGGAATGGTACTGAGCCTGATTGGCATTCTCAATGGTTCACTTACCTCGGGCACCGGCTTATTCGTTACCCTCTGGCTGGTGCGTTGGTTCGGCTTGGACTATAAATCCGCCGTCGCTTATGTGCTGGTGCTCGTTGGCATCTTTTGGAACGGTGGTGGCGCCATCACCGTGGCATGGCAACACCCCCCTCATTGGCAGTGGTTACCCGCATTAATTATCGGTGCCATTATTGGCGCTTATAGCGGCACTCACTTCGCCTTGAGTCGCGGAAATGGCTTGATCAAGCGCGCCTTTGAAACACTGACGATCGCGGTGGGTATGAAGCTTATCTATGATGGCTGCATGTTATTCGGATAGACAGGCTTTGCCATCGCATCTCAGGACTGTCTATTTCGGGACTGACTATTTCAGGGCTTGCTTCAAGCTAGTCTCGTTTACTCGCGCTCAGAAAGAGCGCTTAACGCTTATTATCGCAGCCTCAACCTCAGTTACTGACGCAGTAACCCCTTAGCCGCTTTAAAGAACGCTAGATTTTTACCTTAGCAGCTGTGCTGCTGAACACAAGCCGATGCTGACACGGAGGCGATTCGCTCAGCCTCCACCAGTCGACGTGCCTCGGCCTGCTGTAAGAGAAAGCCGCTCGGACTAACCAGCTGCACGCCTCGCTCACCAAGCGCCGGTAAGGCTTGTTGCAGATAAGCAATCGTCACAGGGTAAGGATGACAAATAAGCACCGCAAAACCCTGCTGTTGCGCCAATGTCAGGCCCGTGCGAAACTGCTTATCGACAAATGCCGTCGTCTGTTCATGATCGAGAAACACATCCCGCATCAACCAAGGAATCCCCCGAGAATAGGCCGATTTCCAAGCGACCGTCTGACTCGTGGTTCTGCTATCGAGAAAAAACAATCCCTGCTGTGCCAACACTTCCATCACCCAGTCCATTTTCTGACGGCGTTGAGTTAGCAAACTTCCCATATGATTATTCATCCCCGTCACATGCGGCACCGCCGCGATCGCATCAGCTAACACTCTTTGTAGTTGCGCTTGACTGAGCGTATCGGTGAGCGCCCCCGGCCCGAGTCGCAAATTAGCCGCATTAGCCATCGGCGCATGTAACATCACTTCTTTACCCTGACGGAAGGCTAATTGAGCCAGCGAAACACTGTGAGGCGTATGAGGAAGAATGGAATAGGCGATAGGGCCCGGCAGATTTATCGCCGCGACCCCTTGCTCAAGATTATTGCCAATATCATCAACGATGATCATTAATCGGGCTTGCACCGTATCGGCTAAGGCGGCCTGAGAGCCGAGCGATAACCAACACAGCAGTGCCACATAACGGACAAGCCGCGTTTGAGATAAGCTAAAAGGTATCACTGCCCCTCAGCTTGTATGGCCGTAGCGGCGGCCTTGGTGGTTGATTTAGCACTAGATCGAACCACCGATAGCCCTTTGAGTAAGTTCAATGCCTCATAAAGCTGAAAATCATTTTCAACAATCGATACCAACGCTGCCGATGGATCGTTCAATTCCGCTTCAGCATTTTCAAGGTGGCCAGTTAAATCCCGCTCTTTAATGAAATTACCCGACTCTTTCAGGTTAATATCCGCTTCCGCCACATAAATATCAGGCACAATGCCTTGTGCCTGAATCGAGCGACCTAAGGGAGTGTAATAACGAGCCGTTGTTAACTTCAAAGCCCTTTCTTTAGTCAGCGGCAAAATCGTTTGCACCGAGCCTTTACCAAAGCTATCAACCCCCATAATCACCGCGCGAGATTGATCTTGTAGCGCACCGGCCACGATTTCAGACGCTGATGCCGAGCCCTGATTAATCAACACAACCAGGGGTATCTCATTTTCAATCAAGGTTTTTTGCGTCGCATGGTAACGCAGTTCGGAATTCGCCACCCGCCCCTCGGTATACACGATCAAACCCTGATCGAGGAAGGCATCACACACGGCAACGGCCGCGCGCAAAACGCCACCCGGATTATTTCTCAAATCCAAAACCACGCCGTTCAATTCCCCTTCTGCTTGCAGCTTTTTCACCGCTAGCTGAAGATCTCTGCCGGTATTCACCTGAAACTGTGTAATCCGTAGATAACCAATTCCGTCTTCTAACATTCGCTGTTTGACGCTGGTCACGCGGATAATATCCCGTACCACCACAATCTCCAACGGCTTATCTTCGCCTTCGCGCATCACGGTCAATGTCAGCTCAGAACCGGGCTTACCGCGCATCAGTTTAACCGCATCGGCCAACCCCATTCCTTGAACGGGTAGATCGCCAAGCTTAATAATCAAATCGCCCGCTTTAACCCCCGCCCGTTGAGCGGGCGTATCGTCAATCGGTGCAATAACGCGGATAAAGCCATCCTCTATGCCGACCTCGATGCCTAAGCCGCCGAACTCACCACTGGTATGACTCTGAAGATCACTAAATGCTTCCGCCCCAAGGTAGGCCGAATGAGGATCAAGCCCCGCCAACATACCGCGTACCGCATCTTCCAATAACTTGGCGTCATCGATGGGCTCAACATAGCTATTTTTAATGCGCTCGAATACTTCAGTAAACAAGCGAATCTCTTCTAGCGGAATACTCTTAATCGCCTCATCCGTCGGCGTAGCGTCCGCGGCAAACAGCGGCGTAGCTGCCCCGCTCATTAGGCAGGTCAGCAACAGAGGTTTCATTAGGCTGGATAGCTGTTGCTTCAGCGTCATGGTTTATCCTTATTAACATCGATAAAATATTAAAGCAGCATAACCGCTCGGGCTACCTTCTCGCCAGCCATTTAAGCGGATCCACTGAATTTCCCTTATAACGTACCGCAAAATAAAGCCCCGCTACGCTACTTCCACCACTACGACCAACCGTGGCCAATTGATCCCCGGCAGAAACCCATTCACCCACATCGCGCAATAGTGACTCATTATGACCATAGAGACTCATATAGCCGGCACCATGATCGACGATAATCAATAAGCCATAGCCTCTTAACCAATCGGAAAAAACGATCCGTCCATGATGCACCGCCTTAACCGACCGATCCGCAGCCTGCGTCAGTAAAACCCCTTGATAACGGATACCATCACGCACACTACCAAAACGGCGACTCAGTTTACCTTGTGCCGGCCACGGCAGCCGCCCTTTCAATTGCGTAAACGCACGCTCATCATCGCCAATAGCTATTTTCTCTATCGATTGACGAATCTGCCTTAGCAGTTTTTCCAAACGCTGCTGATCGGCTTGCATCGCTTGTAGTTTCTGACTGTCACTACTCAATTTTGTTGTCAGTTCAGCCAACACTTGACGACGCTCTTGACGGACTGACTCTAGATCATCAGCCCGTGCTTTGAGTAAATCGCGGCGATCAAAAATATCTTGCTGCGCAGCCCGAATCGCCTGCTGCGCCTGTTCCAACTGAAGCAACCCGGCACGAAATGATGCGAGCCGCTGACTCAGCGCTTGATTAATACGATCATAATAATGCAACATTCGCGACACCTGTTCGGGGTCTCGTTGCATCAACAGCAACTGTAAACGCGGCTGTCGTCCCGCTTTATGCTGCTGACGGAGTTGCTGCTCCAGCCCTGCGGCTTGTTGCTGTAACTCGGCCAACAGCGGTTGTTTATCTTGCTCTAACCGGCGTAAGCGCGCTTCAGCACTCGTCAGTTGAGTATTGAGTCGCAGAATTTCACTCGCCAACTCACCAATGCGCTGATCGGTGCGCCGCACCTCTCGTTGCACCGATGCCTGCTGACCTTGTAATGCGCCCAAACGCTTACTCAGCTGAGCGATGGTTTTCTTAAGCGAAGTAATCTCGGCGGCAGTCGCTTTCTCTTGCGCAGCCATCAGCGGCTGCGTCAACGCTAGCAACACAGCCATAACACAAGCCTTAAATATGTGTGTCGACATATTACTAGGCCGTTTAAACAACGGCACCGAACCTTACCCGATATCAGCCAGTGAATGACCCGTCATTTCTAGCGGCTGCTCTAATCCCATCAATGCCAATAAGGTTGGTGCTAAATCACACAACGCACCATCGTTGAGTTGCAATTGAGCTCGACGGGGGCCGTCATACACCAACGCAACGGGCCAGAGCGTATGTGCCGTATGCGCCTGACCGGTTTTAGGGTTGACCATCAGTTCAACATTACCATGATCGGCGGTAATTAAGGTTTCACCTGCGACTGTCTGCATCGCCTCAAGCACGCGAGCAATACACTGATCAACCACCTCGACGGCTTTAACCGCTGCCTCAAAGTTACCCGTGTGACCCACCATATCGGGGTTAGCAAAATTACAGACGATCAAATCAAACTTACCACTCTCAATCGCTGACACGAGTTTATCGGTGACTTCCGGCGCGCTCATCTCCGGCTTTAGATCATAGGTGGCGACATCTGGTGAAGGCACCAAAATACGTTCCTCGCCCTCATAGGGTTGTTCTTCACCCCCATTGAAAAAGAAGGTCACGTGAGCATATTTTTCTGTTTCAGCGATACGTAACTGCGTTTTTTGCTGTTTGGCCAGAAAATCACCCAAGCTATTCACCAATTTAACCGGCGGATAGGCACAGTGAGCTTGAATATCCGATGCATACTCGGTCATCATCACATAATCCGACAGCGCCGGTGCAGCATTGCGGACAAAGCCATCAAACTCGACATCGACAAAGGCACGCGTGATCTCCCGTGAGCGATCGGGACGAAAGTTGGCACAGATCAGCGCATCATTATCCCGAATTAACCCAATTGGCTGGCCATCGTCAGCCATAATCGTCGTCGCCTGCACGAACTCATCATTTTCATCACGCTCATAAGCATGCTGCAGTGCATCCAACGCCGAAGTTTCATAACAGGGCGCTAAACCGCTGGTCATGGCATCATAAGCTAACTGCACTCGATCCCAACGATTATCTCGATCCATCGCAAAGTAGCGCCCCACGATGGTGGCGATCGCCCCAGTTCCGAGTTCGGCGAACTTCGCTTCGGCGGCTTTAATGGATGCCTCAGCGCTACGTGGCGGCATATCCCGACCATCTAAAATGCCATGCAAGAAAACCTGTTTGGCCCCCCGTTTAACCGCCATTTCCAACAAAGCAAAGATATGCTGTTCATGACTATGCACACCACCGGGTGATAATAAGCCGGTTACATGCACCGCACCATCAACGGCAATCGCTTTATCAATCGCCGCCGTCAGCGCGGTATTGGTATAAAAGTCACCCTCTTCAATGGCTTTATTGATACGAGTAAAGTTTTGATAGACCACCCGACCGGCACCAATATTCATATGCCCCACTTCTGAGTTACCCATCTGCCCTTCAGGTAAACCCACCGCTAAGCCGGAGGTCGATATACGGCTGTGCGGCGCTTGTAGCATCAATCGATCCCACGTGGGGGTATGGGCGGCGGTAATCGCACTGGATTCGGTCGCTTCTACACCGAAACCATCAAGAATAATTAACGCTTTAGGGGATCGCTGATCAGTCATAGAAGTTCTTTTCGCTCAAAGTTGTTTTAGAGTTTAACGCGGTTATTCGCCGCTAACACCGAGGCCAACTATTTTACTGGCAAAACATCACAATGGCGAATTCTCGCCGCAAACGAGTTGCTAATTAAAAAAATCAGCCGACAGATTCAATATCCTCTGCATTGATGATTTTTCATCGTTATTTAGCCTCGGTGACTGTTACCTGTTGCCCTTTGGCAAGGTATACTTACCGGCTTTAAAAACTATCATCGCGATCAGCTTAGATTTCAGCATCTGAATAAACAGACCTAATTTAAGTATTGTCGAAACTGGCCGGATACAGAGAATGGAACAAGTGCTCGAATTCATCACCAATAATATTATGCTGGTAGCCGCGTGGGGTCTAACCCTAGCAATGCTACTGTGGACGGAACAAAATAAAGCGGGCAAATCAGTGGGCACCCATGAAGCCACCCGCCTGATCAATAAAGATAATGCCGTCATTCTCGATATAAGGCCTAAAAAAGAGTTTACCGCTGGTCATATTACTGATGCCGTGCATATTCCCGTGACGGAACTCGACAAGCGCATCTCTGAGTTAGATAAGCATAAGCAAAAACCGATCATCGTTGTCTGCAATATCGGTCAGACAGCCGGTGCGGCCAGCAAAAAACTCAAAACAGCGGGTTTTGCAAACGTTGTCCGCCTATCCGGTGGCATGACCGAGTGGAAGTCGCAGAGCTTACCGGTGATTAAATAGTCATGCCGCAGATAACCCTATACAGCAATAGCTGGTGCCCCTTTTGCCGCCGAGCAAAAATGTTGCTGGATCATAAAAATGCCCATTACGACGAAATCAATGTTGAAGCTGTCGCGGGTGCCCGTCAGGATATGATTCAGCGCAGTGGCCGAACATCGGTGCCACAGATTTTTATTAACGAACTTCATATCGGCGGATGTGATGATCTATTTGCGCTGGAACAACAGGGCAAACTGGATCAATTACTGGCTGATTAACTTCTATTATCAGGATATAAAACCATGGCAGAGAACGATCAGAGTTCACAAGAACAACAAAACCCTCAGTTTGCGATTCAGCGTGTCTACTTAAAAGATGCGTCATTTGAAGCACCTAATTCACCGAAAGTGTTCACCCATCAATGGAAGCCAGAAATCAATCTGGATATGAATACCGCCACGGCAACACTCGATGAAGGTGTATTTGAAGTCGTGCTAACCCTGACGGTCACCGCCAAAAACGAAAATGACACCGCCTTCCTTGTCGAAGTACAGCAAGCGGGTATTTTCACAATCACCGGCCTTAGCGATGCTGAACTGCATCACACACTCGGCGCGTTCTGCCCAAGCATTCTCTTCCCATATGCACGTGAAGCCATCGATAACATGGTCAACAAAGGCAGCTTCCCAGCCCTAATGTTGTCACCGGTTAACTTTGATGCACTGTATGCTCAACAGCTGCAACAGCAAGCTCAAGCGGCTGCCGCGTCAGAAGAAGCGCCACAGCACTAAGCCGAAGGCTACGTTCGCGCATAAAAAAACCGGACATGTTCCGGTTTTTTTTTAGCCCTACCCTTTGACTTGAAATACTCAAGTTCCGCCATCAAAGCCCAACTGACGCCAAGCTTCATAAACCACAACTGCCACCGTATTCGATAAGTTCAAACTCCGGCTATCGGCCTTCATCGGTAACCGCAGGCGCTGCTCATTAGGCAGACTATCTAATACTTCTGCCGGCAAACCTCGCGTTTCTGGACCAAATAACAAGACATCACCGGCGGAGAATGCTGCCCCCGTATACGCATGACTCCCCTTGGTTGTCAGCGCCCAAATATGCCGCGGCGATAATGTATCTAAACAACTTTGCAGATCAGGATAGCGCCCGACCTGAGCGAATTCGTGATAATCGAGCCCCGCACGCCGTAGCTTTTTATCATCTAAATCGAAGCCTAACGGCTCAATGAGATGTAATTTAAACCCAGTATTGGCACACAAACGAATAATGTTACCGGTATTAGGTGGTATTTCCGGTTGGTAAAGCACAACGTGAAGCATAAAAAAAATCCCTGACACTCGATGAGGCAGGGATTATAGCTGAAACTGACTGAAGATTACTCCTCTGCCGTTTCAGGCACATCATCCATGCCTAACTCTTTAATCTTTCTGGTCAGAGTATTACGCCCCCAACCTAATAACAACGAGGCATCTCGACGACGACCCGCGGTTTGTTTTAAGGCCGCTTCAATCATGATTTTTTCAAATGCCGGTACAGCGGTATCCAAAATCGATGTCGATCCTTGCTGCAACTGTTTTTCAGCCCAGTTACGCAAGGCCTTCTCCCAATTGGAGGTGATAATTTGTTCATCACCCGTCTGTTCCAGCAGCTCAGGCGGCAGATCGCCAACCAACACTTCACGCCCAGACGCCATGACGGTTAGCCAACGACAGGTGTTCTCTAACTGACGTACATTACCGGGCCAAGGCAGCGTACTCAAAAACACTTCGGTATCCGGATGCAGCAGCTTTGATTCAACACTCAACTCTTCCGCTGAACTCTGCAGGAAGTGACGCGTCAAACGAGGAATATCTTCGCGACGCTCAGCCAGCTTAGGAATATGGATACGGATAACATTAAGACGGTGGAATAGATCCTCACGAAACCGCCCTTGTTGTACCAGAGACTCTAAATCTTGGTGAGTCGCCGCAATAATACGCACATCCACCTTAACCGAGGTATGCCCACCCACTCGATAAAATTCACCCTCTGCTAGCACACGCAAAAGTCGTGTCTGCGTATCCGCAGGCATATCACCAATTTCATCGAGAAACAGCGTACCACCGTCCGCCTGCTCGAAGCGCCCGGGACGGGCTGCGGCAGCCCCCGTAAACGAGCCTTTCTCATGTCCAAACAGCTCGGATTCGATCAAATCTTTAGGAATAGCCGCCATATTGAGCGGAATAAAGGGCTTCGATGCGCGCGGACTATGTTGATGTAATGCATTGGCGACCAGCTCTTTACCCGTGCCCGACTCACCATTAATGAGCACGGTAATGTTTGATTGAGATAAACGCCCGATGGCACGAAACACTTCCTGCATGGCCGGTGCTTCACCAATAATTTCAGTTTGCGCTTCGGGCTCTTCGCCTCGTTGTTGCTGTTGTTCACGCGCATGCTCCACCGCACGCATGACCAATGCCGCTGCCTCGTCGATATCAAACGGCTTAGGCAGATACTCAAACGCGCCGCCCTTATAAGAGGCCACGGCACTATCTAGGTCGGAATGCGCCGTCATTATAATAATGGGCAACTCGGGATGTTCCGCATTGACCCGTTCGAGTAAGTCGAGGCCATCAATACCCGGCATTCGAATATCACTGACAACGACATCGGGCGCTTCCCGCTGCAGTTGCTGCAACATCGCATCGCCACTTTCAAACAAGGTAACATTGACCCCTTCACTGGTCAGCGCTTTATCCATCACCCAACGAATTGAACGATCATCATCTACAATCCAGACAGATGCGGCCTTAGTCATTATGTTGCTCCAGTGGTATTAATAGTTGAAAACAGGTTTCACCCGGAACACTGCGACACTCGATCAGCCCCCGATGTTTAGCCAGTACCGATTGCGCAATGGACAATCCAAGCCCCGTACCGACTGCTCGTCCACTCACCATCGGATAGAAAATCTTCTGCAAAAGTTCTTCAGGTATTCCCGGCCCGTTGTCCGTGATCTCGACACAACAGACTAAGCGATGCATCTCAGCTCCCAGCGTTAGGTTACGAATAACCCGGCTACGCAAAATAATCCGTGGATTATCGATGTCAGCTTCTTGCAACGCCTGCATACTGTTTCTGACAATATTCAGTACCGCTTGAATCAGCTGTTCACGATCCCCCATAAATTCAGGCAGACTCGGATCATAATCACGCAACACCGATACCTGACCGGCAGACTCAGCGGTCACCAAGCTACTCACATGCTCGAGAATAGAATGAATATTCACCTCTTCCATACGCGGCATTTTATGTGGCCCGAGCATTCGATCGACCAAATTACGTAAGCGATCCGCTTCATCAATAATCACTCGGGTATAATCGTGCAATGCGACATCGGGTAGTTCTCGCTCCAGTAACTGTGCCGCGCCACGCAAGCCCCCTAAAGGGTTCTTAATCTCATGCGCTAAGCCCCGCACTAACGAAATCACCGTTTCATGATTACTCAGTAGCTCCTCTTCACGAGAGATACGGATCAAGCGATCCCGTGGGGTTAACTCAATCAATACCAATTGACCATATTTTTGCGGCATCGGATTAACACTGTAATCGATGGTAATCTCACGCCCACCTAGGGTTACCAGCTTTGCCTCACGCTTGGTAAAAGGATGACCATTTTCGAGCGCCCCAACCAACGCATTCTGATCATCATCAACCAAAAACCAATCGTGAAAAGGCAACTGAGCCAAACGACGCGCACTCGACTCAAGCAACATTTCTGCCGCCGGATTCATATACACCAGTTGTAGCTGACCATCGACCAATACCGTCGCGGTAGATAAACTATCTAATATATGTTTATGTAAATCTGGAGCAATCATCTTCGATGCTATACCTCAAGAACTTGCCATCATTCCGATTGTGAAATAAATACGGCGTTTAAAAAGATAACTGCAAAAAACAAACCAACTCGGTGCATGCAAAAAAATAAGCAGCTAAACGAGCACTGACGGTATCTTCAAGCCTATGTTTAACCATCTTCGCAGTATGAGTATAGCAGGCTTCGCACTACAATAGTGCGGATAAGTTTTAGGCAAAAAAAAGCCTCCATGAAGGAGGCTTGGTATCATTTACTGATCAATTAAACAGAGTAATACAGATCGAACTCAACAGGGTGAGTTGTCTGACTAATCTTCTCACACTCTTCAGTTTTCAGCGCGATATAAGCGTCAATCATGTCGTCAGTGAAAACACCGCCGGCGGTCAAGAACTCACGATCGGCATCCAAGGCTGCCAATGCTTCTTCGAAAGAGGCCGCAACGGTTGGAATTGCCAACGCTTCTTCTGCTGGCAGATCATATAGATCTTTATCCGCAGGATCGCCAGGGTGAATTTTGTTTTTGATACCATCAAGACCCGCCATCATCAGTGCCGCAAAGCACAGGTATGGGTTAGCCGATGGATCAGGGAAACGTGTCTCGATGCGGTATGCTTTCGGGTTAGTCACGTATGGAATACGGATAGAAGCAGAGCGGTTACGGGCAGAATATGCCAGCATTACAGGTGCTTCAAAACCTGGCACCAAACGCTTGTAAGCGTTAGTTGATGCGTTAGTCAGGGCATTCAAGGCTTTCGCATGCTTGATGATACCACCGATGTAGAACAACGCCGTTTCACTCAGACCCGCATAAGCATCACCGTGGAAGATGTTAACACCATCTTTAGACAGCGACTGATGCACATGCATACCCGAACCGTTATCACCCACCAAAGGCTTAGGCATAAACGTAGCTGTTTTACCATAAGCGTGAGCAACGTTGTGGACACAGTATTTCAGGATTTGAACTTCATCAGCCTTAGCCGTCAGCGTGTTAGGACCGACACCGATCTCACACTGACCTGCTGTCGCCACTTCATGGTGATGTACTTCGATGGTCAATCCCATCGCTGACATCGCATCACACATAGCCGCTCGCAAATCATGCAGTGAATCAACCGGCGGCACTGGGAAATAACCCCCTTTAACCCGTGGACGGTGACCCGTATTACCACCTTCGAAGGTGCTGTTAGTCGACCAAGAAGCTTCTTCAGAACCAATAGAGTAGCCACAACCACTGATATCATGATGCCACTTCACTTCATCAAACACGAAGAATTCAGGCTCAGGACCAAAAATAGCGGTATCAGCAATACCCGTCGACTTCAAATACGCTTCAGCACGCTTAGCAACCGAACGTGGATCACGCTCATAACCTTGGCCAGTGGTCGGCTCAACGATGTCACAACGCACGATAATAGTCGTATCTTCGGCAAATGGATCCATAACAGAGGCAGAATCGTCTGGCTGCAGAATCATGTCTGATTCATTGATACCTTTCCAGCCACCGATGGAAGATCCATCAAACATTTTGCCTTCTTCGAAGAAGTCTTCACTAATTTCGGTTACTGGGATGGTAACGTGCTGCTCTTTACCGTGAGTATCGGTAAAACGCATATCAACCCACTTAACATCATGCTCTTTGATCAGATTCAGAGTCTCTGACATGTGACTTTCTCCACTAGATTAAATTGCCAGACCCCTAACTGATTACGTAAGGCTCATTTAAGAGCCTAACCAGTCAGGCTTATTTCGCTTTTAGGCAGCAAGAGGTATGCCAGTCAATGAAAGCACCGAAAACACGCGACCAACAGCCTTTTTGATCGAATTTGAAACAATGATAACTCTGAAAAACGAACCAAAATAGAGCAATCAAAACAAACAACGAACCAAAATAGTGCGGTCTACATTTTTACGTTTTGCCGCCATCCTCTCTGCTTCAAAAAGGTGCCATCATAATACGCTAACGAATAGGACTTATCCTCAAAAACAGACAGCGAAACCAGAAAAAAAACTATTTTTACTAATCTAGACACAAGAAACACGCAGCCGCCTTATAACTCATGTATAATGTGCGCTTCTAAAATTT
The DNA here is from genome assembly GCF_030547545.1 of Amphritea sp. 1_MG-2023. Classification (GTDB taxonomy): domain Bacteria; phylum Pseudomonadota; class Gammaproteobacteria; order Pseudomonadales; family Balneatricaceae; genus Amphritea. The sequence goes on from NZ_JAUOQE010000006.1 coordinate 36,873, forward strand.
GTCTGCACAGGTTCCCAGACGTGATTGAAAAATTAAGAAATATTGCAATTATAGCCCACGTTGACCATGGTAAAACCACTCTGGTTGATAAACTGCTTTCTCAGTCCGGTACGCTGGGACGTCGCGACGAAGGCACTGAACGGATCATGGATTCCAATGATCAAGAGAAAGAACGTGGTATTACCATCTTAGCGAAAAACACCGCTATTGAATGGAATGACTACCACATCAACATCGTAGACACCCCTGGACACGCCGACTTTGGTGGCGAAGTAGAACGGGTTCTGTCGATGGTTGATTGTGTATGCCTGTTGGTTGATGCCGTTGATGGCCCAATGCCACAAACGCGCTTCGTGACGCAAAAAGCCTTTGAACAAGGCCTACGCCCTATCGTTGTGGTTAACAAAGTTGACCGCCCGGGTTCTCGTCCTGACTATGTTGTTGATCAAGTGTTTGATCTATTTGATAGCCTCGGTGCAACGGATGAACAGCTGGACTTCCCGATCATCTACGCCTCAGCGCTAAACGGTATTGCCGGTCAAGAACCCGATGCACTGGCTGATGATATGACGCCTCTGTTTGAAGCCATCGTGGAACATGTTAATCCACCACAGGTTGATACTGATGGTCCATTCCAAATGCAGATCTCTGCATTGGATTACAACAGCTATGTCGGCGTTATCGGTGTCGGTCGTGTTAGCCGTGGTATGGTTAAGCTGAATCAAGTGGTTAAAGTCATCGATCGTGATGGTAATGTCCGTAACGGTAAAGTACAGAAGATCATGGGTTACCTCGGTCTAGACCGTGTTGACGTTGAATCAGCACAAGCGGGCGATATTATTTGTATCACCGGCATTGATGCCCTGAACATCTCCGACACCCTGTGTGATCCTGCTACTGTAGAAGCACTACCTGCACTGTCGGTTGATGAGCCAACCGTGTCCATGACCTTCCAAGTCAATGACTCACCATTTGCCGGTAAAGATGGTAAATACGTTACCAGCCGTAACATCAAAGACCGTCTGGATCGCGAACTGATTCATAACGTTGCACTGCGCGTTGAACAGGGCGATTCACCAGAGAAATTCAAAGTCTCTGGCCGTGGTGAACTACACCTGTCAGTACTGATCGAATCAATGCGTCGCGAAGGCTTTGAGCTGGGTGTATCCCGTCCTGAAGTAATTCAAAAAGAAGTGGACGGAAAAACCCACGAACCTTTTGAAACCGTGATGATTGATGTTGAAGAACAGCATCAAGGCAGCATTATTGAAGAGCTGGGCAAACGTCGCGGCGATATGAATAACATGGAAGTCGATGGTAAGGGTCGTGTACGTCTGACGTTCCTGATCCCGTCTCGTGGACTGATCGGTTTCCGCTCGCAGTTCCTGACCATGACTTCCGGTACCGGTATCATGACATCTGTCTTCGATCACTACGGTGAAGTTAAAGAAGGTGAAGTGATCAGCCGTAATAACGGTGTTCTGGTATCCATGGTGACCGGTAAAGCACTGGGTTATTCACTCTGGAACTTACAAGAGCGTGGCCGTCTGTGCGTTGAGCCCAATGTCGAAGTATATGAAGGTATGATTCTGGGTATTCATAGCCGCAGCAACGACTTGGCCGTTAACCCAATCAAGGGTAAGCAGTTGACCAACGTCCGTGCTTCGGGTACTGATGAGAATATTCAGTTAACGCCGCCTGTTCGCTTCACCTTGGAACAAGCACTGGATTTCATCGAAGATGATGAACTGGTCGAAGTAACACCTCTTGCTATCCGTATTCGCAAGAAGTTACTGACTGAAAACGAGCGTAAACGCTTCTCACGTTCAGGTAAATAAACGCTTTTAGTTTATTGCCCTACCTGCAAATAGCTCGGACAGCGACCCCTGTTCCGAGCTATACTTCCGGTGTCTGTCAGCCCACAAGGACACCTAAATATGAACATCCTTTTTCCTGATATCAATCCCTATAAACAGCACCATTTAGCGGTTGATGATCGACATACCCTCTATATTGAAGAAAGCGGTAACGCTCAAGGCATTCCTGTACTGTTTATTCATGGCGGACCCGGTGGCGGCACCAGCCCCACGCATCGTAAATTCTTCGATCCAGAAAAATACCGTATCATCCTCTTCGATCAGCGTGGCTGCGGACTCTCAACACCCCATGCCGAACTCGCCGACAACAACACTCAAAACCTCATCAACGATATCGAACAGATTCGCAACTATCTGAATGTTGATCAATGGTTACTGTTTGGTGGCTCCTGGGGCTCAACTCTTAGCTTACTGTATGCCGAAAGCTTTCCCGAACGGGTCTGCGGAATGATTCTACGAGGCATTTTTCTCTGTCGTAACGAGGATATTCGCTGGTTCTATCAACAAGGTGCTAGCGCCATCTTCCCAGACTACTGGCAAGAATATCAGCAGGTTATCCCGCAGCAGGAACGTGCAGATATGTTACGCGCCTACTATCAGCGTCTCACCTCGGATAACGATATCGCCAGAATGTCAGCCGCCAAAGCTTGGTCGGTGTGGGAAGGTCGCTGTTCAACATTGAATCCAAATAATGATATTGTCGATCATTTTGGTGATCCTCATATCGCCTTAGCTATGGCCCGCATAGAAGCCCATTACTTTACCCATCATGCCTTTATCGATGCCGATCAGATCCTGCGCGATGCCCATAAGATCCAACAGATACCCACCGTCATCGTCCACGGTCGCTACGATATGGTTTGTCCTATCCAGCAAGCTTTCGCCTTATATAACGCCCTACCTCAAGCAGAGCTACATATTGTCAGAGATGCCGGTCACAGCGCCTTTGAAGTGGGCATTACTGATAACCTCATCAAAGCCACGCAACAATTTGCACTCTCCAAAGCCTAACGGCTGCAGCCAACGATTAAGGAATACTGTTGAAAGCACTTATTCAGCGAGTCAGCTCCGCATCTGTCGAGATTGCTGGCGAATGCCACGGTAAAATAGCCTCCGGCACACTCTTGTTACTCGGTATCGAAAAAACAGATACTCAAGCGAGTGCCGATAAACTCCTGCAGAAAGTATTGAATTATCGCATCTTCAGCGACGCCGATGGCAAGATGAATCTCAACCTTCAACAACACGCCGGCGGCTTGTTAATCGTCTCACAGTTCACTCTGGTGGCCGATACGGCGAAAGGCTTGCGCCCGGGATTTTCCAAGGGCGCCACCCCAGAACAAGGTGAAGCACTGTATGACTACTTCGTCCAACAGGCCAAAGACCGCCATCCCAGCGTCGCCACCGGTCGCTTTGGAGCCAACATGCAAGTCAACCTTGTTAATGATGGCCCCGTCACCTTTCTATTAGAAGTGTAAGCCGATGGAGACGACAACCTTCGCCCTCGCCGAGCGTATCTTTCTGACGGTCTTTCCTCTGTTTGCTATCGTTCTGTGTGGCTACCTCTACGGTCGCTATAAAAAGCCCGATATGGCGTTAGCGAATCAGTTGAATATGGATATCTTTGTCCCGGCATTGGTCTTTTTTGTGCTCTCTGATAAGTCGTTTGATTTAGTTAAATATCAAGGACTCGCCGTGGGCGCCGCCGTTATTATTATCGGCTCTGGAGTGCTGCTTTGGCCTCTCTGTCGGTTACTCAAAGTACAGCCAAAAACATTCTTACCGCCGATGATGTTCAGTAATAGTGGTAATCTAGGCCTGCCGCTCATCATTCTTGCCTTTGGTGAAGCCGCACTGCCTGCCGCAATCATGCTGTTTATTGTTGAGATGACGCTGCACTTTACCCTCGGTATCTATATGATGGATCATCGTACCAACCCTTGGCGCTTGCTACGCATGCCGATTATCATTGCCACCATAGCCGGCCTTAGCTGGAGTAGCCTCAGCCTGTCGGTTCCCGCCTCGATTGCTACCAGTCTTGATATGCTAGGGCAAATATCGATTCCATTATTACTATTCACCTTGGGCGTACGACTGATCAGCGTTGATTTTAGCGCTTGGCGAATTGGCGTGACGGGGGCACTGCTTAGCCCGCTCGCGGGCATATTACTCGCCTACGCGGTACAGCAATGGTTGCAGCTTGAAGCCGAGCAGTTTGTCTATCTGATTATATTTGGGGCACTACCACCGGCGGTATTAAACTATATTGTCGCTGAGCAATATAACCAAGAGCCAAAACAGGTCGCCTCCATCGTGCTGTTAGGCAATATCGGCGCGCTACTGATCATTCCCGCCACCCTAGTGCTGGTATTATAAAAAAGGCTGCCATACGACAGCCTTTATATAACACTAAGTTTAAGGTTTATATTTCACATCGATCAAGGCGCTTACTCAGACTCCTATCTAAGGATAAAGCTGAGTCGCAAGCTCTTGATTAACCCGCGACAACTTATTGTGGATCTTCAACCGCAATACTCGACAAGTTTTTCGCCACCGTCGCGCTACCAATACCTTTCACATTGGCCAGCTCATCAATCGTTTTGAACGGCCCGTTGGTTTCACGGTAAGTAATTATCGCTTTCGCCTTAGAGGGCCCAATGCCTTGCAACACCTCGGCGAGTTGATCCGCCGTGGCGGTATTGATATTCACCATCGGTTCGGCAAACGCGCTTAAGGGTAAGCTCAGACACAGCATCAGTAACAGCGATTTTAAACATGAACTCCATTTCATCATCATTTCCTTCCGTAGACTAAAAAAAATACCGGCATAAGCCAGTATTTAATTAATAGCACAGAATAAAAAGATGACAACTAATGAGCAGTCAATAGCTCTTGCTCAATCGCCGCTAACGCCATCATCGGCGTTGCTGCCTGCGTAATAGGCCGTCCGATGACTAGATGCGTACTACCGGCAATAATGGCTTCACTCGGCGTCATAATGCGTTTCTGATCTCCCTGCTCGGCATTTGCCGGACGAATACCCGGTGTCACCAATTGAAACTCAGGCGGGACAAGCTCACGCAGCGGCTTAACTTCCTGAGCAGAACACACCACACCATCGAGACCGCTTTGCTGAGTCAACAACGCCAAACGTTTAACATGCTCTAAGGGTTCGATATCCAAACCAATATCCGCTAAATCTTGACGTTCCATACTGGTCAACACCGTCACCGCGATCAGTAACGTCGCCGCACCGTTCACCTGATCTAACTCATTGCGTGCCGCTTCCATCATGCGCCGCCCGCCAGAAGCATGAACATTGACCATCCATACCCCCATCTCCGCCGCTGCCCGCACCGCTTTGGCCGTGGTATTCGGAATATCATGGAATTTCAAATCGAGAAAAACATCAAAACCTTTACTATGTAGCGCCTCAACCACCGCCGGCCCCGCCCGCGTAAAGAGCTCTTTACCCACTTTCACGCGACACTTGTTAGGATCTAGCTGATCAGCCATTGTCAGTGCTGACAACTGATCCGGATAATCCAACGCAACGATAATCGGTTTAACATCATTCATTAATTAACATCTCATACAAATTAGGACTCGAGCTATTCACCTTCGAGTCCATGGATCGGTTTAGTCGTCCCCCAGTTTTGACAGGAAGGACATTGCCAATGCAAGGATTTACCTGAAAAGCCGCATCGCTGACAGTGATAAATGGGCTTACTTTGCTCTAACTGCCCGGTTAAACCACGCAACACCATCAAACTTTCATTCGCCCCCTTGGATGCGTGTTCGATATACAGATCTATCAATTGATTAAAGCCTTTCAGCGAAGGCCGCTGCTTTAATTGATCGGTAATAAAAGCCCCAGCAGGATAAGCCCCCTGCTGCTCTAACACTCTATCGGCAAGCGCCAGCATAATGCTGGTTGAAGGGTATTTATTCAACCATAGTTTCATCAGCCGCTCAAACTCGAGTAACTGATTCAAGGCTGCGTAACATGCCTGCAAACGCGCGATGGTCTCCGACAAAAACGCACTGTCTTGTAGCGCCACCTGTTTTAGCGCATGAATAGCCTTCTTCCACTGCTGCTGTTGCATAGCAATATCGGCTAAGAGGAAGCTAGCACGCACAGCCGCCTGATCAAACGCTAAAGCGCTCTGTAGTTTTTCAGTCGCATGTCGATAGCGTTGTTGTCCGATAAGGCGTTCAGCCAGCTCACAACAATAATGGCTCAGTTCAACCTCAAGCCCCTGTAATTCAGCCGTGCTCAACTGTTTGGCCACATCCAAGGCTTGCTGCCACTCCTGCTCTTTGGCATATAGCTTAATCAGTAAAGCCGCTGCTTTTTGACGAATCTCAGGATTAGAGCGTTGTGATCGAATTTCGAGTAACAGATTCTCAGCACGGTCGAGTAAGCCGAGTGCATAATAGTCACGCGCCAAAGCCATTTGAACGCGCATAAAGTCAGCGTGACAAAGATCTGAGCGAGCCAGCAAACTCTGATGAATTTGTAGCGCCCGCTCAACATCTCCTTTTTTGCGAAATAACTTCGCGAGGGCAATGTGTGCAGGTATGGTATCGGAGCTGATTTCCAGTGCCCGAATAAAGCTATCAATCGCTTCATCGGTTTTTTCACTCAATAAGAAATCTAGGCCAATAAAGTATTCCTGCTGTAGCGTATCCTGCAACGAGTGTTCATTATTCTGCCGACGACCGAGTAACCAACCGATAGCGACCGCCACAAACAGTGGAATAATAAACAGGTATTCATTCATTTCAGGTCGAACGTTTAAGCGCCGCGGTACGCAGCTGATCCAGCTCCTTATCGGCTGAACTAATCTTACGTTTTGCCGCCTGCAGCTTCAGCTTTAATATCATTACGAACAGACTGCTCACCACGACACCCGCTATTCCACCAACCACAAAACTTGCCATCAACCATAGCGAAAGACTTGCCTCAGGCAGTGTAAAGAAAAACAGATTAATTGAAACCAGCTCGGTATTCAGTGTGGCAAACGTCCAGCCACAAAACAGGAATACGATACATAACGCCAGTACCAATAATATTTTTAACAAACCCATCGGCGATTCCCTCGATTATTCAATCCCTTAAGATCGTTCATTTTGTAAACTCTCATTAACCTGTTCGCGTAACTCTTTACCCGGTTTAAAGTGAGGTACGTGTTTAGCCTCCAGCGAAACAGAATCGCCGGTTTTAGGATTACGACCTACTCGGGGCTCACGATAATGAAGGCTAAAACTGCCAAAGCCTCTGATCTCTATACGGTCGCCTTGAGATAAAGACTCGGTCATATGGTCCAGCATCGTTTTAACTGCCAGCTCGACATCTTTGATAGAAAGCTGTTCATTCTGGTCAATCAAACGCTCGATCAGTTCAGATTTAGTCATGCTCACCCCCTGATATGGACAGTCCTAACCAATTGTCAGCCTGCTTATCAGATATTATATTTATCCGTTACTATTTCTTTTCCAGCTGAGCCCTAATCAGATCACCGATGGTTGTCGGTCCTTCAGAGTCAATCTGTTGATGCCTAATTGCATCTAAAGCCTGTTGCTCCTGCCGTTTTTCCAACTGTTTTATCGATAAGGCAATGTTGCGGCTACGTCGATCGATATTCACAATCAGCACATCGATGCTTGCCCCCACACTAAATAGCTGATTCAGATCATCGACTCGCTCAGCAGACGCCTCTTGCGCCTTAACTGTCGCTTCAACCCCGTCTGCGAGTTGCAACCGTAATTGCTTCGCTTCAACCTGAATCACTTCTCCTGAAACAACCTCTCCTTTGGCGTTTATCGCGCAATAGGCGGTAAACGGATCTGAAGATAACTGCTTGATTCCGAGCGAAATACGCTCTCGCTCACTATCTACCGATAAGAGCACCGCCGTTACCGTATCTCCTTTATGATACGCCTTGACGGCCTCTTCCGCCGGTTGCTCCCAAGACAGATCAGATAGATGCACTAGACCATCGATACCACCCTCTAAACCGACAAACAGACCAAAATCAGTGATCGATTTGATGACTCCAGTTACCTGCATCCCCTGAGCATGCGTTTCGGCGAAGATATCCCATGGATTTGCCTGACACTGTTTCATCCCCAATGAGATACGCCGACGCTGATCATTGATATCCAAAATCATCACCTCGACCGTGGCGCCTACCTGCACCGCTTTTGAGGGGTGGATATTTTTATTGGTCCAATCCATCTCAGAGACATGCACTAAACCTTCAATGCCCGGCTCAAGCTCGGCAAAACAGCCATAATCGGCAATATTGGTGACTTTGGCGTTAACACGACTACCGACCGGATGCGCCACCTTAAATTCATCCCAAGGGTCGGCGGTTAATTGCTTCATCCCCAGCGAAACACGGCTCTTGTCGCGCTCGTAACGTAATACCTTAACATCAATCTCATCACCGATACTAAGTACTTCACTGGGATGCTTAACGCGCTTCCAAGCGATATCGGTAATATGCAACAAACCATCCACACCACCGAGATCAATAAAGGCACCATAGTCGGTCAGATTTTTAACGACACCTTTGAGCGTCATCCCCTCATCGAGAGTCGCCAATAATTTATCACGTTGCTCATGATAAGCGGTCTCAAGTACCGCTCGACGTGATACCACGATATTATTGCGTTTGGCATCAAGCTTAACCAGTTTAAACTCGAGTTCTTGATTTTCGATATGAGAGGTGTCGCGTAGCGGACGGATATCGACCAAGGAGCCCGGCAGAAAAGCACTAATCGAATGAACATCAACGGTAAAGCCGCCACGGACCTTGCCGCTTATGCGCCCGGTAACGATTCTATCGTTTTCAAAGGCTTGTTCAAGCACCTGCCAAGCCTCAGCGCGCTTCGCCTGTTCCCGTGATAGTCGGGTTTCACCCGAGCCATCTTCGAGAGCAACCAAGACCACGTTGACCTGATCGCCTACCTCGACGAGCAGTTTGCCAGTCTCATCGAGAAACTCATGACGCGAAATGATCCCTTCCGATTTGAGGCCCGCATTAACGACAACAAAATCGCCGTCGAGTGCGACAACAGTAGCACTGATAATAGAGCCGGGCTGCATATCCAGCTCTTTCAAACTCTCCTCAAATAGCTCAGCAAAACTCTCACTCATACCGGCCAAACCTCATCTGTTTACCGTTAACGCAGTCCTTTATGCCGTGCTTGATCCATTACCGAGGCTAATACTTCATCGATACTTAACTCAGTGGTATCAAGACATATCGCATCTTCAGCGGGCTTGAGAGGCGCTACTGCGCGATTCATATCGCGTGCATCCCTCGCCTGAATATCTGTCAATATTGTTTGAAGACTAGCACCCAGTCCCTTATTTATCAACTGGTTATACCGGCGGTTAGCGCGCTCTTCCGCGCTCGCTGTTAAATACACTTTTAGCGGCGCTTGCGGGAACACAACCGTCCCCATATCACGGCCATCCGCGATTAAACCAGGCTCCGTAACAAAGGCCCGCTGACGCTCTAACAGCGCCGTTCTGACAGATCCGATCGCTGCAATCACCGAGGCATCCGCACCACACTCTTCCGTCCGAATCGTATGCGTCACCTCTTCGCCTTCAAGAACAATTGTCACTTCATGCTGATTAGCCGAGGTGGTAAATTGCACATCGAGGTGTGCTGCTAGCACCACCAGAGCACTCTCATCATCCAATGCAACCCCATGATGACGGGCTGCTAATCCAACTAAACGGTACAGGGCACCACTATCAAGTAGATTCCACCCCAACTCCCTAGCCAGAAGGCTACAAACTGTTCCTTTACCCGAGCCACTAGGACCATCGACTGTAATCACTGGGAACTGTCCCATGTTACTTCTCCTCTTTGCGAACCCTGATACCGACCTGCTGAGCAAGCTCAACAAAATTAGGAAATGATGTCGCCACATTGGCACATTCATGAATTTCAATAACGCCCTTAGCCCGCAGCGATGCAATCGCAAATGACATGGCGATACGGTGATCATCATGACTCTCGATCACGCCGCCCCCCATCTCACTACCACGAATAATGGCGCCATCCGGTGTGCCTTCAATATCAGCACCGAGGATTTTTAAGCCATCAACCATCGCCTGAATACGATCGCTTTCTTTGACGCGTAGCTCTTCAGCGCCGGTCAGCACCGTTTCACCTTCAGCGCAAACGGCGGCAATAAAGAGCGCCGGAAACTCATCAATCGCCAAAGGCACTTGATCTTCCGGAATATGAATGCCTTTCAGTGGTGCATAACGGATACGAATATCAGCCACAGGCTCGCCGCCGACTTCCCGTTCATTGAGTAGCTCAAGATGGCTCCCCATGGCGCGTAAAATATTGATAACACCGATACGCGTCGGATTAATACCAACATGTTCGAGGGTAATATCAGAATCAGGCGAGATCGCAGCCGCCACCATAAAGAAGGTTGCTGAGGAGATATCAGCAGGCACATCGATTTTTGTCGCTTGCAGCGATCCACCACCGCTGAGTGAAACCTGATTACCGGCCACATCCACGGCATAACCAAAGCCACGCAACATACGTTCAGTATGATCTCGAGTTGGGGCTGGCTCAATCACACGGGTTTCACCCGCGGCGTAGAGGCCGGCCAACATGACACAGGATTTAACCTGAGCACTGGCCATCGGCATCTCATAACGAATCGCTTGTAGCGCTTGACCGCCTTTAATTTTAACCGGAGGACAACCATTCTCGCCGGTTTCAACCTGTGCTCCCATGAGCCTTAATGGCTTAGCAACCCGTTCCATTGGTCGCTTACTCAAGGAGGCATCACCACTGAGTTCAGAATCAAATGCTTGACCGGCTAACAAGCCCGATAGCAAACGAATCGTGGTACCGGAGTTACCGACATAAATAGGCCCCGGCGGCTGACGCAGACCGTGAATGCCCACGCCATAAATTTTAACCGCACCCTGATGCGGCCCTTCAATCACCACCCCCATGTCACGAAAAGCCTGCAATGTCGCCAGACTGTCTTCGCCCTCTAAAAAGCCGGTCACCTCAGTGGTGCCGTCGGCTAAAGAGCCCAACATAATGGAGCGATGCGAGATCGACTTATCACCGGGTACACGGATGGTGCCTTGCACCTGCCCGCCGGGCTGAGCAAAAAATGTAGCGTCTTTTATTTTCATATTTTGAGTGTAGGCCGAACCTGATAAAATTTTTGAAAAATGTTCTCGAGCCGCTTTGGCACGGGTAAAAATACCCAACATCGCCTGACTCTCTTCTGTTTCAATCGCATCTCTGAGACGTTGCACGCCGGCAGAGAACTCATCAATTTTTTGCAAAATTGCCGACTTATTCGCTAAGCCAATATCGTGCCACATGGTGGGATCGCTCGCAGCAACCCGCGTAAAGTCTCTAAAACCACCGGCGGCATAACGAAAAATCTCGGTGCAGTCCTGTTCTCGAGCAAGCGTATCCACCAATGAAAATGCCAATAGATGCGGCAAATGACTGGTTGCCGCCAAAACTTCATCGTGACGTGCTACATCCATCTGCAACACCTCAGCGCCGACGGTCTGCCACATCCGCGCAATTAGGGTAACCGCCTCACGATCACTCTGCGGTAACGGCGTCAGAATAACCTTATGATGTTCAAATAAGGTCGCATCCGCCGCGGTGATACCGCTTTTTTCTGATCCCGCTATGGGGTGACCTGGAATAAAGCGAGGTGGCACTTCGCCAAACAAGGCTTTAGCGGACTTGACGACATTCCCCTTAACACTGCCGACATCGGTAATTATCGTCTCTGTGCGTAATACCGGTAGCAACTCTGCCAGCACTGATTCGATCGCTTTAACCGGTACCGCTAAGACAATCACATCGGCCTGAGCCGCTTCCATGAGAAGGTCTTCAGCGGCGACATCGATAATCCCAAGCCGCAACCCAGTGGCCATTTCTTCACTGTCTCGATCATACCCGATCACCGTGCGACAAATACGATGGCTACGTAACGCACTAGCGAGAGAACCACCGATCAATCCTAAACCAATGACTAAAACTCTGTCAGTCAAACATCTCACGATCTATTTACCCTTTATTACCGCTTTTCAGCACTTTCGTAAATGCAGTCAAGAAACGACTATTTTCATCAGGCAATCCAACCGTGACGCGCAGATGATTAGGCATCCCGTAGTTGGCCAGCGGCCTAACGATGACTCCTTCCTGCAACAGCGCAGCATACACAGGGGCTGCATTAGCGCCACAATCAACCGTGATAAAGTTACCCACAGAAGGAATCCAGCTAACCCCCAACGGCGCCAACCCCTTCTCTAACTGAGCTAAGCCGGCACGATTAATCGCGACACTGCGCTGTAAATAGTCAGTGTCGCTGAGCACGGCGGCAGCGGCTTCCAATGCGGGAATATTGACATTGAAAGGCTGACGTACTCGGTTCAATAGATCGGTTATGGCGGCATTGGCAACACCATAGCCAATCCGTAACCCCGCCAGACCAAAGGCTTTAGAGAACGTTCGCGTAATAATCAGATTGGCGAACTCATCTTGCATCGTCAAGCCCGTGACGTAATCGGCTTCAGTCACATATTCGGCATAGGCTTCATCCAATACCACGATCACTCGCTCGGGAATCTGCGCCATAAAGACCCGTAACGCGTCTTCTGAAAACCAGGTACCGGTTGGATTGTTGGGGTTTGCAAGAAAGATTACCCGCGTTTTATCGGTCACCGCCGCGGCCATCGCAGCCAGATCATGCCCCCAATTTTTCGCCGCCGTCACCACCGCTTTAGCACCGCTCGCTTGCGCCACCAACATATACACAACAAACGCATATTCTGAGTAGATAACCTCATCACCGGGCAAAATAAACGCGCGGCCGATCATCTCTAAGACATCATTCGAACCGTTACCCAGTGTCAGTGTATTGGGGGCATAGCCGTAATGCTCAGACAGCACCTTTTTTAATTTAAAACCACTCGCATCGGGGTAACGAGCACTCTCAGACAGGGCCGCTTGCACTGCCTTAATAGCCACCTGACTTGGCCCCAACGGGTTTTCATTACTGGCCAACTTAATACTGTCACTAATACCCAGCTCTCGCTCTAACTCTTCGACCGGTTTGCCAGGCTGATAGGGATGCAACCCCTGTACCCCAGGCGTCGCCAATTGATAGTAATCACATGTCATTAAATATGCTCCAGATCAGAGGACCGCAATCGGATATGAACCCAATAATTTCAGCTCGACTGTCTCAGACTGCAGCTCGCGTAGCACGGTCTGAATATGAGCAGTGGCTGCATGCCCCTCGAAGTCAATATAAAAAGCTGAATGAGCGTTTTCAGCGTTCGCTGGCCGAGTTTCAATGCCTGTCAGGCTGATCTTATGTTTGTGGAAATGTTCGAGTAATTCATACAGCGCGCCCGATTTATCTCGCACGGTGACCAAAATAGAGGTTTTATCATGGCCGCTTTCACCCACTTCTTGATCACCAACGATCAGATAACGCGTACTATTATCGGATTGATCATCAATATTGCGCGCCACGACATTCAGTTGATACAGATCGGCCACCAACTCACTAGCAATCGCCACGGCACCCGTGCCCTGTTTAATCGCCATACGCGCGGCTTCGACATGACTGCTGACCAGAATACGCTCAGCAGACAAGAAGTGACTATCCAGCCAACTGCGGCATTGTGATAGCGTTTGTTGGGACAAGTAGATACGGGTGATATTGTCGAGTCCATTTTCATCGGCCCGCAGTACATGATGATGAATACGTAACTCGACTTCACCACAGATGGTCAAATGAAAACGTTTAAACAGATCCAGTGTATGACTAACCACCCCCTCAGCAGAGTTTTCGATCGGCACAACACCATAATGCGCGCCACCAGACTCTACTTCACGGAACACTTCATCACCGCTATTAAAGGGAATACAGTGGGCTGAGTGACCAAAATGTTTACTCGCGGCCTGCTGCGTGAAGCTGCCTTCGGGCCCCAGAAAGGCCACATGCATCGGTTTTTCTAGTGCAAGACACACCGACATCACTTCACGGAATAGCCGCGCGACCTCATGATCGGCTAACGGCCCTTCGTTACGTGCCATCACTTGGCGTAGTACCTGAGCCTCCCGTTCTGGGCGGTAAAAAACCGCCTCTTTCGGGCCTTGATACTTCTCTTTTACCTCAGCAACGTGCTGTGCACAGCGCGCGCGATCATTCAACAACGTATGGATCTGTCGATCAATTGAATCGATTTGATCGCGTAGAAGCTTCAGTTCTTTTTCCTGATCACTCATGATTACCGCTCCCTACTGCCAAACTTAACCGTGACGCCGTGAAAAGTCCTGCATAAAGTCGATCAGCGCATCAACGCCCGCTTCAGGTACCGCATTGTAAATACTGGCGCGCATGCCGCCCACCGAACGATGGCCTGGCAGATTTAATAAGCCTCGGCTATTCGCCTCTTCCAGAAACAACTTATCGAGCTCGGCATTAGCCAGAATAAAGGGCACATTCATCCAAGAGCGGGCATTACGCGCCACTGGATTTGAATAGAAAGGGTTATTATCGATAGCCGCATAAAGCTTCTCGGCCTTAAGCTGATTAAGCTTCGCGATAGCCTCAACCCCTCCCTGTGCCTTAAGCCACTTAAATACTAGGCCAGCTAAATACCAACCAAAGGTTGGCGGCGTATTCAACATTGAATCCGCAGCGGCGGTAACTTTGTAATTATACAGCGCTGGGGTAGCCGGCAAGGCATCACCTAACAAATCTTCACGAATAATGATCACCGTCAAACCGGCGGGACCGATATTTTTCTGGGCGCCCGCGTAGATCATACCAAAACGACTTACATCCACCGGACGAGAGAGGATATTCGATGACATATCAGCCACTAATGGCACAGCACCCGTATCGGGAATATAATCAAACTCAACGCCGCGAATGGTCTCGTTTGGTGTGTAATGTACATAGGCCGCATCAGGATTGAGTTGCAACTCATTCTGAGCAGGAGCGCGAGTAAAGTTACCCTCTTCAGCGCTGGCGACAACATTTACATCACAATAGCGTGAAGCTTCTTTAATCGCTTTTTTAGACCAGTCACCGGTATTAATATAATCCGCGGTCGTCTTTCCCCGTAGTAGATTCATCGGAATCATACTGAACTGACTACTCGCACCACCCTGCATAAACAGGACTTTATAATTATCCGGGATCTGCATTAAATCTCGCAGATCTTGCTCAGCCTGCGCCGCAACACCAACAAATTCGGGACTGCGGTGGCTCATCTCCATAATAGAAAGCCCCAGGCCGTGCCAATCTAATAGCTCTTGCTGAGCCAGTTTTAATACTTCTTCAGGCAGTGCAGAAGGACCCGCACTGAAATTATAATTACGTGTCATGTTGATAGATCTGCTACAAAGTTTGTAAAAATGGTTCTGTCTAAACTTGTGTAAAACCGATTATCCAAAACCGATTGTGTTATCCCGGCTAAACCATCAACCGGTCATCGAAGCCGCGACTTACGGCGGCTAAATCCAACTCGCAAAGCGTACTGACCACATAGCACCAAGACAAAAATGTGCGGTCAGTGCCGCACATTTTTTAGCCTCAATGGTTACGCTTGATCATCATCAAGCGGCGCCTCAGGGCTGTCCGGCACATCCGGAACATCATCCGCGACCTCACTCCCTAACTCGCCTTCGAGTAACGCCTCGACGGTTGCTTCTGGTTCTTCGATCCGTGCCACGCCAACCAGATTTTCATCCTCAGCCACCCGAATCACTCGAACCCCCTGAGTATTACGACCCAAAACAGAGATCTCATCACTGCGGGTGCGTACTAAGGTTCCCTGATCACTAATCAGCATGACATCATCGCCTTCGAACATCTGCACCGCACCGATCAACTCGCCATTACGGTCGGTACACTGCATCGCAATCACACCTTGCCCACCACGACCATAAGTCGGGAAATCATCAACCGAGGTCTGCTTACCATAACCATTAATACTGGTGGTCAGAATACGGCCATGTTGCTGTGGAATAATCAGCGAGATCACTTTTGCCTCGGCTTGCAGTTTAATACCGCGAACCCCGCGAGCCGTTCGTCCCATCGGACGCACATCATCTTCGGCAAAACGGATCGATTTACCCTGACTCGACACTAACATCACCTCGGCGGTGCCATCAGTAATGGCGGCACCGATCAGCGTATCACCCTCATCCAAAGCCAATGCAATTAACCCGGTAGAGCGTGGCCGAGAAAAGTTAACTAATGGTGTCTTCTTCACCGTACCATCGGCAGTGGCCATAAACACATAATGTTCATCGGCATATTCATTCACCGGCAGAATCGTGGTGATACGCTCGCCTTCCTGTAACGGCAGGATATTGACGATTGGACGCCCGCGCGCGGCACGACTGGCCTGCGGAATTTCATACACTTTCAGCCAATACACTTTACCTAAATTGGTAAAGCACAAAATCGTATCATGGGTGCTGGCGATCAGCAGTTTTTCAATAAAGTCTTCATCTTTTACCGCCGTTGCCGATTTACCTTTACCACCACGACGTTGCGATTGATACATGGTCAACGGCTGAGTTTTGGCATAACCGCCGTGGGAAATGGTCACCACCATATCCTCTTCGGCAATCAAATCGGCTACGGTAAAGTCTTGCTGCGAGGCAATAACATCGGTACGCCGTTCATCGCCAAACTCTTCAACGATGAGCTCTAACTCTTCACGAATCACTTCCATCAACCGTGCGGAACTGTTCAAGATTGCCAATAACTCGGCGATCCGTTCCAGCAGTTCACGGTATTCCGCTATTAATTTTTCATGCTCGAGTCCGGTCAGACGGTGCAGACGTAACTCAAGAATCGCTTGAGCCTGAGCCGGAGACAGGTGATACACTCCATCATGCATGCCGTATTGTGCTTCAAGATCTTCTGGACGACAGGCATTTTCACCGGCCCGTTCCAACATCAACGTCACATCACCCGGCTGCCATGGAGTTTCAATCAAACGCTCTTTGGCTTCGGCGGGACTAGGTGAGCTCTTAATCAGTTCGATTACCGCATCAATGTTCGCCAATGCGATCGCCAAACCTTCGAGAATATGACCACGTTCACGCGCCTTACGTAGCAAATAAACCGTACGTCGGGTCACCACTTCACGACGGTGGCGGATAAAGCATTCCAGAATGGACTTGAGATCGAGGGTACGTGGCTGCCCATCAACCAAGGCCACCATGTTGATACCAAACACGTTTTGCAGCTGCGTCTGAATAAAGAGGTTATTCACCACCACTTCAGACACTTCACCTTTACGGAGTTCGATAACAATACGCATACCGTCTTTATCGGACTCGTCACGTAGTTCGGTAATGCCTTCGAGTTTTTTCTCTTTAACGAGCTCGGCGATCTTCTCAATCAAGCGCGCCTTGTTCACCTGATAAGGAATCTCAGTAAAGATAATGGATTCTTTACCATTTTTATCATTGGTCTCGATATGATGCTTGGCACGTAAATAGATACGTCCACGGCCCGTTTGATACGCCTGTAAAATACCTGCACGACCATTAATAATGGCGCCGGTAGGAAAATCTGGCGCCGGAATATATTCCATCAAGCCATCGATACCTAACTCTGGATTATCAATCAGCGCGATACAGCCACGCACAATCTCACCCAAGTTATGTGGCGGAATATTGGTCGCCATACCCACCGCGATACCCGCAGAGCCATTCACAAGCAGTGTTGGCACCTTAGTTGGTAAGACTTCCGGGATCTGTTCAGTGCCATCATAGTTAGGCACAAAATCAACGGTTTCTTTATCGAGATCGGCCAGCAGTTCATGCGAGATTTTCGCCATGCGAATCTCGGTATAACGCATCGCCGCGGCTGAGTCACCATCAACGGAACCGAAGTTCCCCTGACCATCGACAAGCATATAACGCATCGAGAATGGCTGAGCCATCCGCACGATAGTGTCATAAACCGCACTATCACCATGCGGGTGATATTTACCGATCACGTCACCTACCACACGGGCAGATTTTTTGTACGCCTTGTTCCAGTCGTTGTTAAGCTCGCTCATGGCGAACAACACCCGACGGTGCACAGGCTTAAGTCCATCCCGTACGTCTGGCAACGCACGCCCTACGATTACGCTCATGGCGTAATCCAGATATGACTGCTTCAGTTCATCTTCGATGTTGACTGGCAGAATCTCTCTGGCTAAATCACCCATAATAGCTCTGGCTATCCTTGAATCTGACTGCTGAGAATTAAGTGGTTAATCCCACTCTAAAAGCGGTAAACCTTAAGCGCCCAAGTATACCATAAAGAAAGCCCAATACTCTCGCAAAATTAAGGCCTTGGAGAGCAGACACCTGGTTCGCAGCAGTTCCCTTGCAGAGAACCTGTATTCGCCCCTGCAGCAGTGCTAGAATGACGCAGAATTATGACCTGACATGAGCTTTTGGCGCAGACTATGACACACACCCAGAACAACGCGGGCGCAAATATTGACCCCCAGGAAATTGCAAAATTCGAAGAATTAGCCAGCCGTTGGTGGGACCGTGATAGTGAATTTAAACCACTGCACGATATCAATCCGCTACGCGTCGACTTTATAGACCGTATCGCATCGCTGAGCGGCAAATCAGTGCTCGATGTCGGCTGCGGCGGGGGCATCTTATCCGAAGCGATGGCGCATCGAGGCGCAGAAGTTACCGGCATCGATATGGGTGAAGCCCCCCTCAAAGTTGCCAAACTACATGGTCTCGAAAGCGGCGTTAATGTTGCTTACCGACAAGTCACCGTTGAAGAACTGGCGACCGAGCAACCACAACAGTATGATATCGTCACTTGCATGGAGATGATGGAACACGTACCCGACCCATCCTCTATCGTTGACGCTTGCAGTCGACTGGTAAAACCCGGTGGCTACGTCTTTTTCTCCACTTTAAACCGCAACCCTAAAAGCTATATGATGGCGATAGTCGGGGCCGAATATTTGTTAAAACTGGTACCGAAAGGCACGCATGATTTTAATAAATTCATCCGTCCATCGGAGCTAGCTAATTGGATTCGTCAAAGCGGACTACAGAGTAAAAAAATCACTGGTTTAACCTATAATCCATTGAATAAAAGCTACAAACTCAACGATAAAGATGTGGATGTCAATTACATGGTCGCCACTCAGAAGCCCGATTAAACCATGCACCACACTCTACCAGAAGCCGTGCTGTTTGATCTCGATGGCACCCTGATTGATACCGCGCCCGACTTTCATGCCGTTATTAATCGCCTACTAGCTGAACAGCAACGCTCACCGGTTAGCTACACCTTTTTGCGCCGCTATGTCTCTCATGGCGCACGCGCAATGATCGCGGCGGCGTTTCAACTGACCGAGCAGGATAGCACGTTTGACTCGCTACATCAGCGGATGCTTGAACTTTACCTGCAGCACCTTGATATCGATACCAAGCCGTTCACCGGCATTCCTAACCTACTTCACTGGTTGGGTGAGCAGCAGATCCCTTGGGGAATCGTTACCAATAAACCCGAATGCTACACCACCCCCGTGATGCGTGGCCTCAACCTTCAGCCAGCCCCAGGCAGCATCATCTGCCCCGACCATGTGAAACAGAAAAAGCCACACCCAGAAGCGCTATTTCTCGCCTGCCAACAGCTAGACTGCAACCCAGCGCGCAGTGTCTATATTGGTGATCATCGCCGAGATATTGAAGCCGGACTAAGCGCCGGCATGCAAACCATTGGGGTCAGTTATGGCTATCTCGATGAGCATGAAGATATCGCTAGCTGGAACAGTCATTTCCAAGTTGATCACGCCGATCAGATTCGCCCGATCTTAGAAACCCTTTATTGTAATCGCTAGCCACGCATACAGGAGCCGTCATGTACGACTATCAGGCAGCAGAAAACTTACTGCAAGACAAAATCATTCTGGTTACCGGCGCCGGTGACGGCATTGGCCGCGCAGCCGCCCTTAGCTTTGCCGCTCATGGTGCAACGGTTATCCTACTCGGCCGTACCGAAGCAAAGCTCAATCAAGTCTATGATGAGATCGAAGCCGCGGGTTATCCTCAGGCCGCGATTATCCCGCTCAACCTAGAAATGGCAACAGACACCGATTTTGATCGCCTCGCGGCTCTGCTTGAAGAAGAGTTTGGTCGACTCGATGGCATTTTGCATAATGCCAGCTTACTGGGTTTACGGACGCCGATAGAAAGCTATGATCCAATTACGTGGCAGCAGGTAATGCAGGTGAATGTCAACAGCACCTTCATGCTGACGCAAGCCCTGCTATCGCTGACCAACGCTTCAGCAGACGCTTCGATCATCTTTACCTCATCGGGCGTTGGCAGAACAGGCAAAGCATTTTGGGGCGCCTATGCGGTCTCTAAGTTTGCCACCGAAGGCCTGATGCAAGTACTCGCGGATGAACTCGATCACAACCCCAATATCCGCGTCAATGCGATCAACCCTGGAGCGACTCGTACCAATATGCGCGCCAGTGCTTATCCGGCCGAAAACCCAGAAAGCAATCCTACTCCCGAAGAGATCATGCCCGCCTATCTTTATCTCATGGGACGCGATAGCCGTGGTACCACCGGTAAATCGATCGATGCGCAATAATTGCTCTCAATATGACATATAAAAATGCAGCCTCATGCCGTGCCACCTCAAGCGGAGCACCTCATTTGGCTGCGTTGTTAGCTGCGTTGTTTTTTAACGATCAGTGCGTTTCGGGCCCACCGAGCGGCGCGTCTTCTGACGTTTAACACGTCGCTCCGCGACTTCCTGCTCTTTCACCGACAATGGTTTATTCCGCTTCTGCTTCATATCCATCATACTCGAAAGCATATTAATCTCTTTTTGCGTCAACTCTTTCCAATGACCCGCTTTCACCTCACTCGGCAAAAAGAACGGCCCATACCGCACGCGTTTCAAGCGACTAACCTGCACCTCTTGTGATTCCCAGAGACGCCGCACTTCACGATTACGACCTTCCATAATACAGACGTGATACCATTTATTGGCACCTTCACCGTTAAAAAACTGCACATCGGTAAAGCGCGCCATGCCATCATCTAACAACACACCTTTTTTAAGCCGACCAATCATCGCTTCATCAACATCGCCGAGAATACGTACTGCATATTCACGATCAATATTGGCGGAAGGGTGCATCAGGTTATTCGCCAAATCTCCATCCGTGGTAAACAGCAATAGACCCGAGGTATTAATATCCAATCGACCCACCGCAATCCAACGCCCCTGTTTCAACGGCGGCAGATGATCAAACACCGTGGAGCGCCCTTCGGGATCATGCCGAGTCGCCACTTCACCTAACGGTTTGTTATAAATAAGCACTCGGCGCTCACTATCCCGATCAAACACCATTTTCTGAGCCTGACCGTCAACCTCTACCTCATCCCGAATCGAGATTCTGTCGCCGAGCGTTGCAATCTGACCATTAACACGAATACGGCCAGCTTCAATCCAACGTTCCATCTCACGACGAGAACCTAATCCGGAACGCGCCAAAACTTTCTGCAGTTTTTCGTCTATCATCGACGCATCCTCTTTTTTAGAAATTTACTCATAAATTTCTGAACTTAAAACGTTAAGCTTAAAAGGCTTAAGCCTAAATAAATAAAAAAGCTCTTCGACACCGCGCCGAAGAGCTTTTCAAATAATATCGGCAAGTGCTTATTTAATTAAGCAATCTTCCTTTGTTTTACCCTGAGCAAAAGCCGCCTGAAACGCAGCCGGAGTACGACCACGACCCGACCACTGATGTAACTCACCATCTTCATCCGTTACTTCATACTTAGGCTCGACTTTTTTCTTAATCGGCGTATCCACCAGCGTCATCAGATCATCCAGACCGATACCGGCTTCCTGCATACTCTGCTTAATCGCTTCAATTTTTTCACTACGCTCACGCTCTGCCGCTTGTTGCATCTCTTCCTGTGCTTTCTTCTCTTCCAGGATTTCTGTCAGATCAGCAATAGCCTTTTCAATGTCGCTACTTAAAAGCTCATGACATTGCTTACGCAGTGAATTTTTACGAGTAATAATCTTTATAAAGTCGGTCATTATGAATCACCAAAAAAAATATGTAATTAAGTATAGTAGAATTATTAATGAAGCTATGATGTTTTTCAATCAAAACTTAATTAATAATATTTATTCAAGTCCTGACACATCACCGGCTCCGCGGCGAATAATAACAGGGATATCATCGACCAAATTAATGACAGATGTCGCTTCCATACCACAATAACCACCATCAATAACCAACTCGACTTCATGCTGCAATAAATCTCGAATTTCGTAAGGGTCAATCAAGGGCAGCTCTTCACCCGGCATAATAAGCGATGTACTCATTATTGGCTCGCCCATTGTTTCCATTAATTGCAACGCAATATTATTTTGCGGTATTCGCAGACCAATCGTGCGTCTTTTCGGATGCAATAAACGTCGCGGTACTTCTGTAGTCGCATTCAAAATAAAGGTATAAGCACCTGGCGTCATATTTTTTAGCAAACGATAAATCGAATTATCTACCTTCGCATAAGTGCCTATCTCGGAAAGATCGCGACACACTAAGGTAAAGTTATGTTTATCATCCAATTTACGGATACGCTTAATTTTGTCTACCGCCCGCTTATCACCTAAACGACACCCCAATGCGTAGGCACTATCGGTAGGATACACTATAACACCGCCCTGATTGATAATATCAACCGCCTGACTAATCAGACGTTGTTGAGGGTTATCTGGGTGGATTTGAAAAAGCTGGCTCACAAGAAGACCTTCTAGGTAAAGTTATTGTATCTATTCTACTAAAAAGCGGATTAATGCTGAAGCAATTTAGCGAGTACATGATCATTTTGACTACTATAACGTGGATATTTACCGACAGCCGTCCAATGAAACTGTTTTTTATGAAAATCACTGCCTGCAGAAATCATGAGATTATATTTAGATGCTAACTTATCCAACTGTAATTGATGCCCTGACTCAATACTGGGATAACTTATTTCAATCGCATCGCCACCTTGTTGACAAAAACTCTCGGTCAGGATGCGCACTTTGGTAAAGGTCATTCTATATTTTGTCGGATGCGCTAAAACAGCAACACCGCCAGCCTGATGGATGATTGAAATAGCCTCTTCCATGGTCGGCCATGCGGCTTTTACATCACCCACTTTGCCTGCCCCCAGATAACGATTAAACGCCTGCACTTCATTTTTGACAATACCGGCTTCAACCATCGCCTGTGCAAAATGCGGTCGTCCCACTTGCCCCGTCCCCGACAACTCAAGTACTCGCGTCAATAAATCGGGAATATTACGTTTCATCAGCTTCTCATTAATGCGCGCTGCACGCTGTAAGCGTAGCTGATCAATTTTTTCTAGGTAGTCGCATAAGGCGGGATGATGCTCATCGAACCCCAAGCCGACAATATGTACCATATTGCGCCCCCACTCGCTGGTCAGTTCAATACCGGCAACCACCTTAATCTCAGTATCAGTCGCCGACGCGCGTAACTCTTTAATACCAGCAACCGTATCGTGATCGGTGATGGCGAAGACCGCCACACCGGATTCAGACGCTTCCTGCAGCAACTCGACAGGCGTCAATTCGCCATCCGAGTAACAAGAATGACAATGAAGGTCACTGAAAGGTAATTCTTCACCAGTTTCGGGTTTATAACTTAACTTGCTCATTCTATAATCACCCTACTTCCTAAATAAAAAAATGGTGTTATGAAACTACTTCTCGATTTTCTACCGGTCATTATCTTCTTTATTGTCTACAAAAGCACCGACGATATTATTTTAGCCACTGCTGTGCTCATTCCTGCCACCCTACTACAGATGCTCTATACTTGGTTGAAGACCCATAAGATAGAGAAAATGCAGCTGATAACCTTAATACTGGTTGTCTCCCTAGGGGGCCTCACCATCGCGCTTAATGACGAATCATTTATTAAGTGGAAGCCCACTATCGTCAACTGGCTATTTGCGCTGGCCTTCTTGGGCAGTCAGTTTATTGGCAAGAAGACCATTGTCGAACGTCTTATGAGCAGTGCCATTGAGTTGCCAACCGAGGTATGGAAAAAACTCAATATTGCTTGGGTTACTTTTTTTCTTGCCATGGGTGCGGCCAATCTCGCTATAATAACGTTATATCCCGATGACAACGACCTATGGATCAACTTCAAGCTATTCGGCATGTTAGGCCTAACACTGATCTTTATTTTGCTACAGGGCTTTTATATCTCCAAGCACATACAACCTGAAAGTAACGACAACGAAGGATAAAAGCATGTTTTACGCCATTATCAGCGAAGATAAGCCAGGCACATTGGAACAACGTCTGGCGGTACGTTCAGAACATCTCGCTCGACTCGAAGCCTTGCGTGATGCCGGTCGTCTATTGGTTGCCGGTCCACATCCCGCTATCGATAGTGAAGACCCAGGCCCTGCGGGCTTTACAGGGAGTTTAGTGATAGCCGAATTTGCCTCACTTGAGCAAGCACAAGCTTGGGCAGATCTAGATCCCTATATAAATGCAGGGGTTTATCAACAAGTGGTGGTAAAACCATACAAAAAAGTTTTACCATAATGTCTGTTTTTAGGCTTAAATACCCATTATCAGAAGACTCTGTTTAACTTAGGTTCAGGTTGAACTGGTATAACTAGATCAAAATTAAAACATAAGGATGTTTACGATGAAGAAATTAGCGCTTACAACTGCTCTCGCTTTGACAATGGGCATTTCAGCGGTAGCCAATGCTCACCCTGTTAATGCCGGTTATGCCACCAGCAGTAACGATACTGTTTGGAAAACTAGCTACGGTGAATGCTGGCAGCACGGCTACTGGACTGAAGAAGATAAAACCGTTGAGTGTGGCGCTGAACCTGTCGCAGAAGCACCCGCTCCAGCACCGGCTCCAGCACCTAAAATGGTTATGAAAATGATCGATGCTGAAGAAAGCCATATCGTTTACTTCGATTTTGACAGCAGCCAAGTGACTGATGTGAACGCGATCGTCAACTACGTTGGTTCTCTGGCTAAGCTGAACAGCATTGAGCTGAAAGGCTACACGGATTCAATCGGTACCAACGCTTACAACGATGCGCTTTCTCAGCGTCGTGTTGAAGCGGTTGATGCTGCACTCGCGGCGGCCGGTATCGATACTGCAAAAGTGGTATCTTACTCTTTCGGTGAAGCGAACCCCGTTAAAGTCTGTACTGATGCAGGTTCATCACGTAAAGCTTGTCTCGCAGAAAACCGTCGTGTTGAAGTTAACATTGAAGGTCAGAAGCAGATCAAAGTACAGCAGTAAGCATACTGCCTAAAACGTTACCCCTTTAACTAGCGGTAACGTCTAATCTAAACCGGCATGCCGCCTTTATACGACGGCTTGCCGGTTTTTTTATGCTCGCTCTGCAGTCTTAAACAGATCATGATTAGGGAAGGTGCGAATAAGTCAATTACGCCTCTGGCTTTCGCGTATCTGGCCATTCTAATGTCCGCAGAGAACATAACGGACTTATTCGCACCTTCCTTAGCATTTTACCTATTAAGTCGCAATACTTAAGCCGTCTGACACGCCTTTAAAAAACATTAATATCTAGCTGAACACGCTATAAGTAGTACGATAACGGCTCGATGACTGTTGAAAAACAACCATCAGATAAGCATTAATAGCACTATCTTATCAGCAACATCGTCAAGTCAGCGTGACTGACATATCCTATTAATTGTCGAACCTTAAACAGTATTAATTCAACTCATTCAGGCGAAAGCATCGTTTATTCGTCTCATTTCATCCTTAATCAGTGAAATCATGAAATTTTTTGATTAAAATTCATCATTAAATTCAGCGTGAAAATATAGCATGTGACTTGAAAGTATGAATAAAGATAGAAAGGAGGCCGCGGATAACGAAAACTTACGTATTGGCCGTCAAATCCGAGATTTACGTAAAGCCAAGAACATTACCTTAGTGGAGATGGCGGAAAGCATTCAACGCTCCGTGGGTTATGTTAGTCAAGTTGAACGCGGGGTTTCATCACTTCCCATCCCCGTACTGCAGGCCATCAGCGATGTGCTTGATGTGCAAATCAGTTGGTTCTTTCATTCAGATAGAGAGACGCCGCTGAATGAACTGAATCACATTGTACGTAAAGATTTTCGCCGTAGTTTAAACTTTTCCGACAGCGGTATCCGAGAAGAATTATTATCGCCACAACTTTCAGGGCAACTGAAAATGATTCTGACGACCTTTGCCCCAGGGATCAGAAGCGGTGAGCCTCGTAAAATGAAGGGCGAAGAGGGAGGGCTGGTACAGTCAGGTCGTGTTTCATTATGGATTGAAGATAATCGTTTTATACTCAACGCTGGGGATAGCTTTACCCTCTATGGCGATGAAAATTACCGCGTCGGTAATGCCTCAGACACCGAAGAAGCCGTTGTGGTGTGGACCATCATCGGCGGCTACTGAGTCGCCGTCCCGCGCTATAAAGATCAAGAACAACAGCCATCACGATGGCTGCCCTCCCTCGCTAAAAAGCAGCCGCCATAGCAAGAGAATCCTCGCGGCTGCGGCTGCTTTGATACGGTGGTTTGATACGACGGCGGTTAAACGTATTATGCTATTACATTAAGCTTAGCCGCCGCTGTTTCCAACCGTTGTGCTGCGACTAAGGTATGGCTGATGAGGGCATTAATCGTCATCGGCCCAACACCACCGGGTACCGGAGTCAGGGCCGCAACACGTTGTTGTAAACCGGTCTTTTCAATATCGCCCACGCCGCCCGCATGATAGCCGGCATCCACCACCACCGCGCCATCCTTAATCCAGTCAGCCTTAATAAACTCCGGCTGCCCCACCGCGCCGACAACGATATCCGCTTGAGCCACCAACTCGGCTAGATTCTGGGTTTTTGAATGACATACCGTGACGGTAGCATTGGCATTTAACAACATCGCCGCCATCGGCTTTCCGAGGATAGGGCTACGACCTAACACAACCGCATGTTTTCCAGAAATCGCTATATCATAATGCTTTAGCAGAGTCATAATACCCGCTGGGGTTGCCGAGCCGAAAGCCGGCTCGCCCATCGCCATCAAACCGAAGCCTCGGGTTGTTACCCCATCAACATCTTTCTCGATAGCGATCGCATCGAAGCAGGCGCGTTCATCAATCTGTTCGGGTACGGGATGCTGCAGCAAAATCCCGCAAACATCGGCATCGTTATTCAACTCATCAATCGTTTCCAGTAACGCTGTGGTCGTCGTAGACGCTGGCAAGCTAATAAAACGAGACCCCATACCCACGCGACCACAAGCATTCACTTTCATCTGCACATAGGTCGCAGACGAAGGATCATCACCCACGAGAATTGTTGCCAATACTGGCTGTAGACCTCCTTCATTTTGAAACGCTTTAACCGCGACGTGCAACTGCTGCTCTCGACTCTTAGCCAACGCCTTGCCATCCAACATTAATGCCGACATCCATCAAACCTCTTAATTATTCTTTACTCAGTAAACACGAGCTGAAAGCGAGCACAGTAGCAAACTCAGGAGATGCCTGAGTCGGCTGTATGCGACGCTTTCGTGCTCAGCTGCCATAATGACGGACTATTAACACTTAATTTTCTCCATAGCGGGGTCATAAAACGAACGTAACGATGGTTTCACCGCATAACGCTCATACTCGACCTCAATTTCAAATGTGCTATTCTCCAGCCACTCTTTGGTCACTCCGCTATCGTTAACAACATACCCCATCGCCACGGTTGCCCCGACGGTATGCCCAAACATACCGGCAGTGGTCCGGCCAACGATTTTGCCATTCGCGTAAATAGGCTCTTCGTGATAACACAGAGGCTCGGGGTTCTCGAATAAAAACGCGACAAAACGCTTCGTCAAAGGGCCTGCCGCTTTCTGTGCTAGCAGTGCTTCTTTACCGATAAAGCCGCCTTCTTTATCAAAGTCAGAGGCAAACCCGAGTCCCGCTTCCAAGGCGGTATCTTCATCGGTAATATCATGCCCCCAGTGGCGGTAGCATTTTTCCATTCGCAATGAATTCATGGTGTGATAACCATAAGGCTTAATCGCAAACTCTTCACCGGCTTCCATCAGTAACTCATACACGCTCGGCGCATATTCAGTCGGAATATAGAGTTCCCAGCCCAATTCACCTACATAGGTGATACGCGATGCTCGAACGATCGCATAACCCAGTTCAATCTCTTGCGATGTGGCGAACGGAAAACCAGCATGGGACAGATCGGCATTGGTCAATTTAGTTAATGTGTCACGGGATTTCGGCCCCATCACGGTCACCACCGCATAGGCCGATGTCACATCGGTAAAGACGACTAGCGCATCCTCTGGTTTATTACGCCGTAACCAATCCATATCGCGTGTTTGACAAGCAACACCCGACACCACTAAGTAACGATCCTTGGCTAAACGGGTAACGGTAACATCCGCTTCAATACCGCCGCGCTCATTAAGCCATTGGGTATACACCATCTTACCCACGTTAACCGATACATTGTTGCTGCATAGTCGGTTCAAGAAGGCTTCCGCATCGGGGCCCTCTATCTGATATTTACAAAACGAACTCTGATCAATCACGCCAACCGATGTCCGTACGGCTTCATGTTCTGCACGATTATTATCAAACCAGTTTTGCCGTCCAAACGAGAGCTCATATTCAGGTGCTTGTCCATCATTGGCAAACCAGTTAGCCCGCTCCCAACCACTTTCGACACCAAATACAGCACCCTGTGCTTTTAATTGCTCATGCAGGACTGAACGACGCACGCCCCGAGCCGTTTTAAATTGTTTAAAGGGAAAGTGTGTTTCATATAACAAACCTAGAGATTCAGTGGTCCGCTCTTGTAGATACTTTTGCGTACCTTGGAAGGGTAGATTGCGGCGAATATCCACATCCCATAGATCCTGTGGTGCATGGCCTTTATGAATCCACTCGGCGAGCATCTTACCAGCACCACCTGCAGATTGAATGCCTACCGAGTTAAACCCAGCGGCAACAAAATAGTTACGCAACTCAGGCGCCTCACCCAAATGGTAACGATCATCCGGCGTAAAGGATTCTGGTCCATTAAAAAACACCTGCAAGCCGGTGCGTTCCAAAATCGGTAAGCGATGCATCGCCGCTTCTAGATAGGGCTCCAGATGCTCAAAATCATCGGGTAATTGATCGAAGAAAAAATCTTCCGGTATGCCTTTCATGCCCCAAGGTTTGGCATTCGGCTCAAACATCCCAACCAATATCTTGCCGGCATCTTCTTTGTAATAACAATAGCCATCCATATCACGCATCGTCGGTAAACCACGGGTGAGATCTGGCATATTTTCGGTGACGACATAAAAATGCTCCGCCGCATGCAAAGGCACATTCACACCCGCTTTTCGACCAAACTCACGAGCCCACATGCCTGAACAGTTAACGACGTATTCGGCATCAATATCACCCTGCTCGGTAATCACGCCTGCCGCTTTACCATCGCGTATTTTCATATCCAGCACTTTAACGCCTTCGATGATTTTGGCCCCCCCCATACGTGCGCCTTTAGCCAACGCTTGCGTAACGTCCACCGGGTTAGTCATGCCATCCATCGGCAGGTGGATAGCACCCAGCACATCATCGACATTCATCAACGGCCAAAGCTCTTTCGCCTGTTCTGGCGAAATAACATCGCAAGGAAAACCGGCAACCTTAGCCATCGAAGCGCCGCGTTTCAACTCGGCTAAACGCTCACGGTTAGTCGCTATCGTCAGTGAACCGTTACGTACAAAGCCTGTACCTTGCCCAGTTTCAGCTTCCAACTGGTCATACAAGGTCGCACTATAATTTGCCAGCATCGACATGTTATAGCTAGCCCGCAGTGTTGGTACTAACCCTGCCGCATGCCAGGTGGTGCCGCACGTCAATTGCCGACGCTCCAATAACACGACATCGGTAAATCCCAGTTTCGTGAGATGATATGCCACACTGCAGCCAATAACACCGCCGCCCACGATAACCACTTGAGCAGAGGTTGGCAGTTGAATAGATGATTGTTGCTTAGTCATTCTGTTTCTCCAAAACCCGGCGCTACGGCCTTAGGGTTAAGTTGGTAAAGTATTTAGCTGTTAGCTGAAGACCACCGTCTTATTACCGTGAACTAAAATACGATCCTCTAAATGATGTCGTAATCCGCGTGCTAACACCGTTTTCTCAACATCTTTACCCAGCCGAACCAGATCATCCACTTGATCACTGTGACTAACTCGCACCACATCCTGATCAATAATCGGGCCTTCATCCAATTGTTCTGTGACATAGTGACAGGTGGCACCGATCAACTTGACGCCACGACGGGAGGCTTGATGGTAAGGCTTAGCGCCGATAAAAGAAGGTAAAAAGCTATGATGGATATTGATCACTTTGTGCCGATATTTCTCACATAACGCCTGAGGTAGAATTTGCATATAACGCGCCAGCACAATACAGTCGGCCTGATATTCATCAACTAAACGTTCCACCTGTGCAAAGCCTGGGGCTTTATTATCTCTATCGATCACCACATGGTGATAGGGGATACCATACCATTCAACCAAGCCCTGCATATCGGTATGGTTTGAAATAACGCAGCTGATGTCACAATTCAGATCATTACTGCGCCAACGATCGAGTAGATCAGATAAGCAATGACTACCTTTACTGGCCATCAGTATGACTTTCTTCGGCTGATCACTGTCTATCAGATTAAAGTTCATCTGATACTCTTCAATCATCGGCGCAAATTTTTCGCGTAAGGTATCAATACCGAATGGCAAAGATGCCGCCTGAATTTCGAAGCGTGAGAAAAACCGTTGGCTTTCGACATCGGAATGGTGAGCCGCCTCGGATATCCAACCACCATGCCGAGTAATCATTTCGCCGACGCGAGTCACGATACCCACCTGATCGGGGCAATCAAGAATTAAACGATAAGTACGATTCATATTATGTGTCCTTAGAGGTGACAGCACTAAACCCACCGTGCTGCCACAACCGTGCAATTGATAACAGCAAATCAGCTGAGTGACTGTTCCAGTTCAGGCACAGCCTCAAACAGATCGGCGACGAGACCATAATCAGCGACACCAAAGATAGGCGCTTCCACATCTTTGTTAATGGCGACAATCACTTTAGAATCTTTCATACCCGCTAAATGCTGAATAGCGCCGGAGATACCCACCGCAATGTAAAGATCAGGGGCAACAATTTTACCGGTCTGACCTACTTGCATATCGTTGGCAACAAAACCCGCATCAACTGCCGCCCGAGATGCACCCACCGCCGCGCCTAATTTATCGGCGACTTTTTCCAGCATCGGGAAGTTTTCACCGCTTTGCATACCGCGACCACCGGAGATAATAATCGCCGCGGAGGTCAGTTCAGGACGCTCGGAAATGATTTTCTCTTCGCTGACAAAGCGAGATAACTCGTTACTGATGGTCACGCTGAAACGGTTCTGTTCTGCTGCGCCACCGGTAGCCGCGACGGCATCAAATGCCGTGCCACGCACACTCATCACTTTAATTGCATCGCTGCTCTTAATGGTCGCCAAGGCATTACCGGCATAGATAGGACGGACAAAGGTTTCGGCATCCACTACCTCAATGATTTCAGAGATCTGTGAGACATCTAATAAGGCTGCGACTCTTGGCAATAAATCTTTACCAAAGGAGGTCGCCGCACTGAGAATGTGGCTATAGCTGGATTCTTGGGTGAGCGCGACAACGGCGGGGGCAACACTTTCTGCCAGTTGATTTTGCAACGTCGCATCATCAATCACGATGACCTGATCGACATCCGCCACGGCCGCCGCCTCGGTGGCAACCGTGTCACATTGATGTCCGGCCACTAACACAGAAATAGCCGACCCGGTGGCTGCTTTCAGCTCGACAGCCGCTTGAAGCGTATTCAATGTCACGGCATTGAGTTGTGCATTATTGTGATCGGCAATCACTAAAATTGAGGCTGTCATGTTAAAGTACTCCCGCTTCTGTTTTCAGTTTTTCAACTAATTCAGCCACATTGCTGACAATCACACCGGCTTCGCGTTCTGATGGACTAACCACACTCAGGGTGCAAAGGCGCGGTGTTACATCAACACTCAGCTCATCTGGCGTGAGCACCGCTAAAGGCTTACGCTTGGCTTTCATAATGTTCGGTAGCGAAGCAAAGCGAGGCTCGTTCAGACGTAAATCAGTGGTTACCACCGCGGGTAATTGCAATGCTAACTTTTGCAATCCACCATCGACTTCCCGTGTCACCGATATTTGCCCCTCTTCACACACCACTTCGGAAGCAAATGTCCCCTGAGACATATTACCGATGGCTGCCAGCATCTGCCCTGTTTGGTTATTATCACTATCGATAGATTGCTTACCCAACACAACAAGGTCACAGCCTTCCTTTACCGCAATCGCGTTCAATAGTTTGGCAACGCCTAACGGTTCGACAGCAACATCCGTTTTCACCTGCAGTGCACGATCAGCCCCGAGAGCCAGCGCCGTTCTCAGTTGTTCCTGACAACGATCATCGCCAACACTGACAGCGATGACTTCACTAGCAACACCCTTTTCTTTTAAACGAATCGCTTCTTCAACCGCTATTTCACAAAACGGGTTGATAGCCATTTTGACGTTCGCTAAATCAACATCAGAATGATCAGACTTAACTCGTATTTTTACGTTGGCATCGACAACGCGCTTGATCGCGACCAGTACTTTCATTGGGACCTCGACTAGGAAGTTACTTAAATTACATGAAATGAAATTAATCTTAATATTTTCATATGCATATTTATATTCATTTAAATCTTCATGTCAATTGCGTTAATGAAAAAATATTCATTTTTATTTCGATGCAAAAAATCCCAGATCAACGGCAATAAATTTCCTAGAGATATATCCAGTTTATTGTTAGGAAAAATAACAACAGAGAAATTATTCTCAATTGTCGATCTCAAATCTCTGCGGCAGTATCGAAAGCAGTTCATTTATTTTAATGACACTCACAGCCGATCCACTCAGGGTGAATCGAACCATCAAATTACACATTCGCACGAGCGATAATATCGAGGTAATTATGAAAGCGATCGTCTCTAACACATTGAAAAAAATGACTTTAGGAACGGCACTACTCGCCGGCTCAGTCATTGCGGCAGATAAGCCAGACACCGTAACGGTGGGCTATTTCCTAGAATGGCCAACCGCCAATCAGGTTGCTCAAGTTGAAAAAACCTATGACAAGGTGATGGGCGTTAACATGGAATGGCGCGCGTTTGACTCTGGCACGGCGATGTCAGCGGCGATGGCCTCCGGTGATGTTGATATGGCTTATTCTCAAGGCTTCGTGCCTTTCACCGTAGCGGTATCTCAAGGACTACCGATCACCATGGTCGGTACTGCCGTTTCCTACGCGGAAAACGATAACTGTGTTGTCAGCAGCCAATCCGGTATTACTCAAGCCAATGCCAAGGAACTTGAAGGCAAAAAAGTCGCCGTCCCCTTCGGTACGGTTTCACACTATAAAATGTTACGCATGATGAGCCATCTAAATGTTGATAGCACCAAGGTACGGCTACTCGATATGGCACCCGCTGACAGTGCTGCGGCGATGGCTCGCAATGATGTCGCCATGGCCTGTGGTTGGGGTGGCGCACTGCGACGCATGAAAACCTACGGTTCGGTTCTCATGACAGCCGCTGAACAAGAAGCATTAGGCATTCGCGTCTTCGATGTCATCTCGGCTAACAACGCCTTTGCTAAAAACCATCCCGAACTGATCACCCAGTTCTTGCAGGTCACTAACGATTCGAATGGCGCTTACGCCCAAAACCCAAGTAAATATCAGCCACTCATCGCTAAAGCATCCGGCCTTGAGGTCGATGATGCCAATCAACTCCTCGCCCTGTTTAAGTTCCCCTTAAAAGAACAACAATTATCTAAGCAATGGATGGGTGGAGCTGTACAGCAGTTCACAAAAGAAGTCGCTGATTTCTTTGTCTTGCATAATCAAATTCCCAAAGCCTTACCCGACTATAGTGCCGCGATTGATAGTCGTTTTTTTGAGCAAGTAAAGTAACCATATCACCCACTAAACGCGCAATATGGACAGCCGATAGCGGCTGTCCTCTCTACCTTATTAATACAGATGCTTCAAGGAAATAGCGATGTCTGACCTAGTTATTAATGATGTGTCCATGATATTTGAGACGCCTAATGGCGAGCAGGTTCATGCACTCGAAAATGTGTCATTTTCACTCAAGCAGGGTGAATTGCTGTCTATTCTAGGACCGTCAGGCTGCGGAAAAAGCACTTTATTAAATATAATTGCTGGCTTTCTGGCACCGACACACGGCAAGGTTGAATTGGCATCAACAGAGATTCACGGCCCCGGCTCAGAGCGCGGCATGGTGTTCCAACAGGGCGCTTTATTTGAATGGTTAACTGTCGCCGAAAATATAGGCTTCGGTCTAAGCATGAAAGGAACCCCACCGTCTGAAATCAAGCAAACCGTTGATCACCTCTTAGAAACGGTAGGCTTGCATGACTTTGGTGAAAAGGCGACCTATGAGCTGTCTGGCGGCATGCAACAACGGGTCGCCTTGGCACGCTGCCTTGCGAACGATCCCGATGTCATTCTCATGGATGAGCCGCTTGGTGCTTTGGATGCATTAACACGAGAAAAGATGCAGGGCCTAGTGTTAAAGCTTTGGAAAGAAACCGGAAAAACCATCATATTAATCACTCATAGCGTCGAAGAAGCGTTATTTCTCGGCGAACGGCTATTCGTCATGGCGCCTCGGCCTGGACGCATCAAACAAGAGTATGCCCTTCCCTTTGCTGAAGCCGGTGTCACCAAAGACCCCCGCGAAATTAAAGCGGATCCGGCTTTTGGTGCGAAGCGAGAAGAGATCCTCAACATGATTTGGGAAATGGAAGAAGAGATTATGGGCCAGACTGAAACGGCAGGAGTCTAATCAATGTCACTGATACAAACATTCAAGTACACTATCGGCCTACAAAAAGATGGCCTAACCAAGCGCAAAACCGTCACCTTTGGTGATACTTCAGCGGTCGGTAAAGGTCGCTTCTGGAGTATCATTTCGGTTATCACGCTATCCATGGCTTGGTATTTAGGCAGCGCATTAGAGTTGGTCAACCCTATCTTTTGGCCCTCTCCTTCAGCCGTCTGGGATCAATTTATTAATATTTCTCAAAATGGCTATCGAAACTTTACCTTGTGGGAGCACATCTGGGCGAGCCTCTACCGCATATTTGTCGGCTTCGCACTCGGCTGCTTGATCGGCATACCCCTCGGTTTTGCGATGGGACTATCTGAAATATTACGCGGTTGGTTTGATCCGATTGTGGAATTCTTCCGACCGATTCCGCCATTAGCCTTTATCCCTCTGGTGATCATCTGGTCTGGTATTGGTGAGCGGTCTAAAATTCTGCTGCTGTTTTTTGCCGCACTTTGGATCATGGTTATTG
Organism: Amphritea sp. 1_MG-2023; assembly: GCF_030547545.1. GTDB lineage: Bacteria > Pseudomonadota > Gammaproteobacteria > Pseudomonadales > Balneatricaceae > Amphritea. The sequence continues at coordinate 72,413 of NZ_JAUOQE010000006.1, forward strand.
CCGCAAGAGCGGGAGTCAGCAGTGTCAAACTGTCTAAAATTCATGCCGCTTACTCGCTCGGAGCGAACAAACGTCAAATATTAAAGCGCGTCATCTTACCCAACGCCTTACCCGAAATATTCACCGGTATGCGGGTGGCCATGGGCATCTGCTGGGGTACCGTGGTGGCAGCAGAACTGGTCGCCGCCGAATCGGGGGTTGGTTTTATGATCATGGCCGCGAGTAAATTCCTCGCCACCGATATCGTCGTGCTGGGGGTTATTATCGTCGGTATTATTGGCTATTCAATGGATATTTTGATGCGCAAGCTTGAGGCTAAGCTGATTCCTTGGAAAGGTAAGGCGTAAACATCATTCAACCCCTCACTCTCTTCAGTGCTGAGACAATCAAAGGCCGGTTAACGGCCTTTGGTTGTTTAATTTAGGTTGTTTAATTTATTCGCCGCAACGCCTCATCATGTGCTATTTGATGATGTAACCAACGGGCAAAATGGCTTACTTTCGAATCCGACAACGTACCCGATGGCTGAACGAGATACCAAGCACCTATTTCGGGCACTTGATGATTCATCGGTATGATCAAGTTATTATGGCTCAGATCGCCACTGGCGAAAAATGAATGAACAATCGCCACCCCCTTGCCAGCAATCGCCGCCTCTAAGGCTAGCTGATGATTATCATGTTCGCTCACAATATTAATCTGAGGCTCGGTCACCCCCACATGCTGCAGCCATCGAGGTAAATTCAATGGGGATTCGGCGATATTAAGAAAAGGCATGGCCAATAACTGATCGAGATTTATCGCGCTCTTCCCTTGCATCAAAGCGGGACTACATACGGGTATCAGCGTCCCTTTGAATAGCTGTTGATAGATCAAGCCAGATTCGGGGTTATCACTATAAATAATACCAATATCCGCGCTATTGAGCTCAAAGTCCCAGTCATAATAGGAACTATAGAGCTCGATATTAATATCTGGATACTGATCTCTAAAATCGCCTAAGCGAGGTACTAGCCAACGCGATCCGATGCCCATGTAGATCTGCAGCGATAACTCGCCTTTATCCGGATCACCAAATAAACGCTGAGTCGATGCCTCGATATCATGCAGCGCTTGACGAATCTGCGCAGCATAGAGCGCCCCCACATCGGTTAGTGCTATACTCCGCCCTAACCGTTCAAACAACGGTTTACCTAATTCTTGTTCCATTTTTTTAATCTGATGACTGACCGCGGAATGCGTCACATTTAACTCTTTGGCCGCCTGCTGAAAACTCAACAGCCGAGCCGTCGCCTCAAACGCTTTTAACGCTTGCAAGGATGGTATATGACGCTTCATGAACTCATTTCCTCAACGCAGGACAACCTGCTTATCAACCGTATCACCATCCAGTGATCGTTCTCATGTTAATACCTGCGTTCAAGCGCGTTAAAAATTGGCTCTTGAACTTAACAACCAATCTCTAAATATACGTGATGCATCAGATAGGTCTTTATCACCCTGATAACATAAGTAATAGCTACCTTCCGTGGTGATACTCTCATCAAACGGCGCGACTAAATGCTGCGCCAACACCCCTTCATCCATGAGTTCATCGTACATTAAACACACCCCAAAACCGTTGGCCGCCATCGTCACGGCGGCCGCGTGACTGTCCATATATTGACGAGTTTGATTCTGTAGCCGCTCTAACTGCATTTTTTTTAACCAACTATTCCACCCCTGAGGGGTGCCAAGCACATCAAGCAGCGGCACGCCGTCTAAGTCAGCCGGATGCTGTAAGCGATCGGCAGTATCCCTTGCACAATAAGGCCGCAACTGAGGAGACACCAAAAGATATGATTCAAACCCAGGCCAATGGCCTGCGCCGTAGCGAATTTCCAACTCAGCCGTGGAGATATTAAAGTCGGTTGGCCAGTTCGTCCCCAGCTGACGAATCGTTATCTGTGGATAAACCTCATTAAAACGCCGTAAGCGCGTTGCCAACCACAACACGCTAAACGTCGTATTCACATTCACTTCGATCACAGTTTTATTCAGGGGAGTGAATATCTGCGCGGCCCCCGCATTTAACTGACGCAAACTTTCCTGCACTAACGGCAAAAAAGAACGCCCCGTATCACTGAGCTGAATAGACCGGTTGGCACGGACAAATAACTGCTGATTAAGGTGATGTTCGAGTAACTGAATCTGCTGACTCACCGCCGATTGACTCATATTTAACTCTTGCGCAGATAGGGTAAAGCTGAGTTTACGGCCAGCCGCTTCGAAGGTTCGCAACCAATTGAGTTGAATGTTGTTCGTTAAGATTTCTTTCATTAGCAGAGCTTATTCAAAAGGGCTTTATTAATCGTTTGTCAGGATGCAAATACATTCATACCATCAAATTGCATTCATTTACAAGACAATCTAATGGTTGTTCCACTTTGAGATCAACGGGAATAAAACAGTGAAGAATAAAACGGAAGTATTAATTATTGGCGGTGGTATTGCCGGTGTGAGTACGCTTTATCACCTGACAAAACTCGGCTGGTCCGATGTAATGTTAACCGAAAAATTGGAACTTACCTCGGGTTCTACTTGGCACGCTGCCGGTAATTTACCTCATTTCAGTAACAGCTATAACATCATGAAGTTGCAGCAATATAGTATTGATCTATATAGCCGCTTGCAGGAAGAAACAGGACAAGCCGTTGATCATCACCCAACCGGTGCAGTACGACTAGCACACACGCAAGACCGTATGGATGAGTTTGAGCGAGTCTGTGCTATGTCTGACTTAGCCGGTTTAAACTTAGAAATGGTGTCGGTCGAACGGCTACAAGCGCTATACCCCTATCTCGACACTAGCGGATTGTTGGGCGGCTTATGGGATCCCGCTGATGGCCATATTGATCCAACCAGCGCCACCAACGCGATGGCCGCCGGTGCCCGTGAAGGTGGCGCTACGATTGTTCGTAATAACCCCGTTGAAGCGATTGAACAACAGCCTAATGGGCGTTGGTTAGTCACCACCGCTAAAGGCGTGATTGATGCCGGTATCATTGTTAATGCTGCGGGCTTCCGTGCCAACGAAGTCGCGGCGATGATTGGTCATCAACTCCCGATTACCTCAATGGAACACCAATTCGTTGTCACCGATAATATTCCAGAACTCGAATCTCGTGATCAGATGCTGCCGATGCTGCGTGATCCGGATGTCTCTTACTATCTGCGACAAGAAGGTAAAGGCTTTATCTTGGGGCCTTATGAAAAAGGCGGTATTCCTTGGGCTGTCGATGGCGTGCCTGCCGCCTTCGGTCAAGAGCTGCTGCAACCCGCATTAGATCGTATTGAAGAGATTATGTGTACGGCCATGGAACAGGTTGAATTGATCGCCACGGCCGGTATTAAAACTGTGGTTAACGGCCCGATTACCTATACCCCAGATGGTCATCCGCTGATCGGACCAGTACATGGTTACAGCAACTACTTTGTCTGTAGCGGTTTTAATTTCGGTATTGTACAGGGCGGCGGTGCGGGTAAATTCATGTCCGAATGGATCGTTAATGGTCACCCAGAACTCGATCTGTTTGAGCTAGACCCGCGTCGCTTTGGTGATTACACCGATCATGATTACTGTGTCGCTAAAGCTACGGAAGTGTACGCCAATGAATATCAATTAGGCTTCCCCAACGAATACGCGATGCGTCCCGCCAAACGCGGCATCAAAAAAACACCCGCCTACTCCCGTCATGCCGAACATAATGCGGTTTTCGGTGCTTACTTCGGCTGGGAACGTCCAAGCTGGTTTGCACCCGCCGGTACTCCCGCCGTCGAAGAGCACAGTTTCCGCCGAGGTAACTGGTTTGAAGCGGTAGCGAACGAATGTTTACATGTGCAAAAACATGTCGGTCTACTGGATCTTTCTCCGTTTACAAAATTTGAGATTGCCGGCACCGGCGCACATCCATGGCTTGAATCATTCTCGCCCAACCGAATACCCACTCAAACTGGCGGTACCGCGCTGGCTCATGCTCTGACACAGGAAGGCGGTATTGCTTGGGAACTATCGATCACTCGCTTAGAGAACGGTAGCTACTACATGATGGCACCGGCCGCCGCCGAAGACCTGATAGATGATTGGTTAACTCAGCGTTTGCCCTCGGATGGCAGTGTTAGCCTCAAGAATATTACCCCAGAATATGGCACCCTCGTCATTGCAGGCCCCGATGCGCGTAAAGTGCTTAGCAAACTGACCACGAGCGATCTGAGTAATGCCGCCTTCCCTTGGTTTACGGGTCAAGAGATCGAGGTCGCGGGTGTACCCGTCCGCGCGCTACGCATGAACTTTGTCGGCGAGCTCGGCTGGGAACTGCACCATCCGATCGAGCATCAGTTAGCCCTATACGATGCGTTGATGGAAGCCGGTCAAGAGTACGCTATCGCTAACTTTGGCCTGCGGGCCATGGACTCTATGCGACTGGAGAAAGGCTACCCTATCTGGGCTCACGATCTGATCACCGAATTCACGATTCTCGAAGCTAATTTAGGTTATTTCGTTAAGCTGGATAAGGGCGACTTTGAAGGCCGTGACGCATTAGTTAAGCAGCAGGAAGCCGGGCTTACAACCAAACTGGTCCTGTTGGATATCGATACCACCGATATCGATGCCGCCAATGGCATGGAGCCCGTCTATGCCGATGGCAACGTCGTGGGGCAATGTAGTTCGGGTGGATTCGGTCATCGTAGTCAAAAAAGCCTCGCGCTGGCATACATCCATGTCGATGCATTAGCCTCAGACCTAACGGTTAAAATTCTCGGCAACCATTATGCGGCCACCGTGACGCAGGGCTGTGTCTACGATCCCAAAGGAGCGTTGTTAAAATCAGATGACTAAACGCCACTGTTTAGTCATGTCATTGTCAGCTTAATCACGACAATCCCCTACATAGCTCGGCCAACGGTCGGGCTATTTTTAGTCATATGTGTTTATTCGTTCTTGTTTATTCACCCCCGCCTTACTAGACGCAAGTCAGCGTCACGGTAATCGTTCAGGCTAACCTCAACCTTGCCTTTCAATGAGGCTCAAGCGCACAAATGCACAGCCTTAGCCCGTCGATAACCCTCTTTCAGCTAATCTGCACTACAGTCCATCAATGGTCTATCATAGGTAGCCATAATCGATGCTGACATTGAATCGCTTTTGAACTCAGGATAATAAGGCTTAATTTCCGATGAAGACTCCATTGCAGTCCCACTACAGATCGTTACCTCGTTGGCTTAACTGGTTACCGTTTGGCGCAGTGCCTAGCATCACCTCAGAAGAGGTTTTGCTGAATCTTAATCACTATCTCATTGTCGATGTGCGCACTCATCAGGAATATCAGAAAAGCCATATTCCCGGCGCTATCTCGCTACCCTTACAGCAACTGAATCTGGCTCGCATACATAAGCTGCCACAAGACAAGCCCGTTATCTGTATCTGTTTATCAGCGCATCGTAGCAAGCCCGCTACTCGTCGATTCATCAAAGCGGGCTTCGATGCCAGAGAACTACAAGGCGGCATGTTAGCCTGGTGGAAGCGTCAACTTCCCCTAGAAAACTAGGCGCAGAAACAACAGGCGACGGCTGTTGCATGTAACTCATCGATCGAGACGGCGGTTTTAAAAACGCCCATCGCTCATCCCCCATTACCAACAGCAATGAACCTGAAGACAATAAAAAAGCGCCCGTAGGCGCTTTCATGTAACAAGGCGGCAACCGAACTCACGGAGCCACGATCAGCCTGTGAGTTTAGTCACTGATGGAGTTAACCTCAGTCAACCCACACCCGCGCGTTACGGAACATCCGCATCCAAGCACCATCCTCATCCCACTCTTCCGGTGCCCAGCTATTCGTCACTGCGCGGAACACCCGTTCAGGGTGAGGCATCATAATCGTGACACGGCCATCGGTCGTGGTAACACCGCTAATACCTTCTGGTGAACCGTTCGGGTTGGCCGGATAACTTTCCGTTACCTTGCCATAGTTATCCACATAACGCAGTGCCACGGTGTTAGAGCCCTGTAGATTAGCCAGATGCGTTTGATCGGCAAATTCAGCCCGACCCTCACCATGCGCTACCGCAATCGGCATCCGCGAACCGGCCATCCCCTGCAGGAAGATCGAGCGACTCTGCTGTACTTCAACCATCGCCACTCGCGCTTCAAACTGTTCCGACATGTTGCGCACAAAGTGTGGCCACAGATCAGCACCTGGAATCAACTCATGTAGGTTTGATAGCATCTGACAACCGTTACAAATACCTAAGGAGAAAGTATCATCGCGATTAAAGAAGGCCTCAAACTGATCACGGGCACGTCCATTAAACAGGATCGATTTCGCCCAGCCTTCACCGGCACCCAAAACATCACCGTAAGAGAAGCCACCACAAGCCACTAAGCCTTTAAAGCGATCGAGTTCGATACGGCCGGCAAGAATATCACTCATGTGCACATCAACGGCGGCGAAACCTGCCCGATCAAATGCAGCCCCCATCTCAATCTGACCATTAACCCCCTGTTCACGAATAATCGCCATTTCAGGACGTACACCGGTGTGAATGTAAGGTGCTGTAATATTGTCATTCACATCAAAGCTCAATGCCGCGCTAAGACCTGGATTCGCTTTATCCAACAACGTATCAAACTCTTGCTGCGCACAGACTGAGTTATCCCGCAAAGATTGCATCTGATAAGAAGTTTCAGCCCAAATGCGTTGCAACGTGGTGCGAGATTCAGCATAAATCTCTTCATCATCGAAATGAATACGCAGCTCGTCATCAGGATTAACGGAACCGATCACTTTAGTGATATCGGCTAAGCCTGCGGCATTCAATTCCGTCAGCACTTGCTCAAGATCACTACGTTTAATCTGAATAACCGCACCGAGCTCTTCATTGAACAGCGCCGCCGCAAACTCAGATTGATCGGTGGCCAGCATATCCAGATTAATATCCACACCGGTATGCCCAGCAAACGCCATCTCAGCCACAGTGGTTAATAAGCCACCATCGGAGCGGTCATGATATGCCAGTAGCAAGCCTTGCTCGTTGAGTTCCTGAATCGCCGTAAAGAATGCCACCAGTTGATCCGCATCTTCCACATCGGGAACATCTTGACCCACTTCATTGTAAACCTGCGCCAGTGCCGACAAGCCTAAACGGTTTTGACCATTACCCAGATCGAGCAGAATTAGATCCGTCTCTTCACTATCGGTACGTAGTTGTGGCGTGAGTGTTTTACGCACATCTTTCACCGCCGCGAAGCCGGTGATGATCAAAGAGGTTGGCGCGGTGACGGATTTCTCATCGCCAGCGTCATCCCAAACGGTACGCATCGACATGGAATCTTTACCCACGGGAATCGTAATGCCCAGCTTTGGACACAGATCCATTCCCACCGCCTGAACGGTATCGTACAGTTTCTCATCTTCACCCGGATGACCCGCCGCGCACATCCAGTTGGCTGAAAGTTTGATATCGACGATATCGCCGATACGGGCTGCCGCAAGGTTAGTCACGGTTTCACCGACCGCCATTCGGCCTGAAGCAGGAGAGTCGATCAACGCGAGCGGAGTACGCTCACCCATCGCCATCGCTTCACCGGCATTGGTATCAAAAGAGGCGGTGGTGACCGCACAATCAGCGACCGGCACCTGCCATGGTCCGACCATTTGATCACGTACGACTTGACCGGTAATCGATCGATCGCCAATGGTAATCAAGAAAGATTTAGACGCGACCGCCGGTAATCTCAAGACTCGCTCGGTCGCCTCTTTCAGTTCAATACCACTGGCATCAAAAGCGGGCACGTCATAGCTGATACGTTCAACCGTACGGTGCATTTTAGGCGGCTTACCAAACAAGATACTCATGGGTAGGTCGACAGGGTTATTACCAAAGTGAGCATCACTCAGTGTCAGATGTTTCTCATCGGTCGCAGTACCCACGATGGCATAAGGGCAACGTTCGCGGGCACAGATCGCTTCGAAGCGCGGCATATCTTGCGGCTGCACCGCCAACACATAACGTTCCTGCGCTTCGTTACACCAGATCGCCAGCGGCGACATACCCGGTTCATCATTATTAATGTTACGCAGTTCGAAATCACCGCCGCAACCACCGTCTTTCACCAGTTCGGGGAAGGCGTTTGATAAACCACCGGCGCCGACATCATGGATAAAGGCAATTGGGTTAGTGTCTCCCTGCTGCCAGCACTGATCAATCACTTCCTGACAGCGACGTTCCATTTCAGGGTTATCACGCTGTACCGACGCGAAATCCAGATCAGCCGATGAACTGCCTGATGACATTGATGAAGCGGCGCCGCCACCTAGACCGATCTGCATCGCAGGGCCACCTAAGCAGATCAACTTAGCGCCGACCTCGATCTCACCCTTATCCACATGATCGGTACGAATGTTACCGTAACCACCGGCAATCATAATCGGTTTATGATAACCGCGAACCTCTTCACCCGCCGCACCGTTAACCTGCTGCTCGAAGGTACGGAAATAACCGTTCAACGCCGGACGACCAAACTCATTATTGAACGCCGCGCCACCGATCGGGCCATCGAGCATAATATCTAATGCCGAGACAATCCGTTCAGGCTTACCATAATCCGACTCCCATGGCTGAATAAAGCCAGGGATCTTCAAATCAGACACCGTGAAGCCAGTCAAACCCGCTTTCGGCTTCGAACCTTTACCGGTGGCGCCTTCATCACGAATCTCACCACCGGAACCGGTCGCCGCACCCGAGTGTGGTGCAATCGCCGTCGGATGGTTGTGAGTTTCCACCTTCATCAAGATCTCAATACTTTCCTGATGATAGCTATATTCTTTAGTTTCGGGATTCGGGAAGAAACGTCCCGCTTGCGAACCCACCATCACCGCCGCATTATCAGAGTAAGCCGAGAGAATATTCTCACCGCCCAACTCATTGGTATTACGGATCATCGCAAACAATGATTTATCCTGCGCTTCTCCGTCAATATCCCATGATGCATTGAAGATCTTATGGCGACAGTGTTCCGAGTTTGCCTGAGCAAACATCATCAACTCGACATCAGCGGGGTTACGCCCCAGTTCGGTGAAGCTGCTAACCAAATAATCGATCTCATCATCGGCCAACGCCAAGCCCAAATCGGTATTCGCGGCGACCAACGCCTCACGACCACCGGACAACACATCCACCAACGTTAAGGGTGCCGGCGTATCGGTGCGGAACAATCTTGCCGCCTCATCAATCGCGCTAAAAGTCGCTTCAACCATGCGGTCATGCAGCGCTTCGTGCACCTGTTCGAGTTCGGCTTGCGTCAACGGCTGATCGGCATGCACAAAATAGGCAGTCCCGCGTTCGAGACGTTTAATGCTCTGCAAGCCACAGTTTCTGGCGATATCGGTCGCCTTGGAGGACCAGGGAGAGATCGTACCTGGACGCGGTACGACTAAAACCAATTGACCTGATGGCTCTTCCGCTTTAGTTTTAGGGCCGTAGCAGAGGATACGCTCCAACGTGTTACGTTCCTGTTCGGACAGGTTTTTTTCCAAATCAGCGAAATGCATATACTCACCATACACTCCGGTGATATGGGCAATTCGGGATTTCAGGACAGATAGCAGCTTATCGTGTCGAAAAGCAGAAAGAGCAGGCGCTCCACGCAGTACCAGCATGTTAGTTTCAAGCCTCTTGAGTCTGTCTAACAGATAGGTTGTATGTAGGAGAAAATTAAGGCCGAATTTTACTGAAATAGCGGATTACTTACCAGAAAAAGCCCATTTTCTTATGCGAATAAATTCATTTCACATCAAAGAGCTCCTTTTCCTGCTGATTTCAGTGTCTCTGTTTTTAGCTTTATACCTATTTAACGAGGGTCAACGTACTCAGGTTGAGTCGATTCAGAAAACCGGAATCCTGCGCGTTGTCACCCGAAATACCCCCACCACCTATTATCAAGACAACAATGGCAAGCCCGCCGGGTTTGAATATGAGTTGTTAAAAGCGTTCGCTGACTATCTTGATGTCGAACTTGAGCTCATCATTCCCGACAGCTTTGGCGACATTTTAAACCTGGTTAAAGACCGTAGTGCTCATATCGGTGCCGCCGGACTAACCATCACCGCCGAGCGCAAACAGCAGTTTCACTTCTCAGCGCCTTATGCTTATTCAACCCCCACGCTTATCTACCGAGAAACCCAAGGGAAAACCTCACCTAAAGCCGTGTCCGATCTTGAAAACAAAAGCATTAAGATCATTGCCAATAGTAGTCACGCTGAACTCTTGCGACAGTTAAAACAAACCCACGATTTTCTCAACTGGCAAGAAACCTCGATCAGTGGGGTTACCGAACTACTCGAAGATGTCTATGAACAGGAGATCGATTACACCATCAGCGATGATTTTGTCTTCGATTCTCAAAAATCCTATTTTCCCGGTTTACGCAAATCGCTCGCCTTAAGCCAACCCAAACAAGTCGCTTGGTTATTAATTAAGCAGAATGATCGAAGTTTACAACGCGCTACTCAACGATTCTTTAATCTTCCTGAGACTCAAGACCTCCTCGTGACACTCAAGAAGAAGTATCTTGCGCGACAAACGCGACTCGGCTATGTCGATATTGAGACCTTTCGCCGTGACTTAGAAAGTCGGTTTTGTAAGCTGGAACAGTATTTTATGCTAGCCGAACAAGAAACCGATATCGATTGGCGACTCCTAGCTTCGATTGCTTACCAAGAGTCTCACTGGAATCCCAAGGCGGTATCACCCACCGGCGTTAAAGGCATAATGATGCTAACGCGGGCGGCAGCCAAAGAAGTGGGCGTTAAACAGCGTACCGATCCGATCCAAAGTGTCATGGGAGGGGCGCGTTATCTGCAAAAAGTCATGGGTAAAATACCCGACAGAATTCAAGGCAAAGATCGTATTTGGTTTGCCTTAGCCTCCTATAATATTGGCTATGGCCATCTGGAAGATGCTCGCGTATTAACCGCACGCGCTAACAGAAATCCCGATAAGTGGAGTGATGTGAAAGAATTTTTACCGCTGTTAACGCAACGTAAATACTTTTCTACCGTGCGTCATGGCTATGCCCGCGGCTATGAACCGGTGTTGTATGTTAAAAATATTCGCAACTATTATGATCTGCTCGATTGGGAATTACAGAAAGCACGTATTGCCGCGGCGAAACCCTCACTTAGCCCAGCGGAAAACGAAGGTGAAATCGTCACGCCCGGAAACCATCAAGGTAACGGCACAGAAGCCACTCTGGACATTATCGATACCATTCCCTCGACACTTTAAACCCGTGAATAAAATATGACCATTGTGTGATAATTGTTGATTTTTCTCTCAATCATCACACAGATCTCCACATATCGTAAAAAGCACTCTACAATGGCCTACTAAACTATCGCTGGGGTGAGTCTGGTCCAATGTTACAACCTGTCGTTTTTTTCTCTATCTTAGGGCTCAGTCTGTGTGCCTCGCTGCCAGCGATCAGCGAACCCGAAGATCCGTTGAAATATTATATTTCATCACCTGAAATGACTGACACGCAACACCCCGAACCTCAAGCCGCCGATGCCGCGCCAATCGAAGCGGCCAATGCATCGCAAGTTGATACAGAATCCAGCGAAACCCCAATCACACCTAACGTCAACTCAAAGGCTTCATCGGCCCCTCAATTAGCGGGCGATAGCGTGATTCAGCCCACGCCTGCGAGTCAAGCAACACAGCAAGACGCCCGAGACGTCGGCAACGAAGCATCGGTTGACGACAAACATGTCAGCGGAAATACGCTAGAACGCGCTGAGGAGAACGCCGAAACACAGCTCGCCGCGCCGATCGCAACGGTCATCGAAGCCGTAGCACCCAATCCGGAAATCGTCGCTATTTGCCATGAGATTGGCAATAAGCTGGGCAGCATTTCCAGCGATGATTGCCTCGAGGCTAATTTCGATGCGCCCCGCTTCTATTCAAATAAACATCGGCCGCTACTGGAAAAGCACTTTCATGCTAACGCCACGTTAGAGAGTGCCCCCCGCATTCTTTTTCTTGGTGGCATCCACGGTGATGAATACTCCAGCGTTAGCTTGTCATTCAAATGGCTTAAAAAGCTGCATCAGCAGCATAGTGGCATTTATGATTGGCATTTTATGCCGCTGACCAATCCCGATGGACTATTGCAAAAAAGATCTACCCGTGTAAATGCCAATAATGTCGATCTTAATCGTAACTTTATTCCCTCAGAAACCGCTATCGATCCGGTGAAGCATTGGCAAACCTACGCCAGAAAACGGGCTCGCTATTACCCCGGAACGACACCCCTCAGCGAACCAGAAACACGCGCGATTCATAAACTGATTAATGAGCTGAGCCCTGATATTATCGTTTCAGTGCATGCGCCTCATGGCATTCTTGACTATGATGGCAGCATCACACCGCCACGCAAACTTGGACCGTTGCATCTGAAGCAGCTCGGCACCTATCCCGGCTCGCTGGGCAATTATGGCTGGTTTGTAAAACAAATACCGGTCATGACCATTGAGCTAAAACACGCGGGTATCATGCCCACAAACCAAGAAATGGATCACATGTGGAACGATCTCATTATCTGGATCAACTTACGCACCGAAGGTGATGGCTCACTGCTCGCACGAAAAGAGGATGACGCTAAAAAGCCATCGCTCTGACAACGCCTTAACCATCGCTCTGTTCAGGATTGTCATGCGTGGCAGAGCAATCGCATCGAGAGGCCAGTTTAGCGGCCTTTTTTTCCGCCCGTCGTCGACGAAAAAACCGACTAATCGCCTCACGACATGACTCAGCCATCACACCACCGGTCCACTCGGGCCAGTGATTTAACCAAGGCTGCTCAAATAACTGACTTTGACTCACCACCGCCCCCGCCTTAGGCTCAAGCGCGCCAAAAACGACTCGTTTAATTCGAGCATGCACAATCGCGCCAGCACACATCGTACAGGGCTCGATCGTGACATACAGTGTCGCGTCTGACAGGCGATAATTCGCCATGTTCTTGGCGGCATCCCGTAATGCCATAATTTCAGCATGTGCGCTAGGATCCTGGCCCGAGATGGGCTGATTCCAGCCCTCGCCAATCATCTGATTATCGAGCACCACCACGGCACCCACCGGTACTTCATCCACGACGGCCGCTTGCTCGGCTAATTGCAATGCTCGGGACATCCAGTATAAATCGTTATTTTCGTTCATGGGTGAAATATAACAAAAAACTGTCAACAGGATAGGTTTTTTCCAGCCTGTCATCACCCTGCTCGCCAACCCCCACCGTCAGCGTCCTGCATCATTAATCAGTTCCATACTGTTTGCACACTATTTACTTGATCTCTGAGTAACCTAGGCTGCAGAACACATTCAAGCAGACAATGACGCATACCAATCAGCGTCATCGACTCACCTCTTTTGTTATATCCATTATGGGAGATTTAGCATGAAAAAAACCCTCAGCCTCTTAGCTGTGTCACTCGGGTTAATACTATCAACCACGGCGTTCTCAGCACCTGAGCGTCATGGACCACCTCAAGAAGCCATCGAAGCCTGTGCCTCAGCAGATAAAGGGGATAGCTGTAGCTTTAGTGGCCGAGAAGGAGAAAAGCTCAAGGGGGTCTGTGACAAAAGAGGCGATGAACAACTCTCTTGCGCACCGGAAAACCCACCTAAACGTCAGTGATTCGTCTTTTGCTCCGAGTGGCCAATACCACAGTAAAAAGCCCCGTTGCTAAGCAGCAGCGGGGCTTTTTTGATGCTCACCATGAGCTCATCGATTAGCTTACCAACGATCACCACCCGTAACACTGCCAACATGCTTAGGAAGGTGCGTCACTTGGCTTAATATGATTCAGCCGCCTTGAAATCGCTATCGAGCAGACACTCCCCAAGCATTCTCCACAGGCTATGCCTCGACCATCCCTAGACTATGGCCTCAATAGCGGCTAAACAACGATATCCTTGTTCGCCTCAAAGGCGTCACCGTCAAGCGGCTTAGGTTTGCCACTCAAGCGCAGCGTGACATCATCAAGAATCAGATACAGGCTCGGTACCAATAGCAATGAGATTAGCGTCGCAAACAAAATACCGTAACCCAACGAAATAGCCATCGGGACCATGATTTTAGCCTGCACACTGGTCTCAAAAATCATCGGTGCCAAACCACCAAACGTCGTCAGAGTCGTCAACAGAATCGGCCTAAACCGTCGTGTACCCGCAGCCAATATCGCCTGCAATGCATCCATCCCGGCGCGCCGTTGCCGATTAGCATAATCAATCAGTACCAGACTATCGTTCACCACCACGCCCGACAGCGCAATAATCCCCATCAGACTCACCACACTGAGACTAAAGCCCATTAATAGATGGCCCAATAAGGCACCCACCGCCCCGAACGGAATCGCGACCATCACCAAAATAGGTTGCGCATAACTACGAAATGGGATCGCAAGCATGGCGTAGATAATCACTAACGCCGCTAATGCACTATTACGTAAGCTATTAACACTGTCACTGGTATCGGCCTGCTTGCCCTGAAAGCTGTAACTTAAACCGGGGTATAGCTGTAATAGCGCCGGCATCACCTGATCACGGACACTCGCCACCACCTGATTAGTTTGATCGACCGGATCAACATTGGCAGTGACACTCACGGTACGTCGAGCGTTACGCCGATCAATGCTGGTATAGGCGCTCCCCTGTTTCAATTGAGCAACCTCCATCAGCGGCACCCAAGCCCCATCCGGCGTTTTAACCTTAAACTGCTCGATATCATATTCACTGATCCGTTGAGCCTCAGGCAAACGAACTTTAACCTTAATCTCATTTCGACCACGCTGTTGCCGCAAGGCCTCAGCGCCGGAGAACGCATTACGTACCTGCCGGCCGACATCTTCCGCTGTCAGCCCTAGACTGCGTCCCTCGGGTAGAATAGTAAAATCGAACTGCTCTTTACCGGCTGAAAAACCATCTTTAATATCGGTGACTAACGGCAGCTCAGCCAGTTTCTGCGCCAATGCGGCACTGGCTTGATCTAATTGAGTGATATCGTTATGGCTCAACTCAATTGTCAGCGCCGCACCGCGCCCTGGGCCACCCAAATCCGATTCAAAGCGAAGTGATTCTAGCTGCGGTAAAGCGCCGACTTCGGCACGCCAGCGACGGGTGACTTCACCGGCCTCAAGCGGACGCACACCTTCATCCGTCAGGGTCAACCTTATACTACTGACGTTTTCTGCGATATTGGCATCAATACTTTCCAATAGTTGTTCGCGCCCCACGTCATGAGCGACCCGTTCAATAGCCGCCACTAACTCGGTCTCGACCGCCTGCACTTTTTCATACGGCGAGCCATAGGGCAGCGTTGCCGTCACAATGGCGCGATCGGATTCAACCAACGGCATCAGCGTAAATCCCATCCGCCCACTCACGGCATAGCCGAGCACAAGACTCAACACAGCAACACCCAGCGCCACGGTGAGATAACGATTGCGCAAGCTCAAGATCAACAGTGGTCGATAACGTTGTTCAATAAAACGATTCAGTCCGGCGGCAACGCCTAGCTGCTTCTGCTGTAACCACCGCATCACGGGGTTACGATAACTCGACTTCGAATGCCCGAGGTGCGCCGGTAGTATCAAGAGCGCCTCCACCCATGAAATCAAAAATACTGCCGCTACCACTAACGGAATCACCTGAAACATTTTGCCCATGGTGCCGGGGACAAAGTAAAGTGGCATAAAGGCAACGAGATTGGTCATAATACTGAAGGCGATCGGTACCGAGACCTCGCGCGCGCCCTTAATCGCCGCTTCGAGAAATCCCATCCCCTGCTGCCGATGTTCATAGATATTTTCACCGGCAATAATCGCATCATCAACCACAATACCGAGTGCAACGATAAAGGCGAACATAGAGATCATGTTCAATGAGACATCCACCAGCGGCAAGAACAAAAAAGCCCCAAGAAAACTCGTGGGTATGCCGAGTGTGACCCAAAAAGCCAGCTTGAAATCAAGAAACAATCCTAGCAGCACTAACACCAGCACCAAACCGTAAAACGCATTTTTCAACAACAGATCGAGACGTTGTTGATAAACTTCCGACATATCATGATCGATACTCAGTGTCACACCCGGCGGCAGCTCTGAGGTCATCTCAGTCACCACCGCCCGAGTTGCATTGGCAACCTGTGCAGGCGTCTGATCCCCCACCCGATAAACCTCTATGACAATGCTCGTATCACCATTAAATTTCTGAGAGCTATCATCATCCTCAAAACTATCTTTCACGCTCGCGATCTGATCGAGGGTTAAATAACCGCCATTACTCGTTGCCACTACCGGTATCTGAGCAAACTCTTTCGCCCAGTCGCGGCGCTGCTTAACCCGCAACAAGATCTCACCACCACGCGTTTCGATACTGCCACCGGGCAACTCCACGGTACTGTTATCGATGATCGTGGCGATATCCGCTAGGGTGAGGTTATAGCGCTGTAAACTATCTCGATCAACTTCGACCTGAATTTCAAAATCACGGTCACCGCGCATATCCAGTTGTGTAATATCCGCTTGCAATAACAGACGTTCACGCACAGTTTCAGCCACTTCACGTAGCGTCCAATCACTGACGGGCCCAGCTATAGCCAATCCCAATACCTCACGCTGCCGACTGGCGAGTGAAATCTGCGGTTCTTCAGCATCATCAGGCAGCGTGGTGATGGCATCCACCTCCTGTTGAATATCTTGATAGACACGCATCGGTTCTGCATCGGTACTGAGTTCAGCACTGATCGATGCACTTCCCTCGGAAGCCGTGGCGGTGATCTCTGCAATCCCTTCAACACCACGTATAGCCTCTTCAATGGCAAGCACAATACCCTGTTCTACCTCTTCTGGGCTGGCGCCCGAATAGTCAACCGAGATATCCACTTGATCGAGCGTGAAGTCGGGGAATACCTCTTCCTTGATACTCCAAGAGGTAAACAAACCACCGAACAACAGTATTAACATCATCAAGTTAGGCGTGACTCGATTGTGAGTCATCCAGGCAATAGGGCCGCGTAGTGCTGCGCTTGAGTTATCCGCTAAGCTCATTCATCCGCCTCCTGTTCGGCGGTCCTTGGCTTATCAGTATCTGGCTGCGGGTCCGTCGATCGATGCTCATTCAACTCCCGCAGCAACATACCGGCAACCGGCGTACTCAGATCGACGCTAATCACTTTATCGTCAGCCGCAAGTCCAGCACTGATTAAGACATAATCAGCGGCACGATAGGCGACCTCAACGGGACGTATTTCCAGAGTATTCTCTGCGCTCATCAGCCACACGTTATCCCCATCTCGCAGTAACCGGCGAGGCAGGCTGATCACATCCGCTAATGGCTTGCCGGCAATACGCACGCGCATATAATCATTCACCATAATCACCGGTAAACCGGCGTTTTCAGCACGCAGCCCCAGCGGATCCTCGACCTCAATCAATAACTGCGCCATCCGGCTATCGCTATCCAGCTCGGGCAACAGGCGTAGTACTCGGCCAAGCCGTTTCTGACCGGCATTACGTGCCTGATACAACTCCACCTCAGCGCCTTTCTCCCCCGCATGACGGGGAATCTCAATATGAGCCAGAGCACTAACCGGCACACTGACTTTTAACCAGAATGTGTCAACATTGAGCAACGTTAATAGCGCCGTACTACTGGTCACTCGCGTACCCAAGTCGATATTCCGCGATACCACCATGCCGTCAAACGGCGCAATAACACGACTCCGTTGTAGATCCAATTTGGCTTGATCGCGATCCGCCACCGCACTGGCCAGTACGGCTCGGGCACTGGCCAACTGCGGTTGCCGCAACACTAATGCTTTATCCGCCGCCGCGAGATCACGTCCCAATAGCTCATATTCACGTTTAGCCACCGCCTGCTCGCCGAGCTCTTCTTGCAGTGCGGCCTGTGCTTCAGCCACCGCCGCTTGTTGTTTGCGTAGCGCCAATTGATAATCAGCCTCATCAATACGCAGGATCTCTTCACCGGCACTAAACTGCCCACCCGGCATTAACTGATCACTCAGCGTGACAATCAAACCATCGATCATTGGGTAAAGCACACTCTCCTGAGCCGCCACCACCTGACCCATCGCCTCATACATCGGTATATGGGTGGCCGCCGAAAACCCAGCGGTTTCGACTAATCGCTGTTGTGCCGCTGGTTTCGCCATCCGCGCCTGTGGGCCACTACTGAGCAGTAGCACACTGCCGGCAATGCCGAGGGCGACGACGATTAACGGGAGTAACCAACGCATCAACCCTGTGGCATTCACCGCAGGTTGTTGTTCAACCTCATCGATTGCGGTCTGATTCTCTGTCGTCTGCTTCATAGGTTTACAATCTCATGGGTTAAGGGGGTAGCCAGCGTCAGCGGTGCCAGTGAATCGGCTAGCCAACCACCCGCTAGCGCGCGATGTAGAGCAATACGATAGCTCAAGAGCGTACGATGCGCGGTTAACTGATCCCGTTGCAACGCTTGATGAGTGCGTAACGCATCGAGAACATCGAGATAATCCGCCGTCCCTTTGGTGTAGTTATAACGGCTGCGTTCAACCACGGCAGCAGTTAATTGCAACTGTCGATCAAGACTTTGCAAGCGCAAGTGCTGCTGCTGCTCTCGCACCAATGCATCTTCTACTTCGGTGAGCGCACTCAACACAGCACTGCTATAATCATGCAGCGCTGCACGCGCGGCAGCATCACTGCGTTCGACCTCGGCAACTCGCTGTCCAGCATCAAACACAGGGCCCAATAACTCCCCCGCCAAGACGCTTACCCAATCACTAAACAGTTGATTGAGGCCACCCGCCGTACTGGTTAATGAAGCACTAAAACTCATATCAGGAAAGCGATCGGCCACCGCGATGGCAATATCCGCTTGAGCTGCCCGCAATAGATGAAATGCCTGACGCACATCCGGCCGTTGCTGCACAAGCTCCGCCGGTAAACCGGTGGCAGGCAACGGTGGCAGTTCAATCAGCGTGCCGCTAGGTAAGGTCAGCGATGCGTGAGTCGGCGATTGCCCCAACAACGTCATCAATTGATGCTCGAGTACGGCTTGATCAGCGCGAGCGTCAGCCAAAGAGGCCTCTGAAGACTCGACCAACTGCCGCTGTTGCAAGACATCGGTTGCCTGCACTTTACCGCGATCAAAACGTAACTCAATCAGCTCTAACATCTGTTGATTGGTCTGCTGCTGTTGTGTCAGCAACGCGATCTGACCCGCCTGCTCAAGCATTTCATACCAAGTATCAGCAACCTCAGCGGTGAGCGTTATCGCCGCCACATCTAGCGCCTCACGACTTGCCAACCACGATTCACGAGCCGATTCGGTGGTCGCAGCCAGCCCACCCCACAGATCTAATTCGTAACTGGCCGCCAGACTCGCGCTATAGCTATCACTATCATCGGTACGGTTAGCCGATAATCCTACACTCACCTGTGGATAAAGCTGAGCGCCGGTTTTACGCGCCAGTGCAGCAGCCTGATCGAGACGCGCCTGGGTAGCTAACAGATCGGGATTCGCCTCAAGCGCGATGCGTTCTAATGCTTGTAATTCGGCATCTTTTAACGCTTCCCACCAACGTAAATTCAACGCTGCGGACCCGGCTTGAGAAAACTGTCCCGTTGGCACGTCGATCAACATCGTTTCAGGCGTCGACGAACTGCATCCGGCTAAAGGTAGACATAGCAACAGCAGCAACCGTGTGAAACGATTTGCGCTGAAGAAAGCGGGGGAACGGTTACTTGGTTTCATGACTATCTACTTTTAGAATTGAGGCGCAATAGCACGCCACATTGACACTCGCCTAAGGCTGTAGCATGCGCAACAAATAAGCAAAAAATAAGGAAGTTAATCAGCTTGCAACGTTATTAGCATATCAAACCTGCGATTAGCCGGTTGGATCATATTTGTAGCCCACACCATAAACCGATTGAATCACATCCTGCCCCGGTAATAACTCGGTTAATTTTCGGCGTAGCTTTTTAATATGACTATCGATAGTGCGTTCGCTGACGATACGTCGATCGGCATAAATACGATCCATTAATTGATCGCGGGAATAGATCCGCCCTGCCGATTGACTCAACGTCTGTAGTAGATGAAACTCGACGGCTGTTAATTCCATGGATTTCGTCCCCGCCATCACCAGCAGTTGATCTTCGCGTAGCTGCAGCGTCGTCGTGTTCTCCATAGCGGCCGTTGGACTCATCCGACGCAATACCGCGCGTACCCGCGCCACCACCTCACGCGGACTATACGGCTTACAGATATAGTCGTCGGCTCCTAGCTCTAACCCCAACAAACGATCAATCTCTTCGACACGCGCCGTCACCATAATAATCGGTACATGACTGAATGATCTAACCTCGCGACAGATATCCAGCCCATCGGCGCCCGGCAGCATCAAATCCAGCAGGACTAAATCGGGTTGATGCTGACGAATCCAAGGCGTGGCTTCCAAGCCATTATGAATTTGATGCACGCTAAAGCCAGCCTGCTCAAGATAACGAGCCAGCAGGCGCGCTAACTTTTCCTCATCTTCAACCACGAGTATGGTGTCATTCATACGGTTTCCTCTGTGATCAATGGTAATTCTAGAGTAAAACACAACCCTCCAAGAGATGAGGGCGCCGCCGTCAGCGAGCCGCTATGGGCTTCGGCTATATTTTGACAGATCGCCAAACCTAAGCCGGTACCTCCGGTTTTTCGGTTGCGCGATGAATCGGCGCGATATAACCGATCAAACAACTTCGGCAGTTCCGCCGCTTGCACCCCAGGGGATGAATCTTCTAGGGTCAAATAAACCCGTTTATCCCGCTGCATCAGGGTCATTCTAGCGCAGCCATTAGCATCAGTATAACGCAGTGTATTGTGTAATAAATTCGACAACAATTGATCTATTCGGTCGGGATCGGCAAACACCACCGCTTGTGTCTCATCAAGACCGGCCGTTTCGATAACAATCGCTTTTTCTGCAAAACCTGAGGCAAAGCCTTCGATTGCATCGCGTGCTGCTGCGCCTAAATTTAGTGCCACTTTATGATAATCAAGCGCACCGATATCCGACATCGACAATTCGAAGAGGTCATTAATCAAACGTGACATCAATTGCGCTTCCTGCTGCAATGAACTCAGTGCATTATCATCTAAGGTATAAACACCATCACGTAGTGCATCAATTTCACCCAATAAAATCGCTAACGGCGTGCGTAACTCATGCGAAATATCCGCTACCCAGCGACGCCGTAATGCCTCATTTTGACTCAGTGTTAGGGCCAGTTCATTAAAGTCACACGCTAACTGACCGATCTCATCATTACTCTGATGTTGAATCCGCGCACTATAATCTCCCGATGCCAAGCGGCGCGTGGCCAAGGTTAAATCTTTTATCGGTCTCAGCAGGTGATGCGCTAACGGCAACGCCACCCCTGCGGATAGCAACAACATAAACAGCGCAATAATAAAATATGCCTGATTTTGCTGTTCTGAAAACTGCAAATCATGGGCCGCCGAAAAAACGCCCTGATCCTTACTCAAGCCGAGATAGCCAACAATAGCCCCGTTGTTCCCCCTGATTGGCCGCCGTTCCATATCAGACAGCGACTCATCCTTCGGACCATAGATCATAGCCGATTGCGCATCTAACAATCGAATTCGCCATTCCATCGGCACAGGTAAGCCCGCCGGTGATGGTTTAATGTTTCGCGGCGGCCAACCCTCTTGCCGCAAACGCTCGGCACGGTGTTCTAAGCGCTCGCCCATAAGGGGGGCACCGGTCACTGAGGTAACCAACTGTAACCAGCGCTTCGGTGAGGTCGATAGCGCTTGCCAACCGCCATCCGTGGTATAAATCATACTCAATTCTTCAACGAGGCTATCGGTAAGCTGTTGTTCCCGCTCATCAATGTAGCGAATAAAACCACGATCAAAATACCATTGCACAAACAGGAACATCCCGCTCACCAGCACCAGCGAAATAAATAGTTGAATCACAAAGAGTCTGCGGGTTATGTTCATATTCAATCGACATCAGGACAGAGGGTTTATCCACTAGTATGCATTGAAATAGGCAAAAAAAAAGGACGCCTGTCAATGATCGATCGAGGTTGATATAAAGTGAACCACACGGCGTCAAGTTCAATGATTCAACAACCTAAAATAGCCTCGCCCTTCACTCAAGCCTGTTTCTTTAATGCGGGACATTGCACAACTCATCACCCGGTTTGAGACTAAACACCTCTATCGATGAATTTTTTCAGCTTGAATAGGTCTATACCTGTAGAGCAGATTCAGATGTAGCTTTTTAAAGGCTAAAAAGCGATCAAGTTTGACCTCAGCAACTAAACAGCTAACAGGAAGGCTTAACACGATACCTAAGCCCTATAAATAGCATGCTATTTTAACGCTGAAGGCTTTTTCAGGACTGCGCTTCGAAGCATATGTTTCAGGGCTTATGTTTCAGGGCTTATGTTTCAGGGCTTATGTTTCAGGGCTTATGTTTCAGGGCTTATGTTTCAAGGCTTAGTTTAGCGTTTAATGTCTATAATCAGAGCAAGCGATGCTTGCCAATCAATCACGTTGAGAAAGTCGATATCAGTTAATCATCGATAGCTGATAATGATAAGGAGCTCCCATTGGTCGAATTGATTACACAATCGTCTTTTACTGAAATTGCCGCCTTACTGGTATTAGCCGCGATAATGGGCTTCATCGGTTTATTGCTTAAGCAACCCCTAATTGTCAGCTTTATCGCCGTCGGCTTAATCTCCGGGCCGTCTGTATTGGATATTGTGCAATCGAAGGAGCAGATTCAATTACTCTCCGAATTAGGCATTGCGGTTCTTTTGTTTCTGGTCGGCATAAAACTGGATGTAAAGCTGATTCGTTCTATTGGCTCAGTCTCAATCATGACAGGGCTTGGGCAGGTCGCTTTTACATCCATCGTCGGTTATTTCATCGGCCTTGCCATCGGCTTAGATCACATTACCAGCCTCTATGTGGCGGTAGCGCTAACCTTTTCATCCACCATCATCATCGTCAAACTGCTTTCCGATAAACGCGAAATTGATGCCTTACATGGTAAAATTGCACTCGGTTTTTTGATCGTTCAAGACCTCGTAGTGGTCGTGGCGATGATCGTTCTAGCAACCATTGGTATCGGTTCGGGCCATGCTAATGGTGCCAACACCGCCATCTGGCAAGTCGCGACGGCGGGGGCGGGATTGCTGCTGTTTGTCATCTTATTTGTTCGCTACATCGCTAACCCACTCACCCAGCAACTCGCTAAAACACCCGAGCTTCTGGTTATTTACGCAATTGCACAAGCCGCCTTTTTTGCCGCTATCGGCAATATCATCGGCCTCGGCATGGAGGTCGGCGGCTTGCTCGCCGGTGTCGCGTTAGCCTCGACACCCTATCGAGAAAGTATCGCGTCTAGATTGGCATCATTACGCGATTTTTTACTGCTGTTTTTTTTTATTGCCTTAGGCGCTACGCTAGATCTATCCCTCCTAGGCACTCATATTTCTGCGGCGCTCCTGTTTTCCCTCTTTGTCCTTATTGGTAACCCACTTATCGTGATGGGCATCATGGGTACGATGGGCTATCGCAACAGAACGGGATTTCTGGCAGGCCTGACCGTGGCGCAAATCAGTGAGTTTTCGCTCATTTTCATTACCATGGGCATCAGTCTAGGACATCTTCAACATGATATTCTAGGCTTAGTCACCCTCGTGGGTATTGTGACAATTACCGCATCAACTTACATGATTACCTATTCCCATCAGCTGTACGCTTTTTTTAAGCCACTGATCGGTATTTTTGAACGCTCAGGTGCACCCCGAGAACAAACCACCGAGCACCCCGTCGGTAGTGCTTATCCAGTGGTTATTTTTGGTTTAGGTCGTTTAGGCACAGAAATCGCGATACGTCTGCAACAAAAAAACATTAGGGTACTCGGACTAGACTTCAATCCAGCGGCCATTAAACATTGGCAATATCTCGGACTTGAGACTGAATATGGTGATATCACCGATGCCGAATTTATCGCTCAACTGCCGCTCAAGCATACTCAGTGGCTTGTCTCCACCATCCCGCAACATCACGCAGGGCTCTCATCGGAAGATACCCGTAAAACGATTATTCAATTAACACGTTCGGCAGGGTTTAGCGGCAAATTAGCCACCGTGTCACAAAATAGTATAGAAACTGAAGAGTTAAAGATGCTCGGTATCGATTTAGTGCTGGACCCGTTTCAAGATGCCGCCGATCGAGCCACTGAGTTATTACTGCAAGGTTTGGCGCATCAGCCCCTTCAATCACAACCGTCATAGGAAGACTGTCATGAAACATTTTAATAATATTCTCTATGTACTCAATCATCACACAGATAAGTCTTCGGCATCATTGCAGCGCGCTATCGCCTTGGCAAAATCAAATCAAGCCAACCTAACACTACTACAAATGCTACCCGACGTATCAGCGTTAGTGAAATCTTATGAGCACGCAGGTATCAGCGAAGAAGTCCGGCCGATGAGCATGTTACAACGCGAAAAAGCCACACTACAGACACTGCTCGCGTCGCTCGATATCGATTTAAATGTTGAACAAAAAACCGGTCAACAATACCTCGAAATTATTCGCCTCGTTCAAGCACAGAACTTTGATTTAGTGATTAAGGAGATCGACGATATTGATTGGCTGGATCGCTTATTTGGTAGCGATGATATGCACCTGCTGCGAAAATGCCCCTGCCCGGTCTGGCTGATGAAAAAAGACGCTAATCCACAATATAAACACATCATGGCGGCTATCGATCTAGACGAGGATGATGACGACAACTGTAACGATGAATTAAACTCAGAGATTCTTGAGTTTGCCTATTCACTATCACTCGCAGACTTCACCACACTGCACGTGGTTAATGCTTACGATGTGCCACAGGCTGGCTTTATTAGTCTATGGGCAGAGCAACCCGATAAAGTTAAAGAAGACCTATTTTCCGCCGAATGTCGTCAAATGCAGCACAAAATAAAAGCACTCATGAATGATTTAAAGTCAAAAATAGGCGTGAAATCTTATAACTACTTATCACCTCAAACCCATCTTGCGGAAGGCCCCCCCGAACGCGAACTGCCTAAAATAGCCAAGCAACTCAATGCTGATTTAGTGGTGATGGGCACCATCGCTCGCACCGGTATTGCAGGCATGATCATTGGTAATACTGCAGAAAATGTTCTCCCCCAACTGAATTGCTCTGTTTTAGCCATCAAACCCAAGGGGTTCGTCTCTCCGGTCTCTTAAGCGGTTTCTCAACCGACCGTGGCCGTGCAGTTATAAAAATCGGGAATATTTGATATTGAATTAAGGGAAGGTGCGAATAAGTCAATTACGCCTCTGGCTTACAGAGAAGCTGGAGATCAAGGCAACCGTTACAGGCATACTGGTTCGTCGAAAAATGTTAACGCCGAGATCCTGCTTCTCTGAAAGCCCCGAAGGGCGGATATTAGAATGGTCATCTACTTTGTCAGCCAGCTTGAAAAGGTCCAGACATTTCGCTGCACTGGCTTTCGCGTATCTGGCCATTCTAATGTCCGCAGAGAACATAACGGCCTTATTCGCACCTTCCCTAACACAGCAAGATAATTACCATGAAGACATCCAGTCTCTCATGGTAATTTTTTCACCCGTTCACCTCTTCGAGATTGGCACGCCTGTCGTTATTGCCTCGCCGAATAAAGCCTGAACTCTGTTATGGATAAAACGCTATCTGTCGTTTCAATATGGGCTTTCAATATCATTCAAATCAACAAACACACTTTTAGTCTGTGTATAGTTATATAACGTATCGATACCATTTTCACGCCCGATACCCGATTCTTTATATCCCCCCACGGGCATTTCCGCAGGCGATGCTCCCCAAGCGTTAATCCAACAGATACCGGCCTGCATCTGCCCGATCACCCGATGAGCACGAGCAAAGTCCTTAGTAAAAACGCCTGCCGCTAAACCAAACTGAGTGTTGTTGGCACGCTTAATCACTTCATCCTCATCACTAAAGCTCAGTACCGACATGACAGGCCCAAAGATCTCATCCCTAACTTGAGGCATCTCATCCGTGCAATTGGTGAAAACGGTGGGGGCAACAAATGCGCCTTTATCCAAACCGTTGTCAGTCACTTGATAACCCCCACATAACAACGTTGCCCCCGCGTCTTTCGCCGCTTGAATATAACCCAATACTTTATTCATGTGCTGCTTAGAGATTAACGCCCCCACTTGCGTCTCCATATTCATAGGGTCGCCAATAATCATCGCTTCGGTACGGATTTTAAGTTCTTCGGTGAAGGCATCCATGATGTCCTCATGAACAAAAACCCGAGTACCATTGGTGCACACCTCACCTTGGGTATAAAAATTTGCCAACATGGCAGCAGAAACCGCTTGATCGACGGGCATATCGGGGAAGATAATCATCGGCGATTTACCACCCAACTCCATCGTCACATCTTTTAAAGATTGCGCCGAGGCAGCCATCACTTTTTTACCGGTACCCACTTCACCCGTAAACGAGACTTTGTCTATGTCAGGGTGTGCGGTCATCATTTGGCCTACCCGAGCATCGCCTTGAAGCACATTAAAGACCCCATCAGGTAATCCCGCCTGAGTATAAATCTCAGCCAACTTCAACGCGGTTAACGGCGTTTCTTCTGACGGTTTAAAAATCATAGCATTTCCGGCGGCCAACGCCGGACCCGATTTCCACATCGCAATCTGAATGGGATAGTTCCAAGCACCTATGCCAGCGCAAATACCTAATGGTTCGCGACACGTATAGAAAAAATTACCACGACTAAGGTTTTGATAATCCCCTTGAATTTTATCGGCTAAACCCGCGTAATACTCAATCACATCCGCGCCGGTCTGCACATCAACGCAGCTAGCTTCTTGCAATGGTTTGCCTGTATCAAGCACTTCTAAACGAGCTAGTACGTCATTATTTTCTCGTAACAAGTCGGCCGCTTTTTGAAGTATACGGCCTCGTTCAACGGCGGGCATAAGCGCCCAAACTTTTTGCCCTATTTTGGCTGATGCAATTGCCGCCTCTAATTCGGCTTGACCGGCTTGCTCAACCGTCGCAATAACCTCTCCTGTTGCGGGATTAAGCGTCTCGAAATGCTCTTTACTCGTCGATACATGATAACGGCCATGAATATATTGCTGTTGATGTGCCATGATGAACCTTTTGATAAAAATTAATTCAATTGATAGTCATATAAGACCCCGCTAGCACTCGAGTCAGCGGCATCTTCGATGCAGTGCTACGATAAGTCAGCGACTTCTTTTTCAATCATTCGCTTAACGATCTGCTCGTCAGCAATTAAATGCTCACTATCTTCCCTTAACGATTTAACCAACCCCCACATCATCGCTATTAATATAAACGTAAAGGGTAGTGCTCCGGCAATGGAAGCCGCTTGTAATGCTTTTAACGCTTGATCACCACCCATCAATAAAACAATCAAGGTAACAAAACCCAACACACAGCCCCAAATAACCCGCTGCTGCACCGGAGGTCGACGACCAAAGGACAATAAACGCCCCAAAACTAAAGTGCCTGAATCGGCCGACGTGACAAAAAAGATAATCACCACAACTAAAGCACACGCTTTAGCAATCAGCGCCGAGACACCTGGTGTCAGCACATCAAAAGCAGCATAAATAGTGCCGGCATAATCCCAATTTTGCACGGCGGCATTATAAATCGTCATATCGGCACCATAAACAGACTCGTAAATGCCAGCAGAACCAATAATACCGAACCAAAGAAGGGATACGACCGATGGAATAATAATCACCCCTAAGATGAATTCACGAACCGTTCGTCCACGAGAAATACGGGCAATAAACAAACCAACGAAGGCAGACCATGCAATCCACCAGCCCCAATAAAAAATACTCCAACCACCCTGCCAAACACGCTCTTCAGGACTACGTGCAGTCCATAACGTCATGGGAATCACATTAGAAATATAATCGCCTAGCACGGTTAAGGTACTGGCAATCAGGTAGTTTGTGCCATTACTCGCAAACAGAAAATAAGCCAAGATCGCAATACAGATATAGGTATTGGCGGTCGATAAAATCTTAATACCTTTGGCAACGCCACTGGTAGCCGATATTGTCGCCATCACCGTCACAAACATAATCGAACAGATCGTCACGGTTTGACTGGTTTGTTCAATAAATCCAATCGATACCAACCCTGCACCTATTTGCTGGACGCCCAAGCCCAACGTCGTCGAAATACCAAAGATAGTACCAAGCACAGCAAGGATATCCGCAGCATGACCAATTGGGCCATAAATACGTTTACCAATCAGAGGGTATAATGCAGACCGAATGGCTAAGGGCAGCCCTTTACGAAACGCAAAATATGCAAGCGAAAGGCCCACGATACCGTACATGGCCCAAGCCACCGTTCCCCAATGAAAAATCGTTAACGTCAAACCGCCGGCAGCGGCATCCGCCACCAGACCATTGGGGACAGGAAAGCCCGCATCGCCGGGTAACAACCCCGCGTTTAAGGCCGCCTGTTTCGCGACGAAGAACTCATTAACGGCGGTTTTCGCTTCAGAACTCATAAAAGGGTTGCCACCACTCCAACCACTTGCAAAGTGAATCATCGGTTCAGACATGGAGAAAAACAGCATACCGGCACCGGTGCCACAGCCAAACAGCATCGAAAACCAAGCAAAGTTCGAGAATTCAGGACGCTCATGATCCCGTCCGAGTCGAATCGCAGCCGCCTTAGAGAACAGTAAAAACCCACAAATCATAAACGCTAACATCATCACCGCGATGTAATACCAGCCTAGGGTTTGTTCAATCCAGCTATTGATACCGAGAAACTGCTCACTCGCTGTTTTTCCTAATAGAATTGAATACAGTACAAATACAATAACAAGCCCAATAGAGGTAATTCCTAGCGTTGAATTAAGTCCTTTCAAAACCCCACGTTTTTCAATTAATGATTCTAGTTCATCGTTATTCAGCATAGATACTTCCTCTAGCACATAATTATTCTATTGTTATATATGAAGCCATTTTTATTAATCACTTTTATTATTTTATTGATATGTCGTCTGCCGTTGAAAGTCTGTTAATCCGATAAGAATATAGCTCCTGTTTTTTTTAATAAGAGTCACTGACAACTGAGCATGAGTGACTCGTTGATAGTATTTTGAGCATTAAGCGTATTTTTTGGCTAGTACGCGTAAGCGGCTTTTGAATTCTGAACGGTCGACATAGCAGCCATGCAGATGACGTCGACCACTGCTATCTTCAAATTTATTTCTTCCATGTAGCACTCGACGATTATCAAAAACGACCATTTGCCCAGCAGATAATTTTAATTCGATTTTAAAGCGCTCATCACGCAGCCGTTTCATTAAGCTCCTATACGCTAAGTAATATTCGTACATAACATCAGCAGGCAGATCAAAAATACTGGCCAAATGCGCATTAAACTTAATTTCAATAATATTGCCAAATTGATCAACGTTGATCACACTGTGATGCTCACGAATATCATGGCTTTCATCATGAAAGCGAAACGGTATCACTTGTTCCGACAATAGTTTGAAATAATTTGGGCACTCATCACGTAGTTCTTCTGCCACTTTTAAGCCATCGACAAAGACAGACTCTCCTCCCTCACAATCATTCGCTAGGCAGTGCAAAAACTGATAACCAGGCGGCGTTTCTTGATTCGTCAAATCCGTGTGCAAAGGCAAGGCAATCGAGGTGTAGGCGAGATTAATCGGTGATTCAACCGATACTACATTAAATGTCGTACCAAAATTGGTTTGTCATAAATAATCAATACGTGAAGCCAACAACACGGTCGAGTCAGTTGAGTCTGGCATGCCATCGATGAGCGTTAAGCCCGATTTATCTAACTCAACCATCCATTGATATAAAGCGTTGTCATCATCCATCACCGCTTCATATTGCGCATGATAAATTGTGTTCACAAACGCTGAATCCCAACTCTCATAAGCACTGGCATGGCGCTCATTGACCAGATCTGAGTAACTATGTTCCGCCAACCAAGATTGTGTGAAGCAGCTCCGATGGCCACCTTCAGACCATTCAATATGTAGAAAATCATCACTGACCTCTACAGATAAGGGGTGAATATCTTCACTCACACTGAGCAGATCGAATTCTCGTTCCTGGGTATCAATATGAAAGGCTGTAGGGCAATTGTCTCTTAGCCAAATATGATGAAACTCAGATACTGTTTCATCACTCCATTCGACCAGCAGGCTTAGTACATTTTGCTGAATAGAGGCAATTCGTTTGCCCGTTGTATTCAAGTTTGGGGTCACCGATAACGTCATGGACTGTCCTTTAAGATAAAAAATAATTCACACTATGTTGATGCACACATGCTAGATATGTTGTATTTTTTATGGAAACAACATATTAATACCATCTTGATAAGCACAGCTAATACAAAGCCATGAAACAAAATCTTCCGCCCATGAACTGGGTCAAAACGTTTGAAGCCGCTGCGCGTCTGCTTAATTTTAGTGCGGCGGCGCGCGAGTTAAACATGACTCAGTCGGCAGTCAGCCAGCAAATCAAGCTTTTAGAGCACCACTTAGGCGATGAGCTTTTTATACGTCGGCATCGAAAGATAACACTAACCAACAGCGGACTTGCTTATTACCCGGTTGTACAAAGTACTTTAAACAATTTACAACAGAAAACAGCCGACATATTTTCGCCCGTTGGCGAAGGCCGTCTAGTTTTGAAAGTCAATTACGCATTCTCATCGCTTTGGTTATCACATAATCTATATAAGTTTTGCGCCCGCTATCCCGGTATCCGCTTGCAACTACTGCATTTAAATTGGGATCGAGATTTTTCTGAAGGCAGTCATGACTTATCGATTATGAATGGTAATGGAAAGTGGTTTGGGTTAAATTTAGAGCCCTTATTTAAAGCAGAAGTCACGGTGTTCTGCTCGCCTAAACTGGTTAAGCTCATATCATCGCCATCAGACCTTACATCCCTACCCTTAATAGAAGTCACCGGAGTCAATCATTCGTGGCAACAGTGGTTTAAAGAGGCAAGCATCGAAGTCGATGAGCAAAATATTGTTTATCATCGTGTGGATACATTATTATCGGCAGCATTGATGGTCGAGTCTGGGCTCGGTGTTATGCTTGCTCACCCTGATATATTTGTGAAATCCTTGCAGGAGCACAAAATTGAAGCCCCCTTTGATATCAACTTGGTCACTGAAGATAATTACTATCTAGCCTTTCCTGAAGGGAAACCTTTATCGAAATCGGCGATCGTTTTCCGCGATTGGTTACGGCAAGAGATGGCACTAGCATTAAACAGCTAATGGGAAAACCAATAGCGTTACACCCTATCTTGCGGTTTTACATAAACCATTTTTTCATTTAATGGTAAGCTCCAAACCAACAGAATAACCTATCTCAAGGCTAGTCTTTTAAAAACTATGCATCAATATCCACAACAAAACACGACGATATACAATTTATCTTTCACCTCAGATTCTTCACTTCTGATTCACCATCATTTAAATCCCAACACTCCTGCTTGCAGCATAAGCAGCCTAGCATTATAGTTGTTACTAACAACATAGTGACCAAAGGCCTAACATCATGCCACGCTTAGCGCGCGCCGAAGAGTTATATGAAGCCGTCAACCAGCTCATCCGTGTTCACCAGTTCCGTGATCGAGATTATATCTGCTGCCACGATGTATCCGTCGCACAGTGTTATGCACTTGAAACCTTAGTAAAACGCGGCCCTCTGAGGCTGCAAGCGTTAGCCGATGAGATGTATCTGGACAAAAGTACCACCAGTCGCGTAGTGGACTCCTTGCTACGCAAACAATATGTACTCAAGTTACACGACCCTGATGACCAACGAGCCATTCAATTGTCACTGACACCTTCGGGAGAAGCCTTATACCAAACGATTCATCAAGACCTCATCAGCGAAGAAGCCTCGATGATCAAAGATGTTCCCCCAGAAGTCGTGGATGGCGCGCTCACACTGATTCGCCAACTCACCATCGCCGCACGTAACCGGCTAGGTTCCTAGCCCACTTTTTTTCAACCTGTTAGTTGCTAGTAACAACTAGTTATTATGGAGAAAGCTTGATGCATGCAGAATTGACTAACCTACCTGTCGCAGTGATCGGGGCGGGTCCTATAGGACTTAGTGCCGTCGCTCATCTACTTAAACGCGGATATACCCCAATACTCTTTGAAACCGGTGATCAAGTCGGCGCTAATCTAGCACGCTGGGGGCATGTACGTATGTTTTCACCTTGGATCTACAATATCGATGACACGTCCGCCGCGTTACTCAAACAACAGGGATGGCGCGAACCCGCTGCCAATGAATTTCCCACCGGTAAGGAACTCTTAGAGCAATACGTCACGCCGCTGGCATCCCATCCAGCCATTGTCCCCCACCTACAGCTAAATACCAAAGTTGAATCGGTTAGCCGGTTCAACCACGATCTACTGCGCACCAAAGACCGAGCCGAAGCTCCCTTCGTTCTCCGTGTGTCAGGCCCTGAAGGCGAACGCGATGTCATCGCGCAGGCCGTTATCGATGCATCCGGCACCTATCAAACCCCGAACTGGCTGGGTACACACGGCATTCCAGCACTGGGCGAACGTACCGCTGCTGATGCTATCACCTACGGTGTACCTAATATTCTGGGTGCCGCCCGAGAAGAATACGCTAACAAGGCCGTGTTGGTGGTCGGTGGTGGTCATTCCGCCTTCAATGCGCTACAAGATTTAGTTCTTCTGGCTGATGAATATAAAGAGATGCGTGTTCTATGGGGAATACGGAGCCCATCCACCCATGTCGTGCGTTCACCGGTCAATGATGAGCTTCAAGAACGAAGACGTCTGGAAGTACGTATTCAAGAACTGTTAGAACAGGGCCGTATCGAGGTATTTACCGAACTTGAAATCGATGCGATCCAGCGTGAAGATAACCAACTGATTGTACACAGTGGTTCACGCACGCTGCCGCCGGTCGAACGTATCATCGCGGCTACCGGTTTTAGACCAAACCTTGACCTGCTGACCGAGTTGCGCACTTCGTTAGACCCTGCAACCCAAAGCCCAATACGACTCGCACCACTTATCGATCCTAACTTACATAGCTGCGGCTCGGTACCTGAACACGGTTTGGCTGAGCTTTCCCATCCCGAACCAGGTCTATTTATCTTAGGCATTAAGAGTTATGGCCGCGCACCGACCTTTCTACTGAGGACCGGTTATAAACAAGTCGCTTCGGTGGTCTCTGCGCTGGGCACCAGCGATATGTCGGTTACTACACAGACAGACACCGCCGTTGTCGCATCACCTTGTCAGGGATGAATGTACTAGCAGCCAAGCGCGGCTTTATTTCCGCACTTGGCCTCAGTCAACTCGTCTCTTGGGGGGCACTCTATTACAGCTTTCCCCTCATTGCTGAAGCCATGGCCGCTGAGTTAGGATGGAGCCGTGCCGATATTTATGGTGCGGCAACACTCGGCTTAGTGGCCTCGGCACTGGCTGCCTATCCGATTGGCGCCATGATTGATCGCGGTCATGGCCGCAAGCTGATGGTCGGGGCAACTATCGCGGCCTCTACAGCCTTGGCAGTTTGGTCTTGCATAGACACTATCTTGTCATTGTATGCCGTTGTTATCACATTGGGCGTACTGCAAGCAGCGTTATCCTACGAACCCGCCTTTGCGGTCACCGTGCGTCAATTAGGCACGCAACAAGCACGCGCCGCGATCACCGCCATTACCCTCTGGGCGGGATTTGCCAGCACCGTATTCGTGCCTCTCTTGCAGTTCATGCTCGATCATTGGGGTTGGCGAAATGCGCTACTGGGCTTAGCTATAATTAACATCACCATCGCCGCACCACTCTATCAATGGGCCATCTGGCCTGCGGATATTAACCGCTATCCGGTACAGCAAACAGCAAGCCCTGAAGAGAGCGCTATTCGACCGATACTACGCAGCCCTCGATTCTATCTACTGACCGCCTCTTTCTGTGCCTATATGGCGCTCTTTTCTGGCTTCACCTATCATATCTACCCGCTGCTGATCGCCCTCTCCTCCGATACTCAATCGGTGATCTTTGCGATTGCCCTTATCGGCCCTGCACAGGTCGGTGCACGTCTGCTGTTGCTATTATTCGAGGAGATCAGCATCAAGCGCCTGGGTTTATTGGCCGGTATCGCATTCCCACTGGCTATCCTGCTGCTAAAAGCGCCACCCTCTAGCTTCACCTTGGCAGGTTTATGCCTTCTTTATGGCGCTGCCAACGGTATCTTTACCATCGTGCGGGGCATGGCCGTACCCGAGCTTCTCAGCCGTCAAAACTACGGCAGCATCAATGGCATTATGCTAGTGCCGATGTCACTCGCTCGTGCAATCGCCCCTTGGGCTATTGCTGCATACTGGACCCATTCAGGCACGCCCCATAGCGCCATACAGCTACTACTTATTTTGGCGCTATTAGTGCCCTTACTGTTTGGCGCAGCAACCTGGGTCAAGCGCACCCGTTAGCGATACCTTTATCAAGGCACGTTAACCCGCAACTGCAGATATAGCCTATATCAATGAAAGACGATGATTAGACTCAATCTCATCTATAAACGACGGTTCGACTCCAACACCCGTTGCAATGCTTCGCCAGCTTAAGACGGCTTTTTGGACCTTTTTCATCACGTCCTCCGCGTCCTCTTTCAAGGATGCCGGCACGACTCCCAGTAAATCCTGTTTAACAAAATTGTCGCGTTTTCCATTAATAGACATCTGATGACTATCCACCCAAGGAGAACCAGGCTTATAACTGTATGCTAAATCAAACGCAGGAGCCAAAGTCCACTTTTTTTGGTCGTTAAGAATGAAACCCCAATTTTTTGTATGATCATCATGGTTCCGAGCGATGACGTTAAAAACCATACGCCTAAAGGTTTCAAGTGCCGCGTTTCTATCTAACTTGAGAGTACGTAACAGGGTAAAAAGCTCTTCATAACTATAAGCTCCCGGCTTTTTAAAATCAGCATGATCCATTGCACACAAAGATTGATAATGCACCTTCTCATTCCCAATACGGTCAAATCGCTTTGTCATAAAGTGGGCGCGTCCATTCTCTCGAAAGAGTTCACAATAAGAAATATCAATACCTGCCTCTTTGGCCATTAGGTAATAAGCATACTCCATCAAACCAAACCCTTTCGAATCCCCGAAAACCTCACTGCTTGATGATCGCTCTACCACACCATCAAACTTAATTAAGAAATGCTCAAACCCTTCGGGACAGTTCACTTGACCAGAACGAAGCTGACTACGGTCTGCATTGACCGCTATCACGGCCTTAGCACGAGCACCGCCCGCCGATGTACCAACCTGCACAATGCCAGACAACGCCTGCTCCGAATCGTCAGCATTTATCGTTTCATTAAGCTTATTGCGCTGATCGAGAACCAATTGCGCCATTGCCACCAGAGAATCCATCTCGATCAGTTCGCTATTATTCTTAACACCTTCAACGAGAGCCGGGGTGTACTCAAGTGCCCCCATCCCTCTAGTGCCGGTATAAAGCAATCGTTCCAATGCGCTGAAAGATTGCGGGTCGCGCCCTTGCCTTGCAAGCCAAGCATTGATAACTGAGTTACCAAAATCATCAGGCAAGGTATCCGCAAATGCGGCAGGCAAACCTTTATATGTTGGATAGCTCAAATTTGGAAAACTAAATACGCCAGGCTGTAGCGGTAACTTATGCGAAATAGCAAATCCGCTTTTCAACCAACCGTCGAAATATTCGAAGCTTACGACACCTGTGTCTGGACTCTTGGCTAAAGCGCCGACGTCTTTTCCAAAGATACTCACTTTTGCCGTATCGTATTTCTGGACTACCAATCTAAGCCCTCCTCAGCCTGAGGTTTTGATTTTTCAGCCACCGTTTTTACTCGCTGTCGCAGTTTACCCCGCATCTTTAATAGCTGTACTGGACTAATACCCGGATCAGGCAAGAAAGACTCAACGCCTTCCAACGCATCCAATACTCTAAGAACCTTAATCACATTCATCAAGGTCGCTTTGCCCTCAATCATATTTTGATACGTAGAACGGCTAATACCCGCTTGCTTTGCTAACTCAGACTGCGTCAAAGGCGAGTGGCTATCCAACCTTCGTCTTTCAATACGTCGGCCAAGCTCAAGCGCAAGCGCCTCATCGGACATAGCATATATATTCGCCTTCATCTTAACGACCTATTTTCCAGACTTTACAACCAATTTACTCACATAACGACCTAATTATAGGTCATTATTTAAAAATCACATACGAGACGCTTCCATTAATTATAATGCCTTAAATTTAAGTCATTAAACTGAAAATAGCCAATTATGACCTAATATCCAGTCTTTACAAAAATTCATTATCAACATAAAGGCGAACAATTTTTAGCAGACTAAACGATCGATTTTCGAATCTCTTCCAAGCAGGCATCATGCCCACTCAATGAACGAAAGACCGATCTACCACGCATTGATGACTTCAAAAAATACGTCTAACCGGTGACTGACAAGTGCCAGAATTAACTAGACTACCATCGCAGGACAAAAAAAAATGCCGGTCAGTATTACTGACCGGCATCTCATTTTTTATCAATACAAAATTAACGCTTTATAACTGACCTATTCCCACTCAATGGTCGCCGGTGGTTTAGAGCTCACATCGTAAGTCACTCGTGATACATGAGCGATTTCATTGATGATACGGCCGGAAACAGTTTCGAGCAGTTCGTAAGGCAGATGCGCCCAACGTGCGGTCATAAAGTCGATGGTTTCGACGGCCCGCAGCGCGATCACGTATTCATAACGACGGCCATCACCGACCACACCCACCGATTTAACCGGCAGGAAGACAGCAAAGGATTGACTGGTTTTATGATACCAATCGGCTTTATGTAGCTCTTCAAGGAAGATGGCATCGGCTTCACGCAGGATATCCGCATACTCTTTCTTCACTTCACCCAGAATACGTACACCTAAACCAGGGCCCGGGAACGGATGACGGTAAACCATATCGTATGGCAGACCGAGTTCTAAGCCGATTTTACGCACTTCATCTTTAAACAGTTCACGCAGTGGCTCGACCAGATCCATCTTCATATCGTCTGGCAGGCCGCCGACGTTATGGTGGGATTTAATCACATGGGCTTTACCATTTTTAGAGGCTGCCGATTCGATGACATCCGGGTAGATGGTGCCCTGCGCGAGGAAGTTAACTTCCGTCAGTTTAGTCGCTTCTTCATCAAACACTTCGATAAAGGTGTTACCAATAATCTTGCGCTTGGCTTCCGGATCACTTTCACCTTTCAAGCGTCCCAAGAATAGATCTTCGGCATCCACACGGATCACTTTAACCCCCATATTGAGGGCAAACATCTCCATCACCTGATCACCTTCTTGCTTACGCAACAGGCCGTTATCCACAAACACACAAGTCAGTTGATCGCCGATCGCTTTATGCAACAGTGCCGCCACCACGGAGGAGTCAACACCACCAGACAGACCCAGTAATACTTTCTGCTTGCCTACCTGTTGCTGCACCTTTTCGATCAGATCAGCAATGATGTTAGCCGGATTCCACAGTGCATCACAGGCACAAATCTCACGCACGAAGCGTTCCAGAATACGGCCACCTTGTTTGGTATGCGTTACTTCAGGGTGGAACTGTACGCCGTAGTAGTTTTTACCCGGATGACACATCGCGGCCACCGGCGCACTGGCGGTGCTGGCAATCACATTAAAGCCTTCAGGCAG
Source organism: Amphritea sp. 1_MG-2023 (assembly GCF_030547545.1). GTDB lineage: Bacteria > Pseudomonadota > Gammaproteobacteria > Pseudomonadales > Balneatricaceae > Amphritea. Next base: position 110,424 of record NZ_JAUOQE010000006.1, read on the forward strand.
ATCACCGACCTTATCACCGTGACTCATCCATACATCGAGTAACAATGAGCCGTTATTCGCAACCTGATCTTCAATCCCTTCTAACAAACGACTTGGACTATCTTCCAAACGCACTTTGGCATAACCAAATTCACGCAAGTCAGAGGAAACAACACTACCGCCGAGCTGCTCGGCCATGGTTTGCATACCGTAGCAGATGCCCAGCAGTGGGACATCTAATTCGAATACCACGGCAGGCGCGCGAGGTGAGCCGAACTCGGTCACGGATTCTGGGCCACCCGCCAGGATAATACCCTTGGCGTTATATTCACGGATCGCAGCTTCATCCATATCCCACGGATGAATCTCACAGTAAATACCAATTTCACGAACCCGACGGGCGATCAATTGCGTATATTGTGAACCGAAATCTAGAATCAGAATTCGTTGAGCATGAATATCTTGTGACATTTCGATGACTCCGAAATCATCGTCGACGCCTATTCTTAGGCTGATTCGACGATTGGCTGTTTTAGCCGCGTGTTAAAAAAGAAAAAGTGGGAGGGCCGAAGCCATCCCACCTGTTTTAGTCATGATAAAGCGATTATCCAACGCGATAGTTAGGCGCTTCTTTGGTAATGCTCACATCGTGCACATGGCTTTCGGCCATACCCGCACTGGTGATACGTACGAACTGAGGAATAGTACGCATCGCCAAAATATCAGCGCTGCCAGTGTACCCCATAGATGAACGCAGGCCACCGATTAGTTGATGTACCACGCCGCCCATCGGGCCTTTACAGGCAACACGCCCTTCTATACCTTCCGGTACCAATTTTTCAGCACCTTGAGTCGCGTCTTGGAAATAACGATCAGATGACCCCGTGCTTTGAGCCATCGCACCGATAGAGCCCATGCCGCGATAAGACTTGTAGGCCCGCCCTTGATACAGTTCAACAGCACCCGGTGCTTCATCAGTACCCGCCAGCATAGAGCCGATCATCACCGCCGATGCGCCTGCGACAATCGCTTTCGATAGATCGCCAGAAAAACGTACACCGCCATCGGCAATACACGGGACATCATATTGTTTCAACGCTTCAGCCACATTCGCTACCGCGCTGATTTGTGGTACACCGACACCCGCAACAATACGCGTGGTACAGATAGAACCAGGACCAATACCCACTTTAACCCCATCGGCACCGGCTTCAGCCAGTGCAATCGCGGCATCCGCCGTGGCAATATTACCACCGATAACCTGAACACTCGGGTAGGTTTTCTTTACCCAAGCGACGCGATCAATGACGCCTCGAGAATGGCCGTGCGCCGTATCAACGATAATCACATCGACACCGGCTTTCACCAGTGCATCAACTCGATCTTCAGTTTCAGGGCCCGTACCGACAGCCGCGCCAACAATCAGACAACCATCGCCATCTTTAGCCGCATTGGGGTGTGTCAGCGCTTTGTTCATATCTTTAACGGTCATCATACCGCGCAGACCAAAGGCTTCATCAACCACCAGAATTTTTTCGATACGATGTTTACGCAGCAAATTACGTACATCATCCGGATCAGCACCTTCAAGCACGGTCACCAGACGATCTTTAGGGGTCATGATAGAAGCAACAGACGCATCGAGTTTCTTCTCGAAACGCGCATCACGGCCAGTTACAATACCGACCAGCTCACCCTTATCAATCACCGGAAAACCGGAAAAGCCAAGACGGGTAGATAAAGCATTCAGCTCGCCGACAGTCATATCAGGACTACAAGTAACAGGATCGCTAACGACACCCGCCTCATATTTCTTAACCCGACGGACTTCTTCAGCCTGCTGCTCGATGGTTAAGTTTTTATGAATGATACCGATACCACCTTCCTGCGCCATCGCGATGGCTAGGGCGGATTCAGTAACCGTATCCATTGCAGCAGAGACCAGAGGAACGTTCAGCGCGATGCCTTTTGTCAGGCGCGTCTTCAGCGAAACGTCTTTAGGCAGCACCTCGGAGTAACCGGGAACCAGTAGAACATCATCAAAAGTGAGGGCTTCTTCAGCGATTCGCAACATTATGAGATTGCCTGTAGTGTCTAAAAAAATAAGACGCGGGATTATAGCCTTTTGTCGAACGTCAGACAATCAAAATGCAGCGATTGCCCACCCTTTTTACGCATTTTATCAATTCTAACCCAACAGTTATTACCAACCGATGTTCGCTTGGTTTAAGATGCGCACTATGCAACCGTACTCAGCTCAAAACAGATCCCGCAACAGCGCCGCAACAACAGCGCTGAGCGTCACCGAACTCAATCGTCAGGTTAAATCGCTGCTCGAGAGTTCTTTTTTAACCATCCATGTGGAAGGCGAGTTATCTAACGTCGTCAAAGCTAGTTCCGGCCATTGGTACTTTACCCTAAAAGATCGAGACGCTCAGGTGCGTTGCGCGATGTTCCGCAATCGCAACCAATACCTCAAATATAAGGCTAAAAATGGCGACAAGGTCGTTGTACGCGCTAAAGTCAGTCTCTACCCGGGTCGCGGCGATTATCAACTGATCTGTGATTATATGGAGGAAAGCGGTGTAGGCTCGCTGCAACAGGCCTATGAAGCACTGAAACAAAAATTGCAGCAGCAAGGGCTGTTCGACCCTGCATTTAAAAAACCGATTCCGGCCCATCCACAACATTTAGGGATTATTACCTCGCCTACCGGCGCAGCCGTTCACGATATCCTCACGGTATTAAAACGGCGCTTCCCTTCACTACCGATCACGCTTTTCCCGACCACCGTACAAGGCGCTGACGCGGCGGCTCAAATCGCCGATGCTATCCGTCTAGCGAATCACGATGGTCGCTGTGATGTGTTAATCGTTGGTCGTGGCGGCGGCTCGCTGGAAGATCTCTGGCCGTTTAACGAAGAGATCGTGGCGCATAGTATTTTTCATAGTGAGATCCCCATCATCAGCGCGGTAGGCCATGAAGTAGATGTCTCTATTGCTGATTTTGTTGCCGATCTTCGGGCTGCGACCCCCTCCGCCGCCGCCGAGTTAATTAGCCCCGATCAGCAGCAACTCCTACGTCAGTTACAACAGCTGCAGCAACGCCTTACTCAAGCGTGGATGCGTAGCCTACAACAACGGCAGCAGCAACTACAATGGACTCGTACCCGCTTGCGCCATCCCGGTGATAAGCTCAAAGAGCAGGCACAAAAACTCGATGACTTAGAACTCCGCATGCAACGCGCCATCCGCTTACAACTTGAGCGTCAAAAACAACAGTTTAATCAATGGCAACAACGCTATCAGCGCTGCTCCCCACTACCACATATTGCGGCGGGACAGCAGCGTAAAGATGAACTGCAACACCGTTTAACCACCTTGATGCAAGGGTTGTTAAAACAACATAAACTGCAACTCAGCGGCTTAGCGGCGACACTCAATAGCGTCAGCCCGTTAGCGACACTTGATCGAGGCTATGCCATTGTGCAAGATGAGAACGGTAGCGTTATTCAAGATATCGATCATATCGTCAAAGATAGAAGCGTTGAGACTCGTCTCAGTAATGGTCGCTTTCGCAGTACAGTCACTCAGATTATTAAGCAATAAGGACACCCTATGCGCTTTATCAGCTTTGCTTTCCTCCTACTCTTCAGTCTCCCAGCGGCGGCCATCAATTTACCACAAGAATCACGCGTACCAGGCGGCATCGCCCTGATCCCGCTCACTAACCTGAATAGTCAAACGGCACCCTCCGCGTGGTATCGCGGTAATCGCGTGATGGTTATCCCGAGCCAAGCTACCGCCTATGCCGAACAAGCGCCTTGGCTGGCCGTGATTGGTATCCCTCTGTCGGCGAAAGCCAATCAACCGCAACTGATGAAAACCGATGGTCAACGCTTCCCTTTTACGATTCAGGACAAAGCCTATAAAGAGCAACGCCTCACAGTGACTAACAAGCGACATGTCAATCCGAATACGCAAGATTTAGCGCGCTATAAACGTGAAAAAGCCGAAATGGTTGCGGCCTTCAAATCTTGGAGTACACCCAAGCTATCCACCGTACAATTTGACCTTCCGGCGAGCGGTCGCTTTAGTAGCCCCTTTGGTTTAAAGCGTTTCTTTAATGATCAACCGCGCAACCCTCACAGTGGTCTCGATATCGCTGGCGGACAAGGTGGAGCCATTCAAGCACCTGCAGCAGGCAAGGTTGTGGCGGTTGGGGAATACTTCTTTAACGGTAATACGGTAATTGTCGATCATGGTTACGGCCTAACCACCATGTATTGCCATATGAGTAAAATCGATGTCAATATCGGCGATCAACTCAATAGCGGCGATAGTATCGGTAAAATCGGTAAGACCGGCCGCGTCACTGGGCCTCACTTGCACTGGAGCGTCAGCCTCAATAATACGCGCGTCGATCCCTTATTGTTTGTAGCGCAGTAACTCGATCAGAGTGCTACAGGCGAGATATACGCGATTAGATATGATAGGCTTCGCCGTTCTTTAAACCGAACCGACAGAGTACTTCATGTCTGATATTAAATTTGAAACAACTGAACAGATCGCCAGCTACGGTATCGGCCGTCAGATGGGCGATCACATCGCTACCCAAAGCTTCGACGGCGTAGAGCTGAATGCCGTTATTGCAGGCATCAAAGAAGCATTTGCCGGTGAAGCACTGAGCATTGAAGGCGAAAAGATTCAAGAAGCCTTTAACGAAATTCAAGCTCGCATGCAGGAAAAGGCTGAACAACAAGCTAAAGAAGCAGCGGCTGAAGGCGAGCAGTACCTTGAAAAAAATGCTCAGCGTGAAGAGATCTTCGTCACCGATTCTGGCCTGCAGTACGAAATCATCACGGCTGGCGAAGAAGGTGGCGCAAGCCCTACCGCTGAATCAACTGTACGTACTCATTACCACGGTACCTTTATCGACGGTAAAGTATTCGACAGCTCTTATGACCGTGGTCAGCCTGCCGAATTCCCTGTTGGCGGCGTTATCGCAGGCTGGACTGAAGCCCTGCAAATGATGACTAAAGGCGCTAAATGGCGTCTGACTGTTCCGTATCAACTGGCATACGGCGCACAAGGTTCACCTGGTGGCATTCCTCCTTATGCAACACTGGTGTTTGATGTCGAGTTACTAGAAATCCTGTAATTGGCAACTCACTTCTGATGTAATAAAGGCCGGTCGCGTTTGTACCGGTCTTTTTTTTTGGGAGAACAACAATGCAATTGAATCTGCAGATCAGCGGTAGCGGCACCCCGCTAATTATTATACATGGTCTGTTTGGTACATCGCTCAATTGGAGCGGACAGGTTAAAGCGCTGGCGGAACACTTCACCGTCTATGCGGTGGATTTGCGCAATCACGGGCGATCCCCTCATACAGACAGCATCAGCTATCCTGAGATGGCCGATGACATCATTGAACTGATGGATCAACAAGGTTTAAGTAGCGCCCATATTCTCGGCCACTCGATGGGCGGAAAAGTAGCTATGCAATTGGCGATGAATCACCCCGAGCGAGTGGCTAAACTTATCATTGTGGATATTGCCCCGGTAGCATACCCCAACCATCACAATGCTGTATTCAAGGGCCTGAATGCCGTCGATCTTGCGCGGATAAAATCTCGCAGCGAAGCCGATCAACAACTGAGTCAGCAGGTACCTGAACTCGCCGTGCGGCAGTTTCTGTTAACCAATCTATATCGCAACGAAGCGAAGCAGTTTGCTTGGCGAATGAATCTATCAGCATTAGAATCTGGCTACGACAACATTAGCCAAGCGCCGACCGGCGAGCCCTTTGATAAACCGGTGCTCTTCATTAAAGGCGAAAATTCAAACTACATCACCTCCGCCTATCGCACGCAGATTTTGGCATTATTCCCTCAGGCTGATTATCGAATCATACAGGGCGCGGGACACTGGCCTCATGCGGAAAAACCCACCCTATTCACCAAGCTGGTATTAAATTATTTAACTCAGTGACGCCATACTGCCGTTCGATCCCCCTCTGAACGGCACTTAAGCCGCCTTCACGCAGCCGCCAACGCCAAACAGCATAAGCATCAAGCAAAACGCCGCTACTGTGCGGAATAAGGCTCAATGCAAGCGTTATCGAAAAAGCTGGCAGCCATATCGTCATGGCCTCGATTCACGACGATATAGCGCGGCTCAAAAATTTAAAAGCTTAAATGCTTAAAAACAATTGGCTTTGTGGATTGCTTAAAGCTGATTATGCCCCAATAAAGACAATCTTAAGATACAATCGTCAGAGCCACTTAGGGAAGGTGCGAATAAGTCAATTACGCCTCTGGCTTACAGAGAAGCTGGAGATCAAGCTAGCAGCAAGACTGAAGCACCACAGGTTGAACTCCAGCCGATTTATTTGGACTAAAAAAGCAGCAAAGCAGCCAAATGCCCATGCGATGCACGGCCTTGGCCATTTCACATTAAAAGGACGTCTAATGTTCCCTATCGACCATCAAATCCTCATTGCTGCGGTACTGCTGTTTGCTGGCGTTATTACCAGCAAACTGTCTCCGCGCATCGGCTTACCCGTCCTAGTGATCTTTCTCGGCATCGGTATGCTGGCAGGTGAAGATGGCATTGGCAGGATTCAATTTGATGATGTCGATACCGCGCATGCTCTGGGTACCCTCGCCTTAGCCATTATTCTGTTTGATGGCGGCTTACAAACGTCGCTATCGTCGATAAAGCTCGTCTGGAAACCAGCCAGCGCCCTCGCAACTATCGGCGTTGCGATCACCGCAGGGATTACCGGCGCAGCCGCCGCCTATATTTTAAATCTATCACTGCCGGTTGGTTTTCTCCTAGGCGCCATCGTTGGCTCTACCGATGCCGCCGCCGTATTCACCATTTTACGTAACGCCGGCATCTACCTCAGCCCACGCCTGAAATCGACCCTAGAAATAGAAAGTGCCTCCAATGACCCCATGGCGATATTTCTCACCATCGGTTTACTACAACTGGTGACCACCAATGCCCCGCCAGGCTCTGAGCTATTTATTTTATTCATACAGCAGATCGGTATTGGTGCCATTATCGGTTTGGCTATCGGTTATTCCGCGGTTAGATTATTCAATAGCATTTCACTTCAGGCACCCGGCCTTTATCCCGTAATGGTGTCAGCCTGCGGCTTACTTTCCTTCGGGGCTTCAGCCACACTCGGCGGCAGCGGTTTCTTCTCCGTCTTTATTACCGGCGTCATTATTGGCAACGGCCGCTTTGTTTATCAACGCGCCACGTTTCTGTTCCATGATGGCCTAGCTTGGTTGAGCCAAATTGGTATGTTTGTCATGCTTGGACTGCTCGTGACACCAAGCTCACTGATTCATGTCTGGCGTGAAGGTTTACTGATCGCACTGGTGTTAATCTTTATTGCTCGACCGCTGGCGATCGGCCCGCTATTAGCTTACTTCGGTTTTAATAAGCGCGAGATCGCATTGGTTTCTTGGGTTGGGCTGCGCGGTTCAGTGCCGATTATTCTGGCCATTTTCCCGCTAATCTTTGGCTTACCTCAGGCACCGCTGCTATTCAATGTGGTGTTCTTCGTGGTCTTAATTTCAGCCACTCTACAAGGCTCAACGCTTCCCTTGATCGCCCGCAAACTAAAACTGATTGAGCCACCACCGGCAACCCCATCCGCCACGTTAGAAATAGCGGCCTTAGCCAATATCGATACCGATATCGTCAGATACACCCTGGGCGAAAATGCCAAATCGTTAGGACTCACCATCTCTCAGTTGGCCCTGCCCGAAGGAGCGGTAATTGCCATGGTCGTACGCGGTAATGACGTGTTCCCACCCCGCGGTTCAACTAAGCTAGAAAAAGAAGATCATCTATTTATTGTCTTAAAGCCCGGTTTACGTAAATTCGTAGACTGTATTTTTTCGACCATCGCACCTTGCTTAGCCACGGATCTACCCGATGACGAGTTACTCTTGAAGGGTTCATCGACACTTGAGGATATCTTCAGGTCTTATGGCATTATTATTGAACCCACTAACGACATCAGCCTCAGTGACTTTTTAAAACAATCGATAACACCGCTGACGATTGGCAGTGAACTCCGGATCGATGCTGGCACCCTCACAGTGCAAAGCTTTCAGGCTCAAGAAATCGCTACCGTTAGCTTCACCCGCAATCCGCTTATCAAACCGAACGCAACCTAAAAACACCAACCGATTGAGAGCGTCTCAGCAAAGTGATTCTCTCAATCCGTCAATCATGGAAAAACCCCTAGCGATCAATTGCAACCATTAACATGCCCCTATGCAACATTCGTTGCTTTAAAAATAGCTTATTAATACAAAACTGGTTCAATTTTTGCTTGCATAAAAACCCAAGATTATTTGTTATCGCTGACCTGGGTTAACGCAATCCGCGTCAGCCAAAATCCACTGGAAAATTTGGATATACGAGAGAAGATTATGAGCAGAAATGAAGCACGCTTGAATGCGATTAACGAAATCACCAATGCTGCACCCTTTGCAACGACGATGACTGCCCCACTGAATGAGATCTGGGCGTCTGATGTATTTGGTCTGCAACAAATGGAAGAATCGCTTTCAAAATCTGCCTTTAAAAGCATCAAGAAAACAGTTCAAACTGGCGCAGAGCTTGAACCTGCTGTAGCGGATGCTGTCGCAGCAGCGATGAAAGATTGGGCGATGACGAAAGGCGCTAAATTTTTCTCTCATATTTTCTACCCAATGACCAACGCCACCGCCGAAAAACACGACGGTTTTGTTGTAACTAATTCAGATGGCGGCGCAATCACCGAATTTACCGGCAGTTTGTTGATTAAAGGTGAGCCGGACGGATCTTCTTTCCCGAATGGTAGCCTGCGTATGACTAACGCGGCGCGTGGTTATACTGCATGGGATCCAACCAGCCCAGCCTACATTATGCAAACCGCTAACGGCGCTGTACTGATGATTCCAAGCGTCTTTATGTCTTGGACTGGCGAAGCGCTGGATAAAAAGATCCCTCTGCTACGTTCAAATGCTGCCATGAATGATGCGGCACAAAAAGTATTAGCCCTAATGGGCGAAACGGATATCGCCACCCTTAACTCAAGCTGTGGTGCAGAGCAGGAATACTTCCTGGTTGATGAAAAATTCGCCAATGCACGCCCCGACTTGCTGTTAGCCGGTAGAACACTATTTGGTGCTGCGCCTGCTAAAGGCCAAGAGTTCGACGATCACTATTTTGGTGCAATCCCTGAACGTGTACAGGTTTTCATGCAAGACCTAGAAAACAAGCTCTATTGTCTGGGAATTCCTGCTAAAACACACCATAATGAAGTAGCTCCGGGCCAATTTGAGATCGCTCCTTATTTTGAAGCGGCCAACATTGCCTCTGATCATCAGCAATTATTAATGACATTGCTGAAAAACACCGCTAAACGTCACGGCTTTATCTGCCTATTACATGAGAAGCCATTTGCCGGTATTAATGGCTCAGGCAAGCATGTTAACTGGTCTGTAGGCAATGCGACGCAAGGTAACCTGCTCGATCCTGGTCACACGCCGAATGAGAATCTTAACTTCTTGCTCTTTTGTGGTGCAGTGATTCGCGGCGTGCACAAATATGGCCCGCTTTTGCGTGCCGTTATCGCTTCCGCTGCAAATGATCATCGCTTAGGTGCCAATGAAGCCCCTCCAGCTATCCTGTCTGTTTACCTAGGTGATCAGCTAGAAAAAGTATTTGATGATATCCGTACCGGTGCACTGCATGTGCCAACAACGGGTGGTCAGATGGATATAGGTCTATCTCAAATTCTAAAATTTGACCGCGATCCTGGTGACCGTAACCGTACCTCTCCGTTCGCCTTTACCGGTAACCGTTTTGAATTCCGCGCCGTCGGTTCGTCTCAATCAGTCTCTGGACCGCTGGTCGCAATGAACACCATGCTGGCCGATTCTCTTGAATGGATTGCGGCAAAACTTGAAGCGGTACTGGCTACTAACAGCGACAAAACGGCAGCGGTATTCGCCGTCTTGAAAGAGCTAATGGAAGAGCACGGTAAGGTTGTCTTTGGTGGCGACGGTTACTCTTCTGAATGGCACAAAGCGGCTGTTGAAGAGCATGGTTTGAAAAACATTCCGACCACCGCCGATGCATTGCCCGCCTTTAAAACGCAGGAAGTGATCGACCTATTCTCTAATACGGGCGTGTTCACACCCGCAGAGCTGGCCAGTCGCTTTGAAGTGTATGCCGAGCAATATATCTTATCGATTGAAGTAGAAGCTAAGCTGGTTGTCGAAATGGCCACGACTAGCATCTATCCAGCAGCGATTAACTATCTATCAAATATCGCCGCTACAGGGATAACACTGGATTTCTCTCCAGCAGGCAAGGTAGCTGAAACAGCCACCGCGATGATGTCCGCCGTTGAACAATTGAGCGCGGCTCTTGAAACTGAAGCCTTTGAATCAACCGAAGCCCATATGCAGTTCCTTGCGAATGATGTTTGTACGCTGATGGAAACAGTACGTAGTGCTGCTGACACGCTGGAAACACTGGTTGACGATAGCCTGTGGCCTCTGCCTAAGTATCGCGAGATGCTGTTTATTAAATAATCGATAGCATTACTCGATCACTGCGCTCCAGTGGGCGCAGTACTAAAAAAGCACAGGCTTATCGGCCTGTGCTTTTTTTTGTCACGATGACTGAGTAACACACTTTAAGATGTTACCAATGACGTGCGCCATCATGAATCACTGTTCAGTGCGATTAAACCCTCTCATCAAAAATAAACCCTTCATCAAATAGCTTTTTGAAAACCCCTGCATCGATCAACTTCTGATGAATCTCCGCCAATTTAAGATTCACCTCGACTAACTGTTGATTAAAGTCCTGTAATTTTTCCGCCTGATCATTTTGTTGTGCCTCCCATGTATCCTGCTGCGATTGCTGATCGTCCTCACGACGTTCCTCGCTATACTGCGAGGTATCTTCAGCATCAAGCTCTCGACTCTGTTGAGCAAGCTCGGCCCGCGCCTCAGCAGCCATCGCAGCCGCTTGCGCCGCAATAGAACGATCCTGCGGCGAAGGCTCAGCCACCGCTAACGCGGCCCTCAAAATAACCTCGGCTTTTTCTAAGGTTGCTTGTGGATCATCAGGCACAGCAGACGTATCGATACTCACTTCGCCAGCCACCGCATACAGCCTGCCATCAGGGCCACGCTGATATTCGTAGGTAGGCGCACCGGCATACTGACCTCCGGCAGCCGCATGCGTTAATTCATGTTGCCGTACTTCCATATCACGCAATGCCAACTCATTCAGCAATTGCTGTGTTTCACGCTCAGCCTCAACGGATTCGTTCGACTGATGAACAGAGAGCTCGACGGCTGAATCGGCTATATTAGGGTTGCTGTGAGCATCAATGGATGTCTCAGTATCGGAGGGCTGTACTGGCAGGGTGATGGGAGAGGTTGATAATGCATCAGTGATAGGTGAAGAAGACAAACTAACCGTCGTCGGCACTTGATATCGATCGTCGGTATTGAGTGACGCATGAGTATTGAGAGTAAGTGACTGAGCAGTCAGATGTAACGGCATCTCGCTGACCTCCTATCACTGATCCCTAGCGCAGATTTCGCCTATTAACGGTTTTATGATGTCCTGTACTTAAAATAGCAACGACTCAAACTATTACCAAATAATATCAAACCTAACGTCAAACTAACGCCTAACGAGCACTAATGATAACCGTCAGTCACGAGGTTAACCCGTGCCTTGCGGCAAATACGAGCAGACCTCGATCAACGCGGCCGTTATCTGTTATATCAGGCACGAATATCGATCAACGTGCCGAGCGTTTCATCCACAGATTGCACAACCTTAGTCGATGCCGCCACCGCATTTTTCTCGACCGTCAAATCGGCTAATGATTGATTAATATCGTTACCGGTGCCTTCTTCAGGCGTATCTGTTTTTCCTGCACCCGCAATATCAGATGCCACTTTCTGCACCCCATCCAGTCCACGATTTAATCCTAAAACACCGGTATTCAACGCTGATGTAACATTCATAAAAACACCTGCTGCTGTGCTTGCCTATTATTGAGCCTATCCGTTAGTTAATAGATCAGATGAGCAACCATTATATTCACGCTTAATGACACGGCCTCATGAAAAACTTAACTAACGGCTGATCTATATAGAGTTATTATAGAACACTCTGACAGACAGTTCATTTATTGATCAATCAACAGCGGCTCTAAATCAATATATTTCGCGATGTTTTCAGCTTCACATGTCTCAATATGAGGAATTTCAGCCAATAAAGGCGCTGACAGCATCGATTTCAAGGTTGCTAAGTTCTCTTGATAACAGTTCATCTGCGGCTCGGCCTGATTGGCAACCCAACCCGCTAATCGTAAGCCATCTTTAACAATGGCCTCGACGGTTAATAAAGTATGATTGATACAGCCTAACTTCATGCCCACCACTAAAATCACCGGGGTGCGTAACAATTTAGCCACATCAGCCAACGTTTGCCGATTATTTAACGGCACTCGCCAACCACCCGCGCCCTCAATGATCATAAAATCAGCAGGCTGCATCATCGCACCGCGACATAGCGCGGCAATGCGATCGGCATCCAAGCGTCGCCCTAACTGCTGTGCCGCAATATGTGGAGCGATAGCTGGCTCAAAGGCCATCGGGTTAACCTGTGCATAACTGAGTTTAACCGAGGCCGTCTGCTGTAATAGCAGCGCATCACCGTTACGTAGCCCCGCCTCTGTTACTTCACACCCCGCTGCCACCGGCTTGAGCGCCATGCTCGATAGCCCTCGCTGATTAGCTGCGGCTAATAAACCCGCCGAAACCACGGTTTTACCCACATCGGTATCGGTTCCAGCGACAAAGAAAGTACGCTTAGCCATGAATATACTCACCATAAAATACTTGATAGGACGCCGGTAACTGTCCATCCGGCCGTCTAAACTGCTCATACGCTTGCTTAAAAGCGATCACTCGCGCCTTGCCGGTCAAACCGCTGTGTCGCCCAGCACTGATATTATGGGCACCAATGCCCTTTAATTCAGCGGTTAACTCACGCAATTGATCGTAAAGCAGCACCTTGTTCGCTTGCCTCAAGCTCACCGGTTGTAACTGACGCTCGGCACTCGCTTGCAGGCAGTCTAAGTCAATAAAACGGTTCACATGTTGAAAACTATCCACCACTGACCAAGACTCGCGTAATTCATACAGCGTTTGTGGCCCCAACGTGCTGAATATAAAGCGGCCGCCGGGTTTCAAAACGCGAGCCACTTCGCTAAATAGCGCGGCAAGATCTTCACACCACTGAATCGCTAGACTAGAAAAGATTAGATTCACGCTATTATCGGCCAAGGGGAGCTTTTCCGCATCACCACATAACCAAAGCGTGTTTGCTATCGAGCGATGCTGACGGGCATATTGCAACATCCCTTGCGCCATATCGAGACAGATAAGCTGCCGCGGCTTGAGCTGCTCAGTTAACAATGGTGCAAAATAGCCGGTGCCACAGCCAAGATCCAGTACCACATCGGCGGAAGTCTGCGTCAATTGACTGAGTAGCTCATGACCGATATCCCGCTGTAACTGAGCCACACTATCGTAACTGACCGCCGCACGACTAAATGACTCGGCAATCTGCGATTTTAAAAACTGTTGACTCATCCGCAAAACGTCCGAATTGTTTCAGCCATACAAGCGGGTGCCGATAGAAAGCCGACATGAGACTGTCCCGGCAACACCGCCACTTGCGTCTGTGTTTGCAGGGTTGATAACGCCTCAGCCATCGCCGCGGGAGCCAAAGTATCCAGTTCACACAGCAGATGTAGCGTGGGCAATGGCAAACGACGATACAGCTCGCGGTAATCCTGACGCAACAACGTCAAACTGTCACTTAATGACTGATCCGTCGGCTGAGCATCCGCCACGATCTGTTGCAGTATTTTTAAATCCGCACGGGCCGTTCCACTCCCCTGCACTTGAAGCCGATTGAAGCGCTGTAAGGTCTTACCTGAGTTGGCCTTTAAATTAACTTCAAACTGATCATACGTCGTTGCCGCCATGCCAAACGGCCAGTCATCTCGGGCAATAAAGCAGGGGCTCGTGCCTAGCGTGATTATACGCGAGACTCGCTCAGGAAAACGTTGCGCAAAGCTCATCGCGATAATACCGCCCAACGACCATCCCAGCCAGATGGCTGATTTAGGTGCCACCGCGGCCACTAAGGTGGTTATGCTATCGATATCATAAACCGCAGGGCGACACTCAGCACTCTGTCCGAGCCCCGGCAGATCGATCACCGTGAGTTGATAATGCCGTTCTAACTCAGGGATCAACGTCTGCCAAATACCACTGTGCATGCCCCAGCCATGCAACAACACCAACGAAGGCTTCTCTGAAGGATGTTCAATGCCGTACTGTTGATAATAGAGCATCAGTTATGACGACCTTTACCCAGCATCACATCCTCTAACGCATCTAATAGGCGATCGAGTTGTGCATCGGTATGGCTAGCACTGAGCGTCACTCGTAGTCGAGCCGCTCCCTTCGGAACTGTCGGCGGCCTGATCGCGCCAATATAGATGCCTTGCGCTTCAAGCGCCGCACTGATCGCCATGGCATGATCGGCAGCGCCTACCATCATCGGTTGAATCGGGGTCGGGGATGGCATCAGCGGTAACCCCAGCTGCTGGCAGCCTTGACGAAAGCGCTGAATCAGATGCTGAAGCTTATCGCGCCGCCACTCATCCTGCTGTAACAGTTTCAGACCGACACGCGTTGCCGATGCCACCGCTGGCGACATACTCGTGGTATAGATGTAGGTACGCGCATGCTGAATCAGCGTTTCAATTAAGTCGTCAGAACCGGCGACGAATGCACCGGAGGTACCGCAGGCTTTGCCTAAAGTGCCGACTAACAGTTGCACCTGATCACTACTCAGCGAAAAATGATCGACCGTGCCTCGCCCTTGTGTGCCGATACAGCCAAAACCGTGAGCATCATCAACCATCATCCAGGCGCGATGTTCGGCAGCCGTAGCGCATAGTGAAGGTAACTCAGCGAGATCACCATCCATACTAAAGACGCCATCACAAACCACCAGCTTACGTCGTGCCTCGGAACGCTGTAGCCGCGTGTTTAGATTATCCGCATCATTATGCAGAAAGCGTTGAAAACGAGCCCCACTGAGTAAGCCACCATCCAATAACGAGGCATGATTCAGCCGATCTTGAAAGATCCCATCCCGCTTATCCAATAACGCCGTAATGGCCCCCATATTAGCCATATAACCGGTCGAAAATAACAGTGCACGGGGACGTCCCGTAAAATCGGCGAGTTCCTCTTCCAGTGCATGATGGGCCTGACTATGGCCATTCACGAGATGCGAGGCGCCGCCACCCACACCGTAGCGATCGGCACCCTCTTTAAGTGCCGCAATCACCTGAGGATGGTTCGCCAAACCCAGATAATCATTGGAACAAAAAGCCAAACACGCCTGCCCATCCACCATCACCTCGGGGGCCTGTGGACTTTGCAGAATACGTCGCTGACGATACAGAGATTGCGCCTTGCGCGCCTGCAGTTCAGCGTGTAGCTGATCAAACGACATAGTCAGATCCTTTACCGGCGATCGCCGCTCGCTCGCGAGTAGAGAGCATCAGGCTTCGTAGAAAAACGACTCATCTTGCTGTTTTTGCAGATTATTGATGATCGTCTGCTCCTGAGTGCTATCGGCTTCAGAGATACGCTGCTCGGGATTAATACCCAAGCGTTTAAACAGTTGTAGATCACGATGAGTTTCAGGGTTGGGTGTCGTTAGTAGACACTCGCCATAGAAAATGGAGTTGGCTCCCGCCATAAAGGTCATCGCTTGCATCTCATCGCTCATATTCTCACGCCCCGCTGAAAGGCGTACATGAGATTTCGGCATCATAATTCGTGCCACTGCGATAGTGCGAATAAAATCTAAGTTATCCAAGGTTTCCGCATTTTCCAGCGGTGTACCCTTCACCTTAACCAACATATTGATCGGCACACTTTCCGGCTGCGTTGGCAAATTCGCTAACTGACGTAACAAGCCGATACGGTCGGTTGCGGTTTCACCCATCCCTAAAATACCACCAGAACAGATCTTCATACCCGACTCACGCACGTGATGCAGGGTATCAAGACGATCTTGATAGGTGCGCGTGGTGATAATGTTACTGTAGAACTCGGGCGAGGTATCGAGGTTATGGTTGTAATAATCCAGCCCCGCATCGGCTAACTGATCGGCTTTATCCTCATCCAGCATCCCCAACGTCATGCAGGTCTCTAGGCCGAGCGCTTTAACCCCTTTAACCATCTCAATAACATAAGGCATATCTTTATCGGCGGGGTGTTTCCAAGCAGCGCCCATGCAGAAGCGAGTAGAGCCGGACTGTTTGGCTTGTTTCGCCTTTTCCAGCACCGCCTCAACCTGCATCAAGCGTTCTTTTTCAAGCCCCGTGTTGTAATGACCACTTTGCGGACAGTATTTGCAGTCTTCAGGACAGGCACCGGTCTTAATCGATAACAGTGTACTAACCTGTACCTCATTAGGATTAAAAAACTCACGATGCACCAGTTGAGCCTTAAATAGTAGGTCATTAAATGGCAGCTCGAACAACGCCCGTACTTCCTGCTCGCTCCAGTCGTGTCTAATCTCTGTCTGGTTATGTTGCATCGCTGTATATATCCTGTAATAGATCCGCATGATAAGGATTTCGTGAAGGGCTAATTTTAATCAGACAGAAGGATCTGTCAACCTATGTTTACGCAAACTAAAAACAGCTGGTTATTATATAACCAAAATAGACACTGTATCTTATGCGGCTTACACGCTTGCGCTACAACTAACCTCTGTCAGGCGTGTCTCGATGACTTACCCTGGATCACTCATGCCTGTCAGCGCTGCGCCATTCCGCTCAACAGTCACTCCTCGTCTTTAGCCATCTGCCCACAATGTCAGCAACGCCCGCCACTGTTTGATCAGGTCATCGCTCCCTTTGAGTATCGGTTTCCTATCGATCAACTGATTCAACTGGCAAAATTCAATGGCCAAACACACTATCTCAACCCATTGGCAGACTTATTAAGGCTTCGATTACAAACAGCTCCACGACCGGAGCTGATCATTCCAGTACCATTACATCAAAAAAGATTGCAGCAACGACAGTATAATCAGGCTGCACTGCTGGCAAAGCGTCTCGCGCGATCACTATCCATTCCCTTCAGTCATCAGCTATTGATCAAAGCCATAAACACCCCTCATCAGGCCGACCTTGATCGCAAAACACGGCGCAAGAATCTACGTAACAGCTTTCACTGTATCAATCCCCCGCCCGCCTCAGTCGCCGTGATCGATGATGTGATGACGACCGGCACGACTGCGGCTGAAATCAGTCGCGTATTAAAGCAGGCTGGCTGCCAACAGGTTTATATCTGGGTGATTGCTCGCACCGCAAAAGAGTTGCATTTAAGCTAAATTAACGCTTTTATTATCATGTAATCAGAATGTTAAGTTGCCTACGCTTAGGAACCTAAGTGACTAACCAAGAGACTTCAAGCCGCGGCTGAAGCTCAGTCAGTAATAACAATAATAAACCTATCAGTTTTCCGTAGGAGTCCGCATGGTTTTAAGTGATGTAGGTGATCTGATCGGAGGCTTAGGCCTCTTTCTATTGGGCATGCAACTGATGACTAGCGGCTTAAAACGCGCCGCAGGCAGTTCGCTACGTAAAGCCTTAGAAGCCGCGACTCGCTCGCGCCTGAGAGGTCTGTTCTCCGGTGCCGCTATTACCGCACTGGTTCAATCATCCAGTGCGATCACCGTTGCCACCATCGGTTTTGTCAATGCTGGGCTACTCACGCTGGGTCAATCGATCGCCATCATTTATGGTTGTAATATCGGCAGCACCATGACCGGCTGGCTGGTTGCCACCATCGGCTTTAATTTTAATATCAGTGCTTTTGCCCTACCGATAATCGGTATCGGAATGATGCTGCGCTTAATCGGAGGCGAGCAACGTTACGCCCACGTGGGCACGACATTAACAGGCTTTGGTTTATTTTTTGTCGGCCTCTCGTTTCTTAAAGACACCTTTAATGGGCTGGAAAACAGTATTCCGTTTGAAGCCATTAGTCAGACTAGTGCCGGCCTCGCCCTGTTTGTTTTAGCCGGTTTTATTCTGACGGTGCTGATTCAATCATCCGGTGCCGCGATGGCCATCACACTGTCGATGGCCGCCACCGGCGCTATCCCACTCGCCACCGCAGGCGCGCTGGTTATTGGTGCTAATCTCGGCACCACCTCCACCGCTGCACTATCGGTGATTGGCGCCACCTCTAATGCCAAACGCATCGCCTGCGCGCATGTCGCCTTTAATCTGCTCACCGGAGCCGTCGGGTTACTGCTGCTGATCAGTTTGGCGAATATCATCAATGCATCCAACCTGACTCAGTTTTTCGATCTCGTTATTCTATTAGCGCTCTTCCATACCCTGTTTAATATCGTTGGCGTGCTCATTATGTGGCCCCTCACAACCCCGATGGTGAGCTTTTTAGAAAAGCGGTTTCGTCGAGGCGATGAGGATCTGGCCAAGGCTCGCTATCTCGATAACAATATTCTTGAAACCCCATCACTCGCCATCGAAGCGATGATTCGAGAACTCAGCCGAGTCAGTCAGATGACCAACACTCTCGCTAAGCAAGCGATCAGCGCAGAGATAGCAGACAACAAGCAGATTCGATCACAGGCGCTCATCATCAATAAACTCATTATTGAAATTGGCAAGTTCAGTCAAAAGTTAGGTCAACAACCACTCGGGGAAGCAATCGCACAAATTCTCCCCAGCGCCATGCGGATCGCACGCTACTTCAATGAGATCGCGCGCCTTTCAAGCCTAATCGTGCAATACAGCGAACGTTTCAATCAGATCAGTGACAGCAATACACAGAAAGATATTTACGAACTGAAAAAAATCACCAATCGCATGCTGGATGCGACTGTCATTGATAGCGAGTCATACAGCTCGTCTGATGAGAGTCGTAAACTCCTGCATAAACTGGAAAAGACCTATCAGAAAATCAAACTGCATGTCTTAGATGCTATGATAGATGGACGCCTCAGCCCCGACGAAGGTACCGAACTGCTGGACTCTCTCAGCCATGTACATCGACTGGGGCAACAGGCAGAAAAAAGCGTCCGCTACTGGAGTAGCTTAGCACCAATAGAACATCGTTCTCCCATTATTGATGCATCACACAGCCGCTCAACAGCAGAGCCCGATAATCGTCAGCAACTTAAAGATAAAAAAACAGATCAATCGCCAAAAGAGCCTCTCGTGGTTAACTGACACAGAAGGCTAAGTAACGTAAACCGAATAGCGGCACGGATACACTGTGCCGATTTTGTTGCCTCTCTACCTATTGATATAAAAACATGAATTCAGCGTTAACATTTGAACCGATCGCCATTATCCACAGTGGTTATAAAGAAAAATTTGGCATCCCTCGACAACCTGGACTGGCATCCTCCATGACAGCCACAATAGAGCTACTGCCGCCCTATAATCATGCTGATTGTGTGAGAGGTTTGGAGCAGTGTAGTCATATCTGGTTACTGTTTATCTTCAGTGCCTGCGTCGGCAAAGGCTGGTCACCCTTGGTCAGACCTCCTCGGCTCGGCGGTAACGACAAGCTCGGCGTACTGGCATCGCGCTCGCCTTTTCGTCCCAATCCGATCGGCCTATCGCCGGTCAAGCTGGATGGTATTCGCTGTGAAGGCAGCCGCGTGTTACTCGATGTTAGCGGCGCTGACCTATTGGATCAGACCCCCATTGTGGATATTAAACCCTACTTGCCGTATGCCGATATTATCCCAGACGCCGAGTTTAGCTTAGCCAGTAGCATTGAAACACTCGACTTAGCCGTGCATTTCACGCCGTTAGCGGCCCATCAGTTAAACGAGCATAGTCGGCGTTTGAATCAACCCTTAGAGCGACAGATCAGCGAAGTATTACGCTGTGATCCTCGGCCTGCTTACCATAAAAACAAAGCACATCAACGAGACTATGGTATCCGTTTACATGACCTCAATATCCGCTGGAAAATCAGTGATCAAGCCATTCAGGTTAAACAGATCGAGATGGACACAAGCCCGCATGACGAATGATGATCAAGCGTCGCGCGAATCTTCTGGGCTATCTCCGTAAACCCTTTATGATTGAATAGGTTAAAATATCTTGATGCGATGACATAGGTTATCCACAAGCATCAAAACAAGTGAGCCTGTCAGGAACGGCTAAAAAGTATTCGATTTTTAGCGATGAATAAATTACTATATTAGAAAGCTCTAATTTAACAATTAATGGTTAAATGTACATTCAGGCTATAAATTCAGCTTGTCAGTGAACCTTCGAGATAACATCCCATGAACAACCTGCCAAAACAAACCGCCGCCTCGAGGCTGCAACACTTTCCAATTACTTTTTTCGCCATGATTATGGGGCTGACCGGGTTAACGCTGGTGTGGGAAAAAGCCAGCCATCTGTTTGCCGTCCCAGGCATCATTGGCCATACATTGCTGACATTAACGGCATGTCTGTTTTTAATACTCGCGGTGCTTTATCTCTGCAAAATCATACTAAAAACCCCGGCCGTCTTGGGCGAGTTTAATCACCCCATTAAGCTCAGTTTCTTCCCTGCGGTTAGCATCAATATGCTGTTATTGAGTATCGCCACCTTTGAGGTCTCACAGCAGCTGTCTTTTATCCTCTGGAGTAGCGGCAGCGCTATCCACCTGCTGCTCACGGTCTATATTTTGAATCAGTGGATTCATCACCCAAAATTCCAGATGACGCATATGACACCGGCTTGGTTTATTCCCGTTGTGGGTAATATTTTGGTGCCGATTGCTGGCGTCGATCACGGTTATACAGAAGTCAGTTGGTTCTTTTTCTCAATTGGCATCGTTTTTTGGCTGGTACTGAAAACCCTAGTACTCAATCGCATGATGTTTCATGACCCGATTCCACATAAGCTACTGCCAACCATGTTTATCTTGATAGCCCCACCGGCTGTTGGCTTTATCTCTTATGTAAAGCTCAATGGTGGAATGGATAATTTTGCGCATATCCTCTACTACACGGCGATCTTTTTGGTGCTTATATTACTCGCTCAGGCGCCCCGCTTTACGCGGATTCAATTCTTCATGTCTTGGTGGGCGTATTCATTCCCACTAGCCGCCGCAGCCATTGCGACACAACTGATGTATAGCATTCATAAACAGCCATTTTTCTATTACCTGTCCCTCGCGCTCATCATACTTTCAAGCGTCGTTATTACACTGTTATTTTTCCGCACCCTGCTAGCGGTGATCCGCAATGAGCTTTGTCAGCCAGAGTAAAGCGACTGTATCGATTTGCTTTCTACCTAAAACCGAGCTGTAATAACTCGGTTTTTTTTGGCTATCGTTTTAACCGTATCTGTTAATCGCTATCCTCGATGGCATTTGTTGTAACACTTCTCGGAGCATGAACATGAGCATCGTCAGCGAACAAATTCGTTTTGATCAGCAACATATCTGGCATCCCTACTCATCAATGATCTCTCCCCCTGCGGCGTATCCCGTGGTATCTGCCTCAGGTGTACGATTAACGCTGGCTGATGGGTCTGAACTGATTGACGGAATGGCGTCTTGGTGGTCGGTCATTCATGGCTATAATCATCCGCGTCTGAATGCGGCCGCTCATGCTCAAATTGATCAAGTGTCACATGTCATGTTTGGCGGGCTGACGCATGAGCCCGCGATTGAACTGTGCCAACAGCTAGTCGACATGACAGCTGAACCACTGCAAAAGGTATTCTTAGCTGACTCCGGCTCTGTCTCTGTGGAAGTAGCCCTTAAAATGTCGATTCAATATTGGCATGCCAAAGGCAAGGCCGACAAGCATAAGTTTCTCACCATTCGCAACGGCTATCATGGCGATACGTTTGGCGCGATGTCGGTATGCGATCCCGTCACCGGTATGCATGAGATTTTTAGCGGTGTACTGCCGCAGCAGTTTTTTGCCCCAGCACCACAGGTAACATTTGATCAATCTTGGGAGCCCAGCGATTGCGATGAGCTGGAACGATTGCTTGTCGCGCATCATCATGAAATTGCGGCACTGATCCTCGAGCCCATCGTTCAAGGTGCCGGAGGTATGCGCTTTTATCATCCCAACTACCTTAAGCAGGCTCGCGCTCTGTGCAATCAATATAATGTGTTACTGATTGCCGATGAGATAGCCACCGGCTTTGGCCGTACAGGTCAACTGTTTGCCTGTGATCACGCCGATATTACCCCAGATATTCTCTGTCTAGGCAAAGCCATCACCGGAGGGTATATGACCCTCGCTGCCACCTTAACCACCACCGAGGTCGGCGAAACAATCTCCGCCGGCGGGGCTGGGTGCTTTATGCATGGGCCAACATTTATGGGAAATCCATTGGCCTGCGCGGTCGCGAATGCGAGCTTAAAACTGCTACGCGAATCGAACTGGCAAAGCAACATTGCCCGCATAGAGCAGCAGCTTAAACAAGGGCTGACACCTTGCGCAGACCTTGATAGCGTTGCCGAAATACGTTGTCTCGGTGCTATCGGTGTGGTGGAAATGAAACAGCCGGTCGTGACGGCCGAGATACAACCACTGTTTGTCGAGCGAGGCATCTGGATTCGCCCATTTGGCAAGCTTATCTATGTTATGCCACCCTATGTGATGTCCGATACCGATCTCCAAACACTAACAACGGGAATGTATGAGGTTATTCAGCACTATAGTGCACAGCGTCGTTGAGTCAGTGCTTTAGGCTTAAGCAGATGGCATCGTCATTGACGCTTATGACTCAAGCACGGCCTTTAACCGCGCGACCACTCACCAGTTGCCCCACTAACCGTGGAAACGCGTGATGCTTATAACGTTCATAGTCTTGTAAGCTAAAGCCCGCCTGCTGAATCAATTCGGCTGTTTGCCTATTGAGTTGACAGCCGCCGGCACAACGATGCCACAAAGGATTCAAACGCTGCTGCCAGCGCTGTATAGCGGGATCATCTGCGAGCACATGTTCAAAAAACAGTAGCTGACCCTCCTCTTTCAAGACTCGATGCATCTCCGCTAGGGCCTGCTCTGGCTGCGGTACAGAACAGAGCACTAAAAAAGACACCAGCGTATCAACACTGTTATCGGCCAACGGAATAGACTGCGCATCCGCCAACAATAGCGCTGTTTTTGCCTGCATGTCGGATGGCAGCTTGGCAAGCTGCTGACGCGCCAATTGCATCACCGCGATATCCGGCTCCAACGCGATTAACCTGTCCATCGCATCGCCATAGCAATGAAAGCTACTGCCGGTGCCCGCGCCGATTTCCAACACGAGACCCTGCGCCTGCCTCAGTAGCTCGCTTCGCTCATCGGCCACCGCCCCTGAAACCCGATCCAGCAGCCAGGGAAACAGCCAACGATAATAGGGGTTGTATCTGCGTAGACTCATCGCTCGGCTTCCTCTATTCTCTTAGTTAGGGAAGGTGCGAATAAGTCCGTTATATTCTCTGCGGACATTAGAGTGGCCAGATACGCGAAAGCCAGTGCAGCGAAATGTCTGGACCTTTTCAAGCTGGCTGACAAAG
Organism: Amphritea sp. 1_MG-2023; assembly: GCF_030547545.1. GTDB lineage: Bacteria > Pseudomonadota > Gammaproteobacteria > Pseudomonadales > Balneatricaceae > Amphritea. Next base: position 134,132 of record NZ_JAUOQE010000006.1, read on the forward strand.
TAGATGACCATTCTAATATCCGCCCTTCGGGGCTTTCAGAGAAACAAGATCTCGGCGTTAACATTTTTCGACGTACAACCAGTATGCCTGTAACTGTTGCCTTGATCTCCAGCTTCTCTGTCAGCCAGAGGCGTAATTGACTTATTCGCACCTTCCTTAGTTAGTACCATTGCGTCATTTATTTTGCTTTACAGGAGTTTACTTATGGCACGTATCAAAATTGATATGCCCGAGAATTATAGCTTTACTACTGAGATTCCCGTGCAGATCCGTGATATCAACTATGCCGGCCACCTCAGTAATGATTCGGTATTATCCATCGTACACGAAGCGCGCTTACGCTACCTGCAATCACATAACTACACCGAGCTGGATATCGAAGGGCGAGGCATTATTATGACCGACTCTGCCATTGTCTATAAAGCTGAGAGTTTTCATAGTGATCTGATTCAGATCGATGTCACCGTTGGCGACTTCAATAAGTATGGCTGCGATATCTATTATTTACTCAGCAACAAAAAAACCGCTGTCGAAATTGCACATGTAAAGACCGGCATTGTGTTTTTTGATTATAACGCCGGTAAAGTGGTTGCCATTCCCGATAACTTTAAAGACCGTATAATGAAGATTGTCGAGTAATGGTACAAAAAACAGCCAAATACAGCCCATTCAGCGGTTGATAAATAGCCACAAATCCAACCCTGATTGAATTTTAACCCACCGGCGCAAAGCCCCACAATACGGGGCTTTCAAAGAGTTATCCTCGAGTTACACACAGTCTTGTGACACTGTTTCTGTTTATAACATACGACTTAAGTCCACGGCACGATAAATCAAACTATAAACCTGGGCTATTATTGTCTTTTGTATACACCTCGTCGCGCCAGTCTGGCCCCAATTTCTCTTCGATATAATCCCGAATCAACTTGCGTACCATCTGCGAAGGGGTGACATCATCCGCACTGCAAAGCTTTTCAAATGTGGCTTTCTTTTTGGGATCAATCAACAGTGTCAATCGTGCAGTTCTCTGCTCCATTACAATTCCTTAACGTTAGTAATGTTAATTATGTTATCATTGATTTAGATAGGAGTTAACATACAATGTTACTTCTGTTATAACGACCCCACTCAGCAGAGTCAGAGGCCATTTCTCATTTCAGGCCGGAAAGCCGCCCGTCAGCTACCCGCCTCAGCAAGAGCAATTGTTCATGTCGCATCGTTTACATCTGCATAGTATTCGCCCCTTTAGCGCCTTACGTGAAACCTTTCAAGATGGCTACGGCCTCGCCGAGCTGTATCGTGATATCATGGCCGGCATCACCGTTGGTATTATCGCTATCCCCCTATCGATGGCCCTCGCGATTGCCAGTGGCGTACCACCCCAATATGGTCTCTATACCGCAATCATCGCAGGGATATTAATTCCTCTTACCGGTGGCTCTCGCTACAGTATCTCAGGGCCAACGGCCGCCTTCGTGGTCATCCTCTATCCGGTTGCACAGCAATTCGGCTTGAGTGGTCTACTGATCGCCTCTTTAATGTCCGGCGTCATGTTAATTATCATGGCCCTCAGTCGTTTAGGTCGACTGATTGAGTACATTCCAGAATCCGTCACGCTAGGATTTACATCGGGTATCGCCGTTGTGATTGCGACATTACAGATGAAGGATTTTCTCGGCCTACAATTGGATGAAATGCCGGAAAAGTATATTGATAAGGTCGCGGCACTGAGTCATGCCCTGCCTTCCCTCATGCTGCCTGAATTCGCTATCGGCGCAACCACACTAGCGGTGTTAATCTTGTGGCCTCGTCTACGCCTTCCGATACCTGGGCATCTACCCGCGGTCGCTATCGGTGTGCTGTTGTCATTAGTACTCAGCGCAACCGGCTTTGATATTCAAACGATTGGTTCCCGCTTCAGCTATGAACTGCTCGATGGCAGCGTAGGACAAGGGATACCTCCGGCTTTACCCGAGTTCAATTGGCCGTGGCTACAACCGGGGCCAGATGGTGAATTAATCGACTGGGATTACCATAAATTAGCTGAACTAGTGCCTATCGCCTTTTCAATTGCGATGCTAGGGGCGATTGAATCGCTGCTTTGTGCGGTTGTACTCGATGGCATGAGTGGTACGCGTCATCACTCAAACGTTGAATTGATGGGCCAAGGGATTGGCAACCTCGTCACCCCATGGTTTGGTGGCATTACCGCCACAGCCGCCATTGCTCGCTCGGCGGCTAACTACCGTGCCGGCGCTAAATCACCGATTGCCGGTGTTATTCATGGCCTAGTAGTTCTCGCCAGCTTACTCATTCTGGCGCCTTGGTTGGCCTATATTCCGATGGCTTCAATGGCGGCAATGCTATTAATAGTTGCTTGGAATATGAGCGAAGCGCATAAGGTGATTGAGTTATTAAAAAAAGCACCGACTGGCGACATTCTCGTCTTACTCACCTGCTTTTCACTCACCGTCATGATCGATATGGTTATCGCTATTTCATTCGGTATTATTCTCGCATCCATCCTGTTTATGCGTGATATTGCCAAGATGACACGGGTAACGGATGTCAGTGATAACCGTAAACATGTACCCGACATACTACCCGCCGATTGGGGTGTCTATAAAATTAGTGGGCCACTCTTTTTTGCTGCGGCCGATCGCATCTTCTCTGAAATATTGGAAATATCGAAGGATAAGCAGCAAATCGTCCTCTACATGGATGCGGTACCCATTCTGGACGCGGGCGGACTCTCCTCACTGAATAATTTTCTCGACGAGAAGTTCAAAACCAATACGTTTATTATTATTGCTGATCTACAGTTTCAACCGTTGAAAAACATTGCCAAAGCGGGACTCAAACCGATTGATGAAAAGCTCGTTTTCACTCCCACATTAGCAGAAGCCGTTAGCTTGGCCAGCGCCAAAGTCATTAGTGATAAGACAACGCAGCAGGCGACCGTATAACCTATTGCGTAGATTATTGCGTAGATACAAGGGTGCGGTGAGCTTTGCGAACCGCACCGTAGATGCGTTGGGTAATCATATGCCGAATCTCGAAATATCGCCGCCGAGGCGATTCGTTTGTGCCATGCTTGGCATTCGATGTACGAACCCTTCTAGGGGCGATAAAGTTCAGTGAGGCACGCTGAAAAAAACGCTCCTAATCACATCGCTTATTCGTATTCCTCGTACCCCATCGGAGCCAGGTTTTCAAACTTGGTAAACTGGCCAATAAAGGCTAACCGGTTACTACCGATAGGACCGTTACGCTGCTTACCGATAATAATTTCAGCGATACCTTTATCGGGCGAATCTTCGTTATATACCTCATCCCGATAGATAAACATTATCACATCGGCATCCTGCTCGATCGCACCGGATTCCCGCAAGTCAGAGTTAACCGGACGCTTATTAGGCCGTTGTTCCAAGGCTCGGTTGAGCTGCGATAGCGCAATTACCGGACACTCAAGCTCTTTCGCTAACGCTTTAAGCGAGCGAGAAATCTCGGAGATCTCTGCGGTACGGCCTTCACTGTTACCCCCTTTCAGTTGCATCAATTGCAGATAATCGACCATGATCATGGCGATATCACCATGTTCACGCACGATTCGCCGCGCCCGGTTACGCATCTCCGTGGGGCTAATGCCCGCGGTATCATCGATAAACAAAGGCTTATCCCGCAACATATTCACCGCCGTCGTCAGACGTGGCCAATCATCTTCTTCCAGCTTACCGGAACGTACCTTGGTCTGATTGATTCGTCCTAACGAGGAGAGCATCCGTGTTACCAATTGATCGGCAGGCATCTCCAAACTAAAAACTAATACTGGCTTGTCCTGCGCCATCAAGGCATTTTCCACTAAGTTCATGGCAAACGTGGTTTTACCCATCGATGGTCGTGCCGCGACAATAATCAAATCTGATGGTTGTAACCCACCCGTCGCTTTATCCAACTCATCAAAACCGGTGGTGACGCCGGTCATCGCACCTTCAGAGTTAAATAACTCATCAATCTTATCCACCGCTTTTTTCAGCAGAGGATTAACGCCAACAGGGCCGCCTTCATTAGGCCGGTCTTCGGCAATCTGGAATATTTTCTGTTCGGCTTCACTGAGAATATCGGTACCCGCACGCCCTTCAGGCATAAACGCATTCTCAGCAATCTCATGCGCCACCGAAATCATCCTACGCAATAACGCCCGATCGCGAACAATTTCAGCATAGGCGCGTATATTGGAAGCACTGGGGGTATTTCGTGCCAGCTCAACCAGATAATCCAGTCCGCCGGCGGCATCGAGGTTACCGGTGCGATCCAGTTCCTCAGAAATAGTCACCACATCGATCGGCTGCATATTACTGACGAGCTTCTCGACGGTACGGAAAATCAGGCGATGATCGTGACGATAGAATTGATCCTCCAGCACAATTTCCGAAACCGCATCCCAGGCATTATTGTCCAACATCAGCCCACCAAGCACCGATTGCTCAGCTTCCTGTGAATGCGGAGGGATTTTCACACCTTCCATATCGGCAGCACTGGGATCTGGATAATCCATAAACTCTTTTACCTCACAAGCAAAACACCAGTATCGCAATTGCACTGGCCTAAAACGAAAAAAGCACTGCGCAGTATCATACTACGCAGTGCTTTTTAACTCATCTCTGACTTACGCCAGATTAAAGCAAGACTTATTCGCCAACAACAATGATGCCAACAATAGCAGTCACTTCAGGGTGAAGCTGAATAGAAACTTCGAATTCACCTGTTGTGCGCAGCGCACCTTCTGGCAAACGAACTTCACTTTTCGCAACTTCAATACCAGAAGCACTGATTGCATCAGCAATATCAGCGGTACCGATAGAACCGAACAATTTGCCTTCTTCGCCAGCTTTGGCAACGATAGACAGTTCGATTTCGTTCAGTTGATCAGCACGTGTCTGAGCGCTGTTCAGTTTTTCATTTGCAGCAGATTCCAATTCAGCACGACGTGCTTCAAAGGTTTCCAGGTTAGCTGCAGTAGCAGGAACCGCTTTCCCAAAAGGAAGAAGATAGTTACGACCGTAACCACGCTTCACAGTAACCTTGTCACCCAGGCTACCCAGTTTGCCAATTTTCTCGAGCAGGATAACTTCCATCTCGCAAACCTCTATTTTTACGCTTGCCTATCGATGCTAAACATCCATAGGCTGAAACTTATTTAATCCCCTGCAACCTGTGCTAAAAAGCATTTATACAGTATCGCAGGTTAACCGTTATTACTGGTGGCTGTCAGTGTATGGCAGCAGTGCTACGTAACGTGCACGTTTGATAGCAGTTGCCAGCTGACGCTGGTAACGAGCTTTAGTACCAGTGATACGGCTAGGAACGATTTTACCGGTTTCAGTAATGTAACCTTTCAGAGTATCCAGATCTTTATAATCGATCTCAGTTACACCTTCAGCGGTAAAACGGCAGAATTTTCTACGACGGAAAAAACGAGCCATGGTATATCTCCTCTAAATAAATATTAAACCGATTACTCGGCAGCAGCTTCAGCAGCCGGTGCATCAGCAGCTGGCGTTTCTGTAGCAGCAGGTGCTTCAGTTGCAGCAGGCTTTTCAGAACGCTCTTCGCGACGTGGACGACGCTCTTCACGGCCTTCAGCAGCTTTAATTGGAGATACATCAGTAACCGCATCTTTACGACGTACAACCATGTTACGGATAACCGCATCGTTGTAACGGAAGATGTTAGTTAACTCGTCCAGTGTTTCCTGAGCACATTCAACGTTCATCAGAACGTAGTGAGCTTTATGGATTTTGTTAATTGGGTAAGCCAGGTGACGACGGCCCCAATCTTCCAGACGGTGGATTTGACCTTCAGATTCTTCAATTAGCTTGGTGTAACGTTCAACCATAGCTGGAACCTGTTCACTCTGATTCGGGTGAACCAGAAAAACGATTTCGTAATGACGCATTAATTGCTCCTTACGGGTTATACAGCCTTCAGCCGCATCGAAAAACGGTAGAAAGCAAGGAGTTAAAGTGAGTTTCCCTCAATGGCAGAACCAACGGGAGGCGAAATTATACGCGATTAATAACACAATACAAACAAAACTGTCTTATCAGCCCAATGTTTGACTCATTTTTGCGCAGAATAGCTTTTTACTATGCTTGTCAGGCTCTTTACGGATGGCCGCCCAACAGCTGTTGGTATCCTTATAACGCGTAAAACGTTGTCCGCCACGCAGATCGATGAGATAGACCTTGTCGTAAAAATCATAATCATTCCACTCACTGACTCGCAAATCCGTTTGAATGCAAGCGTAGTGTGGGAAGATATTCACCCCTTTTCGCTGTGCTCTTATATGGTGGCGATAGTAGTTTATACCCCGTTGATTACCACGGATCTGATAACGTACAAAATCACGGCATTGCTCCAACTCAGTGACTCGCTTATCCGCCAACAGCACCGCCTTACTCACCGGCGTCCCTTTATAGGTAAAACGCCCGAGCAGATAGATCTCCGACTGATCGGCCAACGTTAATGGAGAAACGCTTAACAGCCCCAGCAACATTATCCTAAGTAGCAGCCCTTTATGTTGCATTCCTCTCCTCACTGTCAGCAGTGAACACTTATCCAATACCGGCAAGCGCTTAGGGACAATATATCACCTTTCAAACTTAGCCTATCGCAACACTCCGTCGATGCAAGCCTTAAAGTAAACTTTAACGCGGATCCGTGAACGATTGATGGGAGTCTATATCAAGAATGTGCAAGAAGAATGTTTGCCTCACTTTTCGCTGAGCAAACGCGGACGAACGTCCAGCGAGAGTTACTGTCGTCAGGCAAACGCACCTCAGTTCGGTCACCCTCAAGAAATGGATCATTAGTCATAAAGCCCCTCGATGTAATATTGATATGACCCTGATTAAATATCAGTACATTCTAGGGTTTGTAGAAATTAGCAAGTAAGCGCTAGAAAAATGTTGGGACTATTTTAATTTAGGGAAGGTGCGAATAAGTCAATGACGCCTCTGGCTTACAGAGAAGCTGGAGATCAAGGCAACCGTTACAGGCAT
>NZ_JAUOQE010000060.1 GCF_030547545.1 Amphritea sp. 1_MG-2023
CGCTGCACTGGCTTTCGCGTATCTGGCCATTCTAATGTCCGCAGAGAACATAACGGACTTATTCGCACCTTCCTTAGGTAAAACCAATATGCACCCCAGATGCCATCGGCTTGTATCTCAGCGGCCTTTTTGTGTGTAGGGTGCAGTGAAGCATGAACTGCACCATGCTTGTTGAAGTCGAATCCTCAAGAAGCTGTTTCTCGACATTTGATGTTTGTTGTTTTAGTAGTGGAATCAACTCTGTAGCGAGCGTGGTAATGCGGTGTTTTACGCCTTACCCGTTCCAGATCCTTAATAAGAGGTGGGCCAGATCTATATCTTTTTCGCGGAGTCGGTTTGGGTCTTGTTTGTTATGAAATAAAATATAGGCCTTGATCCTGTATAAATATGCCGCTATGGTTCTATGATTATAGCGCCTAACCAGCATGTACTCGCAGATAGACCTAAGGAATGGGGAGCAAGTCATTGAGCAGTCTTTTCTCAAAATCTGTTTATTTACACAGTATGATTTTTCTTGTGAAAGCCACTAGTAATTTCGCTTATTCTTTCCCTCTTAATTTATGGCGGGGTTCTGCGTGTATTATTATTTATAAATATCAAGCTATTAGGGGGCATGATAAACCATTTGTGGAATTATAACGATTCCTGATAATAATTATTATGAGGGCGCGTTCTTCATAAGCAGATTGTAAAATTTCAAGCGAGATAGGTGAAGATTTGAGAGTATTGTGGAAGTTATTTCTAGATTGGATTAAGCGAAAGTTACGGTCGCCATTTTCCAATTTTGTAACGAAATTAGTATTGTATTGCGGGATAGGAATCGTTGCTTCACCCATTATTGAACATTTAATTTTTAGCGTAACTCTAAAGCACTGGTTAGGTATCGATTTAGGAATAGAGGTTCCAGATTTAAATGCCTATATTTTTGGCTCTATTCTTATAGTAATTGGGGCTATACATAACCTGATATTTATTAAGTTTAATCAAGAGTATTCGATAAAAATAAAGGATGCAAAAGCATCTGTTTATGGTGAACTTTGGGCTAAATGCGACAAAATGATTGATGATGTTTGTCGACTTGAACATCTTTATATGACTAGTTATTCCGATAATGATTCTGATTACGCATTGAAAGCGGAAGAATCATCAATGGAATTCATGTCCTTCATGCGGATAAATCGACCATTCATGTTTTCAGAAGAGTTCTACGAAAAGACGAGCGTAATCTATAAAGCATGTATACAGGAAGCTCAATGTTTTAGAGGTCACATATCAAATAAGCAAGAATTACTCGAAACTGGAAACACTAAGTGTAATTTCAATTCAGCTTTGAAGGAAACATCTTTGAAAATGAATTCAATCTGTAATAAATACGACGATATTTGTAGTGAAATTCGAGAGTTTATAGATGAAATTTAACAAGGCACTGCAACAGACTACCAAACGGTCATTCGTTTTACACACCGTATAACCAGCGCCATTTTTGTCAGCGGTTGGGCGCGGCGTTAGTATTCAAGAGGTTTAAATGGATTGTGAAATAATCAAAGATTTTTTAAGTGATATAAGCAAGGTTAATATTGCTACACTTATAGCAACGGTTTCTGCTGTCATAGCCGCAGCAAGCGCATTTTTTAGTTATAGATTATCTAAAAGAATTTACGATGAAATAAAATCAGACGAAGCGTTAGTTGCAAGCAAGTTACAGCATCCAAATTTGCAAGAGTATGACCACTATAAAAGCGTTCTTTATTTTACTTTACTTAATAAATCCCATCGTAAAGTTACCATTACAAGTATCAAGGCGTTTGACAGGAAAAATAATGAAATTGAAATAAAATGGTCAAGCTCGATTGACTCATTAGGTAATATTAAAAATTCAACTGGACTGTTAGGCTTAAAAGATTCTACAGAAATATTCATCCGAAGAAATGATGGTGAAAGTTATTTTATAACTACCTTTCACATAAAGCATTCTTTCGATGAAACAGAACTGGTGCTAGATTATAGTTCTTAAATGAAGTAATAATACATACAAGTTGCTTAAACGGAACGAAAACAATTGGTTATCGATTCGCGATTTTAACCAACCATTTTTATCCGCTTAGCAAGGCGTTATGTATACGTCACCTACAATCCATAGAAGAAGGGGATTTGATGACTGAATATTTGGGTTCTTGTCTGTGTGGTTCTGTGAAATTTGAAGTGCAAGGGGAGTTCGATAGCTTTTACCTGTGTCACTGTCAGCATTGCCAAAAGGATAGCGGTTCTTCTCATGCGGCAAATTTGTTTTCACAGTCAGCTAAATTAATCTGGTTGGTAGGTTCAGATTTTGTAACTACTTTTATGCTTGCAGGTACTCGCCACAAAAAAAGTTTTTGTAAGGTTTGCGGTTCAGCATTGCCAAGCACTCATGACACAGGTCTTCTGGTCATTCCCGCTGGGTGTTTGGACACGGAAGTCTCTATGTCGCCAACCGCTCACATCTTTACATCAAGCAAAGCTGCTTGGGATAACGAATTAGGCGCATTGCCTAAGTTCGACGGGCTGCCAGATTGATAGCGTATCACATAACAAACCGTGGAAGTTCGCGCCTATCGGCGCTGCGCTCTGGCAAGCTAAGCAACAGATAAATCTCGATAAAGTCTAACGAATAGCTTCTGCATTCTGCCTAACAACCGTATTTCGCCATCAGTAAGTTTTATAGGGGAGAAACTTACCTGATAAAACCACATTCACTCGGTCACCGTTAGGGTTGGGCTCTCGCTGAATGTCCATCGAGAAATCGATTGCACTCATAATGCCATCACCAAACTCTTCATGGATCAGCTCTTTAATGGTCATCCCGTACACGTTGACCAGTTCATACCAGCGATAAATCAGTGGATCGGTCGGCACCTCGGTGGGCAAAGAACCCTTATAAGGGGTGATCTGCAACCAGGCGATCGCTTCATCACTGAGACCAAAGAGCTCGCCTACCGTGGCAGCCTGCTCCTTATCCAGTGCCATCTGGCCGAGACAGGCGGCCGTCGTCCACTCTTTCGACAGGCCTATGGTATTGGCCACGTCACACCATTTTATGCCTTTGCTAACTTTCGCTGCGATAATAGCGGCGGTGACTGCTTCTCGATTGCTAATCATAGGTTACTCCTCAGGTATTATTTAACTCGTCATTGATTGTTGAGTTGCACCAGCAAAAACAGCAGCGTCAGTGTTAGCAGAAAAGAGACCGATTTCCAGAACAGCAGGGGGTTTCTCTCTATCAGCGGCGGCTGATGGCGGCGCAGGTAGTTGTGGTTAGGTTTACGCAGGTCATAAACAAATTCGGAGATCTCTGCGTAGCGTTTGAAGGGGTTTGGCTGCAGCGCTTTGTGCAACGTGGTGTCGATCCAGTGAGGTATCGCTTTGTCCTCATCAAGTACCGACTGATAAGCGAGTTTTCGTTGTGCTGACGTGGTTGTGCACTTAGCGACCTGATTGCCATAGGGAAAACGCTCTGAGAGCATATGGTAAGTGATAACCGCCAGTGAAAAGAGATCGGAGCGGGTAGAGATGACCTCGCCGACAAAATATTCCGGCGCCATATATAAAGCGGTACCGGGAAGTCCGGTCTGTTCCAGTGTGTTTTCAGCTTCAACAATACCGGCAACATGAACCGCACCAAAATCGATAATTTTAACGGTGCCATTATTATCGATCATCACATTTTCAGGGCGCAGATCTTGATGCAGAATCTCTTTACGGTGCATCGCCTGCAACCCCCGCGCTATCTGTTCGATAATCGTACGAACCGTTTCAATAGTAGGACTGGGATTATCGATCAGCCATTGGGCCAGTGTCTGGCCTTCAATGTATTCAGTCACCGTGTAGAGGTAATTTCGCTTTCGGCTTTGTAATCCAGCCTTCATCACGTGCGCGCTATTGATACGTCGCGCCACCCATTCTTCCATCAGAAAACGTTCTAAATAGGCCGGGTCATCACTCAAATCCACCGATGGGATTTTTATCACAACCCGAGTATGCGTGTCGGAATCTTCAGCAAGGTAAACATGGCTACGACTGTTCGCCTGCAGCTCGCGTAAAATCAGGTAACCATCAAACGTCTCACGGGCCTGTAACAACGGCGGTAGCGCTAGTGCCTCTACCTGATGCTTTAAGGTACTGTCTAGCGGTTGTGGCAGTTGATCTACTCGGGCAATCTGTAGTGTCAGGTTGTCATCGCTGCCATTGTCTATCGCCTGCTTAACAATAATCTCTGCGGCCTGATCGAGGTCATCCGCATAGTCCTGCAGTGTTTGGAAAATAAACGCGGTGTCGATGAACTCATACACTCCATCGGTGCATAACAGGTAGATATCACCTTTGTGCAGGCTAGAGGTCTGATAATCCAGCTCCATATCAATACTGATGCCGAGTGCACGACTGAGATAACTCTTCTCTTTAGATACCCAGGCACGATGATCCTTGGTCAGCGTTTCCATACTCTCTGCGCGTAAACGGTAGATGCGGCTGTCGCCAATATGGAAAATATGTAGACTAGAGGCTTTGAATACGACTGCACTCAGGGTACAGACATAGCCTTTATCTTTATTAAAACGGTATTCTGAACGCTGTGTCTGTGAGAATAACCAGCCATTGATAGAACCCAGCACACGTTCGCCGGAAGTGCGGACTGACCATGCATCAGAAGTGCAGTAGTAGTCGCTGAGAAAGCTCTTTACCGCCGTCTCACTGGCGATCTGGCTGACATCACTGCTGCTGATGCCATCGGCAAGGGCCAGAGCAATACCTTTCAGGCTAAGCTGAGGCTCTTTAGGAATATATGCACCATGAAAGTCCTGATTCAGCTCTTTTAAACCTTTATCACTGAACTGCCCCGTCGTTACCTTTAGCTGCGAATTCATGACGGAAGTACTCTGGTTGCAGGAGCGGTATTCACCAAAACTCCGTTGATAAAAGCCTGTTGAGAAAGGCCTGTTGAGAAAGGCCTGTTGAGAAAGGCCTGTTGAGAAAGGCCTGTTGAGAAAGCTCCGGTTGAGAAATCTCCGGTGGTAAAGCCCCGTTGAGAAAGCCCCGATGGTCAGACAGGCCATCGGGAATCAGACAACAGCTTAGCTATAATAAGGAAGTTACAGCGCCGTTACCGTTTTAGCGCCAGCAACTTTGCGTTCTTTGCTGGTTTTTACGTGGGTTAGGTAAAGCGGCAGACCCACCAGTAGGAAACCACCCGCTAGGTTACCCAGCGCTGTTGGAATCTCGTTCCAGATAAGGTAATCCATAACAGTGAAGTCGCCCCCCATGATCATTGAGAATGGGAACAGGAACATGTTCACAATAGAGTGCTCAAAGCCCATGTAGAAGAACAGCATGATAGGCATCCACATCGCTGCCATTTTAGCGCCGGCAGAGGTAGAAATCATCGCACCCACAACCCCCATAGAGACCATCCAGTTACACAGCATGCCGCGAATAAAGATTGTGAGCCAACCCAGTACCCCCTGTTCTTGATAGCCTAGGGTTCGTGATTCACCGATAGTACTGACCTTTGCAGCAACAACCCCACCATCAACCTGATAACCATAAGTCAGGATAAAAGAAGCAAAGAATGCAACCATCAGAGCCCCCGACAGGTTACCGATAAATACCAGCCCCCAGTTACGCAGCAACTCATTCATTGTACATCCCGGGCGCTTATCAATGACCGCCAGCGGCACCAGCGTAAACACACCGGTTAGCAGGTCAAACTTCATCAGGTAAAGCATGATAAAGCCAACAGGAAATAGGCATGCACCCAGTATCGCGCTACCGGTTTTTGTTGCCACGGTGATAGCAAAGAAGGCTGCTAGGGCTAGGATTGCGCCTGCCATAAATGCGCGGATGTAGGTGTCTTTGGTGGACATAAAGATTTTCTGTTCGCCTGAGTCGACCATTTTGGTCACAAACTCACTCGGTTCTAAGTAAGCCATCGTTTTGCCTCATTTTATTAAGTAAAGTTTTCTCATCTGTTTGCCGCTTACTGCAGGGCAAAAAAAAAGCGCCCATCCCTCTATCACTCTCAGTGATAAGGGATGGACGCCTCTGTCCGAATTTTTTAAATTGTGTTGCCGAATATTACAACGACTGAATTGATTATTGCAGAATCAATACCATAAATAATATAATTCATTAAAAACAATAAGTTAAAACTTCACAAACAAATCAACAAGCACTTTTTTGCCATAAAAAGGTGCGTCTGCACAATCATTGCGCGCTAAAAATTCACTCACCGGCTGATTTTACATCCATTATGGCAACGGTTCTTATAGCGACAGCGGGCAAACATGTTATAGATCAGATTCAGCGGCTTTTTTAGTCTGAGGGTTTCGATCAACCTAGCGAGAAAGCGGTAGCTATGCAGATGTGACCAGATCAGCAAAAAACTATCGACACCCAGAACAATTTCTCCCGCCGGATTAACTGCATGTAACTGCTGCATCGCATTATCGTAGGTGATGCCATACGCTTGCAGCGACTCGGGTGTACGGGTGAAATCGACCCAACGAATACATTGTTGTTTGTCGACACGCCGATAGTGACTGATCTCTCTATGGCATAAAGAGCAGCCACCATCGTAGAACACCGTAGGCTTACTGCGTTGAATAATAGGTTTCTGCTGCATAACGATTGATCTCGGAAAAATGATCTTAGAATAAACATATAACTGATACGCACTTTAAAGCGGATTGGTTCAGGTAGTCGTGTTGTGGCTTAGGGAAGGTGCGAATAAGTCAATTACGCCTCTGGCTTACAGAGAAGTTGAAGATCAAGGCAACAGTTACAGGCATACTGGTTGTACGTCGAAAAATGTTAACGCTGAGATCCTGCTTCTCTGAAAGC
>NZ_JAUOQE010000061.1 GCF_030547545.1 Amphritea sp. 1_MG-2023
TTTGTGGGGGGGTTTGGAGGCTTCGGGGGATTGTCAGTGGATCGGCGTGTGGTCACGCCGCCTACATTAAGCGCTTGGCTAAAGAAAAAAGCCTCTACAAAACTGTTAGATATCGCAGTGAGTAGGGGCTTTTTTGTGGGGGGGTTGTGGGGGCTTGTCGTGATTGTCAGTCGATCGGCGTGAGGGCACGCCTCCTACATTAAGCGCTTGGCTAAAGAAAAGCCTCTACAAAACTGTTAGATATCGCAGTGAGTAGGGGCTTTTTTGTGGGGGGGGTTGTGAGGGCTTGTCGCGATTGTCAGTCAATCGGCGTGAGGGCACGCCTCCTACATTAAGCGCTTGGCTAAAGAAAAAAGCCTCTACAAAACTGTTAGATATCGCTGTGAGTAGGGGCTTTTTTGTGGGGGGGGTTGTGGAGGCGTGTCGTGATTGTCATTCGATCGGCGTGAGGGCACGCCTCCTACATGAAAACGCACCATTGTTTTCGACAGGCCGCTAGAGGCGGCTCCCACAGACAACAGGGTGCTATATTTGTAGCGAGCGACGCCTCGTGCAAGAGAATCTGGTGCTATAGGCAGGGCACATTGCCGCCAAAAGGGCTCCTGCATGAGAACCTAAAGGTAGGAGTCCCTTCTAGAGGCGAGGGGGATAAGTTCAGCGGATAACGCAAGCGACTAGGACGTCTAGCAACCAGTCGCTTGCCGCGTTTTAGCGGTTAACTATCCTCTGGTTCATAGCCTAGATTAGGCGATAACCAACGTTCAGCATCGGTTTTTTCCATGCCGGTACGTTTGGCGTAGGATTCCAACTGATCTTCCCCTATCTTGGCGACGCCAAAATACTGCGAGTCGGGATGGCTGAAATACCAACCGCTGACCGATGATGTGGGTAACATCGCATAGCTATCGGTGAGCGTCATACCGGTACGCTGCTCCACATCCAATAACTTCCACAGCAGCGCTTTTTCGGTATGCTCAGGACAGGCTGGATAGCCGGGCGCAGGACGTATACCCTGATATTTTTCTTTGATCAGCGCTTCGTTATTCAATGCTTCATCGGCCGCATAGCCCCAGAATTCACGTCGAGTACGGGCGTGCATGTACTCGGCAAGTGCCTCGGCCAGACGGTCGGCAAGCGCTTTGACCATGATACTGTGATAGTCATCGTGATCCGCTTCATAGGCATCAATCATCACCTGATCACCAAAGCCTGCGCTGACCGCAAAGGCGCCAAAGTAATCGGCTTTCTCACTGGCTTTAGGTGCAATAAAGTCGGTTAGACACATATTCGCCTTACCTTCCGTTTTTTCCACCTGCTGACGCAGATGGTGAAGCGTCATCAGTACTTCTGAGCGACTCTCATCGGTATACAGCTCGATATCGTCATCATCAATGCTATTAGCTGGGAAGAGGCCAATCACGGCACGAGCCTCCAGTTTTTTGTTATCAATGATGTCATTCAGCATGGCTTGAGCATCAGAGAAGAGTCGCGTCGCTTCTTCGCCGATAATCTCATCATTGAGAATGCGCGGATAACGGCCAGCGAGCTCCCACGAGTGGAAGAATGGCGTCCAGTCGATATAGTCACGCAGGGCATTGAGATCGATATGCTCAAAGGTTTGAATACCTAGTTGAGCGGGTACTGGTGGGGTGTAGTTAGCCCAGTCAATGTTGAACTTATTTGCCCGTGCCTGAATCAGTGATACCCGTCGTGCTTGACTCTGACGTTCGGCATAGCGTTGCCGAACCGCCTCATAATCATCCTGTATCTCTTTAACGTAAGCCGCTTTGCGCTCAGCGGAGAGCAGCGTGCTGGCAACATTAACGGCGCGGGACGCGTTAGTCACATGGACCACTTGATCTCGGTTATAGGCTTTATCGATCTTAACCGCCGTATGGGCTTTCGAGGTAGTCGCGCCACCTATCATTAATGGGATACTAAACTCTTGACGTTCCATCTCTTTGGCCACATGAACCATCTCATCGAGAGACGGAGTAATCAGACCGGAGAGCCCAATAATATCCACATTTTCTTCTCGGGCGGTACGCAAAATTTTCTCGGCAGGTACCATCACACCGAGATCAATAATCTCGTAGTTGTTACATTGCAGTACGACGCCAACGATGTTTTTACCGATATCATGAACGTCACCCTTAACGGTTGCCATCAAGATTTTACCCGCTGTTTCGCTGGCGGCACCGGCTTTTTCCGCTTCGATAAAGGGCATCAGATAGGCGACTGCTTTTTTCATGACTCGGGCGGATTTCACCACCTGCGGCAGAAACATCTTGCCGGCACCAAATAGATCACCTACCACGCCCATGCCATCCATGAGAGGGCCTTCGATGACTTGAATTGGGCGTTCGTACTGATGACGACACTCTTCCACATCGTCATCGATATACTCAGCGATACCCTTAACCAGTGAGTGAGACAGACGTTCAGCAACGGGTAGGCTACGCCATTCTTGGGTTTTCTCTTCAACCTGTGCGCCGTCACCGCGGTATTTCTCGGCAATCTCCAATAGATTTTCGGTGGCCTCGTCAGAGGTGTTCATAATCACGGCTTCTACCGCCACGCGCAGCTCTTCTGGAAGGTCATCATAGATGGCCAGTTGTCCCGCGTTAACGATACCCATATCCATACCTTGCTGAATCGCATGGTAGAGGAATACGCAGTGAATCGCCTCGCGTACTGGGTTGTTACCTCGGAAAGAGAAGGACACGTTGGAGACCCCGCCGGAGATCATCGCGTAGGGCAGGTTCTGCTTGATCCAGCCGGTGGCGCGAATAAAGTCCACCGCATAATTATTGTGCTCATCGATACCCGTCGCCACGGCAAAGATGTTGGGGTCGAAGATAATATCTTCCGGTGGAAAGCCGACGGTTTCTGTCAGCACTTTATAGGAGCGCGCACAAATTTGAATTTTGCGTTCTTCGGTATCCGCCTGACCATCTTCATCAAACGCCATCACCACCACGGCCGCACCATAACGACGTAACAGGTTGGCCTGATAGATAAACTTCTCTTCGCCTTCTTTCAGGCTGATCGAGTTAACGATACCTTTACCTTGAATACACTTAAGGCCTGCCTCGATCACTTCCCACTTAGAGGAGTCGATCATAATTGGCACACGGGAGATATCCGGTTCAGAGGCGATCAGCGTCAGGAAGCGCACCATCGCGGCCTCTGCATCCAACATGCCTTCATCCATGTTGATATCGATAATCTGAGCGCCGTTTTCTACCTGCTGACGGGCAACGTCTAAGGCGGTTTCGTAATCACCCTCCTTAATCAGACGTTTAAACATCGCTGAACCGGTGACGTTAGTTCGTTCACCTACGTTAACAAACAACGTGTCTTGATTGATATTTTGTGGTTCAAGGCCCGATAAACGGCACTCGATAGGAATCTCAGGAATCGCGCGAGGGGCTGATTCATTAGCCGCTTTGCCCATCGCGGTGATGTGTGCGGGGGTAGTACCGCAGCAGCCACCGATAATGTTGAGAAAACCGGCTTGAGCCCATTCGCGGATCTCGCTAGCCATCTGTCTTGGGGTTTCATCATAACCGCCAAAAGCATTCGGTAAACCCGCATTAGGGTGAGCAGATACATAAGTATTGGCAATACGCGAGAGTTCTTCAACATATTGACGTAATTCGGTCGGCCCTAAGGCGCAGTTGAGACCAATAGATAAGGGCTTGATGTGTCGCACCGAATTCCAAAAGGCTTCGGTGGTCTGGCCGGATAGCGTGCGTCCAGAAGCATCGGTAATGGTGCCGGAAATCATCACGGGTAAACGCAGATGATGATCTTCAAAATATTGATCCACCGCAAAAATAGCGGCTTTGGCATTGAGTGTGTCAAAAATGGTTTCGATCAGAATGAGATCGGCGCCACCCTTTACCAGGCCGTCGATGGACTCGGTGTAAGCCTCGACAAGCTGATCAAAACTGACATTACGATAACCCGGATCATTAACGTCTGGGGAGATAGAGCAGGTGCGGTTAGTAGGCCCTAAAACACCGGCAACATAACGCGGTCGATCTGGGGTTTCGGCGGTCACTTGATCGGCAACTTCACGGGCGAGTTGCGCGGCGACTAAATTGATCTCATGACTGATCGATTCCATCGCGTAATCGGCCATGGCGATGGTGGTGGCATTGAAGGTATTGGTTTCAATGATATCCGCACCGGCTTCAAGATAAGCGCGATGAATACTGCTGATAATCTTTGGTTGGGTTAACACCAATAGGTCATTATTGCCTTGTAGATCGGTTTCCCAATGAGCAAATCGGTCACCACGAAAATCAGCCTCATTCAGTTTATGATCCTGAATCATTGTGCCCATGCCGCCATCAAGCACTAAGATGCGTTCTGCTAGGGCTTGTTTGAGCTGCTCGGTCTTATCTGTCTGAATTCCTGCTACCACGCTAAAAACCTATTATAACCTATTGTAAAGGCGGCTATTTTATATGATTTTTTTAACTTTTGGGTGACTTAGCTTCATCTCTTCATGAAAAACATTGAGGTTAGCCTTTTTTACCTCGAATTGGGCGGGCATTGACAGCGCTTAGCCTACTTATCGCGTTAATTATCAGGGTGAATTTCGCGGTTAACGCTTCTAGGGTCTTAAAATTCTTAAAATTCCGAGTACAATAGCCTCCGTCAATAGGTAAGCTTATCTATAACTTAAGTTTACTAAAGGCTTACCTATTGGCGGGCACGTTGATAAGCGGTACTCGCTAAGTGTTACTCGCGCTTAGTGTCAGACTTAATGTCAACGTATCCCCGTTGTTGTTACTGACAGGACGACGCTGACATGCTTGTTAGCGCTGATTACGTCCGGTTTATCCGGCCAATTTGAGATCTAGGTCATCATATGTTGCAAACATTTTTAAAAACTAAACTTCATCGCGTTACGGTTACTCATGCAGAGCTTTATTATGAAGGCTCTTGTGCGATCGATGGCGTTCTGCTGGAACGCTCCGGTATCAAAGAGTACGAGCAGATTCATATCTATAATGTTAATAATGGCGAGCGTTTCACCACTTATGCGATTCGGGCTGAAGATAACAGCGGTATCATTTCTGTCAATGGGGCCGCCGCGCACCGAGCGTCCAAGGGGGATCTACTGATTATCTGTTCATACGTGCAACTCGATGAACAGGAAGCCGACAGCTTTCAGCCAACGCTTTGCTATTTTGAAAATGCTAAGAACGAAAATGATGCTCATCGCGTCAGTCAAGAAGAGCTATATCAACGCAATGTGATGACGGGCATCAAAAATAGCATCAAGGTACAGAGTAGTGAGTAATATCTGAAACGATCATGTTTATCTAAGGAAGGTGCGAACAAGTCAATTACGCCTCTGGCTTACAGAGAAGTTGGAGATCAAGGCAACAGTTACAGGCATACTGGTTGTACGTCGAAAAATGTTAAC
>NZ_JAUOQE010000062.1 GCF_030547545.1 Amphritea sp. 1_MG-2023
TACTTTGTCAGCCAGCTTGAAAAGGTCCAGACATTTCGCTGCACTGGCTTTCGCGTATCTGGCCATTCTCATGTCCGCAGAGAACATAACAGACTTATTCGCACCTTCCATAGTCAATAAGCTGAGTTGCTGGGGGCAATCATGCGCGCAATTGATACTTGTAACACTCTTTTTTACGAGAAAGAAAAGGCTGTATTAGGTAGTATTATATGGATTAATGTGGCAGCTGTTCTAAAAAAATCGTTAACGAGCAGATGTCACAGTATAGATTAAATAATCTAATTGGTAATAAATTGATATTATGAATTTTAAGCAAATACGAGCATTTAGAGAAGTTATGTTGACGGGCTCAGTATCTAAAGCCGCTAATAATTTATTTAGGACTCAGCCCGCCATAAGCTCGCAACTCACCGGTCTGGAAAAAGAGATTGGGATTAAACTATTTGAGCGTCGGGATGGTCGCTTGAACCCTACACCTGAAGCAGAATATCTTCTTAACCAGGTCTCTGAAGTTCTCGAAAAAATAGAAGATATTGAAGAGAATCTGGCAAGAGTCCGCTCTTTAGAGAGAGGAAGGATTAATATTGTTTCGATGTTTGGTCCTTCTGTTTTTTTTATGCCTAAATTTATCAGCGAGTTTGTCAAGAATCGGAATCATGTTGATATCTCGCTGTTTTCCCATAGTGCGTTCCAAGTACAGCAACTGCTGTCTACTCAGCGATATGATGTCGGTCTGGTGGACTATATTCCCGATACCAGTGAACGATTATCATTAATTGACTATAGTGAATTACGTTATAAATGCATCTGTGCAGTGCCATTGGATGACCCACTGGCTGAAAAAGAGTCTATTACGGCGGCGGATTTAGATGGTAAGCCACTGGCGATGTTAGCGCAGTCGCATGCCTGCTTTAGGAAGATTAAACGGATCTTCAAAGAGCAAGGCCTGACGATGAATCGACGTTTTGAAACACAGTTTTTTATCCCGCAATTAACCTTTGTAGAGCAAGGGCTTGCTTGCGCTATTGTTGATCCGCTGACGGTAGAAAGCTATCGCATTAATTGTAATAATCAGGATAAAATCGTCTTTTTGCCCTTCTTACCTGAGATTGATTTTTCAATCTATTTAATTACCCCTACTCACCGGCCATTGACTGCGTTGGCCTCTACTTTTGTGAGTGAATTGTCGCAGGAGTTACAGTCGTTTAAGAATAACACATAATGAAAGATGCTTTTAAACAGTCGTTTTGAATCGCTGATGCTGTTAGGTTATTATTTTAGATAATGTATTTTTATTTTCGTCGGCTATAGGTATTTTTTAATATGTTAGCAAGCATTGTAAGCCCGTCACGTAGTTGTTGCTCGTTGAGTAATAAAAAACCTAGTTTTATAAAATGATGACCTTGTTGATGGTCAGCAAAGAAAACAGCGCCTGGTTCAATAACGATATCATGCTGACGTAAGAGGCGTGCGAGTTCGGTTGTATTAATATTAGCTGGCACCTCAATCCACAGATTTAGACCACCTGTCGACGTGGTTACTTTCCAATCAGGCAGCAGTTCTGCAATCAATTGTTGGCAAACTTTCCATCTTTTCTTAGCAATGCGACGAAGATGACGTATCTGCTGTTCATAACCCTTATTCAAGATGAAGTGGGCAAGCGTTCGTTGTTCATGTCCAGATAGATTTCGTAATTGATAGCGACGTATATTCTGTAGGGACGATATTATCTCCTTATGCGCCACGATATAAGCGATGCGACAGACTGAGCCAAGGTGTTTAGAGAAGCCGCTGAGGTAAATAATGTTATCTAATCCATGCGATGCCAGAGGCGGAGAAGAGCGGCCTATAAATCGCATCTCTGCATCATAATCATCTTCAATAATACAGCAGCCTAAACGTTTAGCGAGCTGAAGTAATCCTGACTTCCGAGGGTTAGACATGCTGATATTGCTAGGTAACTGATGGCTTGGGGTGGTGTAAATTATTTCAGTTGTTGCGGGTATTTTTTTTAAAGTGATTCCGCCGTTATCGAGGGGGATTGGCGTTAATGTGGCTCCCGCTCTGAGAAAGGTATGGCGTGCATCTGGGTATCCCGGATCCTCTATCACCACGGGGGTGCCTTGTTGTATAAGAAGTTCTGAAATTAAATGTAGAGCGTGTTGAGTGCCTGCTGTCAGTAGTATGTTTTCAGGTGTTGCAGTTATACCTCGAGGGGCGAGGATATTAGAGAGGATGGTATCAATTAAAATGGGATCATCAGCACCAAAGCTATCATATAAGCTAAATGGCCGACTATCACCTTGAAATGCTTCTCTCGAGGCTTTCATCCAAGCAGGGAAAGGGAAGGCATCTTTAGGTATTGATGCTGTAATAAATGGAAATGCAAACTGAGAATCGTATGTCGAACGATTGACTTGAGCAGGATTCCCCGGTGTTTCTGTTTTTTTTGCTCTGCGCATCCAGTCTTGAGGAATAGGATTGGGTGACGGTTCTTTTTTTGATGATTGTTGTGCCGCTGTTTCTGCGTTGACGTACCAACCTGAGCGGGGCTTAGAGTAAATGACACCTTGAGCTTCTAGCTCTTCGTAGGCCTTTAACACGGTATTCAAGCTGATATTAAGCTGTTCAGCTAGGTGACGTGTTGATGGCAGTTTTAAGCTTTGAAAGCGTCCATCGCTGATAAATTGTTCAAGACCTTTCTTGGTCTGTAAAAAAAGTGGGGTAGACGATTCACGATCAATCTGAATGTAACGATCTAAAATTTCAACGCCGGACATCGAACTCTTCCTGTTTAGAGTGTGCTTTATAGCATGCTCGGCGTTGAAACTGTTATAAACCAGCTTTTAGCCTGCCGCTAAGTTGGCTGTAATCGTGTTAACGGCATCCGTGATTACTTTGAGCATATGATCACACTCATCTTCGCTCATATTGAGCGGCGGATTGATACGAATAATGCCATCAGCAGCTGCCACAATACAGCCATTATGCTCACAATCTTGTGCAACCTGTGTGGCGATATTAGCAGATGAATAGCCATTAAAGTCACAAAATTCTAGCCCCCACATGTGACCGAATCCACGTATTTCACTAATGATGGGCAAATCGGCGATAAGATTAAGTGTTGCGCGAATGACTTGCTCATTTGACGTGACTTGAGCGCAAAGATTATCGCGCTCGACTATCTCTATCGCTTTTAAAGCAATGCTACAGCCAACCGGATGACCTGCCATGGTAATAACCATTTTCAGTGGAACTTGATGATGCTGTAGCTCATCATAAATTCTTTTATCCACAGCGACGGCTGCTAAAGGAAAATAGCCTGCTGTGATGCCTTTGCCCATGGTCACTATATCGGGACGAATCATTTCCTGCTGAAAAGCAAACCATGCTCCTGAGCGGCCAAAGCCTGTAATTACTTCATCGACGATTAAAGTGATCTCATATTGATCGCAGAGCTTGCGTAAAAGTTTGAGGTAACCTTTAGGCGGGACAATGACACCGCCAGCAAAATTAACCGGTTCAACAAATAAACAGGCAATTCGCTCTGCGCCGATAGAAGCGACAGTATTTTCAATTTGTGTTTGTATCTCCGTGAGTGAGAATAGTGCTCCCGTATTGGCATTTCGAGCACTGGAGATATGTACAAAATCAGTGTTATCGGGTCTTCCTTCGACTCGAAAGGCCTCAAAACCGGTGACATATTGCGCTTGTCCAAGGTTACCGTGGTAGCTGCGATCGAGTGAGATGCAGACGGTTTTGTTGGCATGGCCTAAGGCTTTCCAGCGCCTACGTGCAATGCTAAGGGCAATTTCATTAGATGATGAGCCACTCAGTGAATACTTCACCATGTAGTTGCCACCCAACAATGTACTCAATCGTTCAGATAGAGCAATACTCGAAGGGCTGAGGTGTTCGGGGGAACAATAGGAAAGGTTCTTTAAGGAGTCGGCAACAACGTCAATTAACTCTGAGTGTCCATGACCCAGATTCAAACAACTATGGCCAGAAACCGCTTCATAAGCACGCTCATTACCTTCAATGTTAACCCAACCTCCACAGCCTGAGCTGACGATGGTTTCAGGCATATTGTTGCCTTCGAAGTCTTCGATCCATTGTGATGTTGAGTTGTTTTTCATGGTTCATCCTTATAGGGAAATATAGCCAGATGATGGCGATTTATTCAGTGTTGTCACTTAAGTCATTGTCTGCATGTTGTATAAGACTATAAGTAAATAACTGAGCCTATAGAAGTATCAGAAAAAAACATTTTTAGGGGTGCAGATTGTGTCTTTTTGTCTAGCCTGCAACTGAGGCCTACTCACGAGAGGAAGACCTAAATCAGTTCAATGGTCGCTTGATCGTTCACCGGTCGACAGTGTTTGTAGGGGCCTAAAGCGCCAAGCGGTCGGCTTTCTAGCCCTGCTTATTAGGGGAGGTGCGAATAAGTCAATGACGCCTCTGGCTGACAGAGAAGCTGGAGATCAAGGCAACCGTTACAGGCATACTGGTT
>NZ_JAUOQE010000063.1 GCF_030547545.1 Amphritea sp. 1_MG-2023
CAAAGGTAAATTGATGTGACATGGTCAGGCTCGAAAATTAAAAATAAATTGTCTCATGGGAAGGACTTATTCGCATCATCCTTAACTGACCGCTTACAATACTCATGGACTTTATTAAAAATAAAAAAACCTATCATAATTCACATTATGATAGGTTTAAAACGGTGCCTATAAAATCTATCTCTGTAAGAGTAAAGAAATTTATCTCAATAGATACAAAATCTTACACTCCATAACATCACTTCTTGGCTTTTTCAGCCGTGTCTTTCATCATTGAGTATGTCAGTTTGAGATCTGTGATCCAGTCTTCGCCATGACGAAAATCAACTATTGCCCCTATATTATTATAGGATTGTATAACCTTAGGGTCTTTCATTACCTTTGCCGTTACCGCTGTTAATTTTTCAATTACTTCTTCTGGAACACCTTTTGGTGCAAAGATACCTGACCACCCTTCAAAACTCCCCTTGATGCCATAGTCAGCAAAGGTAGGAACGCTTGGGAATGCATCCATTTTCTGATTCATCACCAGAATCGTGGCACGATCAGCTTTGACATGTGGACCAAAGGCCGGTGGTAGTGAGATGGCTGAATCGATATGGCCGCCAACCACGCTCGTCATTGATGCTGCCGTTGAAGGAGCGTTAACAAATTTTGGCGCAAATCCCGCTTGATCAGCGATAATCGTCGCTAAAACAGTACCCGACGAAGAAGCACCCCAAGAGCCCATCGTCATCTTCTTTTCTTTAGCCGCGACAATAAAATCGTCAAAGCTTTGGTATGGGCTATCTTTTGATACCACCAATCCAAAGGGTAAAGAAGTCATTTTCACGACGGGATCGAAGCTATCGAAATTATATGGGGTTGTACTAAAATTAGGCGATACCAGCATTGTACTGAGCCCAGCATTAACGAGCGTATAACCATCCTTTTTAGCCACTGCAGCCGTAGCGGTACCGACAATCCCACCACCTCCGGCTTTGTTAATAACAACAACGGGAACGCCTAGCTCTTTTTCTGCCGCATCAGCCCAAATTCGCGTGGTTAAGTCAGAGTCACCACCTGCACCATAAGGCACGATTACCGTTATTGGCCTTTCTGGATATTCCGCCATGACAGACTCAGCAGATAAACTAATAGATAGAGCTCCTAACAGGGTTAAAACGGACTTCTTATAATTATTCATATAATAAATACCTTCAAATTTATATTTAATTTAGGGATGCTATTTTCATATTTCTCAATAATACCAGCTTAAATATTTAGGCTGTGGGTTCCACTTTCTCTTTCTTTTTTCTCATCCGCACACTCGAGTAAACAAAGAATATTGATAATGCTATAAATACCCAAGAAAATGCCGAAGCAAATAAAAGGTGGTATTCAGTACCAACGATAGCAAGCGCTTGATCAAGATTCTGCTCTAAGAATGGTGTAAGGATAAACCCGATTATAAAGACAGCCGGATTAAGACCAACCATTTTCATTGAATAACCTAGAACAGTAAAAGCAATAAGAATAAGTATATCATTCATATCTTGCCCAGCTGTAAATGCGCCAGCAAAAGCAAAAGCGGTTACACATGGGAAGATATAATAGCGGCGCAGGCTAGCCACCTTAATAAAGCCTCTAAAACCAAGTTTAGCGATCACAAGCAAGAACAAGTCTGTTATCAAAAATCCAGCAAAAATAGCGTAGATCGTTTCTGTATGCTCGACAAATATTAAAGGGCCTGGCGTTAGCCCATGAATAAGGAACGCCCCCATCAGTAGCGCGGCTACATCATCACCCGGAATACTTAGCGTCAACATGGGAATCAAACTAGAGCCACACACCGCATTGTTAGCTGACTCTGCCGCTGCAATGCCTTCCACAGAACCTTTTCCATACTTATCGGGATTCTTAGATGTTCGCTTTGCCTCCCCATAAGCGATAAATGCCGCTGTACTTGAACCTAAACCAGGCAGGGCTCCAATGAATGTACCAATCCCACTTGATTTAAAAATAGTACCAAAAACAGAGAAGTATTCTTTTAAACTTATTCTATTATCACTAGGGTTCTTAGATTTTTTTATCTCTAATTCATGATGTGGAGTTCTACGTTTTCTTATCGTATTTAACACTTCAGGCATGACTAATATACCAATTAGCATCGGGGTAAAGGTAAACCCTCCCATCAGTTCAGGATAGCCAAAAGTGAACCGAGATGCCCCCGTAATTGTAGACATACCTACCATCGCAAATAACATTCCTAAACAACATGAAAGTAATCCACGTGAGATAGATTCACCGGCCAAACTCCCAATAACTGTAAAAGCGAATAATAGTAGAAATACTTTTTCAATTGGGCCTGCCTGTAAAGAAATAGTGGCAATAGGTGCAGCAACAAATATAAGTACAAGTGTAGCCAATACCTCGCCGGAAATAGATGAATAGAGAGAAATATCCAAAGCTTTGCCGGCCTTGCCTGATTTTGTTAGTGCGTGTCCATCTAATGACGTTAGAAAGGATGCCGCTGCACCAGGTGTATTAATCAAAATAGCAGATATTGATCCTCCATATATTCCCGCTTTGTAAACTGCCAAAAGCATCGTTATACCAATCACAGGATCAACATAAAAGGTCAATGGCAACATAATAGCAATGGCCATGATTCCAGAAATACCTGGAATAGAACCAAAAACAATACCAATAGTAACACCAAGGATAATTCCAAGAATAGGGCCTACAGCAAGAATTGAAGAAAAGCCGCCGATAATATTATCAAACATTTACTTGCTCCTTTAGAATAAATCCCAAGTGGGAAGATAGACCCGAAGGTAGTATTTTGAACCATAAAAGATAAGAACTGACAATATGATGGACATGGCTGTTATTGGTATCCAATTTCGCCCCCCAAGCAACACCGCCACACTAAACATTATGATAGGTGTAGTAATAATGAAACCGACATAAGGAACAACAAACCAATATACGAGGAAAATACCAATATAAATAAATATTCCTGTAAAGCCATTAACCAAAACCAACTCTGAATTATCTATTTCAGTTCTATTCATTAATTTTATTAATGATTGCAAGCCAATAGTTGCTGAAAATATCATTATTAAACCAGCAACTACGCGAGGTAAAAACATCGACCCAAGTTCAGATTCTGCACCACCCTCAATAAAATCATTACTGATCAATATAGTGGCTGAGATAATAATCAACATAGTTGAAAAAAGAACATCAAGCTTTCTTCGGTCCATAGCTTTAGTTTCACCTACCTTTATAATTTTTCTATTCAATCTACTCTAAAGCAGTATAAGATAAATACAATTTCAAAATAGCTTTAAACCTATAAGGTTTCTTTATACTCTATTAATCATGATACCTTATGTCTTACTTTCCGTCATAAAGACTGGAAAATAAGCTGATAATACACCCTTTAAAATAATAGCCAAAACAGTGCAAACCAATACACTCTTCCTAATAATTGATTCAAAATAGTGCAGAAATTACTACAAACAACAATCACTGAAACATAATAGTGCGAAAAACTCTTCTACAAAAAAATGTTGAATAACAGTGCAAACATATGACTGTAATAAAAATCAAAAAAAAACTTACAAATGAAACCTCCATATCGAACTTAAATTGTGATTTTATTAGCGTCAAAGAGAAAGTGTGACGATGAACATACGATGACCATTGATGGCCTGAATAAACGACTCGGGGATTCATATAACAAGAGCGACACTTTTTGCTAAGGAAGGTGCGAATAAGTCCGTTATATTCTCTGTGGATATTAGAATGGCCAGATACGCGAAAGCCAGTGCAGCGAAATGTCTGGACCTTTTCAAGCTGGCTGACAAAGTAGATG
>NZ_JAUOQE010000064.1 GCF_030547545.1 Amphritea sp. 1_MG-2023
TTCGGGGCTTTCAGAGAAGCGGGATCTCAGCGTTAACATTTTTCGACGTACAACCAGTATGCCTGTAACTGTTGCCTTGATCTCCAGCTTTTCTGTAAGCCAGAGGCGTAATTGACTTATTCGCACCTTCCCTAAAGTAACGAACAAGAACGCAGGCAGCCAGAAACTTTATGAGTATCGCTTCAAGCTGCGCAGGACTGCAAGCTGGATAATTAATTGAATGCTCGAAAGCCCTTATACACATACTCTCTAGCGTATGCGGTATATGGCACGGTAAAAATGATTTATCAACGAGCTACCTCTACTACGACTTATGCTGCTGACAGGTTTGTTTTCTGAATAAAGTGATCAATCCCTGCTGCCGCACAATCCATATCTTGCTGAGGTGTACCAGAGCTGAGACCGATCCCACCCACTACTTCACCATTAACAATGATAGGTAAACCGCCACCCACAACGCATAAACGCCCCGCTAGCGCGGTATGAATGCCAAAAGCTAAATTACCTGGTACACAAGCTTGATTGTATTCATGCGTTGCTTTTTTAGCCGCTGAGGCAGTAAAAGATTTATCTTGTGCGATCGTAATACTGGTTATTTTTCCGCCATCCATTCTTTCGAAGGCGATTAAGGAACCTGATTCATCAGTAATAGCAATACACATAGGCACCCCAATCTCTACAGCCTTAGATCGAGCTCCTTCAATTAGTATTTGCGCATCATTTTGGTCAAGACGGTTAATTGATAACATTTAAAATTCCTTAAATATAGAGAATAATTTTTAAATAAAAGCTAAGGAAGGTACGAATAAGTCCGTTATATTCTCTGTAAGCCAGAGGCGTCATTGACTTATTCGCACCTTCCCTAACTAAATCGGTATGGCGAAAAAGACTCTAGATCTACAGATGGCTTTTGACCCTGAACAATTTCAGAAACCAACTGTCCGGTGATAGCACTGAGCGTTAAGCCTAAATGACCATGCCCAAAAGCGAGTGTAATTCGTTGATCATTTAATAAAGAGCCGATAACGGGTAATGAATCAGGTGTTGAAGGCCTGCTACCCACCCATTTAGATGTAAAGTCTAAATTATCACCTAGCATTGTATGAGCATGACGCTTCATACAGTTAATACGTTCACGGTTGGGAGGCGCATTTTCATCAGCAAACTCTGCTGTACCTGCCAAACGGATACCATTATTGATTGGCGCTAAAAAAACCGCATTTTCAAGCCAAGCAATAGGGCGACTCAGGCTTTTACCTTCCTTCTCAATGCTTAAATGATAACCACGCTCATTCACCAGCGGAACCTTGACACCTAATTGTGCAGCCAAATGTTTTGAAGCAACACCTGCCGCGATCACTAAGTGATCAAATTGCAAACGCTGAAGTGATGTTTGCACTTCTATACCTTGATCATCTGGATTTATAAAGTTGACCTTTTCACGCACAATACACCCACCATTATCTAAAAAGTGGCGTGTATAACAACGGCTGAGTTCTATTGGACTGATCGTAAATCGTGTATCCGGATAATAGATACCGCCCGCATAGAAGGGCTCTAGGCTCGGCTCCATTTCACGGATCATAGCCGGATCGAAGAGCTCAATATTAACGCCTTGTCCTTGACGCTCTAGAATTTCGCCTTTTTTAGCTTTTTCAATGCCACTCTGACTGGAAAACAATCCTAAACTGCCTTCACTTCGAATTAGCGAGTGGCCTCCAGATTCGTTTAAAAGAACTTGATCTGCCTCCCAGGCTTTAGATTGAAGCTCTGTTAAAGCATGACGCATTTTTTTATAGCGAAAACACGATTTAAAATAATTCCAGCCATACGGAATCAATTCTGGTACATAATGCCGCGCTAACGATAAAGGGCTATCTTTATCAATTAGCATCCCTGGAATTTTACAAAGCATTGAAAAACGGGTAAAAGGGAGCCTCGCAAAACCCGCTAATACGCCCGCATTACCATATGATGTGGCTGCACCAGGCTCCATTGGATCGATGATCGTTACTTTAAAACCAGCTCGTTGTAACCAAAGAGCACTCGATAATCCAACAATTCCGGCACCAACAACAGCTATGTGTTTTATTTTTGGCATAATATAATCCGCGGCGTCATGTTTAACTGAAGCTCTTTAGGAACGTTTACAACGCTGCTTCTATTTTCATTTCAACCCGAATATCAGGATGAGCTAAGCGTGATTCAACACAAGCGCGCGCAGGCGTATGCTCAGGTTCAATCCAATCAAACCAAGCCTTATTCATCGCATCTTTTTCATTAATATCAGCAAGCCAGATAATAACACTTAGCAATTTAGTCTTATCTGTTCCTGCTTCAGCAAGTAAGTCATCTACTTTTGCTAATATTTGTTGTGTTTGTTCTGTAACGCCTACACTTCTATCATCGGCAACTTGACCAGCTAAATAAACAGTTGTGCTGGTGCTTACGATTTTACTCAGAGTTTTATTAGAATGCAGTCGTTTAATCATAGTAATCTCTCTTAAATTATGACCAATAAAATATTATTAGCCTGCTTTTATTATCTTATTTATCTACCAAACTATAATAAAAAATTCAGATAACTTATTTGAAAATCAATCTTAAGTTAGAGAGATCGACAAGAGCAAATCAATAATATCTTCCCCCCCAAAAGTTTTTTTTATACGTATCAATCATGAATATTAATTTTGCTGCGATTATGCGAATTCATCCGTACACAGCCCTCTGTAATATCAGACGTCAGAAGCCATTATTGAAAACGAAAGCCCCATTAAGACTGTATTTTCTGTATGTCAGATACAGTGCTACATATGTCTTCTTTACCTAAGGAAGGTGCGAATAAGTCCGTTATGTTCTCTGCGGACATTAGAATGGCCAGATACGCGAAAGCCAGTG
>NZ_JAUOQE010000065.1 GCF_030547545.1 Amphritea sp. 1_MG-2023
GTGACGGATGCCGACGGCGCACTAGTGACGCAGACCTACACGGTCAACGTCACCGGTGCGGATGATGCACCGACCCTGGATGCGATCACCAGCGGTTCGATTGCTGAAGTGGATCAATCTAGTTCGACTACGGACGCTAACCTCAGCGGCACCTTGAGTGGTGCGGACGTCGATGGTGGCGACACCCTGACTTACGGTATTGATACTGGAGCTGTCACGGGTACCACCGCCACCTTGGCGGGGACTTACGGTACGCTAACACTGGATACGGCGAGCGGCGACTACAGCTACAGCAAGAATGCAGCAGCGATCGAAGCACTGGATGCGGGTGATACCGACAGTGATGTGTTTACGCTGACGGTCACCGATGCCGACGGCGCTTTGGTCACGCAGACCTACACAGTCAACGTCACCGGTGCGGATGATGCACCGACCCTCGATGCGATCACCAGCGGTTCGATTGCCGAAGTGGATCAATCTAGTTCGACTACGGACGCGAATCTCAGCGGCACCTTAAGTGGCGCGGACGTCGATGGTGATACCTTAACTTACGGTATTGATACCGGATCGGTGACCGGTACCACGGCCACCTTGGCGGGGACTTACGGTACGCTAACCCTGGATACTTCCACCGGCGACTACAGCTACAGTAAAGACGCCGCTGCGATCGAAGCCCTGGATGCGGGTGATACTGACAGTGATCTGTTCACCCTGACGGTCACCGATGCCGATGGTGCCTTGGTCACGCAGACTTATACGGTCAACGTCACCGGTGCGGATGATGCACCGACCCTCGATGCGATCACCAGCGGCTCGATTGCCGAAGTGGATCAGTCCAGTAGCACGACCGATGCGAACCTCAGCGGCACCTTAAGTGGCGCGGATGTCGATGGCGATACCTTAACCTATGGTATTGATACCGGATCGGTCACGGGTACCACGGCCACCTTGGCGGGGACTTACGGTACGCTGACCCTCGATACGGCGAGCGGTGACTACAGCTACAGCAAAGACGCTGCCGCGATCGAAGCGTTGGATGCGGGCGATACCGACAGTGATCTGTTTACGCTCACCGTCACCGATGCCGACGGCGCCTTGGTCACGCAGACCTTTACCGTCAATGTCACCGGTGCCGATGATGCACCGACCTTGGATGCGATCACCAGCGGTTCGATTGCCGAAGTGGATCAGTCCAGCAGCACGACCGATGCTAATTTGAGCGGTACCTTGAGTGGCGCGGATGTGGATGGTGATGCCTTAATCTATGGTATTGATACCGGATCGGTGACGGGTACCACCGCCACCTTGGCGGGGACTTACGGTACGCTAACCCTGGATACTTCCACCGGCGACTACAGCTACAGCAAGAATGCCGCTGCGATCGAAGCCCTGGATGCAGGTGACACCGACAGTGATCTGTTTACCTTAACGGTCACCGATGCCGATGGTGCCTTGGTTACACAAACCTTTACCGTCAACGTCACCGGTGCGGATGATGCACCGACCCTGGATGCCGTCACCAGTGGTTCGATTGCCGAAGTGGATCAGTCTAGTTCGACTACGGACGCTAACCTCAGCGGCACCTTGAGTGGTGCGGATGTCGATGATGGCGACACTCTGACTTACGGTATTGATAGCGGATCGGTGACCGGTACCACGGCCACCTTGGCGGGGACTTACGGTACGCTGACCCTCGATACGGCGAGCGGTGACTACAGCTACAGCAAAGACGCCGCTGCGATCGAAGCCCTGGATGCGGGCGATACCGACAGTGATGTGTTTACGCTGACGGTCACCGATGCCGATGGTGCACTAGTGACGCAGACTTACACGGTCAACGTCACCGGTGCCGATGATGCACCGACCCTCGATGCGATCACCAGCGGTTCGATTGCCGAAGTGGATCAATCTAGTTCGACTACGGACGCGAATCTCAGCGGCACCTTAAGTGGTGCGGATGTCGATGGTGATACCTTAACCTACGGTATTGATACTGGGACGGTCACGGGTACCACGGCGACCTTGGCGGGGACTTACGGCACCTTAACCTTAGATACGGCGAGCGGCGACTACAGCTACAGCAAGAATGCGGCGGCGATCGAAGCCTTGGATGCGGGCGATGCTGTTAGCGATGTGTTCACCCTGACCGTGACGGATGCCGACGGCGCACTAGTGACGCAGACCTACACGGTGGATGTGACCGGTGCTGATGATGCACCGACCCTGGATGCGATCACCAGCGGCTCGATTGCTGAAGTGGATCAGTCCAGCAGCACGACCGATGCTAATTTGAGCGGTACCTTAAGTGGCGCGGATGTCGATGGTGATACCTTAACCTACGGTATTGCTACCGGATCGGTCACGGGTACCACGGCGACCTTGGCGGGGACTTACGGTACGCTGACCTTAGATACTTCCACTGGCGACTACAGCTACAGCAAAGACGCCGCTGCAATCGAAGCCCTGGATGCAGGAGACACCGACAGTGATCTGTTCACCCTGACGGTCACCGATGCAGATGGTGCCTTGGTCACCCAGACCTTTACCGTCAACGTCACCGGTGCCGATGATGCACCGACCCTCGATGCGATCACCAGCGGTTCGATTACCGAAGTGGATCAGTCCAGCACAACTACAGACGCTAACCTCAGCGGCACCTTGAGTGGCGCCGATGTCGATGGCGACACTCTGACTTACGGTATTGATACCGGATCGGTGAC
>NZ_JAUOQE010000066.1 GCF_030547545.1 Amphritea sp. 1_MG-2023
GACGTTCCAGACATTCCAGGTCCGTTCTTTTACTTGAGTCGGCGCGATATCTTCGTTGTAGTGGGCACTGTCGGAGACATCTGAGCGGGTTTCAAGTTCATAGAATTCACCTACTTTGATGGCGCCTGATGCGCCAGACGTATGTCTACTCATTATTTTTCCTCTTGTTGAGTCAGTAAGGTCCTGAGTAAGAGGATTGCAGGTTATATGCCATTATTTTACCAGATGTAAAATAATTTTAACTTTTGTAAAAGATGCATAAATATCAGGTAGTTAAGAGTGTTTTTTTTCTGGTGAGGTGAAAATAAAATGGAAATGTCGAGTGGCTATATTGCTGTTTATTGGTGCGGCTTGCGCTGTTGCTGTGCGCTTTATGGTCAAAGGTGAAGAGGATGAAACGAGGATGGGGCCAGCGGTTGTGGCCCTTGTGGATAAGTTTAAAATTTTCGGACCAGCATAATCCCAGCTGCGATCAAGATGACGCCGAGAATTCTCCAAGGGTTGATCTCATGTACATTAAAGCCCAGAGCGCCGAAGTGATCGAGCAGTAATGAGGCGATGATCTGACCCGCAATGATCAGCGTCAGTAGTGTGGTGGCTCCGAGTTTAGGTGCAAAGAAGGCCATGCTGGTGACAAAAAATGCGCCCATAAGGCCGCCACTCCATGCCCATAGCGGAGTCGCTTTTAGATCATGTAGCGCCGGCCAGGGTAGACGCAGGCTGCTGTACACCACCAATAACGTCAACGTACCCACGAAAAAAGATATGCCCGATGCCCACAGTGCACTACCGCCGGCGCGTGCCAGCTGTGCGTTGACGCCGGCTTGAAGTGGCAGCATGCTACCGGCGAGCAGTACGATTAGCATACTTATCCAAACGATCATGGTGTTTATGTATCCGTTATGAGTGGCTTAATGGGTAGTGAGGGGGAAGGCTCCCCCGTCGTCAGATGGTCATATTAGCTGCGTTGCACGGCAACCGGCGCATGCTTTTCAGCTTGTTTCGCTAAAGCTTCAAACACGGGATTAAAGGCGGGACGATTGATATAACGCCCGGCTCCCGGTTCAACATTGAGTTGCCCATTGGCCCAGACCACTTTGCCTCGGCTAACAGTGTGTGTCGGGATACCTTTGACTGTTTTACCTTCAAAAATGTTGAAATCGACATTTTGATGGTGAGTTTTAGCTGAAATGGTACGCGTGCCTTCGGGGTCCCAAACAACGATATCAGCATCGGCGCCGACGACGATAGCGCCTTTTTGCGGGTAGATATTAAAGATCTTGGCCGCATTAGTCGAGGTGACAGAGACAAACTCATTCATTGTCAGTTTGCCGCTATTGACCCCTTCATGCCACAGTACGGCCATTCGATCTTCTACTCCGGCGGTGCCGTTTGGTATTTTGGTAAAGTCGTCTTTGCCAGCGGCTTTCTGCTCGGCACAAAAAGCGCAATGATCGGTGGCGGTCGTATGCAGATTACCGCCCTGAAGCCCTTTCCAGAGCGCATTTTGGTGTTCACTCGAGCGGAAGGGGGGGCTCATGACATGGGCCGCAGCAAACTCGAAGCTCTCATTGCGATAAACACTATCATCGATAGCAAGGTGACCGGCCAAGCATTCACCGTAGACGCGCTGACCTTCACTGCGAGCGCGAGTGATGGCCTCAAGGGATTCTTTACAGGAGACATGAACAATATAGATAGGCACATCCATCACCTGAGCGATCTGAATGGCGCGATTAGCGGCTTCACCCTCGACCACCGGTGGACGAGAAAGTGGATGGGCTTCTGGGCCGGTGATGCCTTTATTCAGCAGTTCTTGCTGTAGTTGGAAGACAAGCTCACCATTTTCGGCATGCACAGTAGGTATTGCGCCTAATTCCATACAACGGCGAAAGCTTTTTACCAGCGTTTCGTCATCGGCCATGATGGCATTTTTATACGCCATGAAGTGCTTGAAACTGTTGACGCCATACTCTTTGACGAGCGTTTCCATATCTGCCGCGACCGAGTCATCCCACCAGGTAATCGCGACATGAAAGCTATAGTCTGAGGCCGATTTTTCAGCCCATTCACGCCACTTTTTATAGGCATCGAGAAGGGACTCCTGCGGTGCGGGGATAACAAAGTCGATAATGCTGGTGTTACCGCCGGCGAGGCCTGCTGCCGTACCGGTGTAAAAATCATCGGTGGCGACAGTGCCCATGAAGGGTAGTTGCATATGGGTATGAGGATCGATACCGCCGGGCATAACATATTGGCCGCTGGCATCGATGGTTTGCGCATCAGCGGGTACCTCGAGATCGGTTCCAATGGCAACAATTTTCCCTTCTTCACAATAGATATCTGCGCTAAACGTCTGATCGGCGTTTACGACAGTGCCATTACGAATGATGATGGACATAGGCACAACTCCTCAGTGTATTTCGGTTTGGCAGAATAAATTTCTGCGGTTAAAAAATGCTTAAAACTAAGCCCCTGCCGTGCTAGCAGGGGCGTTTTATTAATCGTTCTGAGTGGCTAGATTGACTATATTCTGGGTCTGTTTGCGAGCGCAGAACCAATAGGTGATGCCGCCGAGAATAGAGCCGGTAAACCAGCCATACTGATAGAACCAGTT
>NZ_JAUOQE010000067.1 GCF_030547545.1 Amphritea sp. 1_MG-2023
TGCCTGTAACGGTTGCCTTGATCTCCAGCTTCTCTGTCAGCCAGAGGCGTAATTGACTTATTCGCACCTTCCCTAATATATTTGAGTTATATCCTGAATTGTTAAGTGACGACATGGATTGATCTCAAATTGAGAGTGAAAGCACTATGGTGAATGCGTCTCAGTTTCGTGTATTACGGATAATTATATTGTTAATGGTTCTGTTCGTGGTTGCCATGAATGTTGGGTTGAATGGCGTACGGATGCAGGCGTGGGAACGGCCTGTTGGGGTGGTGTTATATCCCATTAATGCCGATGGAGAGGCGGGAACTCAGGCATATATCGACGCTTTAAATGTCGAACAGTTCGCTGATATTGAAGCCTTCTTGCAACGAGAGGCGTCGCGTTATCAAATTAGACAGCAGCCTCTGATTGAGTTTTCTCTCGCGCCGATGCTGAATGTGCAGCCGCCTGAGTTTGAGGCTGACGCGGGAGTATTGGATCGGATAGTGTGGAGCCTGCATATGCGCTGGTGGTCGTGGCGAAATGATAATTGGCTGGGGGCGCAGCCCGATGTAAGAATCTATCTGCGTTATTTTTCACCTCAGCGGAATCAACCGCTGACTCACTCTTTAGGCTTGCAAAAAGGGATGATCGGCTTAGTAAATGGTTATGCTGATATTGATTATAGAGGCGCGAATCACTTTGTAATTACGCATGAATTAATGCACACGTTTGGCGCGTTGGATAAATACAACTTGCAAACTAATGAGCCTATTTATCCCGATGGATATGCCGATCCACAGCAAAAGCCGCTATTGCCACAAACAAAGGCGGAAGTTATGTCTGGACGTATAAAAGTATCCCCTGGTTGGTTGTTGATGCCGCAAAGCTTAGATCGCGTTATTGTGGGGCCCAAAACCGCCCGCGAAATTGGTTGGTCTCCCTCATAATTATTGCGGTCATTCGGCCGGTTTTATGCGCTAAGTTGAGTTGAAGCAAATAATACCCATATTGGTTAGAAGGATAATTGGTCTAGGGGCATATTAAGGCTAGACTTATGATAGGTTGAATGGTTATTCTGGCACGATAAATACGACAATAAACAGTGCGTAATGCCTGTTAAAAATCATGGGTTAATGAATTCAATGACTTTTAAGTTCATTTATGTAAAAAATTAAAACAATTATCGAGTCTTTCTGGGTTAACCGAAATGGGTAGTAACGCCCTATTATTCGAAGTTTAGCCTGGGTTTTGTGCTATTCTCAATCATATGAATTTAAACAAATTGATGGATTTATAGCGTTGCATGAGAAACGATTTTTCTTGATGTAACGGATATACCAAAATCCATCTGGTTTGGTTGTCGGAGTATTGTTGAATACTTCGAATCAAACAAAACGTCTTCTGGGGGGAAGTTATGGAAAATGTAGAAATGACCAAGGGAACGGTGGTTAGTGTGTCGGGTGAAGTGCTTGCCGTTGATAGCAATGGGGTTGAGCGTGTTTTGCAACCTGGAGCGCAGGTTAGCCCCGGCGAAATGTTGATCGTGCGAGCCAACAGTCAGGCCGAGCTTGATCTCGGTAAGGCTGAATCTGAGACCTTGCCTGAGGAAACCACCGCTATTCTCGAGGTTGACCCAAAGACTGGAGAGATTTCACTCGTTTTTCATTCTGTCAGCGCTGAAGAGCTTGATATTGCCGATATTCAGGCAGCTATCTTGGCGGGACAGGATCCTACTCAGATATTAGAAGAGACAGCCGCTGGCGACATTCCCCCAGCTAATGGCGGCTTTTCAGAATTTCAAGCTGTCGATCGTACAGCAGAAGAGGTTTTAGCCCGCGCGGGATATGATACAGCACCAGAAAGTTGGCAACGTGATCCTTATGTCGATACGGAAGGTGAACTAGACACCCCGCCTGCAAATTATTCTGTTAACGATGTACAGATCAGCGAAGGCGGCTTAGTGACCTTCACGGTTAGTCGGACCGGAGGGTTGAGTGCTGAATCTATCGATTTTACAACCAATATAAGCGCAAGCGATAATGCTGAAGTTGATGATTTCAGCGCTAATAGCGGCACGCTGAACTTTGCTCAAGGCGAAACCAGCAAAACCTTCACCGTACAGACCAGCTCGGATGATGTGTTTGAAGGTCCTGAGACCTTTAGCGTTGATTTAAGTAATGTCAGCAATAATGGTGTGATCGTTGATGGCACCGGCGTGGGTACGATCCTCGATGACGGCACCGGCCCAGGCCCGAACCCCGATGACGATACAACCAGCTTCAGCATTGGCGATGTGAGCATCAGTGAAGGCGGCTTAATGACCTTCACCGTGAGCCGCAGTGGTGATGCGGCGGCGGATCAAACCGTTGACTTTGCGACCAGCATCGCCGCGGGCGATAACGCCGAAGCGAATGACTTCACCGG
>NZ_JAUOQE010000068.1 GCF_030547545.1 Amphritea sp. 1_MG-2023
TTTGTCAGCCAGCTTGAAAAGGTCCAGACATTTCGCTGCACTGGCTTTCGCGTATCTGGCCATTCTAATGTCCGCAGTAATGTCCGCAGAGAACATAACGGACTTATTCGCACCTTCCCTAACATACCGATCTCTTCGTAATAACGGATAGTCTGCACCT
This sequence comes from Amphritea sp. 1_MG-2023, assembly GCF_030547545.1. Taxonomy (GTDB): domain Bacteria; phylum Pseudomonadota; class Gammaproteobacteria; order Pseudomonadales; family Balneatricaceae; genus Amphritea. Next base: position 161 of record NZ_JAUOQE010000068.1, read on the forward strand.
TACAATTGCCCACCTTTGCCATCTCACCGATCGTAAATTGTTGCGCCATTTTAAAATCCTCTCTTGAACCTACAGCGACTGTAGGTTGTAGACTATGGTTTTTAACCCATTAAATAAATGGGAGTAACAATAATGGCAGGATGTCATAGCTGTGCCAGCGACAACAGCACCGAAGCTGAACGCAATAACCCGCTGTTTCGACACATCATATGGATCGCCTTGTTAAGTAACGCCACCATGATTTTTATTGAAATAGCCGCTAGCTATGCCAGTGGTTCTATCTCACTACAAGCCGACGCCCTCGATTTTTTTGGTGATGCCGTTAACTATGGCATTACCCTGTTTGTCATCGCAATGGCCTTGCATACCCGCGCTAAAGCCGCTCTGTTTAAGAGCGCAACCATGGCTGCTTTTGGTCTATGGGTTATTAGTAGCGCTATCTATCGCGCCTATACTGACAGCACACCCTACCCCATCATGGGAACCATCGGGATGTCGGCACTGGCCATGAATGTTGTGGTTGCCGTGCTGCTGTTTCGTTACCGCAGCGACGATAGCAACATGCGCTCAATTTGGTTATGTAGCCGCAATGATGCGTTTGGTAACATCGCGGTGATGTGCGCCGCCGGTGGCGTTCTCGCAACCAATATCGACTGGCCCGACCTTATTGTCGCCGGTCTGATAGCAGGCCTCAATTTAAGCGCAGCGATACAGGTGATGCGCCAGGCTTTAACCGAATTACGCACCGAGCAATAATGAATCATGAGAAGTAGGTATACGACTTACAGCGACAGAACTATTAGCGATAATCGACCCACGATTGAGCAACGCTACACCTTTGATTATTATCAGGGTGATGACACTTGTTAGCGAACTTATTATCACTATACTGGATTAAGTGCCTAACTAGCCCTACCTTATGCTGACGGCGCTAGCTTCATAGATATACAAACATAAAACACTACAGTAGGAACGGTTATTATGATCCAATGTAAACACGTCATTACGTTAGTCGTGACTTCTGTCATCAGCGCTAACACATTCGCCCTTGATGCTAAATTTGCTGACGCACGTTGGGATGGTAAGCATGTGCCAACCGGCCAGCAATGCCTAAAATTTGGCGGAGACAACCCAGCAACACCCGCGCTAACAGTGAGTGACCTCCCTCCAGGTACGAACGTAATCGTATTGGAATACAGCGACCGTGATTCTCAAAAGATGGATAACGGCGGACATGGCAGAATGCAATACACAGTCAACACATCAGCAAGCCAAGTGACCATCCCCTCGGTTGCTGGGCATTCTTTTGATATTCCTGCTGAGTTTAAAATTATTGAAGCACATCGTAGCCCCGGCTGGGACAAAGCCGGCGCTTATATGCCACCCTGCTCAGGCGGTAAAGGTCATGCTTACTATGTAACAATCACAGCACTACAAGATGATAATGTCAGCGCCTCAACGCTATTAGAGATGGGCAAATACTAAAACGAATACGAGTTAAGGACGATAGTTCAGCGGGTAACTGAAAAGGTTTCAGTTACCCAACAAACCGCATAAGCACCAACACCCTGTGCAAACTAATTAACAAGGTCGCACCGACAATACAATTCCCGCCATCACGCCAACCTCAGTAGATTCGTGGTTTCAATAAGACACGGTTAACCTAAGGAAGGTGCGAATAAGTCAATTACGCCTCTGGCTTACAGAGAAGCTGGAGATCAAGGCAACCGTTACAGGCAT
>NZ_JAUOQE010000069.1 GCF_030547545.1 Amphritea sp. 1_MG-2023
GTGTAGAGCTCTTCGATCAGTGAAGCAACCGAGGTTTTCTCGTGCATAGACTGATCTGGCAGCGGACCGAACTCAGAACGCAGCGCAGCAACCATCCAACCAGACAGGTAGAGGTAACGACGATCGGTGCTGTTGAAGTGTTTCTTGATAGAAATCATCTTCTGTTGACCGATAAAGCCATGCCAGCAACCCAACGATTGAGTGTACTGAGAAGAATCGTTATCGTAACGCTCCATGTCTTTACGCATGATAGCAGCGGTGTATTTTGCGATATCTAGGCCGGTTTTGAATTTATTCTGGGCACGCATACGGGCAGCGTATTCAGGGTTGATAGCGTTCCAAGCAGAGCCGTAGGTCTCTTTAAGGGCTGCAACGGTTTCAATATCTTTATTCAAAGTAGACATGGCGCTTCCTTCTCTCTATTAATTGGCAGCTTTAAAGCTGCTCTGTTATTTAATATGAGGCTATTCTATGTGGATGATTAACATAAAGGAAATAAATGGTTATTATAGGGAGTATTCATTCAGTGAATGCTTATTCCGTAATTGTTCAAAGCAGCGTAAGGCGGGCCTTTAGTGAACCTTGATAAAATAGACCTCAATCTTTTAGTGTACTTAGATGTCTTGCTACGGGAACGAAATGTCACTCGTTCGGCAAGCCTGTTAGGCATTACTCAGCCAGCCATGAGCAATGGATTACGTCGCTTACGCGACACTTTCAGCGACCCTTTACTGGTGAGAACCAGTGAAGGTATGGCGCCGACCGAGAGGGCGCAAGCGCTACAGCCTCTGTTGCGTCAGATCTTGTCATCCATTGATCAAGTTATTGAGCCGAGTAGTGCCTTTGATGCGCGTTGCAGTGATCGAGTGTTTCGTATTATGACCAGCGATTATGGTGAATCAACGCTGGTGCCTCGATTGTTAACGCGGTTAAGTCAGCAGGCTCCGAATATTGTGTTAGATATTCTGAATCCCAGTGATATGAGCTTTACCGAGGTGGAGCAGGGTTTAGTTGATTTAGTGATTAACCGTTTTGACACCATGCCACAGGCGTTTCATCAGAAAACCCTGTGGACGGATAGTTTTTCCTGTTTATTTGCCGTCGATAATCCGATTTCGCATAACTTTTGTCTCGAAACCTATCTACAAGCGAAGCATGTTTGGGTGAGTAAGACGGGCATGGGGGCAGGTATGGGAATCACCCCTAAAGATATTAAGCGCTTAGGCTGGGTCGATGAGGCACTGGAGAAAGCGGGACATAGCCGACAGATAACGGTGTTTACGCGCCACTATCAATCGGCGGTATTGATGGCACAGCAAAAAGGCCTAGTCGCCACGGTGCCGACTCGTGCGGCTACCGCTGATTCAGATAATCCGCGTTTGATTATCAAGAAACCACCGTTTCCTATTCCCGGCTTTGAGTTGAAAATGGCTTGGAGTCCACTGCTGCAACATAATGTTGCGCATCAGTGGTTAAGAAAGTTGATTACTGAGGTCGCGCAGGCTTGATAATTCTGCGGCGTTAGACGAGTCGTTGTTGTAGTTATAGTAGTTGCTGTCATCGCTGTGATTTCTGTCGGTGCGATAAGCGGCTGAGGATGCCCGTATGATAAGACGGAGTGACAGCAAGTCGTGTGAAGCAAGTCGTGTGACAGAAGATTGTAGGGCATAGAGTACGCGATGGCCTCAATGCTAAGGGTTATTCTATTAACCGAGTAAGATAACCGCAAAAAGGGCGCCGTAGCGCCCTTCATTTAACCGATCAGTATTAGAACTGATTCATGGTGTTGTCTTCACCAGCTGCTTTTAGAGCGGCTTCACCAGCGAAGTATTCTTTATGATCATCGCCCATATCGGAACCAGCCATGTTCTGATG
>NZ_JAUOQE010000007.1 GCF_030547545.1 Amphritea sp. 1_MG-2023
CGGTTAATCGCGACGAGGGCGTCGCTCGCTACAACGATGTTGTGGTTTTATCGGCACGGGGGCGTGCCTCGCTACAATGATACGATATGACGTTTGTTTGTGGTTCAATCGCGACGGTGTGGTTTTTTGTAGGAGGCGTGCCCCCACGCCGATGGTGTGGTTATGGCGGTTAATCGCGACGAGGGCGTCGCTCGCTACAACGATGTTGTGGTTTTATCGGCACGGGGGCGTGCCTCGCTACAACGGTGCGATATGACGTTTGTTTGTGGGTTAATCGCGACGAGGGCGATGTTTTGTAGGAGGCGTGCCCTCACGTCGATGGTTTTGTTTTGTGGGGTTATCGGCACGGGATACCCAAAGGGCATGCTAGCGTGCTTCGCTACAAAGGTAGATATAAATCGTAGGGTGCCGGTGAGTTTTGCGAACCGCACCGGTGATGTTTGATGATTTTAATATACGGTTGTTTCCATTGGTGCGGTTCGTTCCTCACCGACACCCTACGCGAAATCGGTTGTATGGCTGCTCTGCATGGTGTTATTTTTTTCTGATAGACTCTGATTAATTATTATTTTTAAAGGTATTGATATGGCCGTTTTGGTGACGGGTGGGGCGGGTTATATTGGCTCGCATACAGTTGTGATGTTGCTTGAGGCAGGTTACGAGGTGGTGGTTTTTGACAACCTTTGTAATAGCCACCCGGAGGTATTTAATCGGATTGAAGTTATAACCGGTAAACGACCTGTTTTTATTGAAGGTGATATTCGGGATAGAGCGGCGATGGATCAGCTTTTTGCGGATCATTCGATCGAGACGGTGATTCATTTTGCTGGCTTAAAGGCCGTGGGGGAAAGTGCCAGAATCCCTCTTGAATATTATCAAAATAATTTTACCGGTTCGGTAGTTTTATGTGAAGCCATGGCCGCAGCCGGCGTTAAAAAGTTGGTGTTTAGTTCTTCGGCCACGGTTTATGGCGAAGATGCGCCGGTGCCTTATGAAGAAACCATGCCGCGGGGGAAAACCTCAAATCCTTATGGTAGCTCGAAATCGATGGTCGAATTAATGCTCACCGACTTGTGTGCTGCGGATCCTGAATGGTCGGTGGCGTTGCTTCGTTATTTCAATCCTATCGGTGCGCATCCAAGTGGTTTGATAGGTGAAGACCCACAAGGTATCCCCAATAACTTGATGCCGTTTATTAGTCAGGTGGCGGTAGGCAAGCGAGAGCAGTTATCCATATTTGGTAATGATTATTCGACAGACGATGGCACCTGCGTGCGTGATTATCTGCATGTGATGGATTTGGCCGATGGGCACCTTAAGTCTTTAAGCTGCTTGGCAGGCGCGGGTGTGCATATCTACAATCTAGGAACCGGTAATGGCCTATCTGTACTGCAGATGGTGAATAGCTTCAAGGCGGCGACAGGCATCGATATTCCTTATCAGTTTGCCTCAAGACGAGCGGGTGATTTAGCGGCCTTTTGGGCGGATGCGAGCAAGGCTAATCGTGAGCTGGATTGGTCTGCAAAATATAGCTTAGAAGACATGATGACTGATACTTGGAAGTGGCAGTCTCAAAACCCAGAAGGGTATCGGTAAGATTTTTTGCGCGTGATGTTTGTGTAGGAGGCGTGCCCTCACGCCGATGGGTTTGGTTATGGTGGTTAATCGCGACGGCGTGGTTTTTTTGTAGGAGGCGTGCCCTCACGCCGATGGTTTTGGTTATGGTGGTTAATCGCGACGAGGGCGTCGCTCGCTACAAAAATAATGCATTTGTGGGAGGCATGCTAGCGTGCCTCGCTACAACGATAGTATTTTAAGGAGGATAAGATGAAAGGGAATTCATCTGGGCTGCGTAAAGGACGTTATTCAGAGCTTGGTCGTATCTATTTGGTTACATTCGTAACCTTCGAAAGAAAACCTATTTTTAATGATTATGCTTTAGGTCGGCAGGTTGTTGATGTTCTTCATAAAGAAGCAGAATTTACCGACACATTAGCGTTTGTCGTCATGCCTGACCATGTTCACTGGCTGCTTCAGCTTGAATCGAAATCTTTAAGTGCAACCCTCAAAACGGTTAAGTCGATCTCTTCTAGAAAGGTGAAAAGAATAAGGGGTATGTCGAGTGATATTTGGCAAAAAGGCTTTCATGATCATGCGGTGAGGCGCGAAGAAGATTTAGTGAATATTGCCCGCTATATCGTGATGAACCCCGTTAGGGCGGGATTGGTAAAAAGCATTAGAGAATATCCGTTGTGGGATGCCGTCTGGTTGCAGTAGAGCCATGGCATAGGATTGTTTTGGTGATTTAATCGCGGCGGGGCGATGTTTTGTAGGAGGCGTGCCCTCACGCCGATGGTTTTGTTTTGTGGGGTTATCGGCACGGGGTACCCAAAGGGCATGCTAGCGTGCCTCGCTACAATGATGCGATATGACGTTTATTTGTGGGTTAATCGGCACGAGGGCGTGCCTCGCTACAATGATTCAATTTGTGGGTTTATCGCGGCGACGGGGCAATGTTTTGTAGGAGGCGTGCCCTCACGCCGATGGTTTTGGTTTGTGGGTTTATCGCGACAGCGTGTTTTTTTGTAGGAGGTGTGCCCTCACGCCGATGGTGTGGTTATGGTGGTTAATCGCGACGGGGTACCCAAAGGGCATGCTAGCGTGCCTCGCTACAATGATACGATATGACGTTTATTTGTGGGTTAATCGCGACGGGGGCGTGCCTCGCTACAATGATTCGTTATCGCGGTGGGGCGATGTTTTTGTAGGAGGTGTGCCCTCACGCCGATTTTTAAATTATGCTCTTAGCAAGCTAAGTAATTCGTCTGTTTTGGTTTTCATTAGGGCTTCATCACCGCGGGTTTCGACGTTGAGGCGGACGACGGGTTCGGTGTTGGATGAACGTAGGTTGAAGCGCCATTCGCCCATGTCTAGGCTGATGCCGTCGGTGTAGTCGATAGCGGTTGCGCTATCTTTGTAGGTATCGAGTACTCGTTCGATAGCCGCTTTGGGATCGTCTAGTTTACTGTTGATTTCACCGGGGGAGGGGTATTTGGTAATCCGATCATCCACCAGTTGTGACAGTGTTTGACCTTTTTTACTCACCAGTTCAGCGACCAGTAACCAAGGGATCATGCCGCTATCGCAGTAGAAGAAGTCACGGAAATAGTGGTGAGCACTCATTTCGCCGCCGTAGACGGCGTCTTCTTCGCGCATCCGTTCTTTAATGAAAGCATGGCCGGTTTTGCTTTGAATCGCTCTGCCTTGGCTGGCTTCCACGATATCGAGGGTGTTCCAGGTTAAGCGAGGGTCGTGGATAATGGCTGCGCCAGGGTTTTTGGCCAGAAAGGCTTCGGCCAATAAGCCAACGATATAATAGCCTTCGATAAAGCGGCCGTTTTCATCAAACAGGAAGCAGCGATCGAAGTCGCCATCCCAAGCAATCCCCATATCGGCTTTATGTTCTAATACGGCGGCGATGGTATCGGCACGGTTTTCTTCCAGAATCGGGTTAGGGATGTCGTTAGGGAAGGTACCATCGGGATGATGATGCACTTTAATAAATTCGATGGGCACGGCTGTCGCGGCAAATTGTTGCTCTAGGGCATCGATCACATGCCCAGCGACACCGTTACCTGCATTGACGACTAACTTTAAGGGTTTCAGGTCTTGCAGGTCGATATAGCCTTCTAGGTGTTCAACATAGGCGGCGAGGGTATCGATCTGTGTATAACTGCCACGTTTGGCTGCATCGGGGGTGCTGAAGTTATTATCGCGGGCGAGTTGTTCGATATCGTTCAGGCCGGTATCGCCGCTGATGGGGCGCGAGCCTTGACGCACCAGTTTCATGCCGTTGTAATCTTCGGGGTTGTGACTCGCGGTCACGACGATGCCACCGTCGGTGTTGAGGTGAGAGGTGGCAAAGTAGATCTCTTCCGTACCGCATAGGCCGATATCCAGGACATCAACCCCCGAGTCGCGTAGGCCGTTGGTGAGTGCCTGCTTCAGGGATTCAGTGGAGAGACGCATATCACCGCCGACCACGACGCTGCTGGGCTGAAGAAATTCGGCATAGGCGCGGCCGATACGGTAGGTTAAATCTTCATCCAGCTGAGTGCCAAGCTGGCCGCGGATATCATAGGCTTTGAAACAGGCTAGTTTGCTCATGGGCGTTTCTCTGAAGGTTGTAAGTTTGAAGAAGTTGAATAAAACGATTGTCTAACACGCCAGGCTAACCACGGCAGTGCAATGATGGCGATGCCTGTCAGATTGGCATACATATCATCGAGTGAAAAATACCGATGGGCTAACAGCCACTGTTGAATAAACTCGGCACTGCAGCCGAGCAAGGTTAGGCCGATGAGAAAGGGCGTCATAAACCGGCGCGAGACGGTCCAGAGGCCGACAAAGGTCATCGTTGCGAAGCCGGCTAGATGACCAAATTTATCCGACTGATCGAATAGCTGAGGCGGCGGTGTTTGACGAAATAGCCCGTAAAGCAGTGCGGCGGCGCAGAGACAGAAAAATATTTTTTTTAGAATCTGCATTAGCGGCCAATACCGATATAGGTGAAACCGTACATTTCGAGGGCTTCCTTATCGAAGATGTTACGCCCATCGATGATCAGTGGTCGGCGCATCGATTCGAGCAGTTGCAGATAATCCGGTGACCAGTATTCAGGCCACTCGGTGACCAGCAGTAGTGCATCGGCTTCGTCAATCGCCGCATAGGGGGCGGTACAGAAGCTGATCAGAGGCTCTTCAGCATAATAGCGCTGCAGGTTATTTAGGGCTTCGGGATCATGCACTCGGACGTTGACGCCCTGGGCTAATAACGCATCGATAATTTTGACGCTAGGTGCATTATCGATGCTGGCGGTACCGGGTTTGAACGATGCCCCCCAAATGGCGACGGTTTTACCTGCGAGATCTCCCTGATAGTGCTGCCATAGTTTTTTGAAGAGCAGCTCTTTTTGTATCTCGTTTTCTGAGATAACCGTTTTCAGCAGCGAGTTTTGACCCCGTTTTTCAAAAATATCCGAAAACTGAGAGATGTTCAGATTAAAGTTTTGACCGCCGAAACCGCAGCCGGGAGAGAGGTAGTGACTGCCGATTCTTGGATCGGTGCCCATGCCTTCACGAATGATATCGATATCGACACCCATTTGATCGGCAAGGTTAGCGATTTCGTTAATATAACCGATTCGTATCGCCAGCATGCCGGTGATCGCCAGCTTGGTAAATTCCGCTTCGCGGCTGGTCATGAGTAACAGTTGGTTAATATTCTGTAAGAAGGGACGGATCAGCGAGCGGGTCATGGTGATAGCCCAATTATTATCACTGCCGATAGTGATTCGCTTGGGTTGGCTGAAGCCCTGTAACGCTTTACCCTCTTGCAGATTGTTAGGAACATAAACAACCGCTTGTTTGGCGCTTTCGTTGAGGTGACGTTGCAACTGAGTCGTAGCGCCGACACCAAAATTACACTGATTGATGATTAAAAGCTTTTCCGCCACCTGCTTGGCTAGATGCTGCACAATACGTTCGGCGAGGGCGAATTCATTGTGCTCTAAGGCGAGCCAGTGAATCGTGGTTTCGCTATCTTCAGTGAGATTGCGCTTCAGTCGACCTTGCTGCATTTGTAGTTCGATCTGATCTAATAAGCCTGGCTCATCGCGTAACGCCGAGATATCCTGCAGCGGTTTATCTAACTGCGCCTCAGGGTTCTCGATACAGACATCATTACCCGCTCTGGCCAGACAGGCCGCCGCTACCCAAGCAGTCAGATTGGCACCATGCACCTTAACTTTCATGATTGTACTCCCTGTTGCTGCTGTACAAAGCGGATCAGGCCTGCGGTTGAACTATCGGTTTTGGCTGCCGTAGGGTGACTGAATTGATCGAGTAATGAGGTTGCCACTTGCTTGCCTAGCTCGACACCCCATTGATCGAAAGGGTTGATCTCCCAGATAACCGATTGCACATAGACTTTATGTTCGTACATGGCGATCAATGCACCGAAGCTTTCGGGCGTGAGCTCATCAATAATCAGGGTGGTGCTAGGTTGATTACCACGGTAGCGCTTGTGTGACGGCGCTGTATCGCCATCTTCTAGTACACTATCGCCCAAGGCTAATAAACGCGATTGCGCGAGACAGTTAGCCAAGGCGAGTTGATGTTGCGCTTGTAGATCATCGCCGTATTCTTGATACCGTCGTGCCGGTGCAATAAAGTCACACATCACGGATTCAGTGCCTTGATGCAGCAACTGATAAAAGGCGTGCTGAGCGTTAGGGCCGATCTCTCCCCAAAGTATCGGGCAGGTTGCGTAGTTCAGCTTATCACCCTTGAGGGTGACACTCTTGCCATTACTTTCCATTTCCAGTTGTTCGAGATAGGCCGGCAGATGTTGCAGACGACCATCATAAGGCAGCACCGCATGGGCGTGAATATCGAGAAAGTTAATATTCCAGATACCGATCATCGCCAGCAATACCGGCAAATTTTCCGTTAGCGGTGCGTGACGAAAATGACTGTCCATTTCATGCGCGCCCGCCAGCATTTTACGGAAGTTATCGTTGCCGGTGTGAAGCGCGATGGCCATGCCGATAGCCGACCACATCGAGTAACGGCCGCCGGTCCATTCCCAGAAGTGCAGCTGATTTTTTTCGGGAATACCCCATTCAGAGGCTTTAGCCTGATTGGCGGTAATACCGATAAAGTGATGCTGACTGATGAGTTCGAGGGATAACTCGCTGGCATCGATCAGCCATTCACGAGCGGTATTGGCATTGGCGAGGGTATCAATGGTGGAAAATGATTTTGAGGAGACGATAAACAGCGTCGATGCCGGGTCGAGGCTATTTAACAGTTGTGCCAGTTGGCTGCCATCCATCGAGGAAACAAAGTGTATATCGATATTGCGATTCGCCGGCGAAGTAAACAAATTCAATGCTCGGCAGGCCATCAGTGGGCCAAGGTCGGAGCCACCCACACCGATATTAACGACATGTTTGATGGGGCTGCCATCATAGCCTCGCCACTGACCATTGTGAATCTGCTCGACTAACGCTTCCATGCGTTCAAGCGAAGCGTGAATCTGTTTGGTGATATCCTCACCCTCCAATACCAGCGGTGCAGTTTTGGGCTGACGTAAGGCGGTGTGCAGCGCGGGGCGATTTTCGGATGGGTTAACGTGTTCGCCACCGAAAAGCGCTTCGATTTTTTGCGGTAGTTGTTGCTGTTCCGCAAGATCAATCAATCGCTGTAGCGTCGTGGCCGTGATACGTTGCTTGGAAAAATCAGCCAGACAGTGAGCGGCGCTAACGCTGAAGTTATCAAAGCGGTTAGCGTCTTCCGCGAACAATGTTTTCAGGTGCTTATGGCGCAGTTCATCGGCGTGGCTATTCAACGCCGCCCAAGCAGGAGATTGATCAACGGTCATCATTTTACTCCTGTTGCGCAAGGAACTGTTTAAAACCTTCGGCAGTATCGGGGTGTTGCAAGCCATAGGCGACGTTGGCCTGTAAGAAGCCGAGTTTATTACCACAATCGTAGGTTTTACCGGTCATGCGATACGCTTCAACCGTTTGTTCGCGTAACAGTTCATCGAGGGCATCGGTTAACTGAATTTCATTACCGGCACCAGGCTTGGTATTCGCCAGTAACGCCATAATACGTGTGGGCAGTACATAGCGACCGACGACGGCTAGATCGGAAGGGGCTTCATCCACGTTAGGCTTTTCCACCATCCCTTTGATTGGTGTCGATTCACCCGCGGCAGGCTTGATGCCGTTGCAATCGGTGATACCGTAGAGCTGTACCTGCTGCTGCGGCACTGATTCCACCATGATTTGGGCCGCATCGTGTTGTTCAAATGCTTGCACCATTTTTTGTAAATCATTCTCATCTTGCTGATAATTGTTGACTAACACATCGGGCAGAATGACCACGAAAGGTTCGTTATTGATCGCTTGTGCAGCACAGTACACCGCGTGGCCCAAGCCTTTCGCTTCAGGCTGACGTACGGAGATAATGGTGACGTCGTTAGGGATGATATTGCGCACTGAATCTAGAATAGCGGTTTTGTTTTTGAGTTCGAGTTGCTGCTCAAGTTCATAGTGGGAATCGAAGTGATCTTCGATAGCGGATTTACCACTACGGGTAACCAGAATGATCTCTTTGATACCGGCTTTAACGGCTTCTTCAACCACGTGCTGAATAACCGGTTTATCAACCACCGGTAACATTTCTTTAGGAATCGCTTTACTGGCCGGTAGTACCCGAGTTCCAAGACCTGCAACAGGGATTATCGCTTTACGTACGGTCGTCATAGTGGCTCCTAAGCGTTGAACTCGCTAACTTGAGCTCGTTTAACGTTGTGTTATTGTCAGTTTAATTGTCAGTCTTCAATTCATATCAGCTATTAACGGCGACATTTAAAAACCACACAGGCGTTTACGTTGCGCTGAGGTTTTTAATTGAGCACAGACTAAGTCCAGTTTATCTAGCGCCGCAATGCGCTGTTTAATATTTTTATGGTTACGGATAATACCGCGCTCGATGTTTAGTATGACGGCTGCTTGTGTCACGCTATCGAGCGTTGACCAGCCACGCATGCCCGCTTCGGTGACAGACACGTTGACGCCGTTTTCCCAGGGGCCTAGCGTGGTGGCTTGTATTAACGCGTGACGATACTCGGCATCAAATTGTTGTAGCGAGGCTTTCATTAGCGCAATATTCGCCCAACTATAAGGCCAGTTAGGGCGTAACTGAGTCGCTAGCTGATAGTCGGCTAACGATTGTTGCGTCTGTTGCACAAACTGATCTTGATTGCCTTGATAATAATGATCGATGGCTTGGTAATAATTCAACAGACCGTGCATGTCTCGATATTCGGCATGTAGAGGGTTCCAGTGGATAGCCGTAGTAATATTATTGAGTGCCTGATTTAGTTCTTCAGTCGGTGGGGTTTTCGCTTTTTTCTGCCAGTATTCTAAATGCTGTCGAGGACTGTAGGCATGGAGATCGGCGATACCGATACCAACAGCGAAGTAAGCCGCCACGCATAGCGCGATGATCAGCGGGGCGGTGATGAGTAAGCGCGGCTTAATCCGGTTATGCATGATGGAATACAATTTGCTCGGGTGTGTCGTTGACGAGGCGGTATGCGGCGGCTTCACCGATGATTTCAGCGGCGGCTTGTACGCCTTCGCTCAAAATCGGCGGGCGATGGGCTAAATTGTGAGCATCTGTTGCTAACACGGTTACCCAGTCTCGTGCGAGGAGTTCTTTGGCGATGGTGTAGGCGCTATCACCAAACCGGCCTGCGACCGACATCGCGGTTACTTGTAGCAAGCAGCCTTGTTCAATAAACGGGTTGATTTTATCAATATTATTGATGATCTCTTTATTCCGCTCGGGGTGAGCGATCATCGGGATAATATTCTGGGATTTTAACCAGCGAATCAGTTGATCGCTGCCGGGGGGGATATGATTGTGCGGCAGTTCGAGTAACAACACCTTCTGCCCTTGCCACTCGCCTAAAAAGGGCACGTGACCGGACGGAATCATGCTAATCATCTCGGCAGAGATGCGTAGCTCAGCCCCCATGGTTAATGTCAACGGGATCGAATGCTCAATCAAGGCCGCTTGTAAACGCTGTAAAACCGGCTCGATGGTCGCGATTTGATTATCATAGCGTCCGGGATGAATGTGAGGTGTCACCACCATATGCTTTATACCGTCACTGACCGCGGTGCGGGCCAGTGCCAGTGATTCATCCAATGTCCCCGGGCCATCATCGATACCCGGGAGGATATGATTATGCAGATCGATCATTAGGCTCTCTGTTCTGCGGCGGTGTAACCGTAAGTATCGTAATAACCATTATAATCATCACCATACTTAGCGGCTTTCTTAATATCGACCTGATTCAGTACCACACCAATAATGGGTGCTTTCACTTCGCCGAGTCGTTTAAGACCATTCTTCGCCAACTGATAGTTGGTTGAATCGGCTTTAACCACATAGATCATCGCGCCGACATGATGTGATAACACGAGCGCATCACTGACCGCTTGAGTCGGGGCGGTGTCGATAATAATACGGTCGTATTTAGTTTCCAGTAATGCCAATGCTTTAGCAAAACGTTCAGATGACAGCAGTTCCAGTGGGTTTGGCGGAATAATACCGGATGGCAAGACATCGATTCCCGATTTCTCATCCTTGTGAATGGTTTCTTCCAGTTTGGCCGTACCCGCCACCAAGTTCGACAATCCGGCAACCTTACCGGACAGGCCGAAGGCTTTGGCAATGGAGGGACGTCGCATATCCGCATCGATGAGCAAGACTTTTTCCATCTGCCCGAGAGAAAAGGCCATATTGAGTGTCAGTGACGTCTTACCTTCACCGGGTACCGATGAGGTAACGCATAGGACTTTATGCGGGTTATCCAATGCTGAGAGTACAATGCCGGTGCGAATAGTCCGCACGGACTCGGCAAAAGCAGACTGACCTTTATCTAAGTAAGCGGTATAGCTGACGTTATCGGTTTTATTCTTTTTAGCCAGTTTGGGTAATAAACCGAGCATGGTCGCGCCGAGCTTGTTTTCGACATCCTGAGCGGTTTTCAGCGTATTGTTCAGTGCTTCGAGTAAGAACGAGAACATGATACCGAACATGATGCTCACCACGAAGGCCAACGCCATAATCAGGCCTTTTTTAGGTTTTGCTGGATCCTGCGGTGGCTGTGCTGGATCCGAAATGCGCGCGTTTGCCGATTGTAGATCGCCGGTGGCATTAGTTTCGCTTAATCGAGTGAAGAAGGTGTCATAGAGCTGACGGTTGGCATCGACCTCTTTCTCGAGCTCTTTAAGACGGTAATCTTTACGGTTGATCGATTGCAGATCTCGCTTGGTCTGATCAACGGCGGCTTTCAAAGAGCGTTCAGCGGACAGAGCTAAGCGATATTCATTTTCAATACCATTGACGACCGATAGAATTTGAGCATTTAGGCTGCGTCTGGCGTTATCCAGTTCAGACTGTGCTGCCTTCATCTTCGGGTGTTTAGCTCCATAGCGCTTAGCGAGTTCAGACTTTTTAAGCTCAACCTGAAGCACTGAGCCTTTGAGGCTTTGTACCAGAGGATGTTGCAGTATGGCGGGAATGAGTTCGAAGTTCTCTGGATTACGCTTATCCAGCCGTTTAATTTGACGATTCAGGCTTTCTAGGGCCATCCGTTCGCGTCGAGCTTCAACATGTTTACTGGCGACCATGTCGAGTTCGTTATTAGCGATATCGAAGCCGCCATCACTGCCGACAATCTGTTCCTGTTCACGATACTGTTGTAGGTTTTGCTCGGATATCTTCAACTTTTCTCGTAAGCCGCTCAAACGCTCCATCAGCCAACCGGAGGCTTTGGTGGTGAGTTGTAGGCGTGCCTCAAGGTTGTTTTCAATATAGGCATCGCCAACGGCATTGGCTATCTGTGCCGATAGCATTGGATCAAAAGAATCGTAACTGATTTTAACTAATTGGGTTTTTCGAATAGGGGAGACGGATAAGTTCTCAATAAATTGAGCCGTTACTTGTTGCAACCTAACGCGTTTCTGTTCCTCTTCGCTGAGTTCTTCTTTAACCCCCAGCGGTATCAAATCTTTAATCGAGGCGATTGTCGTTGCCATAAAGCTTGGTGGCTGATTAAACTCAGGATTATTAATCAGATTGAGTTTATCGATGACTCGTTCCGCTAGTTGGCGTGACTTAAGAATTTCGAATTGAGTTAGATAATATTCACTATTACTTGAATCTAAGCCATACACTTCTTCAATAGAGACGACGTTGGCGTTTTGCGATTCGATCAATAGCGTCGCATCCGCACGATAGATCGGTTTCATGGAGAAGACCATCAAGGTGGTCAACATGGTGACCACGATGGCAAAGCCAAAGATGCCCCACTTATGCCGATTAATCGTATTCCAGTATTGGCGTAGGTCGATAACATCATCACTCATCAATTGGGAGATGTTTTCCTGAGATTTATGCGTTTCCATACTTTCCGGTTGGTCTCTTTTATGTGTATGCGGAACGTTGTTATCGTGCGTCTCTGCTGAATGAGTACTTTATAACACGCGTGTGGCTAGAAGAAGCTCTGTTCGATAGTAATAATATCGCCGGGCTTTATCTGAGTGTTCAGTTGCACCAAGCGAGGCTTAGTTGTTTCACCGTCATGGGAGACAAACAGTTTGCTTTTGGATGCCCGTTCGGTAAATCCACCGGCGAGTGCAACCGCTTTCTGTAATGTCAGCCCAGGTTGATAGGGGTAACCGCCCGGCTCTTCGACTTCGCCGTTGATATAGAATTGACGATATTCTAATACGGTAATACTCACTTGTGGATCGTGCAGGTAGCCGTCTGCTAAACCCTCTTGGAT
The DNA here is from genome assembly GCF_030547545.1 of Amphritea sp. 1_MG-2023. Lineage (GTDB taxonomy): Bacteria > Pseudomonadota > Gammaproteobacteria > Pseudomonadales > Balneatricaceae > Amphritea. Next base: position 12,433 of record NZ_JAUOQE010000007.1, read on the forward strand.
ACGTTCGCTGAGGTTACCAATGGTCATATTGAGTATCTTTAACTCACCCAAGAAGGGGTAGGCAATGGTGCCGGCATCACTGAGACGTATTTCCATGCTCAGATCTTCTTCGCCGAATACCTGAATGCTCAACAGATCGCCCGAACCGAGACGATAATCGGAGAGTGTGGTTGATTCAGCCGCCGAAGTGACCGAGCAAAATAGTAACAGAGTAGCCATAAAGGCTACCCTGATCGTTTTATAACTGAGTAACATAGAGGTTTCTCGATTTAATCAGTTTAAAGCGCTGCGTTGACTGTCAGCATGACTAAGTTTTTAGTGTAATCTTCGGTGGCAATGTTGGAATCCACATCGCTGAATGTATAGCTCAAGCCAAAGGTTAACCAGCGGCGCATATCGTAGTTCATACCAACATTGATGGATGTTGTGTCATCCTCACGACCGTTAACATCACCTTCATAGGTTTCGCTAGTCATGCCGAGGCCGAGATCACTATTGATAACGTCGTTCCAAGCATGATTCCAGTTGATGTTGTAGTTTTTGGTATCGATGAAGTCGCCGGTGCCCGAGCTTTCAGCCGCTGAACGACTAGTGCTAATATCGACAACGGAGTATGTGCGGGGTGCCCAACGCACAGACGCTTCCCAACTGGCGCTGGTGAAATCTTCACGACTAGCGGACTCGAAATCTTTGTCGCTGACACCCACCTTAACCGTACCGGTGGTTTTGGCGGTGCCTTCCCACGTTGCACCGACTAGATATTTCCAAGTGTTATTGTCCAGTGAACTGCTTGGATCAACATCGTAGTCGATATCTTTGTTACGTACTTCGAACAAAAGTGATGTTTTAGGCATCACTTTATAATAAAAAACAGAGCCTAAGGTGACTTCGGTGTCATCACGACCGGTGGTAATGGTGCGGAAGTTGGTGAATTCACGTTCTAGGTGCTCGCCATAGAATTCAATACGTCCAGTCGCTTGTGGCGCGCCGTACATATATCTGAAGCTCGCGGTAGTCACATCATACTCAATGGGACTAGAGGTAACATAATCGTTAGACCCTCGGGCTTCATGACCCTTGTTATAAGCGGCTTTTAGATCTAACACACTACGTTGACTGAATTCGATATGAGCATCTGCCGACAGAGTGTGATCGGTATAGTTATCAGCGGTGTTGTTTTGATGGGTACCGTCGCTGAGTTGATAAACCACGCGGTAAGCATTTAAACCATCTTCGGCAACGACTTGTACAGACGGAGAGAGAACCGTAATGGTCTCATCTTCTTCATTGTCTGCAGTACTAAAAAAGTTATCATCATAGCCAACTTGTGCGGTTATCATTGGAATGATTTTTACGGGGCCTGCATCGATAGCTGCCGGTTCTATTGTTGCAGAAGCGGGCAGTGTAAATATCAAAGCGGAGGGGGCAATGAGGCTTACTAATGTTCGTTTTTTCATTGGCGGATATCCTTATATAAGTAGTCTGTTTGTTGCCGTCTCAGCTGAGCATTTGTATATTATTTATCTGATTTTTGAGCGCAAATAACATGAAAAGTGGCCTTACAATAATTTCTAATAGTATCATGGCTTTTTTTAAAGCGGAACTGTGATTGTTGCACTATGCGTCACTGCTGTGTGTTTTTTTGCTGTGCTGCAATATAAACCGCTATATCGCCTCGGTGATCGATTGAAAAAGTAGTGGCCTGTTGGTGTATTTGGGTTTTAATTCTACTGCTATCCATTTTTGCTGGTAGAGCTTATTTTAACGCTTTTATGTTGCATCTCAGTGACATGGCGTGATTTGGTGGGGATATATGAGTCATACAAAGAGTGAAGTATCTTTTCGGTCGTTACGCATTGCGGTACTGACGGTATCTGATACACGAACAGCGGATAACGATACTTCCGGTGATGCGTTGGTGGAAGGTTTGACTGCGGCGGGGCATAGCCTCGCACAGCGTGCGATCTGTCGAGATGATGTCTATCAGTTACGTGCGGTGGTGTCGCAGTGGATTGCCGATGAAACCGTGCAGGCGATACTGGTGACCGGTGGTACAGGTTTCACCCTGCGTGATACCACGCCTGAAGCATTAACGCCGTTATTCGATAAGGCGATTGAGGGCTACGGTGAGCTGTTTCGACAATTATCTTATGAGGAGATCGGCACCTCGACGATTCAATCTCGTGCGTTTGCTGGTGTGGCCAATCGAACAGTCATTTTCTGTATGCCGGGTTCCACGGGGGCTTGTAAAACCGCTTGGAACGGTATTATTCGTGAACAGTTGGATGCGCGTCATCGGCCCTGTAATTTTGTTGAGATGGTGATGACGGGGCAAACCGTTGACACGGCGTGTGGGCCTCGAGGATGAGTTGTGATCAATCTAATCCTGCCTTGATGCCGGTGACTGAGGCGCTGAGGGCACTGCTCGCGCAAGCTAAACCCCTAGTTGAAACAGAGGTACTGCCGATTAGTGAGGCGCTTGGGCGAGTGTTGGCAGAAGATCAGTGTTCAGCCGTTGATGTGCCGCCACAAGATAACAGTGCCATGGACGGTTATGCGCTGAATAGTGTGGCGCTCGCTGAGTTGAGTGATAACAGTTTGAGCGTTTCTCAGCGTATCCCGGCGGGGGCTGCGCCTGCGGCACTCGAAGCGGGAACGGCCGCAAGAATTTTTACCGGGTCTGAGATTCCGCTGGGTGCCGATACGGTGGTGATGCAGGAGAACATCCTTGTCAGCGAGGTTGATGGACAGGCTCGGATTGAGATTCTTGAGAGCCCGCCTGTGGGTAATAATATACGTCGGCGGGGGCAGGATATTCGTCAGGGGCAGGTGGTGATGACCGCGGGCACTCGATTGATGGCATCGCATCTCGGCGTGTTGGCATCGGTAGGTATCGCCGAGATTCAGGTGTATAAACCCTTGAAGGTGGCTGTACTTGCTACCGGTGATGAGCTGATCATGCCGGGTAATCCGTTGCAAGCTGGACAGATCTATAATTCAAACCTGTTTACGCTGAAGGGGTTGTTGCAAGGACTGAACTGTGATGTGGTCATCTCGACGATGGTTGAGGATACTCGGGAAGGTACCATTGCCGCGTTGAAGCAGGCGTCTGAGCAAGCGGATTGTATTATTACTAGCGGTGGCGTGTCTGTCGGAGAAGAGGATCATGTTAAAGCGGCGGTTGAATCTCAGGGGGAGTTGAAACTCTGGAAGCTGGCCATTAAACCGGGTAAGCCGATGGCATTTGGCTATGTTAATGGCAAGCCTCTGTTGGGTTTGCCGGGAAACCCTTCTGCCGTATTGGTGACCTTCACTATATTGGCACGGCCTTTTTTATTGCAATCAATGGGCGCTGACTCGTCACCACCGTTAACGCTGTCGGTTGAGGCGGGTTTTAGTCGTCCGCGGGCGATTGGGCGGCAAGAGTATCTTCGGGTCGATATTCAGGCGGGCAGAGCGGTGTTGGCTCATAGTCAAAGCTCGGGTGTACTGAGTTCGGCTGTTTCGGCAAAGGGCTATCTCGTGGTGCCGGCGCAGACGATCGTTAATGAAGGTGATCAACTCGCGTTTATTCCGTTTAGTGAAGTAGGGCTTTAGTGATCGAGCTGGCGAGTGAGGCTATCCTCTTTCGGTTATTTAAGTAGCTTAAAAAAGCTGGCTTAAAAAAGAATAGGTCGACTATGCAAGGCGGATCTAAAGGATGATGGATAACGCTTCTGTAAACGGCATAATAGTCGACCGATATCCGCATCATGATGTTAAGCTTGCCATGAGATGTGTATTGATGATGCTAAGTGTAGGGTGTGGTGATGGTTAAGGTGTTGTTTTTTGCTTCGTTACGTGAAGCGTTGGGGGTTGGGCAATTGGTTCATCAACCTGTCAATGGTGAGCGTGTTGTCGATCTGCTCGCGACCTTGAAGTTGCGAGGTGATCAATGGTGTCAGGCATTAGATGGCACGCTGCTTTGTTCGGTTAATCAAGAAATAGTGCCGTTAGAGACGGTGATTACTGAGGGGGATGAAGTGGGATTATTCCCGCCGGTAACCGGTGGATGAAAGGCCTCGCTCCCGTTGATGTGATTGTGCTGGCCGGTGGTGAAGGTCGGCGTATGGGTGGTCGAGATAAGGGCTTGGTGGCGTTTCGCTCGTTACCGATGGTGGGTTTTGCTGTGCAGCTTGCCAAGCCTTATGCGCGGCGATTGATTATTAGTTGTAATCGCCACCTGCCGGAATACGCTGATCTAGCTGATCAAGTTGTTATGGATGAGTTAGCTGGGTTTCAAGGCCCTTTGGCGGGTATCTTGAGTGGTCTTCATGTTTGTCATACTGAGCTTGTGTTGGTTCTGCCTTGTGATACGCCCCTGCTTCAAACTGAGTTAATTGAGCGTTTATTGCTGGCAGCCCAAGCAAAGCCGGATGCTATTACGGTTTTGTCAGAAGGGGATAAACTGCACCCGTTGCATGCGGTGATTCCTCGGCGGCTGACGGTGGATCTATCTAACTGGTTGGCAGGCGGTCAGCGAGCGGTGCAGCGATGGATGCGCAGCCATCCAATGCAACTCATTGATATCGTTGATATGGCGGATCAGTTATGTAATTTGAATACTGAGCAGGCCTTACGTGTTGCCGAAAAATCACCGCTGAACAATTAACTTTTGTTTCGATTACCTGCGAGTAGTATTTATTTCTGTATAATTGCCAGCTTTTTTATGCGTTGGGAGTAGCGGGTATGGATCCTCTAGGCAGTCTGATCGGTTCTTTTTTGCTGGTTTTTATGGCTGAATTTGGTGATAAAAGTCAGTTAGTGTGTATGACGCTGGCCACGCGATATCGCCCACTGCCGGTGGTGTTAGGAGCCGTGGTTGCGTTTGCTAGCTTGAACGTGCTGGCGGTTTTCGTGGGTTCTATGGCGTCAGCATGGCTGCCTCGCTCAGTCGTTTTGTGTCTGGTTGCGTTGTTGTTTCTCTGGTTTGGTCTGCAGTCGTTCAAAGTTGAAGAGGGTGATGAGGACGATAGCCCTGCGATGTCGGGCAAGAGTGTATTTTTATCCGCGCTGTTAATGCTATTTTTCGCTGAGTTGGGCGATAAAACCCAGCTGGCGGTGATAGGGCTGGCGAGTACCGAACCTGCTGTGCCGGTTTGGTTGGGCGCGACATTAGCGCTGCTGGCAACATCGGTGATTGGTGTTATAGCAGGGCGAGCACTGATGCGTTATATCTCGGTGGTTTGGCTGCATCGTGCCTCGGGTGTGTTGTTTATTATTTTTGCGCTTTATGCTGGCAGTGAGGCTTTTGTATTACTGCTGTAACGATTTGTTGGGGGCGATATGCTGGTTGGTTTTTTAATACTACTGCTGTTTCAATTCGCCGGAGAGTTGATTGTTATGGCATTGGCCATGCCGGTGCCTGGGCCAGTGGTGGGGATGGTATTGCTGCTGGTGTGTTTGATCATTAAGGGGGAGGTGCCCGAGTCGCTGCGGCTACCTTCCGAGGCGTTACTGAAGCATCTTGCCTTGTTGTTTGTTCCTGCGGGTGTGGGGTTGATGACGCATTTCTCTTTGTTGCAGGCAGACTGGCTGGCGATCTTGTTAGCCTTGATTGTGAGTACCGGGCTGACGATTATCGTTACGGCATTAATTTTGAATCCCTCGGCTAAAAAGCTACATCAGTTAGAAAAGGAATAGTATTGATGGCATTTTGGACCTTTTTCTCGGCGAAGCCGTTGCTTTGGCTGATCGTTACTATTGTCACCTTTATAGTCGCCTCCTGGTTGAATCGGCGTGTGGGTGGTACGCCCCTGTTGCACCCCGTGCTGGTGTCATTAACGTTGATTATCCTGTTTTTGTTACTGACGGGTACGCCTTACGAAACCTATTTTGAAGGCGCGCAGTTTATTCATTTTCTCTTGGGTCCGGCAACGGTCGCGCTGGCGGTGCCGTTGTTTGATCATCTTGAACGGGTTAAAAAAATGCTCTTGCCGCTGCTGCTGGCTTGTATGGCGGGTGCGGTGACGGCGGCGGCATCGGCTATTCTGGTGGCACAGGCGTTAGATGCTTCCTTAGAAACGCTGTTATCGATTGCGCCGAAATCGGTGACATCGGCGATAGCGATCGGCATAGCGGAAAAGCTGGGCGGCTATCCCTCGCTAGCATCGGGTTTGGTGTTGATCACCGGTGCCATTGGTTGTGTCTTAGCACCGCCTATTTATCGTATTCTCAATGTCACCGATGAGGCAGTAAAAGGATTTACCCTAGGCGTATCGGCGCATGGTATGGGCACCGCCTACGCCTTTGAATATGGTTTGATGGCAGGCGCTTTTGGGGGGTTAGCGATGGGCATGACCGGCGCTTTTACGGCGTTCATGTTGCCGCTATTGATTCCAGTGATGTCCTTGTAGGGTGTCGGTGAGTTCGACGAACCGCACCGATGGTGTGGATAGAATACCCACCAAGCCTTGTAGCGAGCGACGACTCGTCGCGATTGAACGGCAAATCAAAACAATCGCCTTGAGGGCACCCAGGGGCTATACCAGCAGGACTCTGACACCAACACCGCATCGCCGTGAGGGCACGGCTCCTACAGTTCGTCCGCTGGGTGTGTAATACCCACCGAGCCTCGTAGCGAGCGACGCCCTCGTCGCGACGAGGGTCCCCAAGGGTTATGCCAACGGTTCTGATACAAACACCGCATCGCCGTGAGGGCACGGCTCCTACAGTTCGGTGTATAGAATACCCGCCCAGCCTTGTAGCGAGCGACGCCCTCGTCGCGACGAGGGTTCCCAAGGGTTATGCCAACGGTTCTGATACAAACACCGCATCGCCGTGAGGGCACGGCTCCTACAGTTCGGTGTATAGAATACCCGCCCAGCCTTGTAGCGAGCGACGCCCTCGTCGCGACGAGGGTTCCCAAGGGTTATGCCAACGGTTCTGATACAAACACCGCATCGCCGTGAGGGCACGGCTCCTACAGTTCGTCCGCTGGGTGTGTAATACCCATCGAGCCTTGTAGCGAGCGACGCTAGCATGCCCTCTGGGTACTCGTCGCGACGAGGGTATCCAAGGGTTATGCCAACACGTTCCATAGGTTATTCGTTAGCGCAATATTTCGCGTGGGGTGTGGTGCGTTTGACGAACCGCATTCAACGATGTTGATGTGATAAATTCGCTGGTGCGGTTCGCAAGGCTCACCGACACCCTTGTTATTCTGAGGTGATGGTTTGTGGGGTGCGCTGAAGCATGAGTTGCAACGATGCCGCCTTTATCCCTTTGTTGCGTTGCAAAACCTAGTGGTGGGGAGTAAAGTGCCCAACCTTCTTTTATATCCTTTGATGATATCTGACATTAGCTTGAATGGTACGGTTTTTCGCATGACTCCTATTGCTCGTTATAAAAAAGACCTTGAACGGGAAGATTTTTCCTATGATGCCGCGCAGGAAGAGGCGGTTAAGCATCTGCAGCGCTTATATGATGACTTGGTGGCGAAAAAGGATGAGCCAAAGCCGGCTGGATTGATGGGGCGCTTATCTCGTAAATTGAAGAAACCTCAGCCGCTGGAGCCAGTTAAAGGGTTATATTTTTGGGGTGGCGTTGGCCGGGGTAAAACTTACCTGATGGATACCTTTTTCGATAGCCTGCCGTTTGAGAATAAAGAGCGTACTCACTTTCATCGTTTTATGCAGCGAGTGCATAAAGAGCTGAAGTTACTTGATGGTACGCCAAACCCGTTGGTCGAGATTGGGAAAAAGTATGCCAGCGAGTTTAAAATTATCTGCTTCGATGAGTTTTTTGTTACCGATATTACCGATGCGATGATTTTGGGCGGGTTGCTGGAAGAACTGTTCAAAAATGGTGTATCGCTGGTGGCGACTTCGAATATTGTCCCTGATGGCTTGTATGAGAATGGTTTGCAGCGGTCACGTTTTCTGCCCGCGATTGCAATGCTTAATCAGTTTACTGAAGTGGTTAATGTGGATAGCGGTGTTGACTATCGTTTGCGCACACTTGAGCAGGCTGAGTTGTATCACTACCCACTGGACGCAGCGGCAGATAAAAGCCTGAATACGAGTTTTGAAAGATTAGTGCCGGATCTCGATGAGGTGACTGAAGGATGCTCATTAGAGGTTAATGGTCGAAAGATTCAAGCGCGCCGGTGTTGCGAAGATGTTGCTTGGTTTGAGTTCTCAGAGCTGTGTGAAGGGCCGCGTAGTCAGAATGACTATATTGAACTAAGCAAGATATTTCATGCGGTGTTGATTAGTAATGTACCGCAGCTAGGTCGGACTAATGATGATGCCGCGCGTCGATTCGTTAACCTTGTCGATGAATTCTATGATTGCGGCGTTAAGTTAATTTTGACGGCCGAAAAGTCGATTTATGAGATTTATAGTGAAGGGCGGCTCGAGTTTGAGATTCAACGAACTCAGAGTCGTCTGTTAGAGATGCAGTCGCAAGAGTATCTGGCCCGCGAACATCGGGCTTAGATATTATTTGTTGGCGCGGTTCTCCACTTTATTTGTTGGCGCAGCATTTGCGCTGGGTGTCGGTGAGTTCGACGAACCGCACCGATAGTACAGATATGGACAGCACTCCGGTAATGTCCATCGAACCCTCATCGCGACGAGGGCGTCGCTCCCACACAAACAATAGCCGTGAGGCACCCAAGGGGTATGCCAGCACGGCTCTGACACAAACACCGCATCGCCGTGAGGCACCCAAGGGGCATGCCAGCACGGCTCCTACAGTTCGGTGGATAAGAATGCCCACCGAGCCTTGTAGCGAGCGATGCCCTCATCGCGATTGAACCGCAAACCCAGACATCATCGGCGTGGGATACCCAAGGGGCATGCCAACACGCCTTCTACAATTAAATGGTGTGGCGATAATCTTTTATTGGCATCTTTTTGTGATTGCAGTATAATCCGCGCTCCTTCGGATTGGTCCAAGGAATTTTGACGTTGTGAACTGCGGTTTACAACCAATAATTATAAGGTCGTCGAACCTAGCTGATCGCTTGATTGGCCTTGTTCAGACTGATGTATAGGTAAATTATCATGACTACATTTAGCGCTAAGCCTGCAGAGGTAAAACGCGATTGGTATGTTGTTGACGCTGAGGGTAAAACTCTGGGTCGTCTGGCTACCGAGATTGCACGTCGCCTGCGCGGCAAGCATAAAGCAGAATACACACCTCACGTTGATACCGGTGATTACATCATCGTTGTTAACGCTGAGAAAGTTAACGTAACGGGTAACAAGCGTAAGGACAAAATGTACTATCGCCATACCGGTTACCCTGGTGGTCTGCGTGAAACTTCTTTCGAGAAGATGGTTGAAGCTCAACCAACTCGCACCATCGAATTGGCCGTTAAGGGCATGCTGCCTAAAGGTCCCCTGGGTCGCGCTATGTACACAAAAATGAAAGTGTACGCTGGTGCAGAACATCCGCATGCGGCTCAACAGCCACAAGAACTGAACGTCTAAGGGACAGGTCAATATGTCTACAACTCAGTATTACGGCACAGGCCGTCGTAAATCCTCTACTGCCCGCGTATTTTTACGTCCAGGTACAGGTAAAATCACTGTTAACCAGCGTGAACTGGATGTTTACTTCGGTCGCGAAACTGCTCGCATGATCGTGCGTCAGCCTCTGGATCTGACAGGTAATGCAGAAAAATTTGATGTTTACATTACCGTTAAAGGCGGTGGTGGTTTCGGTCAGGCTGGTGCGATCCGTCATGGTATCACGCGTGCGCTGATGGAATATGATGAAACATTGCGTCCTGAACTGCGTGCAGCTGGTTTTGTTACCCGTGATGCGCGTGAAGTTGAGCGTAAGAAAGTGGGTCTACGTAAAGCACGTAAGAAACCACAGTTCTCCAAGCGTTAATTCGCAGCGATACAGTTTTGTATCGTGCAAAAGAAACGCCCGTGCCAGCAATGGTACGGGCGTTTTTTTGATTTTGGGGTGGTGCTTTGGGATGAGGTCAAAAGACGCTCGACTATAGGCGTAAAAAGGCGCTTTTGCGCCTAATTAGCCTTGTAAGAAGCAGGGAATTTCATTACTATTTGTGCCATTTTAAAAATCCGTTAATTCGGTATTCATTACTGAGCAACCCAATAATGACTGCGCTGCAATAGTGTGGGGTTATAGGTTGAGTGAGGGGAGAGAGTCTTAATGAGTAATGACGGCGTGAATAAGGGGCGGCGACGTCTCCTGATCGGTGCCACTTCTGCTGTTGGGGCAGTGGGTGCCGTAGGAGCAGCTGTTCCGTTCGTGGCTTCATGGAACCCGAGTGCCAAGGCTAAAACAGCTGGTGCTCCGGTTAAAGCGGATGTCAGTAAGCTGGAAATTGGTCAGCAGATGATCGTGAAGTGGCGTGGCAAGCCTGTATGGATTGTACGTCGTGGACCGGAAGCGCTGGCAAATTTGGTAAAGATTTCTGATCGTTTAGCAGATCCTGAGTCGACAGTGCCACAACAGCCAGATTATGTTCCGGGTACACCGGCGCGTGCGCTGCGTGAAGATATTGCGGTGATGGTTGGTATTTGTACTCACTTGGGCTGTTCGCCAACGTATCGTCCTGAACTGGCGCCTGAAGATCTGGGTGCTGATTGGGTAGGTGGTTTTTATTGCCCATGTCACGGTTCTCGTTTTGACCTGTCTGGTCGTGTATTGAAGGGTGTTCCGGCACCTACTAACCTGGTGATTCCGCCTCATTATTATGAGAGCGATAATGTGATCATCGTTGGTGTGGATCAGGAGACTGCATAATGGCTGGCGCACGCAATAAAGGAAATCCAGGCATCATTGGCTGGATTGATGATCGTTTCCCGCTGACGGCGATGTGGGATGATCACTTAGCAAAATACTACGCTCCAAAGAACTTCAACTTTTGGTATTTCTTTGGTTCTCTTGCCTTGTTAGTGCTGGTTAATCAGATATTAACCGGTATCTGGCTGACCATGAACTATAACCCAACGGCTGAAGGCGCATTTGCCTCGATTGAATACATCATGCGTGATGTAGATTATGGCTGGTTACTCCGTTATATGCACTCTACCGGTGCGTCGGCATTCTTTGCCGTGGTCTATCTACATATGTTCCGTGGTCTGCTGTACGGTTCTTACCGTAAGCCGCGTGAGTTGGTGTGGATCTTCGGTATGACAATCTATCTGGCTTTGATGGCTGAAGCCTTCATGGGTTACTTGCTGCCGTGGGGACAGATGTCTTACTGGGGTGCGCAAGTTATCGTCTCACTATTCTCGGCTGTGCCGGTGATTGGTCCTGACTTGGCAGAGTGGATTCGTGGTGATTACCTGATTTCAGGTATTACGCTGAACCGTTTCTTCTCTCTGCATGTTGTTGCATTGCCTATCGTTCTGCTGGGCTTAGTTGTAATGCATATCATTGCACTGCACGAAGTCGGTTCTAACAACCCAGACGGTATTGAGATTAAAGACAAAAAAGATGAGAACGGTGTGCCTCTCGATGGTATTCCATTCCACCCTTACTACACCGTTAAAGATATTGTCGGCGTGGTTGTCTTCCTGTTCGTGTTCTGCCTGATCATCTTCTTCTTCCCTGAGATGGGTGGTTACTTTATCGAGCAGCCTAACTTCGAACCCGCTAACGCGCTGAAGACTCCGCCGCATATCGCGCCGGTTTGGTATTTCACACCGTTCTACGCCATGTTACGTGCGATTCCGCCTATTGCGGCTTCTCAGTTCCCTGGTGTGGTAGTGATGGGTGGGGCGATTGCTATCCTGTTCGTGCTGCCTTGGTTGGATCGTAGTCCGGTTAAATCGATGCGTTATAAAGGCTGGATGAGTAAAGTTTGGTTGGTTATCTTTGCCATTAGCTTTGTGATTCTGGGTTATCTTGGGGTTGTTGCATCTTCTCCAGGCCGGACACTGGTGGCGCAGATCTGTACTGCACTGTATTTTGCATACTTTATCCTGATGCCGTTCTACACCAGAATGGAAAGCACTAAACCGGTACCAGAAAGGGTGACAGGCTAATGAAAAAGTTTTTTATCGCAATCTTGTTAGTATTGGCGCCAGTGACAGCTAGTGCGGCTACAGGTGGGGTTCATCTGGATGAAATGAATCCAGATCATGCGAATAAGGCGTCGCTGCAGCGTGGTATGGCGACCTTTGTCAACCATTGCATGGGTTGTCACTCGGCTGACTATCAACGTTATGAGCGTGCCGCTGTCGATTTGGGTATGCCGAGTGAGTTGGTGCAAGAGCATCTCATTTTTGGTGATACAAAAGTGGGTGAGCAGATGACTAACGCGATGCCAACAGCAGATGCTGCAGCATGGTTTGGTACACCGCCACCGGATTTGACACTGGAGACCCGTCTGCGCGGTGAGTCGTGGGTATATACTTACCTGCGTAGCTTCTATAAAGATCCAGCACGCCCTTGGGGTGTGAATAACGTGGTTTTCCCTGACGTCGGTATGCCTAATGTCTTGGAAGGTCTACAGGGGTTGCAGGTCAACCATTGCACGGCAGCAGAGATGGCTCATCAAGAGAAGACCATTGATCCTCTGACGGGTTTGCAAATGGGTGGCTGCTTGAGCATTGCTGAGAAAGGCGAGCTGTCAGTTGAAGAGTTTGATAAGACCATTTATGACCTCGTTAACTTCATGTCTTACATGGGTAACCCTGTTAAGCTTGAATCTGAATCGTTGGGTTATAAAGTGCTGATCTTCCTGGCCATCTTATTTGTCTTCGCGTTCGCGCTGAAGAAAGAGTACTGGCGCGACGTTCACTAAACGTGGCGAGTCAGGAATACCGATACGCGGGCCAATTATGTTGGTTCGCGTATATTTTTTTTTATGGAATAAGTGAAACGGGGTGATTTAATGGGTGTAGTGGCCAAGCGTTCTTCTATGACTTTTTACTCCGATGGCAATGATCATTATAGCCATCGGGTACGTATCGTTCTGGCTGAAAAGGGTGTTGCAGTTGAGATAAACGATTGCGATCCAAACAGTTTGCCTGAGGATCTGGCTTCACTGAATCCGTACAATAGTTTGCCGACCCTGCTGGATCGGGAACTGGTATTGTATGAGCCAAATGTGATGATGGAGTATCTGGATGAGCGTTTTCCTCATCCGCCGCTACTGCCTGTCTATCCTGTTGCACGTGCTGAAAGTCGTCTATATATGTATCGTATTCAGCGCGATTGGTGTTCTTTAGCCGATATAGTGCTGACGGCTGAAGATGCCGATGAGGCTGATGAAGCGCGTAAAGCGTTGCGTGATAGCCTTGTAGCTGTTTCACCTATCTTTGGTGAAAAAGATTTCTTTATGAGTGAAGAGTTTACCTTAGTAGACTGCTGTATTGCTCCGCTGCTTTGGCGTTTAGAGATTCTCGGTGTTGAATTACCAGAAGCTCAGTGTAAAGATCTTCTTAAGTATATGGAGCGTTTGTTTGAGCGTGAAGCGTTTCAGATTAGCCTGTCTGAAGAAGAACGTGAAATGCGTGACTGATGCGATACTATTAGTATTAAACAATAAAGGATGGGTTTTTACTCATCCTTTTTTTTGGAGTGAGTAATGCAATCGAGTCGTGGATATCTTATTCGTGCTCTGAATGAGTGGATTTTGGACAGTGGTTGGACGCCACATCTGGTCATCGATGCTGAAATTCAAGGGGTGATGGTACCGCAGCAATTTATCAGTGATGGCCAAATAGTTTTGAATATCGCGCCTTCAGCGGTACAGAATTTGTTGCTTGATAATGAAGCGGTCAGCTTTAATGCACGCTTCGGCGGAGTACCGATGAATGTTTTTGTGCCGATCGCTGCCGTGATGGCTATCTACGCGCGTGAGAATGGTCAGGGGATGGGTTTTGGTGCCGAGCCGGGTGTTGAGGCGCTTTTTGCCGACGAGCCGGAAACAGATCCAACACCGCCAGAAGCGCCCAAGCCGAAGGCAAAAAGCCGACCTTCGCTTAAGGTTGTGAAGTAAAAATAAGGTCAGTGTGGCTCAAGCGCGACAACGAGTGGCTTGTTATAGAGTACTAACGAATAGTCTATAGGGCCGTGCTGGCATGCCCCTTGGGTGCCTCACGGCGATGTGTTTGATGTGTGGTTCAATATTTGCCGTTCAATCGCGACGAGGGTACCCAGAGGGCATGCTACGTCGCTCGCTACAAGGCCGGGTGGGTATTCTATCCACACCAGCGCAAATGCTAATGGACGAACTGTAGGAGCCGTGCTGGCATGCCCCTTGGGTGCCTCACGGCGGGTGTTTGTGTCAGAGTCGTGTTGGCATGCCCCTTGGGTGCCTCACGGCGATGTGTTTGATGTGTGGTTCAATATTTGCCGTTCAATCGCGACGAGGGCGTCGCTCGCTACAAGGCTGGGTGGGTATTCTATCCACACCAGCGCAAATGCTGATGGACGAACTGTAGGTGCCGTGCTGGCATGCCCCTTGGGTGCCTCACGGCGATGTGTTTGATGTGTGGTTCAATATTTGCCGTTCAATCGCGACGAGGGCGTCGCTCGCTACAAGGCTCGGTGGGCATTCTATCCACCGAACTGTAGGTCACGGCGATGTGTTTGATTTATGGTTCAATATTTGCCGTTCAATCGCGACGAGGGTACCCAGAGGGCATGCTACGTCGCTCGCTACAAGGCTGGGTGGGTATTCTATCCACACCACCGCAAATGCTGATGGACGAACTGTAGGAGCCGTGCTGGCATGCCCCTTGGGTGCCTCACGCCGATGTGTTTGATGTGTGGTTCAATATTTGCCGTTCAATCGCGACGATGGTACCCAGAGGGCATGCTACGTCGCTCGCTACAAGGCCGGGTGGGTATTCTATCCACACCACCGGTGCGGTTCGTCAAGACCGCTGCACCTTTCGATCTATTTCTATTAATCGATATATTCGAAGATTTTGACGATTTTTTGGATGCCGTTAACGCGTCGGACCACTTCAATGGCTTTATCGGATTGGGCGCGGGTGACGAGTCCCATCAGATAAACAACGCCGTTTTCAGTGACGACTTTAATCTGAGTCGCGTCGATTTGTTTGTCGCCAATCATGTTGGCTTTGATCTTGGCGGTGATCCAGGTATCACTGGCGCGTGTCAGCGTCGAGGTGGGGCTGGTGATGGTCAGCTCGTTATGGATACGGCGAATTTTACGGACCTGACTAACAATTTGCTCCGCTTCTTGTCGACTGGCTTCGGTAGCGACCTGTCCGGCAATCAATACGATACCGTTAAAACTGGTGATGTTTATGTGGCTACTGCTGAGTTCGGCAGAGCCTTTGCTGATATTGACGTTGGATTTGATTTCGATAAGTTCGTCATCGACAAAGCTGCCGGTAGTTCGGCCTGTCGGGTCTTCTTGAATGGGTTCTTCTTTTAAGCTGCTGACAACGGTTGAACAGCCGGTGCTTAAAAGACCTAATAAAATCAGGGTTGTTATCCGTTTCATTTACTCTTCTCCACCAAAAAGTTGATAATCGATTAGATCGCACAGGGCGTGTAAAATTAGAGTCTGTGCGCCAAAAATAAGTGCAGGGTCATCTGCCGGAATACAAAACTCCACCTCGTCTGGCAGTAATAGAGAGTGAATATTGTCATTAGTTCCCCCAGTGAGGGCAATCACCAGCATATCCCGATCGTGGGCGGCTTGAATCGCTTGCACTAGGTTTGCCGCACGGCCATCACTCGAGATGATCAGCAGTAGATCGCCTGGTTGACCTAGGGCGCGAATCTGTTTCGAGAAGATATCATTAAACTGCCCATCTTGAGCGATGCCGGTTAACGCAGAGCCTTCGGCGCTGAGTGAAATGGCGGGCAGGCCTGGGCGTTCATGACGAAACTGATTCATCAGTAGGCTGCTAAAGTGCTGTGAAAGTGCCGCACTGCCGCCGTTACCGCAACAGAGAATCTTGTTTTCGGATATAAGGCAGCCGAGTAACAGTTCTCCGGCATGGGAGATCATCGGGGTGTATTCTTCGATGGTTTGGGCATTAACCTCCATGCTGTTATGAAATAGGCTAATGACTCGGTCTTGAAGTACCATCGGTGCTCCTGTCAGAAAGTGGCTTCAGGTCTGAAGGCGTCTTTATACCATACGGGGCAGGAATCTCCACTCCCGTTATCCTGATTGGCCTCAAATGCTATAACATCAAACCGACATATAGGTAGGTTACTGCCTTTTTGTTGGCTGAGAAAGTAACTGGCTGTTTTTATTAATTTCTTCTGTTTACGAAAATCGACAGATAAACTGGCACCGCCCCATTGGCGATGACGTCTGCTGCGGACTTCGACAAAGACGAGTTGATCTCTATCGCGCATAATCAAATCTATCTCACCAAATCGACAGTGAAAGTTTTTATCGATCAACTTCATGCCCTGTTTTTTTAGGTATTGTAATGCTTTTTGCTCGGCGTCCTTGCCGATTTGTTGTCTGTCCATAGCGGTCTCAGTCTAAAGGCTGGGCGAGTCCTTGTTTGAAGATGGCCCAATTGAGGGTACGTAAAATCTGGTTATGCTCACTCATGGAGAGTGAGCCAGTTTCGCCTTCTATCTTAGCAGACGTCGAGGCGGATAGTTGCGCTAGATAGGGGAAGAGACTGAAGGCGTCGATACCGAGCGCGTAGAGACGGCCAAAACGGCTATCGGTATCATCACGTAACTGAGCCAACTGTAAATGAGCCGTCGATGGAGGACTGCTCAGCCAAGGCGTGCTGACAAAACGGATATCATTAAGATCTTGATCTTCGATGGCCGATGCCGAACCGGTGTAGATATGCGATGTGGCATACACCGGCACATTACCCGCATAGTGGAATGCGAGTGTAGGCTTAATTTGACGGGCACTTTGCGGCAGGGCTGAGAGGAAGATAGCATCGACATCTTGACGGCGCCGGCTTTCGAAATGTGGCCGTTGCCCGATCACTCGAGTGAGTTGAGTATTGCGGAGGCTGCTATCGTCGGTATTGAGTAATCCGGCTATCTGTTCAGAATAGCTGCTGTTGTTATTATAACGAAGGCTATCGAGTACCGTGCCACCGAGTTCAGTAAAGCGTTGTGCGAAGGCGTTCGCGGCTCTATCTCCCCAATCGGTATCTGCGGTATAGATCAATACTTGACGCTTTTGATCCTGCCAGGCGCGATCGGCTGCTTGTGTTGCCTCATCTTCAATCGCTAGGCCAAATTGATAAATATTGCCTTGTTGTTGTCCTGGTGCCGTATTGAGGGTGAGTGTTGGAATCGGCGCGGGGCCATAGTTGATTAGGCTTTCGACCAGCTCTTTCTGTAGAGGGCCAATAATTAAGTCAATATGACGCTCTGTCGCGAGTTGATAAAGTTGCTCAGCCGTGGTGATTTTGGTCGAATCGAGAAAGGTGACTTTGGCGGTTGTTTTACCGGCTTCGACCGCATTATAGTGGGCGGTCATAAACCCGGTGATAATCGCTTCTGCGGGTTTTTTAAGATTGCCACTCATGGGAAGAAACAGCGCAATATGCTCGGCATTAAGGGTATCCGCAGCGGTGATGGTTAATAATGCATCCGGCGGGATCTGCTGTGCAGGGTGTGATTGCCAGAGTGTCTCCCATTGCTGTAACTGTGTGTTCTGCTGACTGAGATCGCGGACATTGTCTGCACTTAAGGCGAGCTCATACCAGCCTTGTTGGTAATAGCTGTTATCTACTTGTTGGCTAAGTTGTGTTAATTGCTCGATCGGCATCTGAGTGAGAAGCATCCAGATACGGTTATGCAGTGCTTTGGTTTTATCCGCAGAACGGTAGCCGCTTAAGCCGCTGAGTTGAATCAGTTGTTGTAATTCAAAATAGTCGTTTTGTTGATAACGATAGGCATCTGCTTGCATCTCACCGATTCTATATTGCTGTGCTGGCGGCAAGCTGTTGGTGGTGGTTGCGGGTAATTGCTGCAGATAGCGTAGGGCTCGTTGGCCGTCTTGCTGCGCGAGTGCGGTGCGCGCCTTTAATTCAGATATTTCAAACTGCAACGCTGGTGTCAGAAGTTGCATATCAATCTCATCGAGTAGCTTCGAGGCTTCCGCTTGTCGATTCTGGCTGATGAGAATACGCGCTGCTTGCGCTTTGAGTTGAGCGCGTTTAATCGGCGCAGCCACTTCGGCCTGTTGAATAAGGGCGGCAACCTGCTGCATAGGGTCGGTTGAGGTCTGAGTGACGGTATTTCCCGGTTGTACACCGCAACCGGAGAGAAAAAGTGCCACGCTGGCGGTGAGGACCAGAGACAGACGGCTTGGAAACGTCATATACTTTCACATCCTGAATTATAAATGGTTCGAATACTGATGTCCGAAGCAGTTTTGTATGTAGTCGCAACGCCAATAGGCAACTTGGAAGATATGACGCCGCGCGCGCTCCGTATATTGGAGTCGGTCGCATTGATTGCGGCAGAAGATACCCGTCATAGTGGTCGTTTGCTGTCACACTTTAATATCAAAACGCCGATGATAGCAGTTCATGACCATAATGAACGCCAGCAGCAGCAAAAAATTATCGAAAAATTGCAACAAGGGAACGATATCGCGCTGATTTCTGATGCTGGCACGCCGTTGATCTCCGATCCAGGCTTCGTTTTAGTGCGTGAGGTACGCTCGGCTGGTTTTCGCGTGGTGCCTCTACCGGGGTGTTGTGCTTTGGTGGTGGCTTTGAGTGCTGCGGGTGTTCCTTCTGATCGTTTTGCCTTTGAGGGCTTTCCGCCAGCTAAATCTCAGCAGCGACTGAATTTTTATACCGGGTTAGCCGCAGAAAACCGTACCTTGATGTTTTATGAATCGCCTCATCGGATTATCGATAGTTTGCGAGATATCGTGGCTGCGTTTGGGCCAGAGCGAAATATCGCCTTAGCGCGTGAGTTGACTAAGACGTTTGAAACTTTTCTCAATGGCACTGCTGAGGAGGTGCTGGCTCAGGTTGAGGCCGACCCTAATCAGCGTAAAGGTGAGTTTGTGTTGATGGTCGAAGGGGCACCTAAGCAGGATGAGACGCTGCTTGACCCTCGCAGTAGTGAGGTGCTGGATATCTTGCTGGAAGAGCTATCGGTAAAGCAGGCCTCGGCGTTGGCGGCGAAAATTACCGGTATTAAAAAGAAAGTGTTGTATCAAGCAGCGCTTGAACGGAAATAATTCATCGCTTGGATGATTGTTGTGCTTGCTTATAGTGTGCTTGCTGGTATCCTTTGCGCCGTAGAGTTCGCCAGACAATCGCTGCTTCCGTAAGGAAGGGGAGGAAAGTCCGGGCTCCATCGGGCAGGGTGCCAGGTAACGCCTGGGAGGCGAAAGCCTACGGCAAGTGCAGCAGAGAGCAAACCGCCTACGTTTCCTGTTTACAGGAAGCCGGTAAGGGTGAAAGGGTGCGGTAAGAGCGCACCGCGTGCGTGGTAACACGTCACGGCAAGGTAAACCCCACCTGGAGCAAGACCAAATAGGAATCCATGCGGCATGGCCCATGCTGGATTCGGGTAGGTCGCTTGAGGCCTGTGGCGACGCAGGCCCTAGATGAATGATTGTCCACGACAAAACCCGGCTTATCGGCGAACTCTACAATTCTTACCAGCTCACCAGCTTACCAGCTTACCAGCTTACCGATTTTTAGATTAATGCGAACAGAATGATTGTCCACGACAACTCCTTGTCAACACCTAGGGCTTATCGCCGTGGGGCACGGCTCCTACAAATGCATTGTTTTTGTAGCGAGCGATGCCCTCATCGCGATTGAATCGCAAACCCAGACATTATCGCCGTGAGGTACCCAAGGGGCATGCCAGCACGGCTCCTACAAATGTATTGTTTATGTAGCGAGCGATGCCCTCATCGCGATTGAAGCATAAATATTGAACCACCAATTAAGCGCATCGCCGTGAGGTACCCAAGGGGCATGCCAGCACGGCTCCTACAAATGCATTGTTTTTGTGGCGAGCGATGCCCTCATCGCGATTGAAACATAAATATTGAACCATCAATTAAGCACATCGCCGTGAGGTAGCCAAGGGGCATGCCAGCACGGCGCCTACAAATGCATTGTTTATGTAGTGAGCGATGCCCTCATCGCGATTGAACCGCAAACCCAGACATCATCGGCGTGGGATACCCAAGGGGCATGCCAGCACGGCGCCTACAAACGCATTGTTTATGTAGCGAGCGATGCCCTCATCGCGATTGAAGCATAAATATTGAACCACCAATTAAGCGCATCGTCGTGAGGTACCCAAGGGGCATGCCAGCACGGCGCCTACAAGCGCATTGTTTATGTAGCGAGCGATGCCCTCATCGCGATTGAACCGCAAACCCAGACATCATCGCCGTGAGGTACCCAAGGGGTATGCCTGCACGGCTCTACAGGTTATCAATCAATATCTTTTTAATATCTTGTTTTTATATTTGTTGGCGGCTGTTGAGTGTTTTTATCGTAGTGTTTTGAGCTGTTTTAAATGGCGTGGCTGGCGCTGCGATTATCGCTCGGTTTTAGGTGTTACTGATGACTGTCGCTATTATCTCTTTCTCTCAATCTTCAGGGTGTCGCTTTTTGATTGAATAACCTGAGTTCTGTCGCGTTATTTTATGCCTGCTTTATTTTCATATGCGTTAGCGTGTTTTCCGCTGTAGTGAATGCTTACTTATTTCAACTCGCTGTTTTTGTGATTGTTTTTTAAGATCGCTAGCGCTGGGCGATGAATGTTATTCGTCGAGTCGATCATCGGTTGATTTATACGCTGCTTTACAGCGCTTTCTTTCTTGCAAATAGAGGGCTTAATTCCTATAGTGTGCACTAGTGGGTAAATGTGGGTAAATGTGGGTTATTTTGATTTTTTCAGGAGGATTTTTTGTTTTTTCGAGGGGTCAATCCAATCAATCTGGATGCCAAGGGCCGAATGGCCATACCGGCACGCTACCGCGACAGGCTCTCGGAGCATTGCGGTGGGCAGATGGTTGCAACGATTGATACGGAAGAACGCTGTTTATTGCTATACCCACTAGCGGAATGGGAAGAGATTGAAGCCAAAATTGAAGCGTTACCCAGTTTTAAACCGGCGGTTCGGCGGATTCAGCGATTACTGATTGGCCATGCTACCGATATTGATATGGATGGCAATGGTCGTTTGTTATTACCCGCGACATTGCGAGACTATGCCGGCCTGAGTAAGAAGATAATCTTACTGGGGCAGGGGAGTAAGTTTGAAATCTGGAGCGAAGAGCACTGGATGGCAACCCGAGAAGAATATTTGGCTGAAGCCGATGCTGCAGAGCTACCGGATGAGTTACAAAATTTATCACTTTAAACCGACAGGGGTTAGCACATGAGTGCAGAGTTTAAACATATCACAGTATTGCTGAATGAGGCTGTGGATACCCTGGTCGAAGATCCGGATGGGTTTTATATAGACGGCACTTTTGGCCGTGGAGGTCATTCTGCGCTGGTATTGAGTCGTTTATCAGCACAGGGGCATC
Source organism: Amphritea sp. 1_MG-2023 (assembly GCF_030547545.1). Classification (GTDB taxonomy): domain Bacteria; phylum Pseudomonadota; class Gammaproteobacteria; order Pseudomonadales; family Balneatricaceae; genus Amphritea. The sequence continues at coordinate 33,905 of NZ_JAUOQE010000007.1, forward strand.
TGATGGCGATCGATAAAGACCCCGAAGCTATTGCCTGTGCCGCCGAGCGATTTGCTGATGAGCCGCGCTTTAGTATTGAACGTGGTTCATTTGCGCAATTAGAAGAGTTTGTGCGGCAGCGTGATTTGGCCGGTCAGGTGGATGGCGTATTGCTTGATTTGGGCGTTTCCTCGCCACAGTTGGATGATCCAAACCGTGGCTTTAGCTTTATGACCGATGGCCCTTTGGATATGCGCATGAATCCGGATGTCGGTGAGAGTGCGGCCGAGTGGATCGCGCGGGCGAGTGAGAAAGAAATTGCCGATGTGATGTATACCTATGGAGAAGAGCGTCATTCACGGCGGATGGCGCGGGCGATTATCAACGAGCGAGCGCTCGATCCGATTGTCACCACGGCCCGTCTAGCGAAGATTATTACTGAGGCTAACCCCGCCTGGGAGAAAGGGAAAAATCCAGCAACTCGGGCTTTTCAGGGTATCCGTATCTTTATTAATCGTGAATTAGAGGATCTGGAAGACTGCCTTGATCAAGCTCTCGATATGCTTAAGCCGGGTGGCAATCTGGTGGTGATCAGCTTTCATTCGCTGGAAGATCGGATCGTTAAGCGTTTTATTCGTAAATACGTTAAAGGCGATGAGCATCTGCCGCCGGGCATTCCGGTGACCGATGATATGTTGAATATTCGACTCAAAGCGGTCGGTAAGGCGGTGAAAGCGGGGCGTGACGAGGTGTCAGATAATCCGCGTTCACGTAGTGCCGTGATGCGAGTCGCTAAGAAAGTTCGATGAAACTGAATGTGTCGCTGCCGCCGTGGTTGCAGGCTAAACCCGAGCCTGCGATTAGTGGCTTAGTCGAACCGGCAGAGCTGATAAAGCCTGGGTTGCTTCTGTTTTGCTTGGTAGTGGCGTTGGTGGTGTCGGCGTTGCTGGTTATTTGGTCGGCACATCAGTATCGAATTTTGTTTAATCAGCAACAAGAACTGGTGCAGCAATGGGATGAGTTGCAAGTCGAGTGGGGGCAGCTATTACTCGAACAGGGTACGTTAGCGGCGAATAACCGGGTTGAATCAGTGGCCATTAAACGTTTAGGGATGCGAATTCCTGAGCAGGTTGAGGTGATCAGAGATGAGCGATGAGCAAGGCTTACAAGCTCGTGCAGCAAGAGGCTGGCGCTTATGGCTGGTGTTCTTTTTGCTGTGTCTGATTGCCACCGCCGTGGCTGGCAAGATGCTCTCGCTAAACGTGCATGAACAGGCGTTTTTAAAGCGTCAGGGTGATGCGCGCGTGCTGCGAACCGCGGTTATTCCTGCTCATCGAGGCATGATCAGTGATCGTAACGGTTTGCCTTTATCGGTGAGTGCGCCGGTTTCAACGGTGTGGATGAATCCGAAAGAGTTTGATCTGCAAAACGGTTCGCTTAATAAGTTAGCCAGTTTGATCGACAGCGATAAGACGGCGTTACTAAAACGGGTGTCGCGTTTTCGTGATAAGCAGTTTATCTACCTGAAGCGGCAAATGACGCCAGCTCAGGCTGAACAGGTTGAAGACCTGCATATTCCGGGCGTTTATGTCGATCGTGAATATAAGCGTTTTTATCCTGCGGCCGAAGTGGCGACGCATTTAGTCGGCTTTACTGGCTTAGATGGTGCGGGACAAGAAGGCATCGAGCTGGCGTTCGAAGATTGGCTGCAGGGCGTGCCGGGTAAAAAACTCGTGATGCGAGATCTGTTAGGGCGAACGGTTAAACATATCCGTGAATTAGAACCCATGGTGCAGGGTAAAGATCTGCAACTGAGTATCGATCTGCGGTTGCAATATTTAGCTTACCGTGAACTGAAGGCGGCGGTGCAGGCTCATAAAGCGGATTCGGCAGCGATGGTGGTGTTGGATGTACACACCGGCGAAGTGTTAGCGATGGTGAATCAACCATCTTATAACCCGAATGATCGCAGTAACTTAGGTAAGGGAATGGAGTCACTACGTAACCGAGCCGTGACCGATACCTTTGAACCGGGCTCAACGATGAAGCCGTTGACGATAGCGGCAGCCCTGATGAGTGGTAAATATAGCCTGGATAGTGTTATCGATACGTCACCGGGCTATCTTCGAGTGAAAGGCAAAACGATTCGCGATCATCGTAACTATGGCAAGTTGAGTATGGGACGCATTATTACTAAATCCAGTAACGTCGGTGCGACGAAGCTGGCCTTGAGTCTGCATGGCGATGCCGTGCGTAATGTGTTTCATAATGTAGGGCTGGGACAGGTACCAGGGACCGGTTTTCCTGGTGAACAGTCGGGTGTGCTGCCTTATTTATCAGAAAAACGTTTAGTCGAGCGCGCGACGATGTCGTATGGCTATGGTTTATCGGTGACCCCGTTGCAATTAGCACAGGCGTATTTACCGTTTGCCACCGGCGGATTGATGCGGCCAGCGTCGTTGTTGAAGTTAGATCGGCCCGAATCCAGCACTCGTGTGATGCCTGAAAGCGTGGCCACCGCTATCTTAAAAATGATGGAGACGGTGACACAAACCGGCGGTACGGGGCGTCGCGCCGCCATTGCGGGTTATCGAGTGGCGGGTAAAACCGGCACCGTGCATAAAGTCGGTAGCAATGGTTATGCCGATGATCAGTATATGTCTATTTTTGCCGGTGTCGCGCCTGTGGATAACCCAGAGATCGTTGCCGTGGTGATGGTAGATAACCCGAAGGGGCAAGAGTATTACGGTGGTGAAGTGGCCGCGCCATTATTTTCCCGAGTGGTGGGCGGCGCGCTGAGAATGTTGAATGTGGCGCCGGATAACTGGCAGCCCGCGGATTCTCGGATGGTGATGCAATGAATAATGTTAGTTACACGCTGGCTGAGTTGATGCCGTCGCTAGCCGACAGCAAGTTAGCGCCGCTGCTGATCAGCGGGCTTTGTCAGGATAGTCGTCAGGTAAAGTCAGGCGATCTGTTTTTCGCGCGTAATGGCGTGAGTCATAAAGGTATTGATTTTGTTTGCTCCGCTGCAGCAGAAGGGGCAGTCGCTGCGATCGTTGATGACGCAGAACTGGCTGCAGCGGACTCTATTGATGTGTCGATCCCGCTGATCGGGGTAGCCGATGTGGCTAGCGCGATCGGTGAGGTTGCTTCACGTTTTTACGGGGAACCCTCGCTTCATCTGCAAGTGATTGGCGTGACGGGCACAAACGGTAAGACCTCCTGCGCTCACTATGTTGCTCAGTTGTTGAGCTTTTGTGGTGAGACCTGTGGCTTGATCGGTACGGTAGGTAATGGGTTATTGGGGCAGCTTCAAGCAGCGACGCACACCACCCCGGATGCTATCGGCGTACATAAATTGTTAGCCGATTTTCGTCAACAGGGGGCAACGGCGGTGGTGATGGAAGTCTCTAGCCATGCGCTCGATCAGCAGCGTATTAGTGGCGTGCACTTTGTCGCTGCGGGCTTTACTAACCTGTCGCGAGATCATCTTGATTATCACGGTGATATGGCGAATTACGCGGCCGCTAAGGCGCGCTTGTTTAATGATTTGGCCATTGAGCATCAGGTGATTAATGTTGACGATGCCTTTGGTGTCAGCTTGCTGGCAGGGCAAACGGGGCATCAGCGAGTCGGCTTTGGTGAATCGCCTGAGGCCGATGTGAGAGCCACCGAGGTACAACTCTCAGCGAGTGGTATCCGTGCTCACATTGAGCTGCCTCGGGGCAGCTTCGAATTAGACAGTGGCATTATTGGTCGGTTTAATTTGAGTAATCTACTCCTGACGATCGCGATCACCGATCAGTTGGGTTATTCACTGCAGCAAATTGCTCAAGGAGTAGGACAGTTAAGCCCGGTGGCTGGGCGGATGGCGCTTGTTTCACGAGAGACACCGCAGGTGGTGATTGATTATGCGCATACCCCCGATGCTTTAGAGAAAGCCTTGCTCGCACTGCGGAGTCATTGTCACGGCCAGTTGTGGTGCGTGTTTGGTTGTGGTGGTGATCGAGATAACGGTAAGCGGCCGCAGATGGCAAAGGTCGCTGAACGTCTCGCGGGCCGTATTATCGTTACCAGTGATAACCCGCGTATGGAAGATCCAGAGCATATTATAGCCATGATCATGACGGGCTTTAGTGATACGGCCGCGGTGATTTGTCAGGTGGATCGACAACAGGCCATTGAACAAGCGATTGCGGCCTTAGCGCCTGACGATATTTTGTTGATCGCAGGCAAAGGACATGAAACTTATCAGGATATTCAGGGTGTGAAGTTGCCATTTGATGATTTAGCCGTGGCGCGTCAGGCGTTGGCTATGAAGCGCTCTGTCGCTGACGATGAGTCGCGACAGACGGGCGTGAGTGATAACGATAATGCGGAGCAGAATCAATGAACGGCCCGTTTTCGTTAAGTGAATTAGTCAAGCCGATGTCGGCTCGGTTAATCGGTGTCAGCTGTGAAGTGTTAGGCGTCAGCACTGATACACGTCATATCCGCCCAGGAGACCTATTTATTGCCTTACGCGGCGAGCATTTTGATGCCCATGAGTTTGTCGCTCAAGCGGTTGCTGATGGTGCGGTGGCGGTGGTTGTCGAACGTGAAGTCGATATCGATGTGCCTCAATTGCTGGTCAGTAATACGCGCATGGCGTTGGGCAATATTGCTGCATTTAATCGTGATCGGTTTAGTGGCTCGTTGTTTGCGGTTACCGGCAGCAGTGGCAAAACCACGGTGAAAGAGATGCTGGCATCGGTGAATCGGTTGCGTGGGCAAACGCTCGCCACACAGGGTAACTTAAATAACGATATTGGTGTGCCGCTGACCTTGTTGAGACTATCTGCCGGTGATCGTTATGCGGTGATTGAGATGGGCGCCAGTGGAGCCCATGAAATCGCCTACAGTACGCATCTTTCTAAGCCGGATGTAGCGATTCTGAATAACGCTTTTGGCGCACATCTTGAGGGCTTTGGTTCGCTCAAAGGGGTGGTGCTGGCCAAGGCTGAAATTTTTGAAGGCTTGTCAGAACATGGCACGGCGGTGGTGAATCTGGATGATCCTCATGCACATGTTTGGTTGGGGATGTTACAGCAGCAACCTTTGATGACGTTCTCGCTGGATAAGAGGGCAGCGACGGTATACGCCTCAGCCATTCGCTTACAGTCAACCGGCTGTTATGCCTTTGAACTGAATTACCGAGGCCATCAATATCCGGTTAGTCTGGCTTTGATGGGGCGACATAATATTGCCAATGCCCTCGCGGCAGCGGCGGCACTGTTGGCCGATCATTGCGACCCGCTGGTGGTGGCAAAGGGCTTGAGTCAGTGTCAGGCCGTTGCCGGTCGCATGAGACCGATTCGCTTAGATGAACAGACCTTAATCATCGATGACAGTTACAACGCTAATCCTGATGCCGTCAAAGCGGCATTGGATACGCTCGCCGAACTCGAGGGAGAGCAGGTGTTGGTGCTCGGTGATATGGGCGAGCTGGGCAGCGATGCAGACGAGAAGCATCGCGAGGTCGGCTTATATGCGGCGCAGAAAAATATCGATCGCCTTTTGAGTTGCGGTGTTTTAAGCCGTGCGACACAGGCAAGTTATCGTGCGGCGGGCGGTAAAAGTGCCGAGCATTTTACCGATAAAGCCGCGTTGTTGCGTTATCTACAACAACTACCAACGCAGCCGCGGGTTCTATTAGTTAAAGGCTCGCGCAGTGCCGGCATGGATAAAATTGTAACGGGCCTGACCAACGATGGCTCGACCGATGGGAGTAGTCACTGATGTTATTGTTTTTGGCCAATTGGCTGGCTGAATATAACAGTTTTTTCACCGTGTTTAGTTATCTGACCTTACGCGGCATACTCGGCGTGCTGACCGCACTGGCGATCTCATTAATGCTGGGGCCTGCTCTAATCCGCAAGTTGAAAAGTAAACAGATAGGTCAGACGGTGCGTAACGATGGTCCGGAATCGCACTTCAGTAAGGCAGGCACCCCGACGATGGGCGGTGCCTTGATCATTTTAGCGATTATGATCAGTAGCTTGTTATGGTCTGATCTGAGTAACCGTTATACCTGGATTGTACTGGGCGTGACCTTCATTTTCGGTGCCGTGGGTTGGGTTGATGATTACCGCATGGTGATTGAAAAAAGTACGCGAGGCTTACCGGCTCGCTGGAAATACTTCTGGCAATCGGTGGGTGGTCTCGGAGCCGCCATTGTACTCTATATGACGGCGCAATCGGCGGCAGAAACACAGCTCATTATTCCGATATTTAAAGATATCGTTATCGAAATGGGGCTGTTCTTTATTGTCTTTACCTATTTTGTGATTGTCGGCACATCCAACGCCGTTAATCTCACCGACGGTTTAGATGGCTTGGCTATTTTACCGACGGTATTGGTGGCCGGCGCATTGGGCTTTTTCGCTTATTTGGGGGGTAACGTTAACTTTGCCACTTACTTGCATATTCCCTATATCGCGGGGGCGGGTGAGTTAGTGATTATCTGTGCCTCGATTGTTGGTGCCGGTTTGGGTTTTCTCTGGTTTAACACCTATCCCGCTCAAGTTTTTATGGGGGATGTGGGCGCGCTTGCATTAGGCGCTGCGTTAGGTGTGATCGCCGTTATCGTGCGTCAGGAATTCGTACTGATGATCATGGGCGGTGTGTTTGTTATCGAAACGGTGTCGGTGATTTTACAGGTGGGCTCCTTTAAATTAACTGGCCGACGCATCTTTAGAATGGCACCGTTGCATCATCATTTTGAATTGAAAGGCTGGCCTGAGCCACGGGTTATTGTGCGTTTCTGGATCATTACCGTGGTGTTGGTACTGATTGGCTTAGCCACTTTAAAAATACGTTAACGGAGAGATTGTGAGCCTGATAGCGACGGATCAATTGCGGATTATCATCGGACTGGGACAGACCGGGCTTTCCTGTGCCCGCTATTTAGCGGCTAAAGGTTTACCGTTTATGCTCGTTGATACGCGGAATGCGCCGCCGAATCTTGCGTTGATTAAGGAAGAGTTTGCGGCGGTGGAAGTGCATTGCGGTGAATTGGATGCAACATTGTTGTGTCGCGCCAGTGAAATCCTATTGAGTCCCGGCGTAGCGAAAGATCAGCCTGCGATTCAGGCCGCCGTGGCGGCGGGCGTGAAACTCAGTGGCGATATCGATCTCTTCTGTCAGGCGGTGACGGCACCGATCATTGCCATTACCGGTTCGAATGCAAAAAGCACGGTGACAACCTTGGTGGGCCAGATGGCACGGGATGCGGGGATTGATACCGGCATTGGTGGCAACCTCGGTACCCCCGTGTTAGATATGCTCAGCGTGGGCGAGCAAGCGCTCTATGTGTTGGAACTCTCCAGCTTTCAGTTGGAAACGGTGAATGATCTGCGAGCGGCGGCGGCTACCGTGTTGAACGTCAGTCCCGATCATCTCGATCGCTATCACAATAGCCTAGCGCTGTATTATCAAGCGAAACATCGGGTCTTTAAAGGTGCCGCGAATGTGATCGTCAATCGTGATGATCCGTTAACCTCACCGTTGGTAAGCAGCGGCGTTAATATCCGTAGTTTTGGTTTGGGGCGGCCCGATCTGAATCAGTTTGGCCTACTGAATCAAGCGGGCGAGGTTTTTCTGGCTCGGGGTTTAACGCCACTGTTGGCGATCAGTGAACTCAAGATTCAAGGTCAGCATAATTTGGCTAATGCCTTGGCGGCATTGGCACTGGGTGAAGCGGTCGGTCTGCCGCTGGATTCTATGTTGCAAACGCTGCGAGACTTTACGGGGTTAAAGCATCGTTGTCAGTGGGTCGCCGATAAGCAGGGTGTGCATTATTTTAATGACAGTAAGGGCACTAATGTCGGCGCGACCGTGGCGGCGATTAATGGTTTATCCGCGAGTCTCGCGGAAGGTAACAAAATCGTTCTAATCGCGGGGGGCGTGGGTAAAGGGGCCGATTTTAGTGATCTCGATCAGCCATTACGGGCAGCGTCGAGAGGGCTAGTACTGATCGGTGAAGACGCGCCCTTGATTGCTGCTGCGGTGACGGATGTCGAGGCACATTACGCTGACAGCATGAGCGCGGCGGTACAACGGGCAGCACAGCTGGCTCGGCCCGGTGATATCGTGCTGTTGTCGCCGGCCTGTGCCAGTTTCGATATGTTTAGCGGTTTTCCCGCCCGTGGCGATGCCTTTATTGAGGCGGTGGAGGGACTATGAGTAGCGCCGTTTCAGCTGCGCTAAAAGGCTCGGCAACGATGCCAGTGAGGCTGAATGATCGGGTATTACCCTTCGATCCGTTATTGATGGCGGCCACCTTATGCCTGATTTTGATCGGTTTTGTCATGATCAGCTCGGCCTCTATTGAAGTGGCTGCGGTGCGTAATAGTAACCCGTTTTTTTATATGATTCGGCACGGAATCTTTATTCTGCTGGGCCTCACGGCGGCGATTATCGCCGTTAGAATTCCCATCGCTTTCTGGCAGAAGAGTGGCCCTTGGTGGCTATTGTTAGGTGCTGTTCTGTTGGTGTTAGTACTGCTAGTCGGTCGTGAAATTAATGGTTCGGTGCGCTGGATTCCATTAGGACCGATCAACCTGCAAGCATCGGAAGTGGCAAAGTTTGCCATGGTGATTTATTTGTCGGGTTATTTGGTGCGCCGCCTGAGTGAAGTGCGCAGCAGCTGGAAAGGCATTGCGAAGCCGGCGTTACCGCTGGCCTTTTTTGTCTTCTTGATTATTTTAGAACCCGATTTCGGTGCCGCGGTGGTATTGATGGGCAGTGTCATGGGGATGATTTTTCTCGGCGGTATGAAGTTTAGTCAGTTTGCCTTGATCGTGATTGGCTGTGCCGTGGTGATTCCATCGTTGGCGATGTTACAGCCTTATCGTGTGGTGCGCTTGAAGACGTTTCTCGATCCTTGGGCCGATCCTTTCGGTTCAGGCTATCAGTTGGCGCAAGCGCAGATCGCCTTTGGTCGAGGTGATTGGTTCGGTGCCGGCTTGGGTAATAGTGTGCAAAAGTTGTTTTATCTGCCAGAGGCACATACCGACTTTGTGTTTTCGGTATTGGCCGAAGAGATGGGCTTAGTGTTTGCGTTGCTGGTGGTAGTTTTATATGGCCTGATGGCACAACGGATGTTTCGCATCGGTCGGCGAGCGGAAAAGTTACAGCAATTTTTCATGGCCTATATGGTGTATGGCTTTGCCATCATGCTGACAGGGCAGGCGTTGATTAATATCGGCGTTAATGTCGGTGCGCTACCGACGAAAGGTTTGACGTTGCCCTTGGTGAGTTATGGCGGCAGTAGTTTGGTGATCAGTTGCGTCATGATTGCGATCGTGATGCGAGTCGATTACGAGTTGAAACGGTTACAGGTGAATGCGGTGAGTAAGCCGTCAGGGAAGCAGCAAAAATTGACAGCAGGTAACGCTGATGGATAACGCTCGTAAAGTCTTAATCATGGCCGGGGGTACCGGTGGACATGTGTTTCCGGCGCTGGCAACCGCCGATTGTTTACGTCAACAGGGGGTATCGGTTGAATGGCTGGGCACGGCGGCGGGAATTGAAGCGGATGTGGTACCTGCTGCAGAGATTAAATTGCACTGTATTGAGGTGAAAGGGCTGCGTGGTAAGGGCAAGTTAAGCTTACTGCTGGCACCCTTGCGCTTGCTGCAGGCGCTGTATCAAGCCTTCAGGGTGTTGCGTCGGGTTAAACCCGATGCGGTGCTGGGGATGGGCGGTTTTGCGTCTGGCCCAGGAGGACTGGCGGCCTGGTTGAGCGGTATTCCTGTCTTGGTGCATGAACAAAACGCCTATGCCGGTATGACCAATAAAATTTTATCGCGGCTGGCGCGGCGCGTGCTCGAAGCCTTTGGCGGCGCGTTTAGCGACAAGATTAACACCACCGTGGTGGGTAATCCGGTACGTGGTGATATTTTGCAACTCCCAGAGCCGGCGCAACGTTTTGCCGATCGAGATGGCCCGCTACGGTTGTTAGTCGTTGGTGGAAGCCTGGGTGCTAAGGCGATTAATGAATTATTGCCCGAGGTGATAAATGGCTTGCCTGAGGGAGTGACGCTGGAGGTTTTGCATCAGGTCGGTAAGCGTAATTTAGCCGAAACCCAAGCGCTGTATCGCGCGGTAGGGCTGACAGAGCGTGACACGATTCGTGTCGTGCCGTTTATCGAGCGGATGGATGAGGCTTATGGCTGGGCAGATTTAGTCTTATGTCGTTCAGGCGCCCTCACGGTGAGTGAGTTGAGCATTGCAGGCGTGGCTTCTGTGTTAGTGCCATTTCCATTTGCGGTGGATGATCATCAAACGGGTAATGCCCGCTATTTAGCCGAGGCAGGTGCGGCGATCTTGATACAACAGCGTGAATTGAGCCGAGATCGGCTAATCAATATTTTGACAGAACAATTGAATGATCGTCGGGTACTGCTGGATATGGCGCAAAAAGCGCGTCAACTGGGGCAGCCTGAAGCGAGTCAAACCGTTGCTAAGTTCTGTCTGGAGGTAATGAAGAAGTGACTGATAATATCGCCGAAATGTATGCAGTTCCCGAGATGCGCCGAATTCGTCGAATCCATTTTGTTGGTATCGGCGGCGTGGGTATGTGCGGTATCGCCGAGGTGTTGCTGAATCAGGGCTATCAGATTAGCGGTTCTGATATTAGAACATCGGTGACTACCGAGCGGCTGCAACAGATGGGAGCTGAAATCTTCATCGGTCATCTCGCTGAGAACGTTACCGCGGCGAATGTCGTAGTGACTTCAACCGCGGTCGGTGACGATAACCCGGAAGTAAGCGCTGCGCGTGAACGGCGTATACCGATTGTACGACGGGCAGAAATGCTGGCAGAACTGATGCGTTATCGTCACGGTATCGCGGTTGCCGGTACGCACGGTAAGACGACCACCACCAGTTTATTGGCCTCGGTGATGGCGCAAGCCGGCTTAGATCCGACGTTTGTGATTGGTGGGCGACTCAACAGTGCGGGCACCAACGCCAAGCTAGGCGGCAGCCGTTATCTGGTGGCCGAAGCGGATGAAAGCGATGCATCGTTTCTGCATTTACAACCGATGGTAGCGATTGTCACGAATATTGATGCCGACCATATGGATACCTATGGTGGCGATTTTGGCAAGCTGAAGCAGACCTTTATCGATTTTCTGCATAACCTGCCTTTTTACGGTTTGGCGGTGTTATGTACCGATGATCCGGTGGTACAGGAAGTGATTCCGCACGTGGGTCGGCCGATCGTCACCTATGGTGTGAATGAAGCGGCGGATTATCGCGCGCAAGCGATTGTTCAGCGGGGTATGCAAACCAGTTTTACGGTGAAACGTCCCGATGGCCGTGCTGATTTACAGGTTACGTTGAATATGCCGGGCCGACATAATGTCTTGAATGCTCTGGCGACGATAGCGGTGGCCAGTGATGAAGGCATTGATGATGCATCGATCTGTGCCGCGTTGAAAAAATTTGAAGGGGTGGGACGACGCTTTCAGGTATTGGGTGATATACCTGTTAAGGGAGGCTCGGCGATGCTGGTGGATGATTATGGTCATCATCCCCGTGAAGTTCAGGCGACTATTCGTGCAGTCAAAGAGGGGTGGCCCGATAAGCGTTTGGTGATGATCAATCAACCACACCGTTTTACGCGTACTCGCGATCTGTATGAAGATTTCGTGCAGGTATTATCGGAAGCCGATGTGCTGTTATTGATGGAAGTGTATGCCGCAGGCGAAGAGCCTATCGCTGGGGCGGATAGTCGTAGTCTGTGTCGTAGTATTCGTCAGCGGGGCAGTGTTGATCCGGTGTTTGTTGAATCGGTTGATGTGGTGCCGAGCGTACTCAAAAACCTGTTACAGCCGGGTGACCTGCTCCTAACGCAGGGGGCGGGTAATATCACCGCGCTGGCACATCAGTTATCGACGCTAGATTTAACGGCGGCTGAGTCTGCCGTGGAGACGGATTGATGGATTATTTTATGATATCTGCGCAGGAACGTGCCGAGTTTGGTCGAGTGGCGGTACTCTACGGCGGCTCGTCTGCCGAGCGTAGCATTTCACTAAAAAGTGGCGCCGAAGTGTTACGTGGCTTAAAACAAGCCAATGTGGATGCGTTTGGTATTGATCTTTGTGCCGCAGGGGCCGATCCGTTAGCGCAGTTGCAACAGGCCGAGTTTGATCGCGCTTTCCTGATTATGCATGGGCGTGGCGGTGAAGATGGCACGCTACAGGGCGTGCTAGAGATCATGGCTAAACCCTACACGGGCAGCGATGTGATGGCCTCGGCATTGGGCATGGATAAGGTTAAGTGTAAACAGATATGGCGGGCGGCAGGCTTACCGACACCTGCATATGCGGTGCCTGACGAGACCACTGATCTACAGCAGCTAGGCCAACAGCTGGGTTTTCCGATGATTATCAAACCGGCTCATGAAGGCTCTAGTATTGGCATGAGCAAGGTCGAGAGCGCGGCGCAATTGCAACAAGCGATTCAAGCGGCGCAGCAGTTTGATCGGGCGGTGTTGGCAGAAAGTTGGATCAATGGCCCTGAATTTACGGTGGCGGTGTTGAATGGTAAAGCGCTACCGGTGATCCGTTTGGAAACGTCGCACGCGTTTTATGATTTTGAGGCGAAATATCAGGCTAATGATACGCAGTATCATTTTGATAATGAGTTGACCGAAGCTCAGGAAGCCGAATTAAAGCGCTTATCGGAGCAAGCCTTTGAAATGGTCGGATGCCGTGGTTGGGGGCGCGTCGATGTTATGTTAGATCAGCAACGCGGCTTTCAGTTGTTGGAAGTCAACACCTTGCCGGGGATGACCGATCATAGCTTGGTGCCGATGGCAGCTCGACAAGCGGGAATGAGCTTTAACGAGCTGGTGGTGACTATTTTGCGAGGGAGCCTTTAAGGCATGTTAAAAAAACTGTTTTCTCATCAAACGCAAGCGCCGGAGGCTCCCAAAAGGGGGGCTTCGGCGACTGTGTATAAGAAAGCAGAGAGTAACACCGAGCAGAAAGCACGCGGCTGGATTAACCGCTTAAAGGTATTTAAGGCTTCGGAGAATGAGGCTGAGCAGACGCACTTAAATCGAGACACGATTACTGCGAATACAGCTGATAGCGGCAAAGACGCTGGCGGACGAGCCAAAGGAACGGCTAAAGACAGTACCAAAGCTAATGGCATCAATCGTGCGATAGATAATGCGAGTGCGATAGATCGTGCGATAGATAGTGCCATTGATGAGGACGGCGATTGGTGGATTAAACCCGCTACGCTGTTGACGGCGCTAGCGGTGTTTATTGCCTTGGCTCATTACAGTTTTGGTTCGCTGTATCGCTGGCTCGATCAACCGGTACAGCAGGTAACGTTTGCCGGCAGCACGCAACATCTTGATCGTCAGCAGGTGGCCGCCAAATCGGTGGCGCTGATGGATGGTGGTTTGCTCAGTGCCGATATTGAGGCGGTCAAAGCGGGTATACAGGCAGACCCTTGGGTATATCAAGTGGGGGTCAGTCGTCGTTGGCCCGCCGCTTTGTATTTAACGGTGACTGAAGAGGTACCCGTTGCGCGTTGGGGAGAGGATGGCCTGTTAAATCATGAAGGCGATATTTTTTGGCCTGATGATGTTGCTAAATACAGTGCGCTACCCCGTTTAAAGGGGCCATCGAGTCATACTGGGATGATGATGGCGGAATATTACGATCTAAATCAGATGCTGCGCAAAACGGGGTTACAATTAATAGAGTTGCAGTTGGAAGCGCGAGGCGCGTGGACCTTGTTACTCGATAATGGTATCCGTGTGGTGGTGGGACGCGATCAGGTAGTGGCTAGGTTAGAGCGGTTTTTGACCGTTTATCAGCAGCGTTTGCAAGCAGAAGCCGACGCTGGCCGGATAGAACAGATTGATATTCGATACAACAACGGCATTGCCGTTAAGTGGCGCCCACTGGCTGCCACCGATGAACAGCAGAAAGGTTGATACAGAGAATATGGCGATGAAGCCTGGAAATAATATGATCGTGGCACTGGATATCGGCACTTCAAAGGTGGTGTGTTTAGTGGGTGAGGTTAGCTTGGATGGCACGATTGATATCGTCGGTATCGGTTCCCACGAATCCCGCGGACTGAAGCGAGGCGTGGTGGTGAATATTGAATCCACGGTGCACTCGATTCAACGGGCGGTGGAGGAAGCCGAGCTGATGGCGGGGTGTAAAATTCACTCGGTCACGGTGGGGGTTGCCGGTAGCCATATTAAGAGCATGAATTCACACGGCATCGTGGCGGTACGCGAGGGTGAAGTGATGGAACATGATCTCGAGCGCGTCATCGATGCGGCCCGCGCGGTAGCCATTCCTGCGGACCAGAAAATCCTGCATATCTTGCCGCAGGAATATGTGATTGATAATCAGGAAGGTATCCGTGAGCCGCTGGGTATGTCCGGTGTGCGCTTAGAAGCGAAGGTTCATTTAGTCACCGGCGCGGTGAATGCGGTGCAGAATATTGAAAAATGTGTCCAGCGTTGCGGTTTGGCGGTGGATAATTCGGTGTTGGAGCAGTTGGCATCGAGTTATTCGGTATTAACCGATGATGAAAAAGAGCTGGGTGTCTGCATGGTGGATATGGGCGGCGGTACCACCGATATCGCTATCTTCACCGGCGGATCGATTCGTCATACGGCGGTTATTCCGATTGCTGGCGATCAAGTGACCAATGATATTGCGATGGCGTTGCGTACTCCGACACCGCACGCCGAAGAGATTAAAATTAAATACGCTTGCGCGCTCGCACAGTTGGCCAGTGCCGAGGATACCATTAAGGTGCCGAGCGTGGGTGATCGTCCCGCGCGGGATCTTTCGCGGCAGGCATTGGCGGAGGTGGTTGAACCCCGCTATGACGAGCTGTTTACCCTGGTGCAAGCTGAGCTGCGGCGCAGCGGATTTGAAGATTTGGTGGCGGCAGGTATCGTCTTAACCGGCGGTACTGCGAAGATGGAAGGCGCGGTTGAGTTGGCAGAAGAGATTTTTCATATGCCGGTGCGTTTGGCCTTGCCAAAAGGTGTCCGGGGGATGGGCGATATCTTGAATAGCCCGATCTATGCGACGAGTATTGGCTTATTACAATACGCTAAACAGGATAATCAGCATCTGACAGAAGCAGTGCCGGTTGACGAGAGCATTGAACACGTCAGCTTACTGCAACGGATGCAAAGCTGGTTTCAGGGGAATTTTTGATGAGTTGGTAAGCGTAGTGCAGAACGGATTCTAAGAATAATGATAGCGGGGCATGATACACGAGGTGTTATCCCTGAGTGATTGAAGTATTCACAGGAAGTGATGGTCAGAAATGAAACAGAATGCAACACAAAACAGGTGCGGGGCGGGCACTAAACCTGGAGGGAAGGGATATGTTTGAATTAGTGAATGACTTAGCACAGAGCGCCGTTATCAAAGTAATTGGTGTTGGCGGCGGTGGTGGTAATGCGGTAGAGCACATGGTCTCATCTGAAGTTGATGGGGTGGAGTTTATTTGTGCCAATACCGATGCGCAGGCGCTCAACAGTATGGGGTCGCGCAGTGTGCTGCAACTCGGCGGTGAGATCACCAAAGGGTTAGGGGCCGGGGCGAATCCAGATATTGGTCGTCAGGCGGCATTGGAAGATCGTGATCAGATCCTCGAGATGCTCAGTGGTGCTGATATGGTGTTTATCACGGCCGGTATGGGCGGTGGTACGGGCACGGGGGCGGCACCGATTGTCGCTCAAGTGGCGAAAGAGCTGGGTATTTTGACCGTCGCGGTGGTGACTAAGCCTTTCCCGTTTGAAGGCAAGAAGCGCATGTTGATTGCCGATCAGGGGATCAAAGAGCTATCGGAGCACGTCGATTCATTGATCATTGTGCCCAATGAAAAGCTGCTGCAGGTGCTGGGTAAAAACTGCACACTGATGAAAGCGCTCGATGAAGCCAATGATGTGCTTAAAGGCGCGGTACAGGGGATCTCCGATCTGATTATTCGTCCGGGTATGATCAACGTCGACTTTGCCGATGTACGTACCGTGATGTCAGAAATGGGTACCTCGATGATGGGTACCGGTATGGCTCGGGGTGAAAATCGAGCGATGGAAGCCGCGCAGGCAGCGGTGCGTAGTCCGTTACTTGAAGATGTCGATCTGATGGGCGCTCGCGGTATCTTGGTAAATATCACTGCCGGTCTGGATTTAGGCTTGGGTGAGTTTAGCGATGTGGGTCAAGTGATCGAAGAGTTTGCTTCTGACAACGCTATCGTCGTCGTGGGTACCGTTATCGATGCCGAAATGACCGATGATATTAAGGTGACGGTGGTCGCTACGGGGTTGCAGAAAGCGGAGCCTGCCGATACCACCGTTAAGGTCGTCAGTCATAACCGTAAACCGGATGGTCAGTTAGATCTTGATCAGCTTGAGTTGCCGGCGGTGCATCGGCGTAAGGCTGACCATATCAGTGCTGAAAAAAATAAAGTGTCACAGAGGGAACTTTCTCGCACAGAGCAGTCCAAAAATAGCGCTGAAGGAGAAAGCGATTCATATCTGGATATCCCGACATTTCTGCGGCGTCAGGCAGACTAACGGCTTTAAACCGTTAGTCTGATGTTCTCGGTGTTACGCTGAATCAGTTATTGCTGATATAGGCGTAATTTTGCTAAAATGGTGCGTTAATCGCCACAACATAACCTTGGCAGGAAATATGATCGGACAACGTACATTACGCAACAGCATTAAAGCAACAGGCGTGGGCCTCCACACTGGGCAGAAGGTGTATTTGACATTAAAACCTGCGCCTGTGGATACCGGTATTGTTTTCCGTCGTGTCGATCTTGACCCCGTGGTCGAAATTCATGCTTGTGCAAAGAATGTCGGTGATACGACTCTATCAACCAATCTACAGAAAGGCGATGTTCGAGTCTCTACCATCGAACATCTGTTGTCGGCTATGGCTGGGTTGGGTATTGATAATATTATCGTTGAATTGAGTGCTGAAGAAGTGCCGATTATGGACGGTAGTGCTGCGCCGTTTGTGTTCCTGATTCAATCTGCCGGTATTCAGGAACAGGATGCGCCGAAACAGTTTATTCGCATTAAAAAAGAGATTCGCGTCGAGTTAGAGGATAAATCGGCCACCTTTAAACCGTTTGAAGGGTTTAAAGTGGGCTTTACCATTGAATTCGATCATCCCGCGTTTTCTGAGCGGAATATGCAAGCGAGTCTTGATTTTTCGAGCACCTCATTTGTTAAAGAGGTGAGTCGCGCCCGTACCTTTGGTTTTATGCGCGATATTGAATATTTGCGGGCTCAGAATTTGGCGCTCGGCGGCAGTATGGATAATGCCATCGTGGTCGATGATTATCGCATTCTCAATGAAGATGGTCTGCGCTATGACGATGAGTTTGTTAAACATAAAGTACTGGATGCCGTGGGCGATCTTTATCTGCTGGGTAAAAGCCTGATCGGTGAGTTTCATGGCTTTAAATCCGGCCACTATTTGAATAATCTTCTGTTACGTAAGCTATTAGAAACAGAAGATGCATGGGAAGTCGTAACCTTTGAAGGGCGAGAACAAGCGATGCCTATTTCATATCTTCAGCCTGCTGCTATTAGCTGAAACACCTCAATCTAATAAAAACCGGACTCTCTAGTCCGGTTTTTTACTATTTTAACGAGCATTTTTAGTCGTCGAAAAAATATACCTATTGAGATTCAATTTGATGCCCCAATAGATGTAGAATGTTGCGTTAATTTAATACTTTAACCGGCTCAAGCCCGCCGTTGCTAACAGGTAAATAATCAGATTATGTTCACTTCGATGTTTAAGAAGGTTTTTGGTAGTAAGAACGATCGCGTACTCAAACAGATGAGTAAGGTCGTTAAGCAGATCAATAGCTATGAAAGCGAAGTTGAACAACTCTCTGATGAGGATTTGAAAGCTAAGACCGCCGCGTTTAAAGCGCGTTTGGCTCAGGGTGAAAATCTCGATGGGATTTTACCCGAAGCCTTTGCCGTGGTGCGCGAAGCGTCTCGTCGCGTGATGGGGATGCGACATTTCGATGTGCAGATGATCGGTGGTATTACGCTGCATGAGGGTAAAGTGGCTGAGATGCGTACCGGTGAAGGTAAAACCTTGGTGGCTACGCTACCGGTTTATCTCAATGCACTGGCGGGCCGCGGCGTACATGTTGTCACCGTGAACGATTATCTGGCCAGTCGTGATGCCGAATGGATGCGACCACTGTATGAGTTTTTGGGTATGAGTGTCGGTGTGGTGTTGTCGGGACAAGAGCCGCAAACCAAGCGTGACGCTTATCATTGTGATATTACCTACGGTACCAATAACGAATTTGGTTTCGATTATCTGCGCGATAACATGGCCTTCAGTGTTGAAGATAAAGTACAGCGAGACTTTTTCTTCTCGGTGGTCGATGAAGTTGACTCCATCTTGATCGATGAGGCGCGTACGCCGTTGATTATCTCCGGTGCCGCCGAAGATAGCTCGGAAATGTATCGTAAGATGAATACCCTGATTCCGGTATTGGAAAAGTTCGAGGGTGAGATCGATCCCAAGGAAGAGATTGAGATCGATGGTGATTTTGCCGTTGATGAGAAAAACCGTACCGTCGAACTAACGGAACGTGGTCATCAGCGTATTGAGGAGATGCTTGCTAAAGAGGGCCTCTTGGCAGAGGGTGAAAGCCTGTATGCGCCACAAAATTTATCGATGCTGCATCATGTATTGGCAGCGCTACGGGCGCATAACCTGTTTCAGCGGGATGTCGATTATATCGTACAGAACGGTGAAGTGGTTATCGTTGATGAGCATACCGGTCGGATTATGCCTGGGCGTCGTTGGTCTGAAGGCTTGCATCAGGCGGTGGAAGCCAAAGAAGGTGTCAAGATTAATCAGGAAAGTCAGACGTTGGCGTCAACTACTTTCCAGAACTATTTCCGTTTGTATGAAAAGCTGTCCGGTATGACCGGTACCGCCGATACCGAAGCGTTCGAATTGAATCAGATCTATGGCTTGGATGTCGTGGTGATTCCGACCAATGTGCCGGTGGCACGGATCGATTATAACGACTTGGTATTCCTCACCATTGAAGAGAAATATGAAGCGATTTTAAAAGAGATCGAACACTGCGTTGAAGAAAAACGTCCGGTACTGGTGGGTACTGCCTCGGTTGAATCATCCGAACTGATCTCTAACTTCCTGAAGAAGAAAAACTTCCCCCATAATGTTCTAAATGCCAAAAACCACGGCAAAGAAGCGACCATTATTGCCGATGCAGGCCGTGCCGGTGCGGTGACCATTGCCACTAACATGGCCGGTCGGGGTACCGATATTGTCTTGGGCGGTAAGTTTGAATCCGTGCTCGAAACCTTGGATAACCCAACCGAAGCGCAGATTGCGGCGGCGAAAGCCGAATGGCAAGAACGTCATGATGCGGTGCTGAAGGCCGGTGGTTTGCATATTATTGGTACCGAACGGCATGAATCTCGGCGTATCGATAATCAGTTAAGAGGCCGTGCGGGTCGTCAGGGTGATAACGGTTCATCGCGTTTCTTCCTATCGCTGGAAGATGATCTGATGCGTATCTTCGCCTCAGACCGTGTGCGTCAGTTCATGAAAGCACTAGGCATGGAGAAGGGTGAGGCGATCGAGCATAAGATGGTCTCCAATGCGATTGAAAAGGCACAACGCAAAGTCGAGGGACGTAACTACGATATTCGTAAACAGTTGCTCGAATATGATGATGTCGCCAACGATCAACGTCGCGCGGTATATGATCAGCGTAATGAGCTGATGGCCACCAATGATATTTCAGAAACCATTGAAGCGGTGCGCGCCGAGGTGGTTGAAAATGCGATTAGCGACTATATCAAGCCGCAAAGCTTGGAAGAACAGTGGGATGTGCCAGGTTTAGAAAAGCATTTAGAATCTGAGTTTGGCTTGGAAATGCCGATTCAGGAATGGCTGGATAAGGATGATACGCTGCATGAAGATACCCTGCGTCAGCGTATTCTGCGTGATATCGTCGAAGACTATCAGGCCAAAGCCGCGATTGTTGGGGTGGAAAACATGCGCCTGTTTGAGAAACAGGTGATGTTGCAGGTGCTCGATACACTGTGGAAAGAGCATCTTCAATCGATGGATATGTTGCGTCAGGGAATTCATCTGCGCGGTTATGCACAGAAAAATCCGAAACAGGAATATAAGCGTGAATCCTTCATCCTGTTTGAGCATCTGTTAGAAAATATTAAGATCGATGTGATTAAAATTCTCAGCCATGTTCAGGTGCGTCAACCGGAAGAGCTGGAAGAAGTCGAGCGTCAACGTCGTGAACAGGCGGCTCAGCAGCAGATGAACTTTCAGCATGCCGCCTCGTCTGCGTTAGAGGTTGATGAGGCTGAAGCCGACGTGGCCGCGGCGTCAGAGCCTGAAGCGCAGCCCGAGGTTGAAACCTTTGTGCGTGAAGGTAAAAAAGTGGGCCGTAATGATCCTTGTCCTTGTGGCTCGGGTAAGAAATATAAGCAGTGTCACGGTAAGTTGAACTGATCGCAGCAGGGGCGTCTGTACCCTGATCCGGTGATTGAATAATCGATAGAAAGCAGCCAAGCTGCTTTCTTTTTTTAAGCTTTAAGGAGTTGGTAATGGCAGTAGGTTCTGGCACGCTTCCGACGCTGCACCCGGTTGCAGGGTTTCGTATAGGTACAACATCCGCTGGCGTAAAAACGCCAGGCAGGAAAGATCTGGTGCTAATGGAAATCGCTGAGGGTGCGAGCACGGCAGGCGTTTTTACCTTGAATCAATTTTGCGCCGCGCCAGTGAGTATCTGTAAGCAACATCTGCAACAGGGGATGCCGACTTATTTCGTCACGAATACGGGTAATGCCAATGCCGGTACGGGCAAAGAAGGCTATCAAGATGCCCTCGATGTGTGTCAGGCAGTAGCCAGCCAGGCGAACATTAACGCGACTCAAGTCCTGCCATTTTCGACCGGTGTCATTGGTGAAAAACTGCCGAAAGAACGCATTATCGCGGCGATCCCTGCGGCTTTCGATGCTCTCTCCGATAACGGTTGGTTAGCCGCCGCTAGCGGTATTATGACCACCGACACTCGACCTAAAGCATATTCGATGCAGATTGAATATCAGGGCCAATTAATCACCCTCACCGGTATCTCCAAAGGTGCAGGGATGATTAAGCCGAATATGGCGACCATGCTGGCTTATATCGCCACCGATGCGAAAATCGAGCCTGCGCTGTTACAAACGCTGTTGAGTGGTGCGGCCGATCGGTCATTCAATCGCATCACCATCGATGGCGATACCTCCACCAATGATTCTTGTATGTTGATCGCAACGGGTGCGAGCGGTATTGAGGTTAGTAAACAGAACGATGAGCTGTTAGCGCAGTTTGATGTGGCACTGAATAAAGTGCTGCTTGAGTTAGCGCAAGCGATTGTACGTGATGGTGAAGGCGCCACAAAATTTGTCACCATCAGTGTCGAGCAAGCGGCTAATGCTGAAGAAGCTTTGAAAACCGCTTATGCGGTGGCGCATTCACCGCTGGTGAAAACCGCGTTGTTTGCCAGTGATCCGAACTGGGGGCGTATTCTAGCGGCGGTTGGTTATGCGGGCGTGGATAATCTCGATGTTGATGCCTTGCAGATCTGGCTTGGGGAAGCCTGTATTGTCGAGAACGGTGGCCGTGCGGCGAGTTATACTGAGGCGGCAGGGCAAGCCGTGATGGCGCGGGAAGAGATTACCATCCGTATTCTGCTCAACCGAGGCGATCATCAAGAGACGCTGTGGACCACCGATCTGAGTAAAGATTATGTGGCGATCAATGCGGATTACCGTTCTTAAGTCGTTATTGATGCTGGTTTTACCTGGGGAAACGAGGGGTACATGGGTCAAATAGGAAAATGGCGTGTCTAAATTGATTCATGTAGCGGCTGCGGCGATCTTTAATCCCGCCGGTGAGCTACTGCTGGCGCTGCGTGATACTCAGCAGCATCAGGGTGGCCTATGGGAATTTCCCGGAGGTAAGGTTGAAGAGGGTGAGTCGGCGCGCGATGCGCTGGCTCGGGAACTCGCAGAAGAGTTAGGCATTGAGATTGATCAAGCAGCTACCATGCCCTTGATTCAGGTGCCTTATCACTACCCAGATAAATCTGTGTTATTGGATGTGTTTCGGGTTAATGGTTTTAGTGGCACAGCCTATGGGCGAGAAGGTCAGCCACTGAAATGGATTCAACTCGCTGAACTAACCGATTATCAATTTCCGGCGGCTAATAAGCCGATCGTTAATGCCTTGTTACTGCCCAATCGCATCGCGATTACCCCTGAACTGCCCTGCGAGCAATATACCTCGTTTGTTGAGCAGGCATTGCAACAAGGTGCCGATAAGGTGATGCTGCGGGCTAAACACCTGTCAGATGCAGTGCAACGATCGCTCTATACACAGCTAGCGACAACCTTTGAGGGACTGATCATCTGGAATACCTCGCTAGAGGAGGCTAATGCTTTCCATGCCTCAGCGGTTCACCTCAGTAGTGATCGATTACAACAACTGGATAATCAAGGGCTTCAGCGTCGTGAGTTGTTTACTGGCCGATGGTTAGGGGCCTCGTGTCACAGCATCGAGCAGATTCGTCAAGCGGAACGGGTAGAGGTCGATTATATTACCCTATCGCCGGTGCAGCCGACGCGCAGTCATCCGCATACTCCGCCATTAGGCTGGGATGAATTTCGGCGCTTGGTCAGTGAGACCCGTGTGCCAGTGTATGCCCTCGGTGGCGTGTCGCTCGAGCATCTTGCAACAACCATCGACGCCGGTGGTCAAGGCATCGCCGCCATTAGCGGTTTTCAACCTCCTGTAGGTGCGACATAGTAATGCATTGTTTTTGTAGCGAGGCACGCCCCCGTGCCGATAACCATCGCCGTGAGGAACGGTACCTACAGAAAGCGGTACGATCATTTGTAGCGAGCGACGCCCCCGTCGCGATTAACCATCGCCGTGAGGGCACGGCTCCTACAAATGCATTGTTTTGGTAGCGAGGCACGCCCCCGTGCCGATAACCTAATATTGAACAGGGTGGCAAAAGGCGAACCTTATCGCCGTGAGGTACCCAAAGGGTATACCAGCACGGCTCCTACAGAAAACGGCACCATCATTTGTAGCGAGCGACGCCCCCGTCGCGATTAACCATCGCCGTGAGGGCACGGCTCCTACAAATGAATTGTTTTGGTAGCGAGGCACGCCCCCGTGCCGATAACCTAATATTGAACAGGGTGGCAAAAGGCGAACCTTATCGCCGTGAGGTACCCAAGGGGCATGCCAGCAGGGTACCTACAGCGAGCGATGCACTCGTCGCCATTGTTCATCGCCGTGAGGTACCCAAAGGGCATGCCAGCACGGCTCCTACAGCGAGCGATGCGCCGTCGCGATTCCTGTTTTTAGGTCAATCTGGTTAATGTAATGGCCGGTCGAGGTAATCGTTGCCTTCGGCATCTTCAAAGCTGCTGCTGTAATCATCGACGCTTGGTTCGGCTGCAATCTGATACTCTTCAGCGGCCCAAGCGCCCAGGTCGATCATTTTACAGCGTTCGCTGCAGAAAGGTCTGAAGGGGTTATCGCTACTCCATTCTTGCTCTTTTTTACAGCAAGGGCAGGCAACCCGTGGTTTATTGCTGAGGGTTTTGTTGCGAGGATTATTGGCCAAGATCAAGCTCCCGTTCCTGTTGCGCGCGGTACAGAAACTTTAAGTGTAATTGTTCAACTTGCGGTTGAAGGTCGGCGATTGAGCCGCTGTTATCGATCCGATCGTCAGCTTTAGTCAGCCGTTCGGCGTGAGGCATCTGTGCCGCGATAATCGCTTTTACCTGAGCCGCATCGGTATTATCGCGCGCCATGGTACGGCTAATTTGTGTCGCTTCATCGACATCGACGACGACAATATGATTAACCAGCAGATGTTGATCGGTTTCGAGTAGCAAAGGAGAGGCGAGCATCGCATAGTCTGAATCGCACTGATCGAGTTTTAGCAAAATGCGGTCTCGAATCAGGGGGTGCAGCAGTTGCTCTAGCCAGTCTCGTTGACGAGGCTCGGCAAAGACAATTTTTCTCAGGGCTTTACGGTCGAGGTTGCCATCGGCCAGACAGATCTCAGCACCAAATCGTTGAGCGATTTTAGTCAGTGCTACTTCGCCGGGTTCAACCACTTCTCGGGCGACCTGATCGGCATCGATAACGGTGACCCCGAGTTGCTCAAAAAGTTGGGAAACAGCGGATTTGCCACTGCTGATGCCACCGGTAAGGCCTACTACAAACATATTCAGTCTCTCTAAGATAAGGGTTTTCTTAGCACAGGATAAGGCTCACGCAAGATTCGCTAAGCATGCTTTATTGACAGCTCTATCCATTATAAATCTAAGAGTTGTAAATAGTAGCCGGTAAGCGTATCACCCCATAGCAGCGCTATCCAGCCAGCCCCCGCCAAATAGGGCCCAAAGGGAATCGGGGTTTGCGATCCTTGACGCCGTAACACGATCATCAAAGTACCGATAATAGCACCGATGAGCGAAGAGGCGAGAATGATTAATGGCAGCATATCGGCACCGGCCCAAGCGCCTAGCGCCGCCAGCAATTTGAAGTCGCCGTAACCCATGCCCTCTTTGCCGGTCGCCAGCTTAAATAGCCAATATACCGACCACAGCGACAGATAGCCCAGTACCGCCCCCCAGAGAGCGGTAGAGAGACTGGTGAAGACGCCGAAGCTATTGATTATGAGGCCAAGCCAGAGCAGCGGTAGGGTGATTTTATCTGGTAATAGCTGATGATCCATATCAATCGCGGTGAGCGTGATGAGACACCAGCTGAGGAAGACAATCGCTAACGCGGTAAGGTTAAAGCCAAATTGATAAACAATGAAGGCGGATAGCGCGGCGGTCAAAAGCTCGATCAGCGGATAGCGTAGAGAGATCGGCGTTTTACAGCTGCTGCAGCGGCCTCGAAGCAGCAAAAAGAAGCTGATGAGCGGTATGTTTTCATACCAGCGAATCACATGACCACAACTAGGGCAGCTAGAGGCGGGCTGTGCCAAGTTGAAAACGGCGCGGGTTGCACTGCTATCAGGCGGCTCTGTTGCTGCGTGCCGAGTGTCGATAGCATCACTTTCGGGCCGATCATGACTTGAGCGTGGTGCTGAGGCTGATTCGAGAACCCTGTCAGTCAGCAACGCTTCGGACTCGATGGTTGACGCGAGGGCATCTTCCGCCATCTGCTGCCATTCGCGTTCCAGCATCAGCGGCAAGCGATAAATCACGACATTAAGAAAGCTGCCGATCAACAACGAGAAAACAAAGGTGAGCGTTAGTGCCAACCAGGGCGTTGCTGAGATGAGGTCGAACATGAGGGTCATCGAGTCTGCCATCAATAGAGTTGTTGAATCGGTTGTTTGAATAGCGTGGTTTGCTTTTTCTAGGCTCTAATTTACACCACGTTACCGAGCTGAAAGATCGGCAAGTACATGGCGATTACGAGGCCACCCACCAGAATACCCAAAATCGACATAATTAGCGGTTCGATCAACGTCGAGAGGTTATCGACGGCGTTATCTACCTCTTCCTCATAATAACTGGCGACCTTATCGAGCATCATATCTAATGAACCGGCTTCTTCACCGATGGCGATCATTTGCGTCGCCATCGGCGGGAATAATCCGGTCATGGTGACGGCGTTTTGCAGTGATTGCCCAGTAGAGACGCCATTCTTGACCTGTTGAATGGCTTTTTCGTAGACAATATTACCAGAAGCCCCCGCGGCCGAATCTAGCGCTTCAACGAGCGGTACACCGGCGGCAAAGGTGGTGGCCAAGGTGCGCGCGAAGCGGGCTATCGCCGAGTTATGTAAAATTTGACCGATAATCGGCAGTTTCAGTACCGCTTTATCGAGCCACTCACGAAAGCCTCTGGATTTTTCATGGGCTTTACTGAAGGCGAAACCGGCTAACGCGATGGCGACAATGGCGATAAACCACCAGTCTTGTGCGACCTTCGATAGGCCAACCACAAACAAGGTGAAAGCGGGGAGATCGGCGCCGAAGCTGGAGAAGACGCTCTCAAATTGCGGTACCACTTTAATCAAAAGAATCGCCGATACGACTAAGCCGATAACGATAACGGCAATCGGGTAGGTGAGGGCTTTTTTGATTTTTTTCTTTAGGGTTTCAATTTTTTCTTTATAGAGGGCGATACGCTCGAGCATGGTTTCCAATGAACCGGAGTTTTCCCCAGCTTGTACTAGGTTGCAGTACAGATCATCGAAGTATTTAGGATGCCGTTCTAATGCTTTAGCAAAACTGGTGCCGCCACTGACATCGGACTTAAGATCGTAAATCACCTTCTTCATTTTGGCTTTTTCAATACCATTGGCAACGATATCGAAGCCCTGTAACAGCGGCACCCCAGATTTAAGCATGGTGGCGGTTTGGCGGGTAAACAGGGCAATATCCAGCGGTGTAATGGATTTGTTATGGTTGCTGAACATGCTATAGGTTTGTTTGCGCACCTTTTTCGGCATAATGCCCTGCTTGCGTAGCATCGCCTTGGCTTCGGCGATGCTGTCGGCATTGATGGCACCCTTCGTCGGGTTGCCACTCTTGTCCTTGCCTTCCCAGTTGAACGTCAGAGGGGTTTTATCTGTTGCTTTCTTCGCCATCTGAATAGCTTCCGTTTCAGGTTGAGAATATTAAAAGATTAGCACGATCAAAGCTTAATGACTCGGTTCATCTCTTCTAGGCTGGTCACGCCCTGAATCACTTTACGCAGTCCCGATTGCCGCAGGGTTCTGAAACCCTGCGCTTTTGCCTGCGCCAAAATATCCAGCGACGAGCCGTTATCCATAATCACTTGAGCAATTTCGGGTGTCATCGCCATGGTCTCATAGACCCCCACACGGCCTTTATAACCCTTGTTACATTTATTACAGCCTTCCGGGTTGTGTTCAAACAGGCTGAGGCCCGCGTTAATCTGTTCGGCGGTAAAGCCCTCTTCCAAGAGGGTGGCTTCAGGTATCGTGACTGGCTTCTTGCACGCGGTACACAGACGTCGGCCTAGGCGCTGCGCAATAATCATCGATACCGAGGTGGCGATGTTAAAGGCGGGCACGCCCATATTACGCAGGCGGGTGAGGGTTTCGGCGGCACTGTTGGTGTGCAGGGTCGATAACACCATGTGACCGGTCTGTGCCGCTTTGATGGCGATTTCGGCGGTTTCGATATCACGAATCTCCCCCACCATGACGACATCGGGGTCTTGTCGTAGGAAGGAACGTAACGCTTCGGCGAAGGTTAGGCCGACTTTGTTGTTCACATGAACCTGATTGATGCCATCGAGGTTGATCTCGACCGGGTCTTCCGCGGTGGAGATATTGCGTTCAACGGTATTAAGAATATTCAGGCCGGTATAGAGCGACACGGTTTTACCACTACCGGTGGGGCCGGTCACGAGAATCATCCCCTGAGGTTTATGCAGGGTCTGCATAAATAGATCTTTCTGATCTTCATCATAGCCCAATGCTTCAATGCCCATTTGCGCGCTGGTCGGATCGAGAATACGGAGCACCACTTTTTCACCCCAGAGGGTGGGCAGGGTGTTAACTCGAAAATCGATGGCACGATTTTTGGATATCTTCATCTTGATGCGGCCATCCTGAGGCATACGCCGTTCAGAGATATCCATCTGAGACATGACTTTTAATCGGGCACACAGACGCGGTGCCAAGTTCGAGGGCGGTTTCGCCACCTCTTGTAAGATGCCATCGATACGGCAACGGATACGATAGGATTTCTCATAGGGCTCAAAGTGAATATCGGAGGCGCCATTTTTGATCGCATCGAGGAGGATCTTGTTAACGAAGCGCACGATCGGCGCATCGTTGGCGGCTTCTTCGCTGCTATCTTCTTGTGGCTCTTGCAGGCCTTCATCGATTTCGAGGTTATCGAGATCGGTATCGTCCAAGCCATCGAGGGCTGAATTTTGCTCATCGAGAAAGGTGTCAATCAGGTGTGAGAGCTTATCTTCTTCGACAATCACCCCTTCGGTGGTGGTGCCGGTATGAAACTTAAACTCATCTAAGGCTTGAATATTGGTCGGGTCTGAAATCGCAACATAGAGACGATTGTCACGTTTAATCAGCGGCAATGCATGATGTTTGGTGATGAGGCGTTCATCGACTAGCCCCTGCGGTAACGCTTCAATATCGATCACATCGAGATCAAATAGCGGCATACCAAACTCATCGGCGGCTGCCGCCGCGGCTCGATAAGCACTCACCAGACGATTTTCGATAATATGCGCGATAAACGCCTTATTATCTTTACGGGCGGTTTTTAATGCGTCCATGGCCACATCGGATGAAAACACACCATCATTTACCAGTCGTCTGGCTAAGCCACTCAGTGGCTGAAAGGGCTGTACACTCATCGTTTCAGAAAATCCATTATTGCTCTGTTGGCTGTTGTTAACACCGCATTGTTGGCGGTTTTAGTGTCGCTTCAGTGTCGCTTGGAAAAGCTAACACCGGTTAATTGACTTTTTATACGACTTTAGTTGTATGTAAAGCCGCGTACTAAGGTCTGAACTGTCTTGTATTATCAGCTATAGGTAAAGTAACATCTATTGGTCGGTTTGAGAATCAACAGACGCTTGCTTTAAGTCACTGGACTGCCATAAAAAATAGGTTACTATTCAGATAAGGCTCGTAAGGAGCACGGAAGAAGAGCCCTTATGGCATGGGAAGGAGTCGTTCAGAGCAAGGACGATGATGAATACTTTACTCGCTGGAGAGATAACGAATGAAAAATACAACACAAAAACAACAGGGTTTTACCCTAATCGAGCTGATGATCGTGGTCGCGATTATCGGTATCTTGGCGGCGATTGCGTTGCCGGCTTATAACACTTATACAAAGAAAGCCCGTTTTTCTGAAGTTGTACAGTCAGTAACAGGTGTGAAGTCTGCTGTTGAAGTGTGCTATCAAACTGGCGGAACATTGGCAGAATGTGATACCGATAATGCTACTGTGAGTCAGGCGAAGAGCATGGCAACTGTCGGTCAATATGTTACATCAGTTGATGTTGATACTGGTGTAATAACAGCGACAGGCTCAACTGAAGTTGATAGCAAGACTTATAAATTAGAGGCTTCTGTAACTAATGGTGGACTCCAGTGGGCTTCGAGTGGTGGCTCATGTATTGCTGCAGGTCTATGTGACTAATCGTTTTTAATAGCCTTAAAAAGCGCAAAGTGATTTGCGCTTTTTTTATGTCTAAAATTAGCCTTTTCGCTAGTATGTTCAGCGCTAACTTTCTGATTTACTGACAGTTAAATCACTTCTAAGTCTCGGTATCGCATGAACAAAAAAACAATTCTTATTCTATTGGTCGCTATCACGGCCGCAGTCACTTACTTTCTCTATGATGAACCGTTATCGATGGCCAAGCGGGCAGCGGTTGAAGCGGATTTAGCCGCGCAGCCGGAGAACTACCCCGCGACGCCGGTATGGTGGTCGGATGGCGGTATTCTGGCGATCGGCATGTTGCCTCGCGCAGGCGGCGAAAAGCGTAACGATAGCGCCACCGCAATCTGTCAAATTCTTTGGGATAACGATGTCAATCAAACCGTGGTTGAGGTGTACGATATCCTACAAATTCAGCAAAGTGATAACTGGGAATTGATTGGCGCGGCCAATTGTCGTCGTCAAACGCCTTAGTTGCGATGATGAAGACTCGTCAATTAGTATAAATCAACCGCTAATTAGCAGGGTTGTTACTCAAAGTGGGTAGGTTGCTTTTGAGTTTATTGTTT
Organism: Amphritea sp. 1_MG-2023; assembly: GCF_030547545.1. Lineage (GTDB taxonomy): Bacteria > Pseudomonadota > Gammaproteobacteria > Pseudomonadales > Balneatricaceae > Amphritea. Next base: position 63,808 of record NZ_JAUOQE010000007.1, read on the forward strand.
CCTATATGGAAAGTATAGAGATTCAACCTTTCTCTGAAGATGTCATTGAGCTAGACGTTCAGTTTTGAGCTTATTTTTAAGCTTAGCCTGATAAAATGATCTTAGAATAATCACCGTTAAAGTAAAAAATCCGCTGCTAGAGCGGATTTTTTTTGAGTGACGGCTACTGACGCGGGCTGAGTGACTGATCATTGAGGCCACTGAGAAACGCTGATGACAAGCGCTTTTTAATAGGGCTTTATTTAATAGGGCTTCGTAATAGCGCTTCTTGAAAATCACTATTTTGAATAGCGCTTGTCTTTAAGTCGTTGCTTCAGATAAAGCGCATCGATAGATCCACTGCCTGACAATCTTTAGTCAGTAGGCCGATGGAGATATAGTCGACGCCGGTTTCGGCAATACTGCGAAGTGTGTTGGCATCGATTCCGCCAGAGGCTTCCAGTTTGGCGGGGCTGAGATGATCTTTATTTTTCTGCACCGCTTGACGTAAACCCGCGTGATCAAAATTATCCAGCATGACGATATCGGCACCGGCATCGAGTGCCTGTTGCAGTTCTTCAAACGATTCGACTTCAACTTCGACCGGCTTACCGGGTTCATTCTGCTTAGCGGTTGCCACGGCATTGGCGATAGAACCACAGGCCATAATATGATTTTCTTTAATCAGAAAGGCATCATACAGACCGATACGGTGGTTATAGCAATCGCCACAGCTCACGGCGTATTTCTGCGCATTGCGCAAGCCTGGAATCGTTTTGCGGGTATCCAGCAGCTTAACGCCGGTGCCTTCAACCAAGGACGCGTAATGTGCACTGATGGTGGCCGTGCCAGACAGCGTTTGCAGAAAGTTTAGCGCGCTACGCTCGCCCGTGAGCAATGCACGGGCAGGCCCCGTTAATTCAAATAACGGCTGATTAGCGCTGACATGATCGCCATCACTGATTAACCACTTCACCTTGACGCTAGGATCGACTTGTCGGAACACTTCATTGACCCACTCGACACCACAGATGACCGCCGCCTGACGACAGATCACCCGTGCTTGGGCCTGTTGTTCGGCGGGGATGAGGCGGGCGGTGATATCGCCATCGCCAATATCTTCTGTCAGCGCGTGACGGACGGTAGCAGGAATATCGCTAAGCAGTTGAGTATTGGCCATAAAGGGCTCCGTTTAATGGTCTGTCCGGTTATTAGGCTTATCACAGTGGTGTGCTGTGTCGATCGCTTGTCTGATAGGTGCGGCATGGTACTATTATTTACTACTATTCAGTTAGTACGATTCGATTAGTACAATTTAATCAGTGCTATTTAAGTGGTGCTCATGAGTCAGTGATATTTAATCACTGCTATTTAATCACTACGCATGCGTCACGATGGGTGATAGCCGCTATGGGCCGCTATTCTAACGGAAAGCGACGGGCTAAAGTAGTCGCTGATAGAGGAAAAATGACTCAGATTAACGAGATGGTTGAGAACAATAATCAGAAGCAGTCGATGTCAAAGCAGAATCCAGATCAGATGCATAAGCTAGCGATTAGCGACGGGTGGCTGACTCGGGCTGAACAGTGTCGCTCGGCGAATTTTAATCAGCGCCCGCCGGGACAGACGCCACGCTTGTTGGTGATTCATAATATCAGCCTGCCACCGGGTAAATTTGGTGGCGGTTATATTCAAGACTTTTTCCTTAATCGCTTGGATACCACGGCGGACCCTTATTTCACGACGATTGAAGCGCTGCAAGTCTCGGCGCATCTCTTGATTGAACGCGGTGGGCAGATGGTGCAATTCGTCAGTTTTGATCAGCGGGCGTGGCATGCTGGGCAGTCGTCGTATCGGGGCTGTGATAACTGTAACGATTTTTCTATCGGTATTGAATTAGAGGGTGCCGATGACATTCCCTATACCGAACAGCAGTATCAACAATTGGCGCGCGTGACCGCAGCCCTGCTGAGGTATTATCCCGACTTGACGGCGGAGCAGATTGCCGGTCATGCAGAGATTGCGCCGCAACGTAAAACCGATCCCGGTGCTGCGTTTAATTGGCGCTATTTTAGCCAACACCTAAGGAAAGAGGTTAGCGGATGAAATTTTTGGCCGTGATGCTGTTGATTATGTTGGGTCGCTATCAGCGCCGTCCCGCATGGCTGATTAAGTTATCACAACGGTGGCCGCAGCAGCATTGGCAATGGATGTTGTTGCTGAGTGCGCTGTTGATGGGTGAATGGCTATTACTGACGTTATTGAGTTGGCAGTTGACGGTGTTGATATTGGTGTTGGCCGTAGAGCTACTGATGCTGTACCTGTTTGTCGAAAATTGGTCGCCCAGCGATCTCACCGAGCCGTATTATCGGCAGTGCGGGCGAGAAAATTTTGCTGCCGCCTGGTTGAACTTGGCGGGATTGCTTGGCTTAAAGCGTACCGATGATATGTCGGATGCGGCGTCGGTTCACTATGCCATCTGTCAGCAGTCGCTTTATCTATCGTTAACGGGATTTTTTGCGCCGCTGTTTTGGTTTATCTGTTTGGGGTTGCCGGGCTTGTGTTTGGCGTTGTGGGCCCGTTGGCAGCGACAGCGTCAGCGTGATAAACGCTTGCGCGGGGTGGCTGAACTCATGCTGTGGATACCGGCCCGCTTACTCGGGTTGACCTTTTTTGTGGTGGGTAACGGTGTCAGTGCGTTGAGTCAGTTGAAAAACCCCGCATCGAAAACCGTGGCTTGGCGTGAGTGGTTGTTGCGAATCGCACTCGGGGCGATGGGTGAAGAGAGTTATCGGCAGTATCAGCGGCTCGGCGATGAACAGCAGTTTCAGCATCATGCCGCCGAAGAGATGGTCAGCCTTAATCGGCTGATTCGGCGAGCAGCGATTTTTTGGTTGGTATTGCTGGGGCTGTTGACCATGTTAGGGATAGAAACGCCGTTTTATTAATCTTCATGGATTAAGATGGATGGTTGAAATATCTCTGCACATAAGCGAGAATCATTTTCATTTGGGATCGAGAGCGCCGGACGTATGACTCCTCTGCTGGAACTTAACTCGCTTAGCTGCGGCTATGAAACAGCGATTATCGCTGAACAGCTGAATTTTCAGTTGCACTCAGGTGAGATCGCTTGTCTGCTGGGCCCTAGCGGTTGCGGTAAAACCACCGTTTTACGGGCGATAGCTGGCTTTAACCCGGTATTAGCTGGCAGTATTCTGCAAAATGGCCGAGAGATTTCGACCGCCGCCTTTACCGTGCCGCCTGAGCAACGCAGTATTGGTGTTGTGTTTCAAGATTACGCGTTATTTCCGCATCTGAATGTGTTCGACAATATCGCCTTTGGTTTACAGCGTAAAAGTGCGGCTGAAAAAAGGAAAGCAGTGACAGAGTTACTGAAACTGGTTGAGCTGCCCGATATCTCAAGCCGCTATCCACATGAATTATCAGGCGGTCAACAGCAGCGAGTGGCCTTGGCGCGCGCCTTGGCACCGAAACCTAATCTGCTATTGATGGATGAGCCTTTTTCTAATTTGGATACCGATCTGCGTCGGCAATTAGCGTTGGAAGTGCGCTCGATTCTTAAAGATCAAGGCATCGCCGCGATTATGGTCACCCATGATCAAGAGGAAGCGTTTGCTATCAGTGATAAGCTGGGTATCTTAGCGCAGGGCGGATTACAGCAGTGGGGCGCGCCGACAGAGCTTTATTATCAGCCGGTCAATCCGCTGGTAGCGGGGTTTGTCGGTAAAGGCGAGCTATTTGACGCCGAATGCCTCGATGAGACCTCCGTACGCACCGAGTTAGGTACGCTGGAGTTCGCCGAACCGTTTGGGGCGGTGTCGGGCAAACGTTTATCACTGTTTATTCGTCCGGCTGATATTCGCCCGAGCATGGATAAAGGCAGCGTGATGGCACGCATTGAGCAGAAAGAGTTTTTAGGGCAGTCGGTGGTGTATCATCTATCGCTGCCATCGGGTCGAAGGATTGAATCAGAAGTCTTCGAGCCGTTGATGCTGGATGTCGGCGCCCAAGTTTCTTTACATATCGCCGCCCATCGCCCCATCGCCTTCGCGCGATAGGACGCTTGAATCACACCTAACCCTCATCGCGACGAGGGCGTCGCTCCTACAAAAATACCGCACCGGCGGTGCCAAAGCCATCGGCGTGCAATATCTTTGTAGCGAGGCACGCTAGCATGCCCTTTGGGTACCTCGTGCCGATAACCCAGTACCGGTAAAAGGCAAACCATCCCTGCGCAATATCTTTGTAGCGAGGCACGCTAGCATGCCCTCTGGGTACTCATCGCGACGAGGGCGTCGCTCCTACAAAAATACCGCACCGGCGGTGCCAGGCCATCGGCGTGCAATATCTTTGTAGCGAGGCACGCCCCCGTGCCGATAACCCAATATCGGCAAAAGGCAAACCATCCCCGCGCAATATCTTGTAGCGAGGCACGCTAGCATGCCCTCTGGGTACTCATCGCGACGAGGGCGTCGCTCCTACAAAAAATACCGCACCGGCGGTGCCAAAAGCCATCGGCGTGCACCTCTGGGTGCTCATCGCGACGAGGGCGTCGCTCCTACAAAAATACCGGGTACGCATCGCGACGAGGGCGTCGCGCCTACACAAACACCCGCATGTCAGCACGGCTCCTACGGATTATCTATTAGCACAACATTTGCGTAGGGTGTGGTGAAGCATGAACCGCACCGGTGGGTTTTATTGGTTAGTTTCAATGGCTATCGCGGGTGCCGGAGATGGTGCGACTTAGGAGAATAACGGGGATGATGCCTACCAAGACAATTAACAGGGCTGCGAGTGAGCAGGCTTCGAGCATCTCATCAGAGGCATATTGATAAACGTAGGTCGCTAATGTGTCGTAATTAAAGGGACGCAGAATGAGTGTGGCGGGCAGTTCTTTCATCGAGTCGACAAACACCACTAACGCGGCGGTGAGTATGCCGCCTTTGATTAGCGGTAGGTGCACTTTCAGCAGGGTTTGCAGCGGGCTCAGGCCGAGTGAGCGGGAGGCCATATCCATGCTGTCGGTGATTTTATTGAGACTGGAGTCTATAGATCCGAGTGACACCGCTAGAAAGCGCACGACATAAGCGAAGATAACGGCAAATGCCGTACCGCTGAGCAGTAAGCCTGTGGAGATACCGAAAAATTGATCCATCAGGCTATCGACGGTGTTATCGAAGGCCGCCAATGGAATAATCACGCCGATGGCTAACACGGCTCCTGGCATCGCGTAGCCCAAGCTTGAAAATTGTACTGCGAGTTTAAGGCTGCTTTTTTTATGCAGCCGTTTCGAATAGGCCAGCAGCAGCGCGATGATGATCGTCAGCACCGCCGCACTACTCGAGAGGATAAAGCTGTGGCTGGCATAGGTGAAAAATGCTTCAGTCCAGAGTTGATCGATATGCTTCAGGGCGTAGCCTGTTAACAGCCAAACGGGAATTATAAAGCCGGTGATCACCGGTAGGGCGCAGAGTAGTGTTGCCCCCCAAGCTCGCCAGCCGGTGAGTTGATAGCCGGTGAGTGTTTTATAGCGATCGGGGCTATTGAATTGACGCTGTTTCGCGCGCGCCAGTCGTTCTAGTGAGATGAGAATGACGACAAAGATCATCATCAGACTGGCGATTTGAGCAGCGCCCCCGAGATTGCTCATATTCAACCAGGTATCATAGATGCCGGCGCTCATGCTTTTTACAGCAAAATAATCGACCGTACCGAAATCGTTAATGGTTTCCATCGAAACTAATGATAAGCCGACGGCGATCGCGGGGCGGGCTATCGGCAGCGATACTCGATAAAAGCTTTGCCACGGGGTGCAGCCCAGCGTCCGGCTGGCATCATGAATGGTGGTGGATTGTTCTAAAAAGGTGGCGCGAGTTAACAGATAAACGTAGGGGTATAGCACCATGGATAGCATCAGAATGGCGCCGCCGAGGGTGCGGATATCTGGAAACCAATAGTCTCGGGCAGTTTGCCAGCCAAACAGTTCACGCAGCGCTATCTGCAGAGGGCCGGAATATTCGAGTAAGTCGGTGTAAACATAGGCGATCACGTAGGCCGGTACGGCAAAGGGTAGCAGCAGCGCCCACTCGAACAGTTTGCGTCCAGGAAAGCGACACATGGTGACTAACCAAGCGCCACAGACGCCGGTCGCGATCGATAATGCGCCAACCCCGATCATGAGGGCGAGGGTGGTGGTGATATAGACGGGCAACACGGTGGCCGCCAAGTGTGACCAGATATTTTCTTGGGGAAACAGTGCGAGATAGAAAACCGCGAGGATCGGCAATGCCACCATCAAGGCGGTGCCCCAGGTGCCACTGTACCAACCTAACAGGTAATGTTTCTGCGATGTTGTCAGCGCGGAAGGTGGCTTAATTTCAGGGGTGGCGTGCTCTGCCTGCATAACTCTGTCTTCTTAAACAAAAAACGGTAGCGCGCAGACTACCGTTTTGATGTTGAATTGTCCAAAACTGTCGTCAGTTGAACTCAGTTATCGAAACCCACTTTATCGACCATACGTGCGGCGGTGGCGCGTAATTCAGCAATTTTTTGTAGGCTGACATCATCTTGTTTGAAGTCACCCATATATTCGTCGAGTAGTGCCGAGCGTTGAGTGCCTGGACGAATAGGGAATTCAAAGTTGGCTTCAGCATACATCGATTGCGCTTTAGCTTGGCTGAGGAATTCCATTAACTGAATCGCGGCGTCTTTGTTGGGTGCATATTTTGTCAAGGCAGCCCCAGAGATGCTCATGTGTGCGCCACGCCCGTCTTGGTTAGGGAAGATCAGGTTAACGGCGTTAGCCCACTCTTTTTGTTCGGGTTGCTGCTCGTTTGTCAGCATCTTGCCAAAGTAGTAAGAGTTACCCAATGCGAGATCGCAAACACCCTCTTTGACCGCCTTAACTTGCGCACGATCGTTGCCTTGAGGTTTACGCGCGAGGTTGGCTTTCACACCTTCGAGCCATTGCTCTGCTTCGGCTTCGCCGTGCTCAATGATCATCGAGCCGATCAGCGAGAGGTTATACGTATGTTTACCGCTACGAGTACAGATACGGCCTGCCCACTTAGGATCGGTGAGTTCTTCGTAAGTGCTGATTTCGCCGGCTTTGACGCGGTCTTTAGAGGCGTAGATCAGGCGAGTACGGCTGGTTAAACCAAACCAGTGAGCATCAGGGTCGCGGTAATGCGTTGGAATATTCTCTTCTAACACCTCGCTGTGTACCGCTTGCGTGAGGCCTTTGGCAACCACATCGTATAGTGGACCAATATCGGAGGTTAGGACGATATCCGCAGGAGAGTTTTTACCTTCGTGCTCTAGGCGTTCAATTAAGCCTTTCTTGGCAAACACAACGTTGGTCTTGATGCCGCTTTCTGCAGTAAAGGCATCGAGCATGGGTTGAATGAGAAACTGCTGTCGATAAGAGTAGATATTGACTTCATCTGCAGCGGACACATGCGTCGCGGCCAGTGTGAGCGGTAGAGTGAGAAACGCTAGTTTTTTCAGATTTTTACGCATTATTGATACACCTGATCCGTGAAACCCTCAGTCACTATCTTGAAACGGCGAAGACATGACGAAGGGGTGTGTTGAGACATAGGGTTGCTAATGGGAACTATTCTTATTTAAAGCAGGCTCGATGTCAATGTTAATGCGTATGATTCTCAATTAAAAAATGCGCGGTGTCTGCTGCCGACGAGCAATCATCGACGGCAAGCTACCGCTCGCGTTATTTAAAGCGGGAACAGTTTGGCTAATAACACCGGTACGGCATTTTCGACTCTGAGTATCCGCGGCCCGATATGAATCGCTGCAAAACCTGCCGCCTGCAGTTTTTCTACTTCATAAGGGATAAAACCGCCCTCAGGGCCGATGGCTAGGGTGGTCTCAAGGTGATCGGCCGGAGGACAGCCGACAGCGTTGTACGGATGCGCGACTAATGCTCGGCTCTGTTGTGCTAAGGCTGGTAGTTCATCTTCAACGAAGGGTTTAAAGCGTTTACGTAGGTGAATCTCTGGCAACTGCGTATCGCCGGCCTGTTCGAGCCCGAGGTAAAGCTGTTCGTTGAGAGTCGGCTGCTGTAATACCGGTGTCGACCAATAACTCTTATCCACTTTATAAGAGTTGATCAGGTAGATCTGTTTTACCCCCATGCTGGTGATGGTTTGCAATGTTCGTTTGAGCATTTTAGGCCGCGGTAACGCGAGGATCAGCGTGATAGGTAAGGGCGCGGGTGGCTGTTTATCGAGTTTAACCTGTAATGTGATGCTTTGCTCCGTCAGACTGAGGACAACGCCTTGACCAATTTCGCCGTTGAGCAAGCCCACTTTAAGTGACTGATCTGGTACCGGTTGATAAAACTGTTTGATATGGTGGAAGCGTCGATCGCTAATCACGACGGTATCGACGGCGGTAAAATCGCTTTTAAACAGCAGAATCAGATTCATGGTGGCTCGGTATTGGATTCACGGAAGGGCGCTATTCTAAAGCAGCCATTTTAACTTATCTATCGTGTTGAGCTTGGCTTTAACCTTGACGATACCCGACCTTGTGCTGCGATAATCAAGCAGGATCTCAGCGTTAACATTTTTCGACGTACAACCAGTATGCCTGTAACGGTTGCCTTGATCTCCAGCTTCTCTGTCAGCCAGAGGCGTCATTGACTTATTCGCACCTTCCTTAGGATAAGACCTCTCTGTGCTAAACATTACGTATCGAAACCGATCGATTTGATTCAGGACGATTCTTTTTGTGTTCGCTATCAGGGTCTTGGTACCATGAGAGGGAAGTTTGTATAACCACGACTTAGGGTAAGTGTATATGACAGCGATGGGCGATAACGGTATTCAGCAGCAGCTAACCGAGCCGGGTCAGGAAGGCCCCGTTACTGTCAGTATTTCCCGCAAGATCATTCCGGGCAAGGAAGCTGCTTTCGAAAGCTGGGTCTCGGCGGTGGTTGAGGAAGCGTCGGTTTATCCGGGTCATCAGGGTAGTAATGTGCTGCGACCCTCGTCTTCAACGGGCAATTGCTATGTGCTTATCTACCGTTTTGATAACTATGAAAATTGTCAAAACTGGGAAACCTCTGCGATTCGACGAGAATGGCTTAAAAAGCTTGAACCCCTGATTGAGGGAGAGCCTGAGGTGCAACGTGGCACCGGACTCGAGTTTTGGTTTGATCTGCCGGAGCTGCCGGTGAGTAAGCCATCACCGCATAAGATGACCTGTGTTCTGCTGGTGGTTGTGTATGCCTTGGTGATAGTCATCAATCTGGTATTAGGGCCGTTTTTGGATAGTCTCGATTTGTGGTTAAGATCGGTAGTGATTGTACTGTTGCAGGTATTGTTGCTGACCTATATCGTCATGCCTCGAGTAACCCGATTGCTGAAAGGCTGGTTGTTTCGCTAAGGGCTACTGTCAATCAGCGACTGCTCTTAGGTGTTGACAGTGGGCTGCGGTATACCGAGCACCAATCAACAGTGTCCGCGTTTTGATTAATGAGCTGCCCAAACAGTACCTTGGTATTGCCGGTCAAACCGCGAAAAGGCAGGGGAAATAGCCCCCGTCTTATCTGAAAAACCTCCTGTGGGAGGTTTTTTTATGCCTTCACTAGGGGCGCTATTGATTCGAATACCGGCTCCAGTCGGATCGGCAGAGGTGGTATGATGGCGCCTATTTAACCTCATGTATAAAGGTATTGAGTGAAACCCGATCTGCTGAACGGTGAGGTTCGTCCTACCCTGATTAAAATGACGTTACCGATGATGCTCGGTATCGTGAGTTTGATGTTATTCAATGTTGCCGATAGTTATTTTGTCAGTCAGCTGGGTACTCATCAACTGGCGGCCTTGGGCTTTACCTTTCCGGTATCTTTCACGGTGATTAGTCTTTCCATTGGCTTGAGTATCGGCACATCGGCGACGATCGCTAGACTGATTGGCTCAGATAACGCCTCGGCCGCGCGACAGTTAACCACCGATAATTTATTACTCACGGGTCTCCTGATGATTGCCATTGCGGTGGTGGCGATACAGGTGATTGATCCGTTGTTTCGATTACTCGGGGCCGATGATGAGTTGCTGCCTTATATCGATCAATACATGTCTGTGTGGTTTATCGGTGCGGTATTTTATGTGCTGATTATGGTGTCGAACAGTTCGTTACGGGCCACAGGGGATACGCGTTCAGCGGCGTTATTGATGGGGCTTTCTTCGATACTCAATATGATCCTCGATCCGATTATGATTTTCGGCTGGGGGCCGGTGCCTGCATTGGGGATTCAGGGAGCCGCGCTCGCGAGTGTCATTGCTTGGGGGATCACGGCGGTGTGTGCACTCATCAATCTTTATTGCAATAAAGGTTTATTATTACTGCGAATTGAATCGCCTCGTGCTGCGCTGCAGCATTGGTTAATGGTGATGAAAATTGGATTTCCTGCGGCGCTCTCTAATATGATGACGCCGATTTCAGCGGCGATTATGACGGCGATTGTGGCGACCCATGGCGCTGAAGCGGTGGCTGCATTTGGCGTGGGTAATCGGCTTGAATCGCTCTCGTTGTTGGCTAATTTGGCGCTATCGATGACGTTACCGCCGTTTATCAGTCAAAACTTTGGTCGGGGTCATATCGACCGTGTTCGCGGTGCCTATTTATTTGCAGTTAAGTTTGCAATTATTTGGCAGGCCTTAATATACCTAGGCTTGCTGCTTTTTGCTGGGGGCATCGGGGCGTTGTTTAGTGATAACGATGAGGTGATCAGTCTGATCAGTTTGTGGCTTCTTATTGTACCGTTGGGATTTGGTTTTCAGGCGGTCACCTTTCTCACGGCCTCCAGTTTTAATGCCTTACATCAGCCGATTAGAGCGATGCGGATCAGTATCTTTCGGCTGTTTTGTCTGTATGTTCCGTTAGGCTTACTCGGTAACTATATCGCCGATTTACTGGGGATGTTTATTGGTTTTGTGATTGCAAATATGTGCACTGCAGCAATGGCTTATTGGTGGATGAATCGATACCTCAACCGCCTGTAAGGCTTTGACATTAGTGAAATAAGTTGTATCTTGACTTAACGCCATAAGCGGCAGAATATAAGTTTTAGCAGATGTTAAAGTTTAGGTTCAGACTCATTGTCACGCTGTCTTGAGTATTGATTCGTGGTACTAAACTAAGTACTAAATTAAGTACTAAGCTAAGTAATAAATTCAGTACTAAACTAAGTGCTGCGTATAAGTACTGAATTAAGTACTGAATTAAGCACTAAACCAAGGTCATATTTCTGCGGGGAACGATTGCTTATATTCTTAGCAGATACAGAAATGGATTAACAATAACAATAAAAGCTGTACAACGACTGAAAAAATCAACTCTCAAGAAGCAAAGTAAAAGGGGACGTGAGCATGACACAGAAAATTGCTCTGGTAACAGGAGGTACGGGTGGTATTGGTACCGCCATCTGTCGCGCATTGGCTGACGCCGGTGTTAAGGTTGTTGCAGGTTATAACTCTGGTGGTAACCATGAAAAAGCGAAAGCCTGGCAAGACGAGCAAAAACAAGACGGTTATGACATTCTTGTGGCGTACGGTGATGTGACGGATGAAGAATCTTGTGCCGCTTGTATCAAAACCGTTGAAGAAGTGGCTGGAGGAAGTGTTGATATTCTGGTGAATAACGCCGGTATCACGCGTGATGGCACGTTCCGAAAAATGAGCTGGGAACAGTGGAACGAAGTGCTGTCTGCCAACCTTGATTCGATGTTCCATATGACGCGTCTGGTGATTAATCCAATGCTGGATAAAGGCTGGGGACGGGTTATCAATATCTCTTCGGTGAATGCTCAGAAAGGTCAGTTTGGTCAGTGTAACTATTCCGCGGCTAAAGCGGGTATACATGGTTTCACTAAAGCCTTAGCGCAGGAAGTAGCGGCCAAAGGTGTTACTGTTAATACGGTTTCTCCTGGCTATGTGTTAACGCCGATGGTTAAAAAGATTCCCGAAGAAGTATTGGAAAAAATTATTCGTCAGGTGCCCGTTGGGCGTCTGGGTGAACCGGCAGAAATTGGTAAGGCCGTGTCTTATCTGGCGAGTAACGATTGTGGTTATGTCACCGGATCCGACTTCTCAATCAACGGCGGTCAGCATATGTCATAAGCTGTTTAGCGCTGTTAAAAAACCCGCCTTTGCGGGTTTTTTTGTCGCTGTTTGATGGCCTTAAGGTGGCGGGGTGCCGTGATCTCGGTTTAGTTAGCTTGTTGTAGATTGCTGTAAAAACGGATTTGCAACGCTTCATGTTGTAGTGTCAGCGGCTGACACTGCCATTCGAGTTCTAGGCGTTTAAGATCGTGCTGATTGCTTGAAGGTTGACGCTGTTGTAGCGCCTTTTGCAAGCGATCCATCTGATATTCCATCCGTAGGGTTTGATCTTGTTCCGGTGATTCTAGCCCCAGCAGGATTTCCAAGCGAATACACAGTTGACGTAGCGCTTTCTCGGTGATGGTTAGCAGATCCTCTATCTCGATGTTGCCTGAGATATAATCCAGCAGTTGAGCATAACGTGAGTCGATCAACGGACCAAAGGTTCCATTCACCGAGTCGCTTTGATGCCACTGTGCCTGAATATCATCCAGTGCTAACTGATCCAGCGTACCATCGAGAATAAAGCTTTCTAACTGATCACACAGTTCGATACGACGTAATAGCGCTTCATAGGCGTGAGGATCATCCAGCGGTGATGAGACTGTCTCGGCGGTTGTGTTGCTATCGCTCTGCTTGTTTTTGTTGAGGTTTTCAAACACCTGATTACAGGCTTTACGAAACTCTGGCCATAGTTCTCGTTCGAGGCTATGGAAGGTATTGCCGGCCAGTTTCCAGCGTTTCTGTAGTGCTCTGATCTCCGTTGCGGCGGTTGGTAGATCGTCCTCGGTGAGTAGTTGTTGCGCTTGTGCCAGCAAGGCTTTCTTTTCATTGGCAACTTGATCGCGGTGAGCTGCAATCTGTTGATCGATCTGCTTGAGTAGCGCGTTAAAGTCAGTCTGTACTTGACGTCCCGGTGTACGGTCGACCGGCGCATAGGTTTTCCATTCTCGTTTGGCGGTGCGACTAACCTGCTCAATCAGTGACCAGTCAGGCTGCTGCCAATCGAGCTGTTGGAGAAACTGATTTAAATCGTTCACCAGTTGCTTGCGTTTCTCGAGGTTTTCGGTGCGTTGTTGCTTTTGCTGTCGAAAATAGTGTTCGCAAGGTGCATAGGCCTGATCAGAGGCGGCTTTAAAGCGTTGCCAAACTTTATGTGAGTGAACCGGATCATCGCTATCGAGTGATTTCCACTGTTGCTGCAGTGCATGGATCTGTTTAGCGAGTCGCGGCGCGTCAGTGTGACTGTCGATCAGCGCTTCCATCGCTTCACATAGCGCTTCTTTTTTACTTGATACGGCAAAGCCTTGCCAGTTTTTGAGTTCGTGCAGTTGTGCCTGAAGGCCTTTATAACGCTGTTGCAGCGATTTCGGTGCACCGCTCATGTTCTCTAGCTGCGATTCAGCCGTTTGAGCCAACTGACAGGCGTGTTTAATCTGTCCGGCGTCGATCTGTTGCTCGAGCTGATTGAGCAGTTGAATAAAGTCATTATGATCGTGTTGCCGTAAGCGTTTTAGCTGATTGATCTGCTGTAACGTTTGCTCTCGCTGTTGCAGCAGGCGCTGTAACAGGTTGGGTTGAGCAATGCTGCTAGGCCAGTTGATCTGTTGACGGATGTGCTCGATCTGATCGAGGTTGCTGCTCAGGGTGGTTTCGTTAGCCTCGTTTGAGGGAGCGCTTTCTAGCAGTGTCACGATCGTTGCTTGATGTTGCAACCAGGCACGCCCGGCCTGTTGATAATGCTCAAAAGGCTGTTTAAAGGGGTTAAGCAGCGTGTCGGCGTTGTGTGTGCAGGTTTGATGTAACTGTTCTACGGTGTTATCCCAGCAGGATTGTTCGGCATCGAGATCGGCCTTACCAAAGCGTTCACCGGAGATCAGCGCTGCGCAACGCTTCACGGTCTCTTCCAGTTTTTGTAGCCATACCGATTGTTGCTGTGCTTCGCTGTGCGCTTTTTGTTGCTCGGCGTGTTGCTGTTGGCTTTTTAATTGTGCGGCGCATAAGGTTTTCTGACAGCGATCGACTAAATCGCGATAACGTTGATCGAGGGCTTCATCGAAGGCTTCTGTCAGGGTTTGCCATTGCAGGCAAAGAGCGTCTAGTTTAGCGCTATAGAGAGGAAAATGAGCGGTTTTGCTAAGCTGCTCTAAGCTGCAAAGCAGTTCTTGTTTGCGTAATAGGCGTTGTTCTTTAAGCCGTGCTTGTTCTTGCAGCTGTTGTTGTTTATTGCGAATAATACGATAGACGGTTTTATCCCGACCACGGATCGATTTGCTGGCCTGTTCTAATAACTCAGGCGCGTCTAGCTTTTCAGCGGCTAATTGGCGTATCTGTGTGCTGTTAGCGTTCATGATCACCGAGATGAGACTGTGTTGATCATTGATACGGCAGATGGCCTGTTGCTGAATCTCAGGGTTTTTACCATTAATGGCGATATGCGCGAGCATATTTTCATCTTGTAGGCAGTGTACGCATGCCTGCTGCTGACGAGGGGTGTAACTCGGGTCTAAGATGATTTCACAGATCCGTTTAGCAACGCTACGACGGATATCCGGATCCATATCATGGGTGAGAATATCGGATAGCAGATCGGGCGACGCTATTTTCTCCACAGCGGCCAGACGCACTTCAATGCTTTGATCTTGCCGTGCCAGCCGTGCAAGTACTTCTCGGTGTTCGGTGTTGCCGGTACTGAGGCGGTGCACAGCGCGTACACGGACAGTGGCTTTATTGTGTTGCCAACGAGGTTTGAAAAACTTTGCAAACATTACATCGATCCTGCAAGGGCCACTATATAGAAATAGAACAGTCGTTGTGGCAAAAGCCCGTATTCTACCGGCGTTTGCGGTGACAGGAAAAGCCTTGAACGAAAAGAAATGTGTCTGTTGATGGTGACACTTGAGTCTATTGGCCTGTCTGTGGGGCTTTACAGTGAGTTATCGTGGTAGGAATTTATTTATTCTTGTTTGATTATATCGACTTCACCATCGACATATACCCAGTGATGACCCTGTTTTCGAAAGTAGGAACGTTCATGCAGGTCGGCTTTCTGTTCGGCGGTCTCGAAATGTGCCATAAACTCAACCACGCCTTCCTCATCATCGGCCTGACCCGCCTCGGTGTTAAGGATTTTCAGCCCCAGCCAAGTAGTGGCCTTTATCTGTTCACTCATGAGGGCCGCATCATCAGGATGCCGCTGTTCAGCGGCGGTGCTATTGATAAGGTAATCAACGGCGCCGAGGACAAAGGCCGTGTAACGTGAACGCATTAATGCTTCAGCGGTGCTGGCCGGTTTGTGTCCCTCGATAGCGGGTTCACAACAGAATGAAAATGGCTTATTCGAACCACAAGGGCAGGTAAGCGTGGTATCTTTAGGGTCGTGAAGCATAAGGGCTCCGGCTGCGATAGGAATTGACTGTTGATAGGCTATTATAAGGGGCTTGAAAATGAAACCCATTGATCAAAAGCATTAGCCGGTAACCCGGTAGAAAGGCGAATAGCATGGCGGCATCCTCCACCCCTACTTTTTTTTGGCATGACTATGAAACATCTGGCGCGGATACTAAACGTGATCGACCGTTGCAATTTGCCGGTATCAGAACCGATCAGGAGCTGAATATCATCGAAGAACCGGTGATGTTTTATTGTAAGCCGGCAGAAGATTTGTTACCGCACCCTCAAGCTTGTTTGATTACCGGCATTACACCGCAAAAAGCCTTGCAAGAGGGCTATTGTGAGGCTGAGTTTATGGCCTTAGTGCATGAGCAGTTAGCGCGGCCCGGCACCTGTAGCGTGGGGTATAACAGTATTCGATTCGATGATGAGATTACGCGCTATGCGCTCTATCGTAATTTTTACGATCCTTATGGGCGTGAGTATCAGAACGGTTGTTCCCGTTGGGATATTATCGATATGCTGCGGCTGACTCGAGCGTTACGCCCAGAGGGCATTGAATGGCCGGTGTATGAAGATGGTCGTCCGAGTATGCGCTTGGAAGATCTGACTAAGGCTAACGGTATCGATCATGGTCATGCGCACGATGCGTTGGCGGATGTGTATGCGACCATTGCGATGGCGCGTCTGGTCAAAGAGCGGCAGCCAAAGTTATATCAGTATGCGCTAAATCATCGAGATAAAGTCACTATTCAGGGGTTACTGGATGTGATGAGCATGAAGCCGGTGCTGCATATCTCGGCGATGTTCCCCTCCGAATGGGGTAATGCGGCGGTAGTGGCACCGTTGGCTCATCATCCGGTGAATAAAAACGCGGTACTGGCCTTTGACCTTCGTTGTGATCCAACACCATTGCTCACCTTGCCGGTGGATGAGGTTCGTCGCCTGATATATACCCGCACGGAGGATCTGGCCGAGGGCGAGCAGCGTATACCACTGAAGCAGATTCATGTTAATAAGTCGCCCATTATTGCACCCGCCTCGATGTTAACCGCAGTAGAAGCTGAACGTTTAAATATTTCCGGTGATCTGTGTCGCTCACATCTGGCGTTGTTACGTAATAGTGCCGATCTCAAGCAGAAACTTGCCGAGGTTTTTTCAGCGAGCGATTTTGAAGACGATTTTGATCCCGATCATATGCTTTATAGTGGTGGTTTCTTCACGGATACCGATAAGAAGGCGATGGATATCATCAGAACGACATCGCCGGATGAGTTGGGTCTGTTGGATTTAGCGTTTCAAGATACGCGTTTAGAGGAGATGTTTCTGCGCTATCGTGCACGTAACTATCCCTACAGCCTCAATGAAGAAGAGCGAGCTCGCTGGGAAGAGTTCCGGCAGTTGCGCTTGTTGGGGCCGAATAATGGCGGATATTTGACCATGACTGAGTTATTCAAACAGTTGAATGAGTTGTATCAGCAGCCCGATCTATCGGCCTCAGATAAAGAGATTCTTGAGGAGTTAGCGCTGTATGCGGAAGCGATCTATCCGATGGATGAGGTGTATTGATGAATCGTTTTGTGGCCATTCAAGCATTAGCACTGAGCGTGTTGACGGTTAGTTTTGCGGTGATGGCCGACAGAAAAGAAGATCTGATCGATCCGATTGATTATGAAGTGATTCAAGCGGCGGGTCATATTGATTCGCCGGTTGATCCAGAGAGTGTTTATCGTTATCGACGGCGTGGTTTTGTCGATAGTGAACCGATGATTGAAATCAAGCCTTACTCGATAGCGGAGCGTCAACTGCCGCCGCCGACCGTGGTGCCCTATAGTGAACCCGCCCCCGTAGAACGGGTCATTAGTGCGCAACAGAGCATCGCGCCGTTAACCGGTGAAGATAAGATTTTTGCACAGATTGCGCGAGATCAATTGGAGATCGAGTGTACTCTGGATGATTCACTGTCACAGTGTGAAGGCATCGAGATTGAACAACCTAAAGAACATAAACCCCGCTCACGCAGGGTTATTGATCGTCAGATTCAAACCTCAGGGACAAATTGAGCGGCCTGTTTTAGCTCGGCTATCTCGGTATCACACAGCTGTTCGAGAGCGTGTTGATCGACCCCGTCACGCTGCTGTTCGCCAAACGAACGAACCGTGAGGCGACGCTGTGTTAGCTGCCGATAGCTTGCTTTTAACCCTGTGAGTGTGAGCCTATCAATCGCCTGTGTGAGACGTTCTCGGCTATCAAAGTCGAGTTCTCCCCGATCGATCTCCTGCCAGTAGCGTTCGCTGAGTTCCCCCATACGATTTTCCTTTTGATTGATGCGGGAGATCACACTGCGCTTAAAGGCCGCGAGTTGCTGATTATCCATCGTGCTTAAGGTTGCAGCCATGTTTTCGATGAAACGATCGATCTGTTGTTCGAGGCCGAGAGGATTGGTGTTGGGTGATTGCACTACAAACGCTAGGCCCGGAGCTTGTCGCATCGGTAATGCTGTCGCAAAGACGATGTAGCCTAATTGCTGTTCGGTGCGTAGATCGCTGTAAAACGGAGCCGATAGTATTTCGGCGAGTAAGGCATACTCTGCACGGCGTTGCATGGTACTGCTATCACCCTGAAAGTAGACGCTGATGGCCGAGTCGTTATGCTCTAGCGGTAAGGTTTGAGTCAGCGCTTTTGCCTTCGGTAACAGAATCACCGGCAGTGTATAATCGCTATCTGAGATCGCTTTTGAGGGCAGCCCTGTTTGCACGGTTTGCGCCATCTGTAAGGCTTCTGCTTGGGTTAAGTTGCCATGGGCGAGTATGCGCACCTCGATCTGATTCAATAGCGTTGGGATAAACCCATTCAGTTTATTCAGCGTTACCTCTTCTAAGGCGGCTAGTTTTTTATTGCTGCTCCAGCTTTGCAGTAACAGATTATACAGTTCGCCGATGGTTTGATTGAAAGGCTTATCTTTACGACTGTTTTCCAGTTCTTGAGTATATTTTTCTTTAATGCGAGCAAAGCTATGTTGATCGAATTGTGCCTGTTGCAGGCTGGATATCAGCGTGTTTAACAATTGCGGCTGTTTATCATCATAACCCGAGATACGCACGCTGAAGCCTCGCATATGGGGGTAGATACGGGTATTTAAGCCAGCGAGCGCGGCATCATAGAGGGTCTCATTTAACTGATCATTAATCAGTTTGGTATACAGCGCGGTCATTACCGCATTGCTCGGCGTTTGATTGGCCTGCGCGGAGATCACCGAGAAGAAGAAATCGGCTTTCGGTAGTTTGAACGTAGTATCTTGCTGATGCCAGAGGGAATAGCCGTCTCGTTGCATCAGTCGTTGTGGCGATTGCTGTGCATGATCAATCGGTTTAAGGCTGAAATCATCGGCAATATAGGGATTGAGCTGACGCACCTGAAGCGACGAAGACATCTCAGGCTGTCGCCACTGTTGTAGGCGATCTGATGAGATAGCTTCAATGCTGTAATGCGCGTTAAACCAAGGGTCCTGTTGATCGGTGTTAAGTGATTTTGCCTGTAGGGTAATCAGTAGATTATCGGGGTTCATCTGATCGAGGATCTGATTGATGAGCGATGGTGCAAATTTTTCCATCAGATAGTCCGCGCTAATCACGTTAGCCGCGGGATAGCGTAGTAAATTTTGCGATAGACGGACGACTTCATGAATAGGCTCAGATTGTTCTTTAAAGCGGAAGCTGATGTCGCTGATTTTTTGCTCTTCTTGATAGAGCGCCGCAGAAATACCTTGCTGCTTGAGTAACTGAATCGCGGCAAAGGTGGTTTCGATCACTTGATTGTATTGCTTGAGTCCGGCATCGGTTAACGAGATTGATAGCTCAATCGTTGATTGATCGGGCAGATCGAGCCCCTGATACGCGCTAAGGCTATTCACCCAACCTTTTGATTTAAGGGTTGAGAATAGGCTGCCTTTGCCTTCATACCCCAGCATTGAGGCGATAAAGTGTACGGGTTTCTCGCGGTAATATTCTCGAGTCGCCTGTATGGGAAAGGTGAGTCTGAGCTGCTGTAGATCTTTCAGCGTTTTGATATTTTGTTGTTGAGGTAAGTTTTGATAGAGCGGTACAGCCGATATAAATGGCGTGGCGTGGTTATTTTTGATCGCTGAGAATTTTTCTTCAACCAGCGCTTTTAAGTCGTTTACCGAGGCTGGGCCGAGTACCACCACGGACATCAGGTTGGCAGAATAGTAGCGATGATAAAAGTCGATGAGGTCCTGACGTAGCTTGCCATCTTTATTGGAGAGCGTTGCTAAGCTACCGACAGCAAACTGACTCATGCTGTGTTCAGCGTTCATCAGGTGTTTACTTGCGGAGTATCCACGCCGACCATCGTCTCGTAACTTAGATTGATATTCTGAGTTGACCGCATGACGTTCACGATCGACATACTTCTCAGCAAACAGGGGTTCGATAAAAAAACGTGAAAAGCGATCCAGTGCCGGTGCTAATTGATCGGCTTTAATGTCGAAAAAATAGTTGGTGTTTTCAAACGCGGTAAAGGCATTGTGATTACCGCCATGATTGCTGATAAATTCTTGATAGCTGCCAGCTTCTGGGTATTTGTCTGTTCCGAGGAAGAGCATGTGTTCGAGAAAGTGAGCCAGCCCGAGGCGATGTTTCGGGTTTGCATTTGAACCGATATTAATATTGACCGAGGCGGCCGCTTTATCGGTGGTCGGGTCAGAGATGACTAACACTTTCATCTCATTCGGTAGCGTAAATGTTAGATAATCGCGCTGATCGGTGGGGCTTTTTTGTACGGCGGCAGAAACATGGCTAGCGGTGAACAAGAACAGTATGAAAAGCGTGTAAACAAAACGCTTATGGTTTAGCGTGTCGCGCATATACTCAAACCTCTGGATATCAATGCGGTAGTTAAAAATGCAGACCGAGCGTCTGCTGATATTGACGCTGTTCTGCTTAGGCTGCCCCGCGATGTCATCGTTAGCGCCGTCATCGGCCTTAGCGGTTTCATCTGGTTACCTCTTTCTTTTATATATCATTGCTTTCTGGTTATATAGAGCCATGATGAACAGAGCGTTGGACAGATATTTTTCAACTCGGTTCGATTGTTTCTT
Source organism: Amphritea sp. 1_MG-2023 (assembly GCF_030547545.1). Classification (GTDB taxonomy): domain Bacteria; phylum Pseudomonadota; class Gammaproteobacteria; order Pseudomonadales; family Balneatricaceae; genus Amphritea. The sequence continues at coordinate 84,451 of NZ_JAUOQE010000007.1, forward strand.
TATTGACTCGTGATGTTTTACAATCATCACGATAAGTTTTTGTTGTTATAACTGTTTTTTTACTCGATGGATGGATTCTATGAATCGCGAAAAGGTTATTTACGCTTTCTTTATCGTACTCGCCTTAACCATGAACTTCGGCTTTTTTATTGGCGACATCGATGATCCGGCACATCACAATGTCTATGAGTTTTTTGCCGCGATCGTTGTGAGCATTATCTGTACCATGCTTAAGTTTGGTGATCGGACGCATCTGGGAGCCTTGATGATGGCTACCAGTTTGGTGGCAGATATGCAGTTAGTCATTGCCGCTCTGATATGGGGCTATGGGGCTCAGTTATCCGCTAATGGGGTGACCAACGAAATGTTCAGCAGTGTGGTTTCGATGTCGGGGGGGGCGTTGCTAGCCAACATCGTTTCGGTGATTCTGTTGATGGTTGAGACCATTGTTGTACGCCGTTAAGCGTCTATCGTTATGAACGATATCTTCTACCTTATGTTACGTCGCCTGCGTCATCCGTTGATAACGCTGATTGTTATCTATTCGATTTCGATTTTGGGCTTCGTCATGATTCCCGGTCAGGATGATCAGGGCAATCCTTGGCGAATGGATTTTTTCCATGCCATCTACTTTGTCAGCTTTATGGGATCGACCATCGGTTTTGGTGAGATCCCCTATGCTTTCACCGCGGCGCAGCGGGCTTGGACACTGGTAACGATCTACGGCACGGTGATTGCTTGGTTATATTGTATCGGCTCACTGTTATCACTGTTTCAAGAGCCTGTGTTTCGACGGATGCTGCGCAGTCGCTCATTCGCGAATGAAGTGAAGCGCTTCAATGAGCCATTCTATCTGGTGTGTGGTTATGGCATTACTGGTAGCGCTATCGTTGAAAAATTGTGCGATCGTGGGGTACGTTCGGTGGTGATCGATATCGATCAGGAACGTATTGATGAGCTAGAAATTAATGGCTTAGTACTCCGAGTGCCGGGCTTGTGTGCCGATGCGTCGTTACCCGAGGTGCTCGATGATGCGGGCTTACAGCATCCTGACTGTATTGGTGTGCTGGCGTTGACGAACGATGATAATGTGAATTTATCGATATCGATTGCGAGTAAACTACTGCAGCCCAAACGTATCGTGGTGAGTCGCACGGAGTCGGAGGTTAATGCCCGTAATCTGGCTTCTTTCGGGACCGATCATATTATCGATCCGTTTAAGGATTATGCTGAGTATTTATCATTGGCGGCGCACGCACCCTATATGCATCTAGTCTATGATTGGCTCGTGAATCCCTTTCATCGGCCACTTTCCAGTGCTTATAAGAAAGCCAGTGGACGATGGATAATTTGTGGTTTAGGTCGCTTTGGTAAAGCGCTGTATCGGGAGTTTGCTAAGCATGATGTTGAAATTGTACTGCTGGACGATAATGTTTTGCAGTTACAAGGTTACCCCAATACGGTGAAAGGCTTAGGCACAGAGGCTGCAACACTGCAAATGGCGGGTATTCATGAGGCGGTCGGTATCATTGCCGGCACCGATAATGATGCAGATAATCTCTCGATTATGATGACGGCGCGGGAGTTAAATCCGAAACTGATTACCGTGGTACGACAGAACTTGAATAGCAATACGCTGATCTATCAGCACTCTAAAGCCGATTTTATTATGGAGCCGGGGCGGATTATCGCTAATCGGATTTTAGTGAAGCTCAAAACGCCTTTATTGTCTGTTTTTATTGCACAAATGAAGCAACAAGATGATGTTTGGGCGCATACATTGCTTAATCGGATGAGTAGTGTGGCCTCCGATGAAGAACTCGATAGCTGGTCTATCACCGTGGGCCCTGTGATGACGCCGGCCATCTGTGCGATTACGGCGGAAGGTATTGAGGTTAAGCTCAGTAATCTGATGAAAGATCCGCGTCATCGTAAGACTCAACTGCCCTGTTTTCCGTTGATGTTTCGACGCGATGGCGAGATTAAACTACTGCCTGGCGAACTGATGGTGCTGCAGGAGGGTGATGAAGTGCTGTTTTGCGGCCTCGCTGAAGCGAGTAATCAGATGAGTTGGAGTATCAATAATTATAATATTCTCTTTTATCTACAGACCGGCGAAGAGCCGAGTCATAATTTGTTGGCTAAACTACTGAAGCGAATCTAATGCCTTATTTCTTTCTGACCATGACGGTACTTTTCTGGGCCGGCAACTTTGTTACTGCGCGCGGTATTCATGATGATTTCCCCCCCTTAACCATGTCTTTTATGCGCTGGGGGTTGGCCCTGCTGATTATTCTACCGTTCGTGTTACCGCGTATTCGTCGGAAGTGGCCGGTTATTCGCGCTAATCTACCGATTCTGCTGCTGTTATCCTTATTGAGTGTGGTCTGTTTTAATTCGTTTATCTATCTAGGCGTACAGACGACTCAGGCAACCAATGCCACCCTGATGCAATCGGCTATCCCGATTATTATTCTATTGATGACATCCGTATTCTTGGGTGAGACGGTTATGCGGCGGCAGTGGTTGGGCGTTTTTATCTCCTTGGCCGGGGTTATTATGCTGGTGGCTCAGGGGGATTTGCAGACGTTACTGACGTTTACCTTTAATAAGGGTGACCTTTGGATTCTTGCCGGTGTGCTCAGTTGGGCGGCTTATTCGGTGATGCTGCGCTTAAAACCCACCGAGCTGGATGGATTTACATTTTTCGGCTTGACCGTGATTGTGGGGGTTATCGTATTATTTCCCTTTATGCTGTGGGAGTTTCTCTTAGGTGCTAGACCGGTTTGGAACGTTCAGACGGTATCGGTGATCGTCTATATGGCGATCTGTCCGTCGATACTGTCATATATCTTTTGGAATAGAGGTGTGGCTGAGCTCGGGGCAGCCAAAGCGGGCTTATTTATTCATCTACTGCCGCCGTTTGGTTTGATTCTATCGGTTATCTTTCTCAATGAAGCCGTCGAAGCTTTCCATTTTATAGGGTTCGGGCTAATATTCAGCGGCATCTATTTGGCGATCATTACCGGTCGTCAGCATAATGAGAAAAAGTCACCGGCCTCACTGAACGCGGCTGAGTGATTCACTAAAGTGAAGGAGTTTCTATGCGTACACTGTTGGTTTCATTTTTTGCACTGATTATCAGTTTTGGTCTGATTATCCCTGATGCTGAAGCGAAACGATTGGGTGGTGGTTTTAGTTTTGGTAAATCCTATTCAACCCCTAAACGTGTTCAACCTGCAGCACCAACGCAGCAAAAAGCCGCACCAACAGGAAGTAGTGCAAAAGCAGCGGGTCAGCCTCGTCGTAGCGGCTTTGGCGGCATGTTGGGTGGCCTATTAGCCGGTGGATTGCTCGCTTCACTGTTTATGGGTGGGGCGTTTGACGGTATTCAGTTTATGGATATTTTGTTAATCGGTATCCTGATTTTTGCCGCTGTGAAGATATTCTCGGCGATGAAGAAACCTGCTCAGCCGCAGTATGCCACGCCGCAGCAGCGTCAAATGCCTGAAGCATCCGCAGAGGTTGAAACGCCCGCTTATCAGCACGAACCGTCAGCCGCGAGTGGTGGATTTAGTTTCAGCGCCAATGAATTTGAGCTGCCCGAGTGGTTTAATGAAGCCGCCTTCTTGGAAGGGGCCAAGGGGCATTTTAGTCATCTGCAGCAGGCGTGGGATAAGAGTGATTGGGATGATATTCAAACCTACACCACTGCCGAACTGTTGACTCAACTGCAACAAGAGCGCGCGAAGCAAACCGGCAGTCAGCACACCGAAGTGGTGTCTGTTATGGCTGAACTGGCGAACTTTATCGATAATGGTGATCATGTGATCGCCTCGATTAACTTTTATGGTTGGTTGAAAGAAGATACGCAGGAAGCGACCGAGTTTAGCGAAATCTGGCATCTTCGTCGGGAGATGAATGGATCGGATACAAATTGGGTGATTGAAGGGATTCAACAGCCTTAAAGGCATCAGGCTCGAGTGCTGAATGGCGCTTGAGTCTTTGACCCATGACGAAAAACGCAGCCATGATGAATGAGCTGCGTTTTTTTGGTTTTAAAATAGGGCTAGCTGTTTAAGGGAAGGTGCGAATAAGTCCGTTATGTTCTCTGCAGACATGAGAATGGCCAGATACGCGAAAGCCAGAGGCGTAATTGACTTATTCGCACCTTCTTAAGCTTGTTGACGCGTAAATACCCAAGTATCGCCTTGTGATTGGCTTGCATCATATTGATAACCGTCTAGATCAAACTGCTTCAACTGTTCGGCATCGACTATGCGGTTTTTAATCGCATATCGACACATCAAACCGCGTGCTTTTTTCGCGTAGAAGCTAATGATTTTATACTGCCCATTCTTCCAGTCTTTGAACACCGGGGTGATAATACGGGCGTTTAAGGATTTAGGTTTGACCGATTTAAAGTATTCATTAGAGGCGAGATTAATCAGTATCGGCGTCTCATCATCGGCCATGGTCTGATTCAGATCTTCGGTAACGATATCCCCCCAGAAAGTATACAGATCTTTACCGCGGGCATTGTTGAGTTTGGTGCCCATTTCTAGACGATAAGGTTGCATGAGATCTAAGGGCTTAAGTACGCCATACAGCCCAGACAAAATACGCAGATGTTGTTGTGTAAACGTTAGATCGTCAGCGTTGAAATCTGTCGCGTTTAGGCCGCTATAGACATCACCATTAAAGGCCAGCAAGGCTTGTTTGGCATTGTCTTGCGTAAAGGGCTCGGACCAGCTTTCATAACGGGCCACGTTCAGTGCCGCTAGCTTGTCACTGAGTTTCATTAATTCAGCAACTGCCTGAACAGAATAGCTGCGCAGTGTGTCGATCAGCTGTTTGGATTGATCTAGATGTTGCGGCTGCGTATAGCGTTCGGTGATCGCCGGGGTATCATAATCAAGGTTTTTTGCGGGTGAGATAACCAGTAGCATAATGTTTTCGTGTCATTGTCTGATGATGCTTTGATCCTAAACTAAAAAGGCCCACTCTGGAAAGAGCAGGCCCGATTAGTTCTGTTTATTAGGGTGATAGCGTGGTTCTCGCTGCATAACCTAGAGGCTTAAGCATGTAGTCGAGTATTTAGATCATCGACCACTTCGCTCCAATCGGAATCAAAGTCTAAGCACTCTTTGATAAAATTGGCCTGACTCTCACTCCAGAAGGTCGCTTCATTGAGTTTAATATCTTGACTAAATAGCGTGTGCGTACGGATAAATTGATCAATATAGGCATCATCGCTAGGCATTCCCAACTGTGAAAACAAGGCGTTGAGTGTGTGTGTTGATCTGTCCATCACAACCTCTGTTGATCGCGTGAGTTTGAATGGATTTAGTCTTGGTCAGGATGCGTGTTTTGTCAATTCTCGTTGGCTGCGATTTAGTTGGGTTTACTGCGATCGGTGGGGCTGGAGGGGATCGTCGTATTGCGATTAAGTTTTTGTTTCTCATCCAGTTTGATATAGATGGCTAGCGAACCGAAGGTACCGATGGCGACCAGTATGGCGATAATATAGGGGTTTGCACTGACGTTACCGACCGCTCGGGTATACATAGCTGATACCAGCATACCGCCGACAAAACAGAGTGCCGTCATAATAATATTGTTGACGATGGTCCCAGGTCGATGATCCGGCGCGCGGCGTATCATCAGGAATAGGGTGATCAGTAATGAGCCGAGCACAATACAGGAAGGGATAAGCGATGACATAGTGATTCCTTACATAAGAGATGGCTATTTGTACCACCGTTGAGCGTTTGAAAAAACCCTTGGCCTCATCTCAACCGTGATTACTAGGCGATAGGGCTTATTTTCTTGTATTATAGAGCGCAATTTTCGTTCGCTTCAGTATAAAAGATAATCAAATGACTAAACAGACCGTTCTGACGGGGATTACAACCTCGGGTACTCCTCATATTGGCAACTATCTCGGTGCCATTAAGCCCGCGATAGAGGCCAGCCTAAATAGCAATAATAATAGCTATTTCTTTCTCGCCGACTTTCATGCGTTGATTAAATGTCATGATCCGGATCGCGTTGCCCGCTCGACCCGTGAAATCGCCGCGACTTGGCTCGCGTTAGGCTTGGATATCGATAAGGCGACCTTCTACCGTCAGACGGATATCCCTGAAATTACTGAGTTGACCTGGATTCTTACCTGCATGACCTCTAAGGGGCTCATGAATCGTGCTCACGCTTACAAGGGATCGGTCGATATTAACCGTGAGGCGGGACGTCAAGACGATGATGATATCACCATGGGATTATTCAGTTACCCGATTCTGATGGCCGCCGATATTCTGATGTTTAATGCCGATATTATTCCGGTGGGTAAGGATCAGATTCAACATATTGAGATGGCACGAGATATTGCCGGTCGCTTCAATCACACCTACGGCACCTTATTTAATCTGCCAGAGGCTCAGGTTGATGAACAGACTCAACTAATTCCGGGCCTAGATGGCCGTAAGATGTCGAAGAGTTATGACAACACGATTCCGTTGTTTAGTGACACGGATGAGCTGTATAAATTGATCAAGCAGATCAAAACCGATGCCCGTCAGCCCGGCGAACCAAAAGATGCCGATAACAGCACCATCTTTCAGTTGTACAGCAATTTTGCCTCAGTCGCCGAACAGGCTCAGATGCGCACTCAGTTTGAAAATGGTATTGGCTGGGGAGATGCGAAAAAAGAGCTATTTGAATATTTAGATAACTATCTGGCTCAACCCCGAGAAGAGTATAACCGTCTGACGGGTGATCTCGGGTATGTCGAAGCGCAGCTGCTTAAGGGGGCTGATAAGGCGCGTCAGTATGCCACGCCGATGCTCGAAAAAGCACGCGTTGCTGTCGGTATTCGACCATTGAGTTGGCAGGGTGAAACGACTCAGCAGGCGGTAGTCAAACAAGAGAAAGAGCAATCCGCTGAACAACTTGCGCGGGCAGAAGAGGGACGTCGTCGTGCTATTCTGATGCAGCTGAAGCCGTTACTCGATCGCGTTAATAATGCGACAGATCAAGCGCAAGAAGCGGCCTTATTAATCGCTGAAAAAGAACAGCAAGTCGCTGAGCTAAAGAAGAAAGCCAAGCAGAAAGCGCAGAATGAACTTGATTTGCTACGTGAAGAACTCGGCAGCCTGTTAGGCTAAAGCGGATTGAAATAAAAGGAGTAGGATCGATGTTCAAGACCCTGATTTCAGCATCAGCTTTGGCTGAGCGGTTAAATAAGCCGGATATGACGACGGTGGTATTGGATTGCCGTGCAGCGTTGTTAGATCCGCATCAGGGGCGTCGATACTACCGCGAAGGACATATTCCGAGTGCCGTGTTTATCGATCTTGAAACGGAGCTTTCATCGCCGATAACGCCATCGAGTGGTCGTCATCCACTGCCTGATTTTACCCAACTGCGGGCAACGCTCGGCAAATGTGGTGTCACCACAATCACTCAGGTGGTTGTTTATGATGATTGTGGTGGGGCGATGGCGGCACGGGCATGGTGGTTGTTGCGCCTGCTAGGGCATGAGGCGGTAGCCGTATTGGATGGAGGTTATCCGGCGTGGCTGTCGGCTGGTTACGCGGTCACCGATCAAATAGCACCGCTGAGCGCGACGCGCTTCACCGGTGAGCCGGATGAGAGCATGATACTGCCCTTATCGCAGGTGAGTGAGTTTGCCGCGACAGGCTTGCTGATCGATGCGCGCACGGCAGAGCGTTACCGTGGCGAGCAGGAGCCGATCGATCCGATCGCCGGACACATTCCTGGGGCGGTGAATCGGCCACTACAGTTAAACTTGAGTGCGACAGGGCAGTTTAAGTCGGTGGAGGCATTGCAACAGGAGTGGTGTCTCTTGATCGATGGCTATGAGCCGCAGCAGGTCGCTCATTATTGTGGCTCAGGGGTAACCGCCTGTCATAACTTGTTAGCGATGGAGCATGCCGGTTTGTCGGGTGCGCGGGTTTATCCGGGCTCTTGGAGTGAGTGGATTTGTGATCCGCAGCGTCCTGTGGCAAGCGGTGATCATTCAAACTCATGAGGTAAGCGTCTATGGATTATCGAACCACGCGCAGCTATATGCTGAGTCGTCCTGAGGCGTGGGAAGACTTTCCTTTTTATCCCCATATTGCGGTAATGAAAATCCGTCATAAGATGTTTGCTACCTTATCGGTTGAGGGCGATATCGCACGGATGAATCTCAAGTGTGATCCGACTGAAGCGCAGATGTTAAGAGATATCTTCAGTGCCGTGTTACCGGGTTACCATATGAATAAGCGTCACTGGAATACGGTACTGCTCGATGGCAGTATCCCCGCGGGCGAACTGCAGCGAATGATTGATCAATCTTATGGCCTCGTGGTTAAGGGCTTGCCCCGAAAAGAGCGATTAGCGTTAGAACTAAAATATGGCACAGCACAGCTCTACCGTTAGTTGTTAGCTTTCTCCTGAGCCAATTAGCACTTTATTGACACGATTGAGCTGCAATACTTACTTTCCGTCAATAGATTCATATACTGATGAAATTGATATCTACCATGGAGTGCAGTATGACCCTCTTTCAGTCCGGCGTGGTTGCTGAAGCCAACACCGATGCTCAGTTTATTACCCTAAATATCGTTCGTTCAGCCGCGGCGGTGGCGCATTTACGTCAGGTGTTAGCGGAGATCCCTGCCACGGAGGCTCAGTTTCGTCAGCAGTATCCTGAGGCCGATCTGCATATCACCGTTGCCATTGGCAGCGAATATTGGGATCAATTAAGCCCGACACAACGTCCCGCTGAGCTGAGTGCGTTTCCTGCTTGTTCAAACGGCGCGATTAACGCCCCTCATACTCCGGTTGATCTGTTATTACATATCCGTTCTGAGCGTCATGATCTTAATTATCAAGCCAGTGTTATGTTAACTCAGCGGTTAGGCAGTGATGCTTCCTTAGTCGAAGAGATGCATGGCTTTCGCTATCTCGAGATGCGGGATTTAACCGGCTTCGTGGATGGGACGGAAAATCCGCAAGGCGAGGATCGTATCGGTGTCGCGGTGGTGGGGGATGACGACCCTGATTTTGCGGGAGGCAGCTATCTTCATCTGCAGCGCTATGAACATGATCTTGAGGCTTGGAATAACATCAGCGTGAAGCAACAGGAAGATATTTTCGGCCGAACGAAAGCGGATAATCAAGAATATGCCAGCGCGGATAAAGCTGCCTTTGCACATACTAAGCGTACCTCGTTAAAAGATGCCGAGGGTCGCTCGATCGAAATTTTGCGTCACAGTATGCCTTATGGCGATTTATCTCAGCGAGGCCTGATGTTTATCGCTTACGGCTGCTCGCCCGAGCCTTTCACTAAAATGCTTGAAAGTATGATTATCGGTGATGGTGAAGGGCATCATGATCACTTGATGGATTACACGCAGGCATTAACTGGGCAGGCTTTTTTTGCCCCCTCGGTAGCGTGGTTGGAAAAACTGGTTTAAAGGGACGTACTTTCGGGAAGGTGCGAATAAGCCCGTTATGTTCTCTGCGGGCATTAGAATGGCCAGATGCGCGAAAGCCAGTGCAGCGAAATATCTGCACCTTTTCAAGCTGGCTGACAAAGTAGATGACCATTCTAATATCCGCCCTTCGGGGCTTTCAGAGAAGCAGGATCTCAGCGTTAACATTTTTCGACGTACAACCAGTATGCCTGTAACGGTTGCCTTGATCTCCAGCTTCTCTGTCAGCCAGAGGCGGAATTGACTTATTCGCACCTTCCTTAGACACGACGGTCCCGTTGTCACGCGTTTGTCAAATTGACTAAATAGACTAAACTTAATTGATAGATGTATTCAGATCAATTTAGAGATAAAAGCGGTAGTCCTCGGTGTGATAGTTCACGTAGATGAACGTCACCGCAGGGCTGAAAAAGTAAAGTGCAACTAAAAAGTGGGGCCGACTATGGAAAAACAGGCAATACAAAGAACAATTGCAGTACTGGGCGTTGATGGTGAAAACTTCGAAGTGGATGGACACTTTGATGGTGATGAGCGTAAGGCTCGTTGGTACACAGTCAAGCAACTCAGTGACGGTCGGGTTTTCGTTGATCATCTATCAACGTTTCCAAGCCATGATGAAATCCGTAAAATGGTTTCTTAAGATACATCATGATCGGCAGATAATGCCCTCATGTTAACGCTAAAAAAAACCGGGCTTGGCCCGGTTTTTTCGTTATAGATCAACGTTTATTGTACGGTTTCGTTGTCGCTGAAGGCACCTTCAAATAACACCGTTGACAGGTAGCGCTCGCCGGAATCCGGTAAGATAACGACGATCATCTTGTCATCATTACCGGGTTGTTCGGAGACCTTGATAGCGGCATTAAGCGCGGCACCACAAGAGATACCTGCCAGAATTCCCTCTTTTAGCATCAATTGACGCGCGGTTTCGATGGCATCTTCATTACTCACTTGTTCCACCTGATCAATCAGTGAAAGGTCGAGGTTTTTAGGTACGAAGCCGGCGCCGATACCTTGAATTTTATGTGGCGCGGGTGTGAGTTCTTCGCCATTGATTGCTTGAGTGATAATCGGTGAAGCGGTCGGTTCAACAGCGACGCTGATGATCGCTTTTTTCTGTTGCTGTTTAATGTAACGAGAGATCCCAGTGATGGTGCCACCGGTGCCAACGCCAGCCACGAGGATATCGATTTGACCATCGGTATCATTCCAGATTTCAGGGCCGGTGGTTTGTTCATGAATCTGCGGGTTAGCTGGATTCTCGAACTGTTGCAGCATGAGGTGTTTATCGGGATCGTTGTTAACAATTTCCAGCGCTTTATCGATCGCTCCTTTCATGCCCTTAGCCGGTTCTGTTAGGACAATATCCGCGCCGAGAGCTTTCATCAGCTTACGTCGTTCGATACTCATCGATGAGGGCATCGTCAGTTTAAGTTGATAACCACGTGAGGCTGCTACAAAAGCGAGGGCAATACCGGTATTACCGGAGGTGGGTTCAACCAGTGTCATGCCCGGTTTGAGTGAGCCATCTTTTTCGGCGGCCCAGATCATATTGGCTCCGATGCGGCACTTAATTGAGCCGGCCGGGTTACGGCTTTCCAGCTTGGCGTAGATTTTTTTGCCAGGGGCAAGGCGGTTAAGATGGACCAGTGGTGTTTCACCGATCGTTAGGGAGTTATCTTCAAATATTTTCATATAGGTACCAGTAACGATTGATCATGGGCCGCTGCTGCGTTAGTTAATAACCTGATCGACCACGCTTAAACGGCTTATTAAATAGTTTAATCTTATTCTTTTCGGGTATAAAAAAAAGGATTTCTATATCTAAACTGATGATGATTTAAGCGCAATCATCAACTTATAGCAAGTCTCAGTATGCGCTGATGTGCGGTAGATTTAACGATCCGATTGCGAGATATCTATGCCGTGATCCAGCGGTTGAGTTTATCGCGCTAAATCGGCCATCAGCCCGTGTGTTTACGGTTTAAATATTAGCAATATCTGATAGGGTGTTGCTTTTATTATTGATCATCTCATGTATTCAAATAAGGTATTCACATGCGTTTGTTAATGACACTGATGGCGCCGCTACTCGGTTGGATTGCACTACGGTTATTTCACTTGCCCTTGCTGCAGCGCTCACATACGAAGCACCGCTTTGTGATGAAGTTATTTCGCTATGCTGCCGATTATGGCAGTGTGCGGGCATTATCGGTGTATGGCCATCTGTTGTTTTTTCGCGGCGAGGGGCTGACGAATCGAATTCAAGGCGTTATCTATCTTGAGCGGGCGGCAGATAAAGGCGATAGCAAAGCCTCCTATCAGATGGCTAAAGTATTTGAAGAAGGCTATCAGACCTACTCGGCTAACCCTGTTAAGGCACTGAAATACTATCGTCAGGCGGCCGAGAGTGGCCATATACTGGCGATTAAGCGGATGGTTGATATCTTTACTAATGCTGAACTCGGGCAAGTTGAGTCGAGCGCTGATGCGCGCTATTGGATCGAGCAACTCGAGGCCCGTGATTAAGCAGGGCTTGGTTTAGTGTTCGTTTAGCGTATCAACCGCCTGATTGTCAGGCGGTCAATGGCGAGGCTGACAGCTTAGGGTTTTTGCAGGCTTGTTGTCACGCTTAGCGAGGTACTGCCTTCAGCAGGAACAGAAATCTGCCAACGCAGTTGGCTCGCGTTTATCCGCTCATAGGGGTGGTTGCTATCAGTGACTTGCCAGTCATATTGGATGTTAGCGGTAATATCGATCGTTTTCGCTTGCTGACTGCTATTATTCAACGCGAGTTGATAGCCTGTGAGGTAGCCGGTAGCGGTTTTTTTAAACTCGGTTTGTTGCTGCTTAATCGTTAGATCAAAGGCTTTGCCAATGGGTAGGTCCAGTGTTTGTCCTCGATTACTGTGACGGATATTGGCGCTACCAATGAAATGTCTAACGCCGTTATCGTCTGGGCTAAACACTCGAGCGGTACCGGCGGGTAAAGGAAAGCCAAGTCCCTCTTCTTTGGCATTGATAAAACGGATATTGATATTGGGCTGCTGCTCGTAGCGTTGCCGGTCGATGGATGGGGAGATCTGAAACTGATAATGATAATGCTTTGTCGCATTAATATGATCGGCGTTGATCAGGCTGACTTGTTTGGTTTGTCCATTTAATAGGTTGGCGCGCTGTGGCAAGGTATAGAGCTGATAATCCTGAAAAGCTTGAGGTGCGCCGCTATCGGCCATGGATTCGGCCATCAGCATCACCGTTTTTTGACGTATCAGCGGTGCTTGCTGTTGATTAACGTGGCCGGCCATGAGCATGACGTTAGTGTTGTTGAAATCGACACCGGTATGATTATTGAGGGTGGCCAGTCCGTCAAGTTGAAGCTGATTTCCGGCTTGATTAAGTATCAGCGCATAGTCCATTTGCCAGCTGAGCCCTTGTGTCAGGTAAGTCAGGACCGCATGGCTGGCTTTGTCGGTGCCCGCTGAGCGAATTTCAAGGCTGGGGCGCGTCTGCATGCCGGCGGGCAGATCGGGGAAGATAAAGCGCCAGCTCTGTTGGTTTAGCGGGAGGGTTTCGATGTGACCGTTTTGCTCAATTAATGCTTGGCTGCCATCGGCACTCAAGAGCCGGACGTCGCTAATGGTTTCATTGCCGGTGACGAGGTTAACGCGGGCGAGTTGAATCATTTTTCCGCGATAGGCATGCAGTAATGCGGGCACTGAAATAAGGTGATTATTGAGATTTTGTTCCAGAATATTACCGGCATTTTCAACCTGTAGGGTTTGACTCATAATCTGATGGCTGACATCGCGGATATACAGTGTTTGCCCTGGATTGATACGCGGGAGGGCACGAACATCTCTTACTAGACCAAGATTCTGATTATACAGGGTGATGGATAGATCCTGCTGTTTCTCAATATCCACGGTTAATGGCGTTGCCCTTACCGCCGTGCTGATTAATAGCGCAGCGAAAATCAGTGTGGCGAATATGGCCTCAGTCGTGGCACGCATTGGCAGCTTAAGCATCAACTATTCCTCTATTGTTGTGTCGGGTAGGTCAAGCGCGATACGAAAACCCCAGCTATTTTTTCTACTGTCGGGTAAATAGCGATAGCGACTCGATGAGCGAATGACACGGCCGATATCAAACCACGAGCCTCCTCGCATCACTCGAAAAGTGCAATCACCATCAATCATCGCTGAACCATCATCTGAAGCGCCGAAATAAGAATCTTGATAACAGTCTTCGACCCATTCATCGACATTACCGTTCATATCATGAATGCCCCATGAATTCGGCGGAAACGATGCAACGGGGGCGGTTGTTTTACCATCCCATTGAGTGCCGCATTCACCGCAGACAGCGCGTTCACTCTCGAGTTGATCGCCCCACCAATAATTGGTCTCTGTGTTAGCCCGAGCCGCATATTCCCATTCGGCCTCTGTCGGTAGGCGATAAGGTTGGCCTGTTAGTAACGCCAGCCACTGAGCATAGGCTTTGGCTTCTTTCCAGCTGACATTAATGACGGGCCGGTTGCCACGCCCCCAGCCTTCATCGTCGGGTAATGGACGTCCCATCGAGCGGGCATAGTAATCATAATCGTTAAACGTGACTTCATTACGAGCCAGCGCAAAGCGGTGACTAATGGTGACCTTGTGGGCCGGCAGTTCGTTATCATCCCCGACCAGTTTTTGATCGCCCATGGTGAAGCTGCCACGGGGAATAATGATCATCTGTGGGCCTTTAAAGCCATCATCCAGTTGATCGCTGAAAACCGTTAATTTATCCGGGTCGGCAAATTTAACATCGAGTAACTCTTTATGGAGTGTGTTGAGCTCATCGATTTTACTGTTTAACGCCGTTTGCAGGGTGTTGGTTTCAAGTGAGCGTTGCTCACGTTCAATTCGCAGGGTTGTTTGTAGGTCGGCGATATCGGTTTGAACCGTCCGTAACGCGGCCTGTGTTTTTGTGAGTGCTAGTTCAACCTCGTTGGTATTGTACCAACCGATCACGAAGGCGATGCTAAATCCCAGTAAAAAGCCAACAGCGAAGATCAGTGTTGCCATGCTGCCGCGCGGTAGTGATAAACGCCATCGTTTTCCTGACCCCTTAACGGGTTCGTGCAGGGGCGCGGGGATCTCTGCTTCGATTGGCGCTTCGGGTTGATCTTCAGCATCGAAGATCTGCTTTAGCAGCGTGGTGGCCTGATGGGGACGCTTTTCAGGATCGGTTGCGAAGGCTGATTGGAGAATAGCCCACTGATCGCTATTCAGAGAAGAGGGTTTTTTTAATTCTTTACGCACTCGGATCGATTCATCATCGCTGACTAAGAACGGTGCTTTGCCACTCAACAGTTGATAGATAATGCAGGCAAAGGAGTAAGTGTCGGCTTGCATCGATACAGTGGCGGGGTGAAACGCTTCGGGGGCTTGATAGGCTAAGTGGGATGAAGGCGTATTACTCAGCTCTCCGGCGATTTTCATCGCTTCATCAAAGGCAAAGTTGGCTAACTTGACGCCGCCTTGCTTGTTGATATAAATGGATTCAGGACAGATCGCTTTATGTGCTTGTCCGGCCCCCGTATGCGCATTATCGATGGCGGTTGCTAACTGCTGAAGTAAGCCTTTTTTCTGCTTATCTTTGAGCTTGCTTGCTTGGCTATTATTGATGAGCTTTTCGAGTGTGAGTCCATCCATCTGTTCGATGGCAAAAAAGAGCAATACACCTTTCTGACGAAACATACCGTAATATTCCGTCAGATGGGGGTGTTTAAACTTTTTACTCAGTACGATATGTTTTTGTGCTGAATCGATAAAACCCTGATGCTTCAATAATGCGGGATCAAATATCTGCAGTGTCACGGATACCGAACGGCTGGTCGATAGATCATCTGCCTGCCACAGTTGGCCAAAGCGGTTGAGTTCTAGTTGACGGCTGAGTTTGAACTGATGGTGATCCGGGCCAATAATCTGACCAGGCTTAAGTCCGTCGTAGACAGGTTCGTGTGAAATAGCCATTAATAGCACCCGTAATCGAGAATCCTAGCGGTTTTACTCGATAATAGAGTATGACTAACAAAGAGTTAAGTGGCATGACGATTTATACGCTGGAATCTGGTTGGATTTCAGCGTATAGCATTCACTAGGTTAGGGACGGTGCTATCGCTTATTCAGTGATTAGCGGGTCAAAGCTTTTGATCAACTCATCAACGGCTTTCATTTGAGCCAGGTAAGGTTCGAGTTTATCTAAGGGCAGGGCGCAGGGGCCATCGCATTTCGCCTTACTTGGATCGGGGTGGGCTTCCAGAAATAGACCGGCAATCCCTTGAGCTAACCCGGCTCTGGAAAGTTGAGCGACGAGGGCGCGTCGACCATCGGCTGAATCGCTGCGTCCACCAGGCATTTGTAGGGCGTGCGTGGCATCAAACATGACCGGATAGCCCATCTCTTTCATAATGGAAAAGCCGAGCATATCGACGACTAGGTTATTATAGCCAAAACTGCTGCCGCGCTCGCAGAGAATAAGATTACTGTTACCGGCCTCTTCACATTTTTTGAGAATGTGTCGCATCTCTTGTGGCGCAAGAAATTGAGCCTTTTTTATATTGATCACGGCACCCGTGGCCGCCATTGCTTGAACGAGGTCTGTTTGACGGGAGAGAAAAGCGGGCAGCTGTATAATATCGCAAACTTCTGCAACCGGAGCCGCCTGATGGGGTTCATGGACATCGGTGATCAGCGGGACATTGAACGTCTGTTTGATTTCCTGCATGATTTTCAAACCTTCATCGAGACCGGGGCCGCGAAAGGAGGTCAGCGATGAACGGTTGGCTTTATCGAAAGAGGCTTTAAAAACATAGGGAATATTGAGTCGATCGGTGACATCAACATAATGTTCTGCGATGCGCATCGCCAGATCTCTTGATTCCAACACATTCATGCCACCAAACAGAACCATCGGCGTCTCGTTTGAGATTGAAATATCCCCGGCTTTAACCACTTTCTGTTGCATATTCATACATCCTGATCAGTTTTTTATCCGTGTTCGATTATACGTCAATCTGTCTTGTTGTAAGGTATATTTATAAACGGTTGGTTTAAAAAAGTTAGGGAGGTGGGTATGACGCAGACAGCGGAAGAGCATGCTGAGGCTCTGCAACAATTAAAGAGCTTGTTTGATTCGAGTGAGTGCGTGCATTTGGCGACCCAAAGCGAAGCGGGGCCCGCCGCCAGCTATGCGACTTTTGTTGTTAGTGAAGAAGTGTTGTATGTGTTGATCAGTCGATTGGCCGAGCATACGCAGAATTTACAGCGCTGTCCGGCGGTGAGTGTCATGCTGCTTGATGATCAAGCGAACTGTCGTAATCCGTTTGCGCGAAACCGCTTGACGCTTGAGTGTGTTGCCGAAGAGGTCGGGCATGAGGCGGCGGTATATGAATCGGTGATGCAGCAATATCGACAACGACATGGCTCTACCGTCGATCTATTACGCCGCTTACCGGATTTTATGTTATTTCGTCTGCGCCCACAGCGCGGCCGTTTAGTGATCGGTTTTGGTCGAGCATACCGAGTGCAGATGCCTGGTTTTCAGCTACAACCGATCACGGCTGCTGAATAAAACCGTAACGGACTGATCTGAGTAACGCAGGTGAAGACTCAGTGTTGTTGAGAGATAAGCAGCAAGCACCGTTACGACTGAACGCTGAGTCAGCCTTCGATCATGTGAATGACAAGGGTTTTGATCAGAAAAGCGGCCAACCCAAGCCCCAGTGCAAAGAAGAGTACGATGGTACCCAGCTTGCCGGCATTGGATTTTTTGGCTAAATCATAAATGATGAAAAAGATATACGCGGCAAAGAGGGTGATGCCGACGTTAAGAGAGATCGCTTCAATGTCTGCCAAGCGCACGCTGAAATCCTTGTGTGATAAATAAGAAGGCCTCGGATTTTACCGATTTAGGCTAGCGGTGTGCAATTATATAAGGATAAAAAGGCGCAGATTTGGCCGTATCCATTAGATATTTGCTAAGGAAGGTGCGAATAAGTCCGTTATATTCTCTGCGGACATTAGAATAGCCAGATACGCGAAAGCCAGAGGCGTAATTGACTTATTCGCACCTTCCCTAATAACGTGTGGTGTCGGCGGGGTAAAACAGGGATTGACGACTTGTTTATCGCTAATGGCCGTTGAATATATAACTCCGGTGGGAGTGGATCAATAGGAGGCGTACCTCCACAAAAATACCGCACCGATGCTGTACACACGGGTGGCGATGTTCATCGATGTTGATGTGATTAATCCGCTGATGCGGTTCGCAAGGCTCACCGATATCCTACGTTATTCCTGAGTGACGGTATGTGGGGTGAGGTGAAGCATGAACCGCACCGGTGGTGTAGATATATGGATGCCCGCTTCGGCCTTGTAGCGAGCGACGCTAGCATGCCCTCTGGGTACTCGTCGCGATTGAAGTACCCATCAAACACATCGGCGTGGGGCACGCCTCCTACGATTATTCGCCAATGATCGATTAGCCTTCTTTCTTGTATAAGGTATAGGTCGCGAAGAGGGTGATCATAATCGCCAGTGGACTCACCACCATCAAGGCTTCAGCCATGGTAATACCGAAGAGTAGTTCGGGGGTCCAACCGCACAGTTCCCAAGGCTCGAAGACAGCGGGAAACCATTGGTCGAGCGCAAACCAGCTCGGTAGGCCCGACCCCATAGAGCAGCTGCCATCAATCAAGTGACGTTCGATCGCAAAAGTCATCCAAGACCGTTCTGTTAAGCCGATGGCCGCGACCACGCTGAGTAGACTCATGAGGCTGCTAATGGGTCGACTGTTATGACTTAACAGGCCAAGTATTCCGAGCAGTATAAAGGCCATCACCCAGATACGGATATGGATGCAGAGGACGCAGGGACCGTAGTTCAGGCCGTATTGATAATAGAGTGCGATGGCCTCCATGATCAGTCCGCCAAAAATCATAGCCAACCAGTACCATTGGCTGCGTACAAAACCGCTCAGAGCATTGAACATTGAAAATCCCGTGGTTAATAGTGAGTTGTTGCTAGTCTGATAATGAATTATAAAACAAGTTCAACCAGCGGCTTAATAGTACCTCGACAATGGATTGCTGCGAAAGTATCTGGCAACGAGGTTGTCTCAATCGAGGTTAATTTACCTTGCTGGAGAGTAGTGAATCGACGGATGCGGCGGTGCGTTGGATTTCTGTATGGCCGCTATTGATTGCCAAAGTTACCCTATCGTTCAGAATATCCCCTCGATGAACAGGCGTTAGTCGGCACCGCTATCGAGGGTTATCTTGGCAAACTATGCTTGAAAATGAATTTGGCTATTGAACGCGATAATGACGCGATCCTTTTGACTAAAGTAAGGCATTGCCGCGTGTTTTAGATAGGATGGAAAAATAACCACCTGGCCCTCGACGGCTGAGAAATCCCAACTGCCGGTGCTGTTTAGATAAGCGGTACCCGCATCCAGATATTGATCGGCACCATGTCGGGGGTCATAAAAACGATTGATACCGTTGCGGCTATGAATATCAGACTCGCCGGCATCAATGTAGTAGATGCCGCACCACGAGCAGTTAGGGTGCGAGTGAGTATCGTGATAACCGCCGTTTTCGGTGATATGAAACCAAGATTCGACAATCTCGGCGCTTGCCTGAGCTCCTTCAGGCCAGAATGGCTCATTGACGGCACTGGCCACAGTCACCAGCATATCTTCAATAAATTCGCGTAATTCAGCGATCACCGGTTCAGATCGCTGTAATAGATCCAAGCTGCTTTCATAGAGGGCATGTTTGGCCGTGGGGGCCACTTCACTCTCGATTGCTTGTTGTTGCTGATCCCTCAGTTGATAGATGAGCTTTAATAAGGATTCCCGAATATCACTGTGCAATGGATTTTGCACAGTGAACATCTGGGTTTCCCAGACGCTGATATCTTCTATGAGGATGTCTGGTTGATTCATCGTTAGGTCTTATTTCGGGGAATTGAGAATGTTCATGAGAGCGTGAGCATGATCGGCCGCTTCATGACCGAGAGGGGTTAGGTAGCCGCCATCAAATAGCGTGATCAGTTGTTTATCGAATAAACGTTGAGTGGCATCAACCGTTGCTTGAGCTGCAACGTCTTTGTGTACTTTTAGTCCTTGATGATCACTGCTTTGGCTAAAGCGAATGAGCATGTTGATCTCTTCCTGATTGTCTGTTGTACAAGGCATGGTGTGATACTCCTGATACGATTACATATAGATCACACATTGGCACAGGATAGGGATTAGGTACAGAGGGAGAGGTAATTAATCTCATTGTTATTGATGTGAGACGTTTATTTAATCAGACATATCGCCTTGATGAGGGCTAAAATTATTCGGCAGTGGCTGTGTTTAAAGTAAGACATCGATGCTGTTGTAGCTGATTGCGCTCGAGTATTTCTCTTGGAGCAGCTGTCGGGAGTGTCGCTCATTTGTCTCAGCAATAAATCGCAGACATAAAAAAGCCCCGTAGACTATCGATAAGTCACGAGGCTAATTCATTCTGTATAAGATGGTGGTGGGGGGTGGATTCGAACCACCGAAGCTCGCGCGTCAGATTTACAGTCTGATCCCTTTGGCCACTCGGGAACCCCACCACAGAGAGCGCGTATACTATTGATTTGTTATGGTGCTGTAAAGCGAAAAGATCATTATTTTATTATTGAGGCAGGAATTGTATCGGGATTATTGCAAGCGGTTAGCCAAATACCTTTCTCGTTACTTTCTTGGTACCTTCCTCGGTACTTTCTCGGTACTTTCTCGGTACTTTCTCGGTACTTTCTCGGTAAGGAGCACTTGTCGAGGTTGTGTAGGATTGGCTGATTGATACAATAAGGGGCGGCGACTCTATTGATTTTCACTGTTGCTGTAAAGTGGCAAATGCCATTATTTTACGGCGTATGCTGGGTTTTTTTTGTGATTATTAGAATTTATTAATCTTTGGTTTTTAATTGAAATTTTTCTTGATTTGGGAGGCGTTTCTGTAACGCTGATGGCACGGGCTTTGAGGCTGTTTTTGGTACAGGGCTACACCCATAAAGCGGCAAAATCAAGTATTGTAATTTTGTTGTTTATCACTATATTTAGTGCCTGTCATTTAGGTGCGCACAACATGTAGTGTGACAGTCACAGTGCCGACACAAGTCTATAGCGCGGCATTGAGTCGATCGATCAATTCGACATATTTAGTCTATTTTTATTAGAATTCGGCCACTTGATAGGTTCAGTCTTTGAACCTTGTTTTTTAATTTGGGAAAGCGAAATGCAGGACATATTGGTAACGAAACGGAATGGTCGGCAAGAGAAGTTGGACCTTGAGAAAATTCACCGAGTCGTTATCTGGGCCGCACATGGTCTTCAGAATGTCTCCGTTTCACAAGTAGAACTCAAAGCGCATATTCAGTTTTACGATGGCATTAAAACCGCCGATATCCATGAAACGTTAATCAAATCCGCGGCGGATCTTATCTCTGAAGATTCGCCTGACTATCAGTATCTGGCTGCTCGGTTGGCCATCTTCCATTTACGTAAGCGTGCTTTCGATAGTTTTGAGCCTCCGCATCTTTTGGCGCATGTCACGAAGATGGTGAATGCGGGGCGTTATGATAAGCATCTGTTAGAAGATTATAGCGAAGCAGAGTTCAATCAGATGAATGACTATCTCGATCATAATCGAGATATGAATTTCAGCTATGTGGCGGTTAAACAGCTGGAAGGTAAGTATCTGGTTCAGAATCGAGTAACTCATGAGATCTATGAGAGCCCACAAATACTCTATATGTTGGTCGCTGCGTGCTTATTCGCGAACTATCCGCAAGAGACGCGGTTAGAATATGTGCGGCGCTTTTATGATGCTTGCTCGCTGTTCAAATTATCGTTGCCAACGCCAATTATGGCGGGGGTACGTACACCCACTCGTCAGTTTAGTTCATGTGTTTTGATTGAATCGGGCGACTCTCTCGATTCGATTAATGCAACGGCCAGTGCGATTGTTAAGTATGTCAGTCAACGGGCGGGTATCGGTATTAACGCGGGTGGCATTCGTGCCCTCGGTAGCCCTATTCGTGGCGGTGAAGCATTCCATACCGGCTGTATCCCGTTCTACAAGTATTTCCAAACGGCGGTTAAATCCTGTTCTCAAGGTGGCGTACGTGGCGGTGCGGCAACGCTATTTTATCCGCTTTGGCATCTCGAGATTGAATCACTGTTGGTGTTGAAGAATAACCGCGGTGTTGAAGAGAATAGAGTGCGTCACCTAGATTATGGTGTACAGCTTAATAAACTGATGTATACCCGGTTGATCAAAGGCGGCGATATTACTCTGTTTAGTCCTCATGAAGTGCCTGGACTATACGATGCCTTTTTTGCCGATCAGGCAGAGTTTGAACGTTTATATCTGCAATATGAGCAAGATGACTCGATTCGTAAGAAGACCATTAAAGCGGTTGAGCTGTTTGGTATTTTAGCGTCAGAACGGGCGTCTACGGGGCGGATTTACATTCAAAACGTCGATCACTGTAATACCCATAGTCCGTTTGATGCTAAAGTCGCGCCGGTTAAGCAGTCTAATCTCTGTTTAGAGATTGCTTTGCCCACCAAGCCACTTAACGATATCAATGATCCGAATGGTGAGATCGCGCTGTGTACGTTGTCCGCGTTTAACCTCGGGGCGTTGGATAATCTAGATGAGCTGGAAAATCTAGCGGATTTGATTGTCCGTGCGCTGGATAGTTTGTTGGATTATCAAGATTACCCAATTAAGGCGGCTAAGATTGCCTCCATGAACCGTCGTACGCTGGGCGTTGGGGTAACGAACTTCGCTTATTATCTGGCGAAAAATGGTGTGCGTTATTCGGATGGATCGGCTAATGGCTTGGTGCATAAGACTTTTGAAGCGGTTCAATATTATCTGCTTAAAGCATCGAATCAACTGGCTAAAGAGCAAGGCCCTTGTAAGTTATTTCATGAGACTAACTATGCTAAAGGGATTTTACCGACCGATACTTATAAGCGTGAAGTCGATGAATTCTGTGATGAGCCGTTGCATTATTTCTGGGAAACATTACGCGAAGATATCCGCGAATTCGGTTTACGCAACAGTACGCTGACCGCATTGATGCCGTGTGAAACCTCTTCTCAGATTACTAACTCGACCAACGGTATTGAACCGCCGCGTGGCTATGTCAGTGTTAAAGCGAGTAAAGATGGTGTCATGAAGCAGGTGGTACCTGAATATGCAGAGCTAAAAGATGACTACGAGTTGCTGTGGCAGATTCCATCTAATGAGGGCTATTTGCAGTTAGTGGGTATCATGCAGAAGTTTGTCGATCAATCTATCTCGGCCAACACTAACTATGATCCCGCTAAATTTGTCGGCGAGAAAGTGCCAATGAAGAAGCTGCTTCAAGACTTACTGACGGCTTATAAATACGGTGTTAAAACGCTTTACTATCATAACACTCGTGATGGTGCGACCGATCAGCATGACGATATGAGTGGTTGTGAGAGCGGTGCCTGCAAGCTATAAGGGCTTTCCAAGCTTAATGAATTTTACGCCAGCGCGTTAACTTAACCGCTGGCAATCAGTTTTGAGCCCCTGTTATCAGGGCAAGAGTATTGACGCGACATGCTATATTCAACGTTTGATCCTACTTTCAATGATGCTTCAAAAGAACCGATGTTTTTTGGCCATAACGTCAACGTCGCTCGTTATGATAAACAGAAATATCCGATTATTGAAAAACTGATAGAAAAGCAGTTGTCTTTCTTCTGGCGTCCGGAAGAGGTCGATCTGTCGACGGATCGAAAAGACTTTATGGTCATGCCGGATCATGAGCAACATATTTTTCTCAGTAATTTGAAATATCAGACGCTCTTGGATTCGGTACAAGGGCGTTCGCCTAATATGGCGTTTCTGCCTATCGTGTCGCTACCAGAACTTGAAACATGGTTGGAGACCTGGTCATTCAGTGAAACGATTCACAGCCGTTCTTATACACATATTATTCGTAATATTCTCACCGAGCCCTCAGAAGTGTTTGATGCGATTGTGACCAATGAAGAGATCGTTAAGCGGGCTCGCAGTGTTACTCGGCTTTATGATGAGCTGATTGAGTTAACCAATATATATATGATTCAGGGGCCGGGTGTGCATACGATTAATGGCGCAACCTATGACGTCAGTATGTACAACCTGAAGACTAAGCTTTATCTAACATTAGTGTCGGTCAATGTACTCGAAGCGATCCGTTTCTATGTCAGTTTTGCTTGTTCATTCGCCTTTGCTGAGCGTGCCATTATGGAGGGGAACGCCAAAATTATTAAGCTGATTGCTCGGGATGAGGCGCTTCATCTAACGGGTACTCAGTTTATGCTCAACGTTTTGG
This sequence comes from Amphritea sp. 1_MG-2023, assembly GCF_030547545.1. GTDB lineage: Bacteria > Pseudomonadota > Gammaproteobacteria > Pseudomonadales > Balneatricaceae > Amphritea. Next base: position 108,398 of record NZ_JAUOQE010000007.1, read on the forward strand.
CGTCTGGTTCTGATGATCCTGATTTCAAGCAGATCGCTAAAGAGTGTCAGCCTCAGGTGTATGAGATCTTTCGCGAAGCGGCCGAACAGGAAAAAGAGTGGGCCGAGTATCTGTTTAAAGATGGTTCGATGATCGGCTTAAATGCTCGTATCCTATCGGATTACGTCGAATATATTACTAACGTGCGGATGAAAGCGCTCAATCTTGATGAGCTTTTCCCTGCTAAGCAGAACCCACTGCCATGGATGAATGCGTGGCTGGTTAGCGATAATGTGCAGGTCGCACCTCAGGAAGCTGAAATCAGTTCATATTTGGTCGGAGCGATTGATAATGAAATGGGCGAAGATGACTTCGACGGCTTCGACCTCTAAGGAGCCGGGTATGGCAGGCATACCGAGAATAAAGGTCAATAATTACAGTACTTTTTATTACCAGTATGAATACTCACTGCTGGATGCGATGGAGGCTCAGGATATCCCTGCGCCTTATAACTGTCGTGGAGGCTACTGTGGTTGTTGCCGTGTTCGCTTGATTGAAGGGCAGGTAGAAGAGGTGCAGGATGCTCTCTATGATACCGTGGGTGATGAGATATTAGCCTGTTGTACCAAGCCCGTCACTCACATAGAAATTGAAATTCCAGAAGACTGATCGAATCCGAGTGATTGATAACTTTGGCGCTCGCAATGGTCGTATTGCGGGTGCGACTTCTCGTCTGCGTGTGTGTTTCTTGTGCCCTCGCTGAGACAAAATAGCTTACCTCTATCTCGCTGCAAACGGCTGAAAAATACCGTTATTATGCGTAGTCTCAATATCCTAATCTGATTGTTATCAAACCATATAGAATAAAGTTCTTAACAGCTTTAAAAGACTTGCTGCTTGACGCTTGTTGTGCGTGCTGTCTAATGATGATTTTAACCGCGGATATCTTCCTAACTTATTGAAAATAAATAGGCTTATAAAGTGGTGTTGGTTTTATAATCAATTTGTTTAAAGCCCCGTAGAATCAACTTTGTGGCCACTTACCAAAAAGTAATGCACTGACTTATCCACAGAAAATGTGTACGAGAAAAAGCTTGAATAAATCGCCATTTATAGGTCATGTTGTTGTCAGTCGGATCGCTGAGTGGAAAGGCTTAGCGTGATCAATTGCTTGCATTGATGGTTGATGGTGAAGGTATCGCTTTATCCGCGAGTGCGAGCCTATTGATCTGGCGTGGCTAAACATCAATGTATCGCTTAGATCGCCCTATCGCTGATGTAGCGCCCGTGAGTAACTCTCTTCTGAAGTCATCGTCAAACTCCGATAGAATAGAGGCAGCGGTGATATCCGATTAAATCTTAGGCTCAGAATTCATGAACAGAAAAAAGAAGATAAACAGTATATTAAAAAAACGTGCTAAAAAGGCCAATGCTAAAGTCCATGTATCGGGTAAGCCTCGATATATCTCTAAAGATGAGCGTGCCAAAATGGATCAACAGGGTGTTGAACAATGAGCGGTAAAGTAACACCTGAAAAGCAAAAGAATAATCCGCTTCATGGTGTGACTCTGCAGCAGATTGTGACGGAGTTAGAAGCCGAGTATGGCTGGGATGAATTAGGTCGACGGATCAATATTCGTTGTTTTCAGAGTGATCCTAGCATTAAGTCGAGCCTAAAATTTTTACGCAAAACGCCTTGGGCCCGCGAGAAAGTAGAGCAGCTGTGGATTCTCTTGCAAACACGTCAAACGATCTGGTCATCATCTGATTGATGTTTGATCATTTGATGCGTTAGTGGACATCTGTGTTATCGCCCATCGGCTATCGGCTATCGGGTATCGGGTATCGGCTATCGGCTATCTAGGTGGATGATACTGTGATGAAGGCTTGCAGATAGGCGAAAACTTAGTCGGCATTCAGTATCACGGGGCGGCAGTGTTGTCGCATGATATCAGCGGTATCATTATTGAGATGTTGATAAGATATCTTCTCGACGAGGGCGCGATTATCGAGAGACATGGTCATATTTCGGCCGTTTGCTTTGGCCGCATATAAGGCAATATCCGCGCGCTTAATAGAGACTTTGGTATCCGAGGTGCGGCACAGTTGAGTAACGCCAAAAGAGGCGGTGACTTGATGTACGTTACCTTGATGGATAAAACTGGATTGCGCTAGTTTTTCACGGATGCGGTCAATCATAGGCGCGGTTTGCTCTAGCGTTGTCTCTGGGAAGATGAAGAGAAACTCTTCGCCACCATAGCGAGAGACGGTATCATGACGACGGATCGTATGGGTAAATAGTGCTGCTGTATGCGCGAGCAGAAGGTCGCCGACATCGTGCCCCCAGGTATCATTGATGTTTTTAAAATGATCAATATCGGCCATCGCGATACTACAATAATAGTCCTTCGAGCGTTGCATTTTATTATTTTCACTGGCGAGGATAGAAGCGGCTGAGCGACGATTGATGAGTCGGGTAGTCGGATCAAACTGTTGCTTATTGAGTACCGAAAACTCAAACAGCACGATGATCATATCAAACAGTTCTTTCTGCATCTGTATGAAATTATCGAGGTCGGCAACATTGATATCCTGATGTTGATTCTGTTGCAGGATAATTTTGCGTGCGGCATCGTGCAGGCGTTTGTGGTATTGCTCGATTTTTAAGAATGATCCCTGCTTAAATAGATCGTCTTCAAATGTTTTTGTCAGCCAGCGGCCGAAGTGACAATGGTGATGTGCGTCGCAGGCAACAAACTGCTTATCAGTCAACGGTTGACGAGTAATCAGCGCTTTGACGATGTCGAGCAGCCATATGCGATGAGCTTCCAGTGAGTGTTTGATATCACCGGACAAGGCATCAAAATCTTCATGATGAAAGCTTTCTAATAGATTTTCGATCATTATCGACTCATTGCTAGCCTAATCACGTTCGCTTACTTAGGTCTCGTTATTCAAGCCACTTTGTTGCAAAGCGAGCTGATCCGGTAGACGATGTTGTAATATTTGACGTTGATAATGTCTGGCCGAGCTACTGATTTTGCCACTGCTACCGGTGGTAAGCCAACGTTTAATGCGACCGGCATCGCCTACCGGTGTGCGTTTACCGTAGGAGTTCAGCATGATCATGACGGTATTGCGACCATTGATTGTCGTCATCATCACGAGGCAGCGCCCAGCTTCATCAAGATAGCCTGTTTTGGTGACATCAATCTTCCAGCTTGGACGATGCACCAGTGCATTAGTATTGCCGAAACGTAACGCATACTTCGGATGACTGAAGCGAGCGGTATAGCTAGGTGTTTTGCTGTATTCAATGATGTTTGGATAGGTGGCGGCAGCGCGAACCATAATGGCTAAATCGGAAGCGGTCGAGACATTATGGGCTGATAGCCCAGTGGAATCGACAAAATAAGTGTGCTGCATACCGAGTTGTTTGGCTTTAAGGTTCATTGCGTTAACAAATGCTTTAATGCCATTGGGGTAGGTATGACCCAGGGCTGAGGCTGCCATGTTTTCTGATGACATTAAGGCGATGCGGATAACATCTTTACGCGCTAACTCGGAACCTATACGGATGCGAGAATAGTAATTGTTATTAGCGAGCTTATGAGCGCGCGTGAACTGAATTTTTTCATCGAGTGGCAGCTTGGCATCTAAGGTGACCATCGCGGTCATCAGTTTGGTGATAGAGGCGATTGGCATCATCATGTCGGCATGTTTTTGATACAGGGGAGCGCCGGTTTTGGTATCGATAACGGCGGCACTGACCGATGCTAACTCGATATTGTGCTTGTCTAGACTGAGTAATCGTTGGGTTGCGTTAGACAGTAAGGCGGTTTGATCGGCTAGGGGTGTTTCAGCCTGTACCGGTAGGCTGATAGCCCAACTGATAGTCGAACCGATAGCGCAGATAAATAGCAAACGATGGATGAGTAAATAGGCCGATTTGACACTATTCGTTAGGCGTTTTTTTATGCTCGGCGTTGCTGTGTATTGGCTTAAACGCCTTTTCACTGAGAGTCTATTCAAAACAGAACCGTAATAAGTTTGCCTAGTTATGAGTATGTTTTTTTATTGACAGTCCTTGTCCGGCTGCGTTGCTGCAATCATGTCAGTAAGCTCAGCACTTGTAAATTTTATCATAAACATCGGTGTTAAGGGTTATTCGAACAGCTGTTTTTATGACGGCCAGATAATAAATCAGCTAATATAGCGAAAAAACTACCGCCTTAACGTTAGGCTTTTGCATGAGAATAAGCCTCGAATATTTGAGGCCTAACGCCGACTATTGTATTTGAAAGGGATCGTGAAACCGTTATGGAGCAAATAATTACCCTGATTCTTGATTCTGGCCGCACGGCTATCGATATGGTGCTTTATGTGTTGCTACCGGTCATGGTGGTGATGTTAGCGATGATGAAGTTGCTGGAAAATAAAGGTGTCTTGGGGTGGGTTTCTAATAAACTATCGCCTTTTTTTGGTCTCTTTGGTATGCCTGGGCTGGGCATCTTCGCTATGTTGCAGATTCTCTTCGTCAGCTTTAATGCGCCGGTAGCGACATTGGCTATCATGAGTCGAGATGGTTCTTCACGGCGGACGATTGCGGCGACCCTTGCCGCGGTCTTAACGATGTCTCAGGCGAATGTCGTCTTTCCTATGGCGGTGATGGGATTGAATCTGCCGGTGATCATGGCGACTTCGCTGTTAGGCGGATTGATCGCGGCGGCGAGTAGTTATTATATTTTCGCGCGCGCGCCGATGTTTGATGATGATTACAGTCATCAGGAGCATTTAGCACCCGAACGACATGAACAGACCAATGTTATTCAGATTTTATCCGATGGCGGACAGGAAGGGGTTAAGATTGTTATCGCCTCGATACCGCTTTTAATCTTAGCGCTGTGTTTTGTTAATCTGCTTAAAATAACCGGCGCGATGGAGCTTCTGACGCTGTTATTGGCGCCTATCTTAGCCCTACTCGATCTACCTGAATCTACTGTTTTACCGATTGTTACAAAATTTATTGCCGGTGGCACCGCAATGATGGCGGTGACGATTGATCTATTAAATCAAGGCATGATGAGTGCAACGGATCTAAACCGTATCGCCGGTTTTGTGATTAGTCCGTTTGATGTGGCCGGTGTGGCAATCTTATTAGCGGCGGGTAAACGAGTAGCGGTTGTGGCTCGGGTGGCTATGTTAGGCGCGTTGGTGGGCACTGTGGTGCGTGGCGTGTTGCACTTAATCATATTTTAACGGCGATCGCCGTTGCTGCTTGACCCTCAGGCAGTGCAGACATAAAGTTGCCGATAAGACAGCGATACCGTTATTCGGGATAAGCACAATTATATTCATGCGGATACCCTGAGACTAATCAGGATAAGCACAATTATATTCATGCGATACCCTGAGACTAATCAGGATAAGCACAATTATATCCATGCGATACCCTGAGACTAATCGGGATAAGCACAATTCTATCCATGCGATACCCTGAGACTAATCGGGATAAGGACAATTATATTCATGCAATACCCTGAGACTAAATTACCCAACGTTGGCACGACGATCTTCACCGAGATGTCACAACTGGCAGCCGAACATCATGCCATTAATCTATCTCAGGGATTTCCTGATTTCGATGGACCCTTGGCGCTACTCGATCGAGTGACTTACTACCTTGAGGCGGGTTTTAATCAGTATGCGCCGATGGCGGGAGTGACGAGTTTACGCAATGCTATCGGGATGAAAGTCGAACGTTTGTATGATTGTCAGGTGAATCCCGATACGCAAGTGACGGTGACATCGGGCGCAACCGAGGCATTGTTTGCCGCGATTGGTGCGGTGGTGCGCGCAGGTGATGAGGTGATTGTATTTGATCCAGCCTATGACAGCTATGAGCCGGCGGTTGAGCTGAATGGTGGTCGAGTAATACATCTGGCACTAAAGTCGCCTGATTTTTCAATTGATTGGTCGCAGGTAAAGGCGGCTATCAATGAGAAAACGCGTATGATTATTATCAATAGTCCACATAACCCTACTGGCAGTGTGCTTGCGGCAACAGATTTAGATCAGCTTGAAGCGTTAGTCGCGGGCAGCGATATTTTACTCCTCAGTGATGAGGTTTATGAGCATATTTGTTTTGATGGTGCTCATCAGAGTTTGTTGCGCCGACCTTCACTGGCCGAGCGTGCATTTGTCATTTCATCGTTTGGTAAAACCTATCACACTACCGGCTGGAAAGTGGGCTACTGTGTGGCACCCGCAGCACTGACTGTGGAGCTGCGTAAACTGCATCAATATCTGACGTTTTGCACCGTACATCCGATTCAGCTCGCGTTGGCCGATTTTATCAATGATTATCCAGAGCACTATCTAGAGTTACCGGCTTTTTATCAGCACAAACGCGATCTGTTCTGTGAATTGATGGCACCGAGTCGATTTAGTTTTAAACCTGCGCAGGGCACTTATTTCCAATTGATGGATTATTCGGCGATTGCGCCGGATATGGATGATGTGACCTTTGCCCGTTGGTTGACCACTGAGGTAGGTGTGGCCGCTATTCCGGTGTCTGTATTTTATGATTGCCCGCCAGAGCAGCGCTTAGTGCGCTTTTGTTTTGCTAAAGATGATCAAACGTTAAAACAAGCAGCAGATAAATTATGCAAGATCTAACTATTACGCTTATTCAACCCGATATGCAGTGGCAAAGTCCGCCAGACAATCGCTTGATGTACGAGCAATTAATGGATCAGCATGCGACGCATACCGATCTGGTGTTGTTGCCTGAAATGTTCTCTACCGGCTTCACGATGGATAGCCGGTTAGCGGCTGAGCCAATGGGGGGGGAAACCTGTCAATGGTTACAGCAGCAAGCTCAGCAGCGCGGCATCGCGATCGCGGGTAGCTTAGCGATTCAGGCCGGAGATAGCTATGTCAACCGGATGATCTTTACCTTTCCGGATGGCTGTCAGACCCATTATGATAAACGGCATCTGTTTCGCATGGCGGGTGAGCATGAACGTTATCAGCCGGGCAATGAACGCGTGGTGGTTGAGTATCGTGACTGGCGGATTTTGCTGCAGGTGTGTTATGACCTGCGCTTCCCGGTGTTCTCGCGTAACAATAATGACTACGACTTAGCCCTCTATGTGGCGAACTGGCCAGCCCCTCGTCGTCAACCTTGGCGCAAGTTGTTGCAAGCTCGGGCGATTGAAAACCTTTGTTATGTCGCCGGCGTCAATCGTGTCGGTACGGATGCCAATGGTCATCAGTATAGTGGTGACAGTATGTTGGTGGATTTCAAAGGTGAATTGCTGATCGATCGTCACCCCAACATCGCTTTCTGCGCAAGCCATACGCTGTCAGCTGCGGCGCTGATTGATTTTAATCAGAAATTTCCCGCCTGGATGGATGCGGATAGCTTTCTCATAACAGAACAGGGGTAGAGTGCGATCGTTGAGAGCTCTATTGAATAGCTCTATTGAATAGCTCTATTGAATAGCTCTATTGAATAGCGCTATCGAATAGCCATCGTTTAGAGCTTTGTTATGTAGTGGTTACAAGCTACTGCGTCCAACAGGCTGCATTTGATCTTGCGCCCCTAACTCATCAGTATAGGGCGCTCGAAGCTTGGCCTGTGAGTAACGCCTTTACGATCAAATAGAAAGTGAATCGTAGCTGTCTAATGAATAAGGACAGCGATATAGTACTGACTTGCCTTGAGTGATTGGCTAGGGAAGGTGCGAATAAGTCAATTACGCCTCTGGCTTACAGAGAAGCTGGAGATCAAGGCAACAGTTACAGGCAACGTCGAAAAATGTTAACGCTGAGATCCTGCTTCTCTGAAAGCCCCGAAGGGCGGATATTAGAAGGGTCATCTACTTTGTCAGCCAGCTTGAAAAGGTCCAGACATTTCGCTGCACTGGCTTTCGCGCATCTGGCCATTCTAATGTCCGCAGAGAATATAACGGACTTATTCGCACTTACCCTCATTAAACTTAACAGTATTGTCGGTTTTATATATTAATTTTTACCATAATCCATTTTCATTAGTTTTACTTGATGGGTGCGACAATAAGTTATTCGAGCGATGGGAACGCAAGTTGTTGATTCATCTGGTGCCTTAATCAGTATCCTCGGCGAAAGCAGTGCTTTCCTCAACATGAGAATCTATATCGATGTCATCCTCGATAAGATAATGACGCTTTATGTTATGTGTCGCAGGCGTTGATTCGCATCTCGCCAAAGTCATATCTCGCCTAAGTTACAGGCAACGTCTTCTGCTAACCGTTCAGTGTGACCGTTATTGCTCTTGATAACGGGGTGTTATTGTTTGCTTGATCGAGCAGCGCTTGCGCGGAGTAGGGGTGTCGCAGTATGTTAGCGGCTTAAAACAACGATTCGATTTGTTTTTTATCACTATCACTTGTTGATCGCTTCTCTATGGGTATCTGAATAACTATGTTAATGATGATCGGTATTACTGCCCCTATATTCTTGTTAATTTTGCTTGGCAATATTGCCACCCGTGCAGGGATTATTCCGCGTGAATCTCTGCCGGGGATGAGCCGTTTTGTTTTGTATTTGGCGCTGCCGGTATTGATATTTCATAAGCTGACGCAGATGGATATGGGGCAGATTGTCGATCGACAGTATTTGATGGTGTATGCCATCGCGGGCATCGTGTCCTTTTTTACGATCTTTATTATCAGTCGAATGATCAGTCGAGATTCGCTGAGTTTTGCCGGCTTAAAGGGCATGGGGAGTGCTATGCCGAATAGTGTATTTATCGGCTTCCCCGTCGCATTACAGTATTTTGATCAGCCGCCTACTCAGGCATTGGTGATGTGTCTATTGGTTGAAAATATTGTGCTATTTCCACTGGCACTGGCTTTTATGGAGGCCCGAGAAGATCAAGGAGCCGATGTCAAAAAACTGCTAAAGATCATGGCGCTACGACTCATTAAAAATCCTATTATTATTGCGGTTATTAGTGGCGTGGTGGTGTCATTGAGCGGTCTTCAGCTACCGTTGTTTATCGATCATGCGATGCGTATTCTGAATGGCTCTGCCGCACCGATGGCATTGATTATTATTGGTGCGTCTCTGGCGGGTACCAAGGTGACCGCCAGTGTAAAAGAGATTAGTTTGATCTCGTTTGGCAAGTTATTACTGCAACCGATCATCGCATTATTGCTGGTTATTTTTGTGGTGCCAGATATGGATCACACCTTAAAACAAGCGGTGGTTATATTTTCCGCTTCACCCATGCTAAGTGTATATCCTATTTTGGGTAGTCAGTATGGCCATCAGGTGTTCTGTTCTGGGGTGCTACTGATTACAACCGTGCTGGCATTCTTCAGCGTGACCATGATGCTTGGGTTACTGAGCCTGATATAGTGTGGAAGCACTATGGTCTACTAGGTTCAGCAGTTACTATGTGGCTATTATTCGTTCAGAGGAGTGAACATGTCATCTATTATTCGCGTTAGCGGGCTGACTAAAACCTATTCGTCCGGCTTTACCGCCTTACAGGGGATCGATCTGGATATTCACCGCGGCGAGATCTTTGCTTTGTTGGGGCCTAATGGTGCGGGTAAAACAACCCTGATCAGTATTATCTGTGGTATCAGCAGCCCATCTGAAGGCTTTGTGCTGGCTGACGGTTTCGATATCGTTAAGCATTATCGCGCCGCGCGCAGCAAGATCGGCTTGGTACCACAAGAACTTTGCAGTGATGCATTCGAAAAAGTTTGGTCGGCGGTGAACTTTAGCCGCGGTTTGTTTGGTAAACCGGCTAACCCGGAGTATATCGAAAAATTATTGCGGCAGCTGTCCCTGTGGGATAAAAAAGATGCACAGATGCGTGAGCTTTCTGGGGGGATGAAGCGTCGCGTGATGATTGCGAAAGCGCTTTCGCATGAGCCAGATATTCTGTTTCTGGATGAGCCCACCGCGGGGGTCGATGTAGAGCTGCGTAAAGATATGTGGCAGATGGTACGGCAACTGCGGGAGCAGGGCGTGACGATTATTCTCACCACCCATTATATCGAGGAAGCAGAAGAGATGGCCGATCGCATCGGTGTTATCCGTCAAGGTAAAATTCTGCTGGTTGAAGAAAAACAGGCGCTCATGGATAAGCTTGGCAGTAAGCAGTTGAGTATTCGTTTGCAGCAGCCGATCACTACTGTCCCTGTTGAGCTGGCAGAGTTTAATTTGCAACTAGAACAGGATGGCAACACGTTGTCCTACGTTTATGACAGTCGTCAGGAAGGCGACAGTATTGCTCGGTTGTTACGTCAATTGACGGCGCAGGGGCTTGAAATCCGTGATCTTAATTCCAATGAGAGTTCGCTCGAAGATATTTTTGTTAGCCTAGTGCATGAAAAGGAACAGTAGGATGAATCTGTATGCCGTTTGGGCGATCTATAAATTTGAGATGGCGCGTACTTTTCGTACCTTGATGCAGAGTATTGCTTCGCCGGTGTTATCCACTTCGCTTTATTTTATCGTCTTTGGCACCGCGATTGGTTCGCGGATGGGGGATATCGATGGCGTCAGCTATGGTGCCTTTATTATTCCCGGCCTAGTGATGTTATCGCTGTTGAGTGAAAGTATCTCCAATGCCTCTTTCGGTATCTTTTTTCCGAAGTTTTCCGGCACTATTTATGAAGTGTTATCGGCACCGGTTTCAGCGATGGAAATAGTGATCGGTTATGTTGGGGCGGCGGCAACCAAATCGGTGACTCTGGGGTTATTGATATTATTAACCGCGCAGCTGTTTGTTGACTACCACATTCAGCATCCATTGTGGATGTTAGCTTTCCTCGTATTGACGGCCATCACGTTTAGCTTGTTTGGTTTTATTATCGGTATTTGGGCCGATGATTTTCAGAAGTTACAGGTGATTCCACTCATGGTGATTACTCCGCTAACGTTCTTAGGGGGCGCCTTTTACTCCATCAGTATGCTGCCAGAGCCCTGGCAAACCCTGACGTTGTTTAACCCTGTGGTTTATCTGATTAGTGGTTTTCGCTGGGCGTTTTATGGTGTGGCCGATGTGAATGTTGCAGTGAGTCTGGGGATGACACTGGTGTTTTTACTGATCTGTCTGTCTATCGTCTGGTGGATCTTTCGCACCGGTTACCGTATCAGAACGTAATGTCGTCGCTATCTGTTGTCAGCATTGAGCTTTTGCGGCTTGTGTGTTGAGTTGAGGTGTCATTAATAGCGTCACCATTGCATCGGCACTGATCGGCTTACTGAAATAAAAACCTTGATAGACTTCGCAGCCTTGAAAGCCAAGGAAGGCTAATTGCGCTTGATTTTCAACACCTTCTGCCACAATTTCCAAGTCCAAGCTTTTCGCTAAACTGATAATCGCCTTACAGATTGCGGCATCTTCTTTATTGGCATAGCACTCTCTGACAAAGGCGCGATCAATTTTGAGGATATCGATAGGAAATTTTTTCAAATAGCTGAGGGATGAATAACCGGTACCAAAATCATCGATCGCTAGTTTGATTTTAATCGCTTTTAATGCCCGCATAGCATTGATACTTTCCTCGCTATTACCGGTTAACGCTCCCTCGGTAATCTCGATCTCGATCAGTTCAGGGGCGAGATTATGTTGAGCAAGACTGTTCTCGATATAAGGCACTAACGTCGGAGAATGTAAATGATTCCCCGATATATTGACGGCAACCGGCAGCAGGGGAAGACCTTGTTGTCGCCAGTTAGCCAGCTGTTGTGTGACCTCAGACAGTACCCACTCACCGACTGTGATAATCAGGCTGGTGTTCTCGATAATAGGAATAAACTCACCGGGTGGTACATTGCCGTGTTCGGGGTGTTGCCATCTCAGTAGTGCTTCAAAGCCGACGATGTTGTTGCTGATACAGCAAACCTTGGGTTGATATTGCAGATACAGCTGATGATTGAGCATTGCTCCAGGGAGCTCGTTTTCTATCCAGGAATGCAGTTGAGCTTGTTGTTCCATCTGCGGTTGAAACAAGCTATAGGTGTTGCGGCCATTATTTTTAGCCTGATACATCGCTAAATCGGCGTGTTGCAGCAGGCGCTCGGGATTCACCTGACCGTTGTGTGACATCGCTACACCAATACTGGTGAGGACGGTGAGCTCATTATCGAGTAAGGTTATAGGGTCCCGCATGACGGTTAAGATGTCAGCGGCTTTTTGACTCGCCAGCTGCTCGTTTAACTGACCGGATAAGACGATAACAAACTCATCGCCTCCCCAGCGTGAAACCAGATCAGAATCGCGGATAATCGTTTTTAAACGATTGGCCACTTCCTGTAGTAGGGTATCCCCAGCGTTGTGACCTAGGGTATCGTTAATCCGTTTAAATTGGTCCAGATCAAGGAACATCAACACCACGCAGCCTGACGTTTGTTGGTACTTTTTGATGAGTTGTTCGAGGGTTCGCATCAAATAGGTGCGATTATACAGCCCTGTTAGAGGGTCATGATAGGCCAGCAGTTTTAAGCGGTTCTGCAGTTTAACCTGTTTCGTAATGTCACGAATGTGAAGCGTATACTGTTTTTTGTGAGCGGTTAGATCGGTGGTTTGAGTGACAACAATCTCTGCCGGAAAGCTCTCTTTATCGTAGCGAGTTAAGTTTGAAATATTCTGCCTTTTGAGGACTAAATCGCCGACTGTAAACCCTTGTGACAAACTTTGCAGCGCGCGCACGCGTGACTCGTCTTGCATAAACAGTTGAAAGAAATCTTCACCGAGTACGATACCGACAGTGATCCCAAAACATTGTTCTGCCGCTGGATTAAAGCTGACGATCTGAGCTTGTTCGGTGATGGTGATAATACAATCCATCGCCGCCTCAAGGATCGCGCCGTTACGATATTCACTCTGCTTAAACGCCGTAAACGCACGTTCACGCTGTTGCATCTCTTGCTGTACTTTGTCGATGACGCGATTGTATTCCTGTGCAATCTGGCCCACTTCGGTGAAAGGTTCAACGGGAACCGGGGAGGAATAGTCAGAGCGGATTTGTTGTTGATTCATTGCGCTTAATAGATCAAACACTTCAGTGGTGACGCGGTGTTCAGAGAGATTTAAACCATTTAACTCCGCTTCGGTAGAGACCCTTAAAGGGTATACCTTGTTGGCCAGAAATAGCAGGATAAAGGCAATACAGAAACTATATAGACCAATCACCATAATGCCTAATAGCTGCGTGGTTAATTGCTCTGTTGTCGATAAGCCCGTAGCAATAATATCGGGGTCGGCAAACAGAGCGACGGCGATGGTTCCCCAGATCCCTGCAAACAGGTGAACGGGTATGACGCCGATCGCATCATCTAGTTTGAGTTTTGCTAGCAGGTTACTGCCGTAGACGACGATGATCCCGGCAATAACGCCAATTAATGCGGCTTCAGTCACCGAAACGGCATAGCAGTTGGCCGTGATAGCGACGAGCCCGCCCAAGACACCATTGATAATTTGCGAAATATCAATGTAGCCATCCGTGATGTATTTGATCACGATAGCGGCAATACCCCCCCAGAATGCCGCGAGACAGGTATTTAAGAGTATGCCTGGTATGGCATCGGTCCAGGCGAGTGTGCTGCCACCGTTAAAGCCAAACCAGCCGAACCAGATCAGCATCGCGCCGAGCATCGCGATAGGGATATTACTACCGGGGATCGATTCTTTTTGCTGATCAAAGCGTCCGACGCGAGGGCCAATCACAATAATGGCGGCGAGGGCGACCCAGCCGCCGACAGAGTGCACCACGGTTGAACCTGCAAAGTCGATAAAACCGCTGATTTCGAGCCAGCCGGTGGCGACACCCGAGGCTAAGCCACCCCATACCCAGTGCCCGACAATAGGGTAAATGAGTAAGCTGATGATCACCGTGGTAATGATATAGCCTAGGTAGCTCATGCGTTCTGCAACGGCACCGGACACGAGTGTGGCGGCGGTGCCACAAAACATCATTTGAAACAGAAAAAAACCAAGCTGTAGCGGGGAGGCATCATCGCCAAATAAAAAACCGCTGGTACCGATTAAGCCAGCGTCACTATCACCAAACATCAGTGCAAAACCAAGTGCCCAGAAAATAGTGCTGGATATGAGAAAATCGGTAATGTTTTTAGCGGCGACATTGATACTGTTTTTACTGCGTACCAAGCCGCTTTCTAAGCATAAAAATCCAGCCTGCATAACAAAAACCAGCATAGAGCTAAACAGTATCCAAAGTAAATTCATGGTCCTTGTTGCCTATTCATTTTTAGGAGGACTAAAGTGCCCGAGCTTGAAGTGTCTATTGTAAGCAAGAATTACGCCGTCATGCATGATAGACGCTTTGATTCACTCGCAGTAAACGGCCGTTATGATGATACTCAATGACATAGCAGTCGTTAGGTCGGCTTGTCAGCAGGACAGAAGAGGGGATTTAATCGGCGCGCTGATGATCGGTGAGACGCTTATTGGGTTTGTGCTCTTGCTGGTTCTATTGTCAGTACTCTCATCTGTATGATCGCCTGTTCTATTCGCAGCTGTCGTGCATGTTTCACTGTCGTTGGTTAAACACGGAGGTGAGGGGCAATATAAGCGTGATCATGGCGATGACGTGAGGTGAATCTCAAGCCTGTCTTTATGTTGTGGGCTATGTGTGGGCTAGTGTAGAGGCTAGCGAAAGGCTCGTGAGAGTAGTATCAGGGTAGGCGGTTTGCCGCAGGTGAGCTTGACGGCGGATTCTGTGTCGAGTTCTTATTAATGCAGCGGGGCCTGATGCGGTGCAGTGATCAGGCTTTGCTGCATAATAACGGGCATGGTTTATTGTCCGTAAAGTGATTCAAGGTTAGGTGTGCGTTTCGCTTTGAATGATTTTGCAATGGTTGAAAACAGGGATGCAAGCAGTTGCTTTCTGGCTGCACGCTTTTCAGCGATACGCATCTCTTCCATTTCACGGGCCATACGCATAAAGTATTCGCGCTCGGACTCTGGGTGGTTTTGTGTTTGCTTATTGTAAAGATCGATATAGTAGTAAGTGGTTAACATGATTTTATTCCAATATTTTTTGCACTTATATGGTGCTGTTTTAATGCGATGATTTTTAATTCGCATTCTCTTGGGGCGTTTAAGTCTACGCGCGCACATTATCCAGAATCTACCTCTATGACAAAGGAAAGTTTTTCATCTAATTGGTGAGTTTTTCTAATCTATTACGGAAGTGATTGATTCATCACTGTCTTCTGAAAAGACCGGATGATAGGGGTTATGCCTGAGATGATTAATTATTGTGCAGCGACTGTCTTGAGGTTAAGGATAAATAATCGAATGTTATGTTTCTATCACATGATGCACTAATTTAGTGCATATTGAGTTTTTGTTATGCAGTGACACTAATCGCTAAGTTAAAGTGGTTTTAGCTTAATCATTAGAAAGATATGGCTGATACATATCAATATGTTGCATATGGCAGTGATCAATTTTGCTTAAGGGCGGTTTGGCGCGTTTAATTACGCCAGCTGACATCGGTGGTGAGAATGTAGCCTACCCCGTAGATGGTTTTTATAATCTCAGGGTTTTTGGGGTTCGGTTCAATTTTCTTACGTACGCGTGACATGCGGACATCGATGCTGCGATCAAAGGGTCTGGTGCTATCGCCCATGAGCTGATCCCGAGAGAGAATTGTTTTGGGGGTCTTGAGTAATTTGATTAATAGATCGTGCTCAGCTGAGCTCAATACGGTTTGCTGCCCATCAGCGCAGCTTAGGCTGAGTGTGTTGGGATCGTAACTCAGGTTGGCAAACTGAGCAATACGCGTTTCGCTGTGGGGTTGATTGTTTGCATGGTGGAGACGACGCATTAAGCTATTGACCCGTGCAATCAGCTCTCGGGGGATAAAGGGTTTAACAATATAATCATCGGCCCCTAGTTCGAGACCTAGCACTTTATCAGGCACACTATTGCGTCCTGAGAGAATCATGATGCCAATACGGTGAAGTTCGCAGAGCTGTTTAACCAACTCCATGCCGTCCATATCGGGTAGACCTAAATCGATAATACACAGGGCGGGTGGTCGAATACGTATGGCGTGACAGGCCTGTGCGCCGGTGTTGAAGCTGCGTACAGTATAGCCGAATTGTTCTAGTTCGTGACTCAGTAGTTGACAGATATCCTGTTCATCATCGATGACGTAGATGGTTTTATGGTGACTCACATCTTTCTCCGTTGTGACAAACGCGTCCGTCATCGCGTTGCGGTGGTGACGGTTATCGTTTGTTTCTATCCTGAAGTGCTTGTTTCAAAGCGGTCAAATCAAAGGGTTTCGTTAACATGGAGAAGGCAGGGTTGATTGGCTTCTCTTTACTTTGAAAGGAATATCCACTGATCAGTATGATCTTGCAATGACTATTTTCTCGATATAACCCATTGGCCAGCTCAATGCCGTTGAGAGCGCCGGGTAACATGATATCGGAGACTAAAGCATACAGTGTGGGTAATAGCGGGATGAGCCGTTGAGCTTCTTCAGCGCTATGCGTGTCGATCACCTCAAAATTGAGCGTGAGCAGTTGTTGTCTAATGATCGAGCGGACATCGGGGTCATCTTCAACGAGGCAGATGAGTTTGCTGTGCTCCTCTATGAGAGGCGGCTGTATTTGATGATTTAATGACGCTGTCGGACTCTCGCCGCATGGTTTTACAGCGGTATCGGATGCCTGTTTAGCGGGTAGCAGCAGGGTGACACAGGCGCCCCGATCTACATTATTTTGAACATTAATATACCCGTTTGATTGTTTGACAAAGCCGTAGACCATACTTAAACCCAATCCAGACCCTGCGCCATGTCCTTTACTGCTATAGAAAGGTTCAAAGCAGTGTGTCAGTGCCTGACTGCTAAAGCCTGAGCCGTTATCACGTAGGCGGATTTCACAATAGTGTCCTGGCGGTACAGCGGTATCCATGATGAGTGCTTCTGTGACTTCGATACTCTGTGTGATCACGCTTAGCGTGCCACCTTGAGGCATCGCATCACGAGCATTAAAAGCGAGATTGACGAGGGCATCTTCGAGTTGGCTGGGATCGGCAAAAGGCCACCATGTTTGGCAGCTGGTATGGCATTCAATGGAGATCTCTGTTGGTAGCGAACGACTCAGTAATTCAATGGTATCGCCGAGTAATGGTTCGAGATTGATGAGCCTCGGAGACAGCGGTTGTCGACGGGAAAATGATAACAATCGGCTGGTAATATCAGCCCCTCGACGGGTGGCTCGAATGGCGGGCTCAAGATAACGAAGGCGTTGATCATCTTTAGCATAGCGATCACTAATGGAGTGAAGGTTACCGAGAATAATGGTGAGCAGATTATTGAAGTCATGAGCAAGCCCGCCGGCCATCTGACCGACGGCATTCATCCGTTGAGCTGCGTTCAATTGCCGTTCAGCATCCTTCTCCGTGGTGATATCCGCGATGAGTATCAGGATGCCATTGACCTCATTTGCTTGATTAAAGCAGGGAATAAGCGTTCGCTTACAGACCATCGAATGTCGACTATCTTGTTGGTTGTATTCATCGATACTGACGCGACCCTGTTGTGCCGTTTTTAGCTGCTGATGGATTTGACGAAAGCGGCGCGCGCCGATGACTTCGACGAAGGGTTGATTGATGATAGCGGTTTTGCTGTGTTGATAGATCTCAGCAAACGGTTGGTTGATAAACAGTATATTGAGCTGAGCATCGAGATAGGCGATCTGCACCGGTAGCGCATCGAGAATCTGTCGTTGGCGCTGTTCTGCTTCACTGAGCGCTTCTTTGGCATGAGTCATCGATGCTGACGCTAACGTTAATTGGCGATTTTTTTCAGCTAACGCTTGAGTGCGCTGCGCGACTTTTGTGTCGAGGTTGTTGATGGAGTCGCGCAAGCGCTCGATCATCGTATCGAAGGCGTGTGCGAGCACACCGACTTCATCATCTCGTCGAATTCCGGTGGTCGCGCCTAGATCCCCTTCGGATATACGCTTAGCCGTGTCTGCTAAACGTTTAATCGGTTGACTAATCCATTGGCTGAATAACAGCATCAATAGCAGGGCAATCAATAGCGCGATGAC
Organism: Amphritea sp. 1_MG-2023; assembly: GCF_030547545.1. Classification (GTDB taxonomy): domain Bacteria; phylum Pseudomonadota; class Gammaproteobacteria; order Pseudomonadales; family Balneatricaceae; genus Amphritea. The sequence continues at coordinate 126,479 of NZ_JAUOQE010000007.1, forward strand.
GGCGATGACCATAATCCGTTTGCTGAGCTGCTCGGCGCTACTGCGGAGTTCATCGACATAGACTGAAGAGCAAATATACCAGTCAAAACCGGGTAAATAGCGCACCAGTGAGAGCTTGTCATATTCATAGTTACCGGGATCATTGGGGCGGTCCCACTTGTAGTAGAGCTCTTCACCGGAATCGGCGATTCGAATCAGATCTTCTGCAATTGAGTTGCCTGTCACCGGATTGATCAGTTTGGGAAAGTTGCTACCCGCGATATTGGCGTTGGGATGAATCAACATATTGGTTTTAGCATCAAAAACAAATAGATAACCGGTTGAAGCGATTTTAATCTCCTCGATACCGGCGCGTAATTCTTGCAACGTTTCTTGACGGATACGTTCAATATCGGTATCGAGATCGTCGAGATAAACGCCAGAACCGATAACAAAGCCCCATTGAGGGTAGTGCTTTACAAATGAAACTTTATCGACAGGTTGTTTTGAATCAAGGCGATGCCATTGATATTGATAAAATCCTTCGCCTTGATGTAACGCTAAGTTGATCACTTTATACACGTCAGAGAGGCCATCCGTTCTTTCACTGTTGGCGGTATTTTCGCCTTGATAACGAGAATCGGGGTGCGAGATGAGAACGCCATTATCGTCAGCAAGCCAAATATAGTCATTGTCGCCATACTTCAAGCTGGTTAGCTGTGCGAGTACATGTTGACGTGCTTGTGACGCTGTCATGCCATCCTCGATGGCCTGCGATAAGGCGCTTTCATAGAACGAGGCGGCGAGATCAACGACGGTTTGTAATTGCTTTTTGTGTGAATCGAGAGCTTGACGACGATATTGTTCTGTATCGACGTACAGCTTATTCGCCAGAGAGAAAACACTGTTGAGGGCGATACCGCTAGCATTACGTTCGATTTCAAAGACTTTTTGCTTGATCAAGGGCACCGAATAAAAATACACCAAGGTGAAAATCATCGAGATAATCATCAGTAGGGTGATAAAAAAGCGTTGCATCAGTGTTGATCTGAAAAGCATAGTGGGGTCGTCTGATCAGGGTGAGTGTTGATTATTTTAAAGTAAATCGTGGTGTCTCAATGAGTCTGTTACATTTTGTTGTAATTTGGACAGATTACCGCAACATTTAGGGCTTTAACTATGGGCCTAATTTATAAAAAATGCTGTGATATATAACAATAAAATTGCTGACCGATAGCTAAAGGTCGAATAAGCGTAAAGGTGCTTCCCTCATGCCCATTCTGTTGTTGTATTGCTGAGCGTTATTGCTTTGCCTTGACAGTGGTTGTTTGTTTCTGGGTCATACTCCTGTTGTTTCGTGTCATTTATCCTTGCCGTTATAGCAGTATCGGTTGGTTTTATCGTTGTAAGCTATAACCGCCATGGGCCGCGCTTTGAGTGGCTTATTTGATAGCGCTTTCAAAGTGCGGACCGAGTTTTGCCGCAAGGTAATCGGTCGCTAAATAAGTACAAGGAATAACGATGTCTGCACAATCCAATATTTATAATCAGTCGCTTGATCAACATCAGGCGAACTTCACCGCCTTGAGTCCACTGAGTTTTTTAGAGCGTAGCGCTAAAGTATACCCCGATCGTCTCGCCACGGTGTACGGGGATGTTAAACGGAGCTGGGCTGAAACCTATCAGCGCTGTTGTCAGTTGGCGAGTGCGTTAACACAGCGAGGCATTGGTTTAGGCGACACCGTATCGATTATTGCACCTAACCTGCCCGAACATTTTGAAGCCCACTTCGGTGTGCCGATGAGTGGTGCGGTACTGAATTCGATCAATACTCGCTTAGATGCTGAAGCGATTGCGTTTGTGTTGCAGCATGCTGAAACTAAAGTGCTGATGACCGAGCGTGAGTTTTCTGGTGTGGTCAATAAGGCGTTAAAAATGATCGGTAAAAAAATCCTTGTGATTGATATCGATGATCCAACCTATGCGGAAGGTGAACTGATTGGTGATACCACCTATGACGCATTTTTGGCTGAGGGGGATGTCGGCTTTAAAGGGGTTAAACCAGAGGATGAATGGCAGGCGATTACGCTGAATTACACGTCAGGGACGACCGGCGACCCGAAAGGGGTGGTGTATCATCATCGCGGCGCTTACTTGAATGCGGTGAGTAACATCGTGTCATGGGATATGGGTAAACATCCGGTGTACCTGTGGACATTGCCGATGTTTCACTGCAATGGCTGGTGTTTCCCGTGGACGATTGCGGCCGCCGCGGGTACCAGTGTGAGTTTACGTCATGTGCGCGCCGATATGATTTTTGAACAGATTAAAGCGCAGCAGGTAAACCATTTTTGCGGCGCCCCTATTGTGTTGAATATGCTTAATAGCTCGCCGGCAGAACTGAAAGCGGGGATTGATCATCAGGTCAAGGTGATGGTCGCCGGCGCTGCGCCACCGGCTTCTGTTATTCAAGGGATGGAAGAGCTTGGTTTTCAAGTGACTCATGTTTATGGCTTAACAGAAACCTATGGTCCATCGGTGCTGTGTGCTTGGCATGATGAATGGGATCAATATGATGCAGAGAAAAAAGCACGCTTAAAATCCCGTCAAGGTGTTCGCGCACCGATGTTAGATGGATTAATGGTCGCAGATTCCGAGACGCTTGAACCCGTGCCGCAAGATGGTGAAACCATCGGTGAGATCTTTATGCAGGGTAACTTGGTGATGAAAGGTTACCTTAAAAACCCATCAACTACGGATGAAGCGTTTAAAGGCGGTTGGTTCCATTCGGGGGATTTAGCGGTGTGGCATACGGATGGTTATATCGAGATCAAAGATCGTTCCAAAGATGTGATTATTTCCGGTGGCGAAAATATTTCCAGTATCGAGATCGAAGATGTGCTGTATCGTCATCCCAAAATCCAGGATGCTGCGGTGGTTGCGCGGCCCGATGAAAAGTGGGGTGAAACGCCGTGTGCATTTATCACGACCAGTGCAGGCGAAACGGTGACTGAACAGGAGATTATCGAGTTCTGTCGGGAGAATATGGCGCACTTCAAAACCCCTAAACGGATTGTGATGGGTGATTTACCAAAAACATCGACCGGCAAAATTCAGAAGTTTTTATTACGTAATCGCGCTAAAGATCTGAAATAACGATTCAACGTGTTAAAGCGAAGGGGTTATCCCCTTCGTTTTTCCCATGAGAGTCAAGCCGGAAAGATAGAAGGCTCGCCGTCATAGGTTCAGTATGATGATCACGCGGCATCACTGCGCCGTGCCTCGTGCGGAGTGATGACGAGCTTCGATCAGTGGCTTTACGCGACTGTAATCGAGAAATTGTTGTTGTAATAGGACAGTTTGTTAGCGCTACATCAGGATCACTGTCAGGCCTGTCTGCTGTTGAGGCTGGCATGTTCAGTCAACCTAAAGTCACGCCGTTGTCGCCTCAATGAGCGCTTGATATGACTATCTGCTGGAGTACACTGAGGTGATTAAGCGTTGCCGCTGTGAGGATGCGGTGGCGGAAGGGTTGCTATAGGAAAAGCGCGGCGGGGTCTGTATCGCACGCGGCAGCCTGAAACGAGTGACGGCAACCGCAAGCTCTTAATCAATCAGCCTATACTGAGTGAGCTGACGGCCAACTGGGCGTTAAGGTAGCGGTGTTGATGATTGGATCGCGCTGATTTGACGAGCGTAGCGAGAGTGAGTATTTTGTTTTAATCGGACAGTCAGGCCTTACACGGCCGACATGTCGCCTAGCCATACTGATCGCTAGCTTTTGGATTTACGATATGTGCTCGGTGAGATACCGGTCCAGTGTTTAAATGCGCGTGTAAAGGCGGCCGACTCGGCGAATCCCAACATTCGGGCAATACGGGAGATCGGTAGATTCGGTTGGCTAAGTAGGTGAATCGCTTCATCACGCCTGACACTGTCTTTGAGCTCTTGAAAACTGGTGCCTTCTTCATCGAGTTTTCGCCGTAAGGTGCGGGTGGTGGTGTGAATGAGCCTAGCGATATCTTCCATGCTGGTGTCGGCCATTGAATCTGAACTCTCTAGATAATCGATCACCTTACGGGTGTAGACAGGGTAATAGGACTGTCGTTTGAACCAATCTAACGGTGCGCGACGCAGATAACTACTGAGATTCTGCTGTGTTTGCACAACGGGCGCGCTAAGAATGGCGCGATCGAATGAAAAGCTGTTGTCCGCCTGTTGATAGGCAGCAGGGCAGGGAAACATGAGCCGATACTCTTCAAAGTGAGCGGGCTTCGAGTGTTGAAATGTCACTTGTTTGAGTGGAATACGTTGACCGATTAGCCAGCTAGGAAAGCGATGCCAGAGTAATAGAAGAAAGTCGAGTAGGGCAAAATCGGGATCTTTGCTAGGATCCGTTAGTGTTAGCGTAAATGTCGCGGTGTCGCCCGCCTCACTAAAGCTTAACTGAGAGGCAGGTACTACGAGGTTGTAAAAGTGAACCGCATGCTTGTAGACCTCGCGAAGATTGCTGCTGTGAATCACGAGTTTGGCCATCAGTCCGAATACGCCATTGCGGGATGGTTGGCTACCAAGACAGAGATAATCATCGTCACCGTGATGCTGAATCGATTGCACTAGGCGACTCAATTGCATCGGGGTGATACGGACTTCTTGATTGCTCAAGAGTTCACGATTGAGGCCGGCTTCGAGCATCAGTTGTTGCTCATTCAGGCCCTTAAGGCGAGCACCCTTGAGCATGGCATTAGCGAAATGGATAGAAACTGAGTGATGGTTATAGCTCATCTCAATATACCGGTATCATTGTAAGGGCTGTCCTATAATGGTTTTGTTTTTCCGATATTAACAGACTTGTCCGAAATTGAAGGGCTATATGTGTCCTAAAATATCAATTTTAAGGCTTTTTTTGTTATTGTTGTTATCTGTTTGCAAAGGCAAACTAGATAACAATAAAACCTCAACATAAACAGTGAGTGCTATGAAAATACTTGTCCCAGTAAAACGTGTAATTGACTACAACGTGAAAGTACATGTTAAGTCAGATAATAGCGATGTTGATCTGGCAAATGTTAAAATGGCGATGAACCCGTTCTGTGAAATTGCAGTGGAACAAGCGGTTCGTCTAAAGGAGGCGGGCATAGCCAGTGAAGTCATCGTTGTGTCTATCGGTGATAAGAGCTGTCAGGAACAGATTCGTACCGCTTTGGCACTCGGTGCCGACCGTGGTATTCAGATTGACACTGATACAGTGACTGATTCCTTATCAGCGGCGAAACTATTGAAAGCCGTTGTGCAAGAGGAGCAGCCGCAGTTAGTGATCATGGGTAAGCAGTCGATCGACACGGATAACAATCAAGCGGGTCAAATGCTGGCAGCATTATTGGATTATCCACAGGGCACATTCGTGTCTGACATGAGTGTTGAAAGCGATAAAGTGCAGATTGTCCGTGAGGTTGATGGTGGTTTGCAAACCCTCGAGCTGGATCTGCCGGCGATTGTGACAGTTGATCTACGACTGAACGATCCTCGTTATGCTTCATTGCCGAATATCATGAAAGCCAAGCGTAAGCCGTTGGCGGTAAAAACCCCAGCAGAGCTTGGCGTTGAGCTGAACAATAAAGTGACGCTAGTGGCCGTTAATCCTCCAGCAGATCGTCAGGCAGGCATTAAAGTCGCCTCCGTAGACGAGCTGGTAGAGAAGCTGAAAAATGAAGTGAAGGTTCTTTAAGGAGACGACTGATGACTATTCTGGTAATTGCAGAACATGATAACGCAGAGCTAAAGCCTGCGACGCTGAATACCTTGGCTGCAGCACAGCAAATCGGTGGTGATATTGAGTTGCTGGTGGCGGGCTTTAACTGTCAAGCCGTGGCCGACTCTGCCGCTGGCATTCCTGGCGTGACAAAAGTATTGCTGGCGGATAACGCGGCGTATGAGCATGAGCTGGCTGAAAATATCAGCAAGCTGATTGTGGCACTGGTGAGCGGTCACAGCCATATCTTGGCGTCAGCGACCACTAATGGTAAAAACTATTTACCCCGAGTGGCGGCGTTGTTGGATGTTAATCAGCTATCCGATGTGATTGCGATTGAGTCTGCCGATACGTTTCAGCGTCCTATCTATGCCGGTAATGCGATTGCAACAGTGAAAACCGATGATGTGGTGAAGTTACTGACGATTCGTGGAACCGCTTTTGATGCCGTGGTTGATACCGGTGGCAGTGCCGCCATTGAAACCGTATCTGAGGTTTGTGATAACGGTAATGTACGTTTTATTAAAGAAGAGTTGGCCAAATCTGATCGTCCTGAACTGACAACCGCAGGGGTGATTGTCGCCGGTGGCCGAGGTATGGGTAACGCTGAAAACTTCGATATGTTGTATGAACTGGCGGATAAATTGGGCGGCGCGGTGGGTGCTTCTCGTGCGGCGGTTGATGCGGGCTTTGTCCCTAATGATCTACAAATAGGACAGACGGGTAAAGTGGTAGCGCCGGATCTCTATATTGCGGTGGGTATCTCCGGTGCGATTCAGCACTTGGCGGGTATGAAAGATTCTAAGGTGATTGTGGCAATCAACAAAGATGAAGAGGCGCCTATCTTCTCTGTTGCTGATTATGGATTGGTCGCCGATCTGTTTGATGCCCTACCGGAACTATCTACTCAGATCTGAAAATGGAAAATTACAGGTAACGATCATGAATGATTATAAACACCCCCTAACTGATGTTGAGTTTGTTCTAAATGAGCTAGTACAGTTCGACGACCTTTGTGTCGGGGCGGGACTGGATGAGGTTAACGCTGAATTGGCTTCAGTCATTCTGACTGAAGCGGGTAAATTGGGTTCAGGCGTGTTAGCGCCACTCAACCGTACCGGTGATGAGCTTCATCCGGCGATCGGTGAAAACGGCGTAGCAGAAACTAAAGGTTTCGCTGAAGCTTATCAGGCCTATGTCGAAGGGGGCTGGGCCACACTGACGGCTGCTGAAGAGTTTGGAGGTCAAAACCTCCCTAATGTACTCGGGACGGCAGTCAACGAAGTTTGGCAGACCTGTAATATATCGTTTGCTCTGTGTCCACTGTTGAGTCAGGGCGCGATTGAATCGATTAGTCATCACGGTAGTGATGCGCTGAAAGAACACTATCTGCCAAAACTGGTGAGCGGTGAATGGACCGGTACCATGAACCTGACCGAGGCCGGTGCCGGCACCGATCTGGCGGCGGTTAGTACTAAAGCGGTACGTGACGGCGATCATTACCGTATTACCGGTCAGAAAGTCTTTATCACCTGGGGTGATCATCAGATGACGGACAATATTGTTCATCTGGTGTTGGCGCGTTTACCGGATGCTCCCGCGGGTGTGAAAGGTATTTCACTGTTTATCGTGCCTAAATTTCTGCTGGATGAGAACGGTAATCCTGCTGAACGAAATGATGTCGCCGCGGTGTCGCTGGAACATAAAATGGGGATTCACGGTAGTCCAACCTGTGTCATGAGTTTTGGTGATAATGGTGGCGCGGTTGGTTATTTGGTGGGTGAAGAACATAACGGCCTCGCCTATATGTTTACCATGATGAATCATGCCCGTCAGGCCGTTGGTTTACAGGGTTTAGGTGTGTCTGAGGCGTCTTATCAGTTGGCGTTACAATTTGCTAAAGACCGCATTCAAGGGACGAAAAAAGATGGCAGTCGTTATCCGATAATCCGTTTTGCCGATGTCCGTCGAATGTTGATGCAGATGAAATCGGGTACTGAAGCGATGCGGGCACTCTGTTTGGTGGCTGCCGCTGAGGCCGATCGTGACAATAGTGCACGACTTGAATTATTGACGCCGATCGTCAAAGGTTGGGTCACAGAGTTTGCTCAAGAGCTTACCTCGCTGGGGATTCAGATTCACGGGGGGATGGGCTTTGTTGAAGAAACCGGTGCGGCGCAATATTATCGTGATGCGCGTATTCTGCCGATTTATGAGGGTACCACAGGGGTTCAGGCACTGGACTTGGTGGGACGTAAAACATTGATGAATGGCGGTGAATCACTGCAAGCGCTGTTGGATGAAATGGCCGCTGATATCAGTGCTTTTGAAGCTCTCAGCGGTGACTTTACACTGGCTGCGCAACAATGTCGTACCTCACTCGATAATGGTATAGCGGCACGTCAGTGGTTACTGGATACTGCTGCCGATAGAAATGCATCGGCAAGCGCCTGTGTTAACTTTATGATGCTGTTTGGTTTCCTCTGTGGTGGTTGGTTGATGGCCAAGAGTGCCGTTAAGGCACAGGCTAAACTGGAGGCGGGTGAGGGCGATCCTGCGTTTTTGCAGTCTAAGCTGGTCACGGCGCGTTTTTATTGTGAACATGTGATGCCACGTACACAGTCTTATCTTGCGTCTGTTATTGCGGGCGGTGAAAGTATAATGGCGCTGGACGAAGAGCAGTTTTAATAGCGGTATTCGAGGATAAGAATAATGCAAAGAGAATCGATGGAGTTTGATGTCGTCATTGTTGGCGCCGGCCCCGCAGGACTATCAACTGCCTGTCGTTTGATGCAGCAGGCAAATGAGGCAGGCCAAGAGTTGATGGTGTGTGTGGTCGAAAAGGGGGCTGAGGTCGGCGGTCATATTCTTTCTGGCGCGGTGATCGAGTCCCGTGCGTTAGACGAGTTGTTCCCTGATTGGAAGGAACAAGATGCACCATTGAAAACCGCAGTCACTGAAGATCAGGTCTACCTGCTACGCAATGCTGAAAAAGCCACCAAGTTACCTAATGCTTTTGTGCCTAAAACAATGCACAACCATGGTAACTATATTGCCAGTGTGGGTAATCTGACCCGCTGGTTGGGCGAACAGGCGGAGCAGTTGGGTGTTGAAATATTCCCCGGTTTTCCTGCCTCACATATTATCTATGGTGATGATGGCCGAGTGGCGGGTATTGGCACCGGTGATATGGGCTTAGATGAGCATGGCGAGCAGAAAGATACCTATATGCCGGGTATGGATCTGTTAGCTAAATACACCATCTTTTCTGAAGGCTGTCGTGGTCACCTCGGTAAAGAGCTGATCGCCAAATTTGACTTGGATAAAGATGCCGATGCACAGCATTATGGTATCGGTATCAAAGAGTTGTGGGATATCCCCGCGGATAAACATCAGCCTGGGCTGGTGCTTCACGGTGCTGGCTGGCCGTTATCAGAAGCGAATGCGAGTGGCGGCTTCTTCCTCTACCATGGGGATGATAGCCAAGTGATGGTGGGTCTAATTACCGACTTGAACTACGACAACCCACACTTAAGCCCGTTCGATGAGTTTCAGCGCATGAAGCATCATCCGCTGATCTCTCAGTATCTAGAAGGAGGTAAGCGGATCTCTTACGGTGCACGTGCCATCACCAAGGGAGGCTTTAACGCGTTACCGAAGATGACAATGCCAGGGGCGTTATTATTGGGTTGTGATGCGGGTACGCTAAACTTCGCTAAGATCAAAGGCGTTCATACGGCGATGAAAACCGGCATGATTGCCGCGGAGACGATCTTCGCAGCATTAACCAATGGTGATGAGGGTGGTAAAGATTTAACCGCTTATAGCGATAACTTTAACAGCTCGTGGGTTTATGATGAGTTGTATCGTACGCGTAATTTTGGTCCGGCACTGCATAAATACGGCACCTTTATTGGCGGCGCGGTTAACTTTATTGATCAGAATATCGTTAGTCTGCCGTTTACTCTGCGTGATAATCATGAAGATTATGCACAGATGAAGCCGGCATCCGAGTGTACCAAGATCAGTTATCCTAAGCCGGATGGCGTGCTCAGTTTTGATAAGAACTCTTCGGTATTTTTGTCTAACGCTAACCACGAAGAAAATCAGCCTTGCCATCTGCAATTGAAAGATAGCAGCATTCCATTGATGCAAAACTTGCCGAAGTTCGATGAGCCGGCGCAGCGTTATTGCCCCGTGGGTGTATATGAAATTTTGCAAGATGCAGCCGGAGAAAAGGTATTTCAGATAAACAGTCAGAACTGCGTTCACTGTAAAACCTGTGATATCAAAGATCCTGCCCAGAATATTACCTGGGTAACACCGGAAGGTGGTGGTGGACCTAACTATCCAAATATGTAACTAGAACGGGGCTTATGCCCCGTTTTTTTATTCGCACTATCAAGGGAAGGTGCGAATAAGTCCGTTATGTTCTCTGCGGACATTAGAATAGCCAGATACGCGAAAGCCAGTGCAGCGAAATGTCTGGACCTTCCCAAGCTTATAGGCTGAAACTAATGTGAGTGACGGTTGAGGTTGCAAGTGGATGACAACTTATCGCTTAAACACTTTTGCTCTGTGAATTATAGTGCTGAGTGAAATCAGTGAAGTGGTAAAGCTTGGATAATAAGCTTGGATAATAAGCTTGGATAATACAGAGACCTACGATAGGCGTTACGGATAGCCGTTAGCGTCTGTGATTGAATTAATGCGTATATGATAAGGGGTTAAAGCATCGTCGAATGTTGCAGGTTGAATAAACGAAGAAAGCCTAATCATACCGGGGGGATTTGAAGAGGAGCTTTAACGACTGCTTATTATCCAACCTGCAGCAACATAATTGCAAAATAAACCTTTGTTTACAATGGGGTTGGCTCAGGCTTTACCCATTTTGGGTAGTGCATTGTCCGCGCCGATAAACGATTTCAGTCTAGCTTCAATCGCTGCTTTAAAGCGTTAAGCCGGCGCTAATATGGGGTAAATTTAGCGCCTCAAGGGTTACTACATCGGGTTGCTAAATCACCCGTTGAGGCTTGTATTTATGCTGGGCTGACTAAAAGCCTTTGATTAGCTGTGTATAGCTATCGAGTCGGTCGGCCTGACTATGGGTGACCGCCACCGTTGATATTTCATCACACGCAAAAGACTGAGCCAGTTGAGTGATCTCTTCGGCGCACTGTTCGGGAGTACCGACGGTATAACCGGCGAGAATATGATCATACTGTGCTTGATGACTGACCGAGAAGGTTTGATAACGGTCCTGTACTTCTGATGGGGTCAAAAAGGCTTCGCGTAGGCCGAGTTGGGCAGCGAGTTTGCGGTACACCGCAGTGCCCGCTCGTTGCTTGGCTTCGGCTTCTGTTGGCGCACAGATACAGGCGATAGCCAGCATCTTATTGGGTTGTTGTGGGTGCTCAGCCTTTTTCCACTGCTCAATGTATTGACTAAAAATCGATGGACGACAGTTATCCGGATCAATAAAGCGAGCCAACGCAATATTGTAGCCTAAATGACCTGCAAGTCCCGCGCTGCCGCCGCTAGAACCAAGCATCCAGAGTTCTGGCTGTGGGGTGCTGTCAGGCAATACTTTTATTGCGCTGAACGGATTATTGTCTGGCAGGTTGCCTTCGATAAAACCCTTTAACAGTTGGGCCTGTTGCGTATAGAGATCGCCATGATGAGGTTGATGTGGATAAGCCAGTGCCTGCGAGGTGAGGCCAGTACCGCCGGGCGCGCGACCGATGCCAAGGTCGACCCGTTCTGGAAACAGAGTGGCCAGCATTTTGAAGTTTTCAGCGACTTTCAGTGGACTGTAGTGGCTGAGCATTACACCACCGCTACCGATGCGGATATTTTTGGTCACACTGGCGATCGCGGCGGCCATGATTTCAGGGCAGGGATTAGCAAAATGAATGCTGTCATGATGTTCAGCCACCCAATAGCGATAATAGCCGAGTTGATCGCACAGTTGGGCCAGTTCGATTGTTAGTTGTGGTGCTTCGATGGCGGCATGGGAGCCATGCACGGGGGACTGATCAACAACGGACAGTTTTAAGCTCATTAGAATCTCCTGTAATTATTAATATGTTAATTATTTTAGCCCTAGAGATCAATAACTCTACGCTGTATATGCTGTTGGCAAGTTAAGAGCATCAACTAACGGCACCTTCCCTAACTGTATGTTGGTTTCCATGGCGATGTTATTGCAACATTCTGGACGGAGCTGCGGCGCTAACGGTCGGTTATAGAGGTAACCGTGGCCGTCATCGCACTGATAAGAATCGAGTAGGCTAGCTGTTGCTGCCTCTTCAGTCCCTTCGGCAACCACTTCGTCCCCAAGTCATGGCCGATACCGATGATATGTCTGACGAGTCGTCTGCTGACGGAAGCGTCGGTAAATTTACTAATAACACTATGGTTTCGTTAAGCGAGTTGCTCAGATGCCTAGCGGGGAGCTCAGCCGGTAGGTGTCTTTTGCATGCGTGTTTTGCGTAGGCGTAAACGTGTTATTTGGCGTGCCATCAAGGTGATTGGCAAGGTGATGAATAGATTCAATAATAGCCCGACGATCACGCCAAAGATGAGGCCTTCCATCGTCAGTGGAATGCCAGGGGTAAAGTTGTGAAAGGTTTTTTCAAGATAATGATAGCGTGAAGGTGTTGCCATATAGAGGCTTTTGTCAATCAGTGTGCCACGGCTAAATAGCTCAATACCGCTCTGCAGTTGTTGGTAGTGTGCAAGGGTGGCTTGCTTTTGTTCGGCATCGGCACGCACGCTGGCGACACTGTTGTGACGATGATGCTCAATCATGGCGTTGATATCGGCGTAACCAAAGCTTTGCGCCGTGTGTTGATAGCCCGCGACCTGCCAGCGGGTCGATTCATATAAGCCGTTGAGAAACTGCTGATAGTGATCTGCTAGTTGGGGTACTTGTAGGGCCAGCAACAGGGTGATGCCAAAGAGTAGTTTATCGATCAACCGTGCAATCAATGTGTTTGCCCTCTCGCTGTTGTCGGGTTAGGGAAGGTGCGAATAAGTCAATTACGCCTCTGGCTTACAGAGAAGCTGGAGATCAAGGCAACAGTTACAGGC
>NZ_JAUOQE010000070.1 GCF_030547545.1 Amphritea sp. 1_MG-2023
GAGAGGGTAAGCGAAAACTGGTAGGTGATGTAGATTATCAGTCAGTTTCTGACATTGCTGGCAGTATCTCGCCGGTGCCCGGTGGTGTTGGTCCCATGACCATCGCTTGTTTATTGAAAAACACCATGAAAGCGGCGCGCATTCAGCAGGGTGCTTGAGTTCAACCTTAGGGGGGCGCCAGCCCCTCGTGCTTCAGGCTACTAATAGAAGGTTAGATAGTCGTCGCTAATGCTTATCAGCACTTCCCAATAAATGTAGTTAGATCCCCTTACGGTGAGTTGGGATGACTTGCTGTTATTTAGCGGCCCAGCGACATACTGGGATATCACGGAACATGCTCCAGGGATGGAGTGTCGACCTACAATAACTAAAGAGTGATTAAAATGATGAAGAAACTACTACTGTCTAGTGCTGTCTTTTCAGCGATGTTAACGGCACCTTCAGTTTATGCAGTCGATATTGCGGGAACTGACGTTGACGTTTATGGTAGCCTACGAGTCATGCTTGAGCGTGGTTATGATGGTGACGACACGGAGTTCAAAGATGCTGCTTCAAGAGTGGGCATAAAAGCTTCACGTGATCTTGGCGAGGGGCTTACTGCCTTTGCTAAATATGAAGTCGCACTCAATCTGGATAGTGATGCTGATACTGTAGGTGATCTTCGTCTGGGGCATTTGGGTCTGACCGATGAAAGCTTAGGAACCGTCGCGTTGGGTAAGGTTGATTCTGCTTTCTATGAGGCCGTGGGCGTAACCGCTGACTATCTGTGGTGGAACACAGCCCCTGTTTATTACACCCTTGATGGTGGTCTTCGCGTTAGCGAGTCTGTTTATTATGCCAGTCCTGACCTGAATGGCTTTAAATTTAAGGCGTTGTTACAGGTTGATGATTCAGAGCCCAATAATGGTGATCAGGTCGAGTATGGTGTGAACTATACGATTGGCAATGTGACACTGGGTGCCGCTTACACAGATACAGTCGATGATACCGCCACCGGTTCAGTCGCTGAGAATGATATCAGTGGTGTTTCAGCCGCATACTCGGGTGATGGTTTCTACGTCAATGGTGCTTATATCAATAAGGAGAACGTCGGTTCAGGTATCGATGCTATTCTGGGTATACCATCAGGCAAGAACCTGTATACGCTCGGTGTGTCTGACTTCAATGGCGACAAGGGAACTGCAGATTTTACCGCGTTGATTCTTGCGTACCAGCGTAGTCTGCATGATAGTGTCTTAGTATGGGCTGAGCTGATGGCTTGGGATGGCACGCTTTATGGCACGACCGATTCTAATGTGCTGAACCTCGGGATGAACTTCAACTTCTGATAATTTCTGAGATTAATATAATGAAAACGACCATTTATTGGTCGTTTTTTTGCTTTAAGATTAGCGTTTGACCTTTAGGCTAGAAGCGCTAATGCACTCTGGCGGTCAAGCGAGGGCTATTAGACGGTTAGAGAACGAGGCGGCTCATTGTCGAGTGGTGATGTTGTGATTGACAGCGTAGGTTGGTTTTAGCCCTTTAGAGAGACTCATGACTATCTGCTCAAGCGCAATTCTTCGGCTCTCCATTAGAGATTCTTTTGATAGAAAACCGACATGAGGCGTTACAATGACATTCTCCAACGAGATCAGTTGACTATTGTGGTTGGCTTCATCCGCGGGCACATCTAATCCCGCTGTCGATATTTTTTTAGATCGAAGGTTCTTGATTAATGCCTTTTCGTCAATCAGTCTAACCACAAAGATCTGCGAGCGATGGCGGAACGAGAAGGCATTCGCTTTGTGCATCTGCCGGTGACCAAAGACA
>NZ_JAUOQE010000071.1 GCF_030547545.1 Amphritea sp. 1_MG-2023
GGATGACGTCTGCTCTAGCTTGGTGCTCTGCTGCGCCATCGATTGTGTCGTTTGCTGACTGATCGCCGCATTGCTGTTAGCCACCGAGGATAGACGTTCAGCCCCTTTCGCGACATTCTGTAAAATACTCCGCAGCTCTTCCACCACCGAGTTGAGATAACGACTCAGATCACCAAACTCATCTTCTCGCTCCACCTCAAAGGCAACACTCAAATCACCTTGCCTAAACGCACTCAGCCCTTGATGGATATGCGCCAATGGCACGCGGATAGTCTGCACCAAAATCACCGCGACAACGATACCAAACACAACCGCCCCCAACGCCAAACCCACGATACCGATATGACTGAAGTTAACTAGCTTTTGGGCTTCATTACGCGCCTTACCGGCCAATTGATGGTTCGCCTCAATAAAGGCAGACATCGCCTCACGGGCGCGGGAAATAAGACTATCCGTTTTATTCAAGCTTTCAAGCAAGGATTTATTCGCCGCGGCTTGCTCGGTGTAGTAATCAACTAAACCACCATTACTATAGAGATGATTATTAACCGAAGTAATCGTCCGCTTGAGCAACTGCGCATTAGGCGCCATCGGCTCGACCGCTTTAAACGTAGCGAGCATTTCGCCTCTATTGTTAGCCAAAGACGCCTTCAGCTTTTCAATATCACCGGTACGCTGATAGTCGACTACTTGAAAACGATGCATTCTGAAAGCAATATTCAGATCCTGTGCCTTATCAAGCACCTCTTGATTGGCCTGCTCTTCATAGAGTGTCTGTGTCCAGAGATTCAGGGTATTACCGAGTGCCTGAAAATCGATTTCCGCCTGACGAGTTTGAAACTCAAGAATCAAGGCCTGCTTTCGATCCGACATCACCTTGCTGGTGATCTCAAAAAACTGCTGACTAACGGCTTCCACTTCCTCAAGGGTCGCTTTGAGTTCTGGCTTCTCGGCAACTTTTTCCGCTACCTGCGCCTGCGCTTCGTTAAACTTAACAATCTTCGCTTTGACTTCTTTTACTTTCTGGTTCAACCCTTTAATCCGGCTTTGTGACAAGGCCGAAAAAAGTGCGGAATTAACCTCTTCGAGGTAAACCATCTGCTGGAAGCTGCCCGACAGCGACGGAATAACGTTATCCGATACCGTAAAAAAATGATTAGAAATAGCCCGACTTCCGAGTAAGCCTCCCGTACCAACGACAACGATCAACATTACCATTAGGGCAAATCCAGCTGTCAGCTTATGTGTGACATTCAGTCTCATTCACAACTCCGGTCTATCCACCGGCCTCCAATTATTAAATCCCGTTTGGGTTTTACCATTATAATTTTTTAATACTGATTGAGCGTATTCCGCCAACCGCATACACAGCATAACGGCCCTATTAAAGCGGCCGCGTAAAAACCCAAAAGGCTTAAAAATCTAGAGAATTAAAAGCAAAATTGAAAACACAGCTTCGATCATCAACCCCATTAACGGATTGCAAAGCGTGCTAATAGCGCTTGTTGCTGTTGTGCAACATCTAACAACTGCTGACTCCCCTCTGAGGCCATGACCGCCCCTTGCGAAATCTCAGCTTCGGCCGAGTTTATTTCGACCAAGGTGTGACTCACTTCAGCAACCGCCTGCGCTTGCTCATGTGCGGCCACTTCAATAAAGGTATTCAACTCGCGGATATGCGCGACCGCTTCATTCATGCTTTTTAAGACATGCTGTGA
>NZ_JAUOQE010000073.1 GCF_030547545.1 Amphritea sp. 1_MG-2023
ACCCTGACTTACGGCTTGGTCGATGGTACGGATAATAGTCTTGGCATTTACAGTAAAGCTGGCACCTACGGCACCTTAAGTTTAAATATCAACACGGGTGCTTATAGCTACAGCAAAGACGCCGCAGCGATCGAAGCCTTGGATGCGGGCGATACCGACAGTGATCTGTTCACCCTGACGGTCACCGATGCGGATGGTGCCTTGGTCACGCAGAACTTTACCGTCAATGTCACCGGTGCCGATGATGCACCGACCCTCGATGCGGTCACCAGCGGCTCGATTGCCGAAGTGGATCAGTCTAGTTCGACTACGGACGCGAATCTCAGTGGCACCATGAGTGGTGCGGATGTCGATGATGGCGACACTCTGACTTACGGTATTGATACCGGATCGGTGACCGGTACCACGGCCACCTTGGCGGGGACTTACGGCACCTTAACCTTAGATACATCCACCGGTGACTACAGCTACAGCAAAAACGCTGCCGCGATCGAAGCCTTGGATGCAGGTGATACCGACAGTGATCTGTTTACGCTGACGGTCACCGATGCCGATGGTGCCTTGGTTACACAAACCTTTACGGTCAACGTCACCGGTGCAGATGATGCACCGACCCTGGATGCGGTCACCAGCGGCTCGATTGCCGAAGTGGATCAATCTAATTCGACTACGGACGCGAATCTCAGCGGCACCTTGAGTGGTGCGGATGTCGATGATGGCGACACTCTGACTTACGGTATTGATACCGGATCGGTGACCGGTACCACGGCCACCTTGGCGGGGACTTACGGTACGCTAACACTGGATACGGTGAGCGGCGACTACAGCTACAGCAAGAATGCAGCAGCGATCGAAGCCCTGGATGCGGGTGATACCGACAGTGATCTGTTTACGCTGACGGTCACCGATGCGGATGGCGCACTAGTGACGCAGACCTTTACCGTCAACGTCACCGGTGCCGATGATGCACCGACCCTCGATGCGATCACCAGCGGCTCGATTGCCGAAGTGGATCAATCTAGTTCGACTACGGACGCGAATCTCAGCGGCACCTTGAGTGGCGCGGATGTCGATGGTGATACCTTAACCTACGGTATTGATACTGGGGCGGTCACGGGTACCACCGCCACCTTGGCGGGGGCTTACGGTACGCTGACACTGGATACGGCCAGCGGTGACTACAGCTACAGCAAAAACGCTGCCGCGATCGAAGCGTTGGATGCAGGTGATACCGACAGTGATCTGTTCACCCTGACGGTCACCGATGCAGATGGTGCCTTGGTCACCCAGACTTATACGGTCAACGTCACTGGTGCGGATGATGCGCCGACCCTCGATGCGATCACCAGCGGTTCGATTGCCGAAGTGGATCAGTCCAGCAGCACGACCGATGGGAATCTCAGCGGCACCTTAAGTGGCGCCGATGTCGATGGTGATACCTTAACCTACGGTATTGATACTGGGACGGTCACGGGTACCACCGCCACCTTGGCGGGGACTTACGGTACGCTGACCCTGGATACTTCCTCCGGTGACTACAGC
>NZ_JAUOQE010000074.1 GCF_030547545.1 Amphritea sp. 1_MG-2023
CCGACCCTGTAAATAATTCTGTGTAACTGCTCTTGGTTACAAGTATTCAGTTAGTCGATCTTCGAACATAATCATAAAACGGTTTAGAGCTTGCTTCCAGTGATGGATTGGCATTGTCCATCTCTTGGAAGCATCCATTATCGCTAGGTACACCACCTTTCTAGCCGATTCATCTGTCGGGAACAGTTTACGTTTCTTGGTCGCTTTTCTGATCACGCTGTTCAGAGATTCAATCGCATTCGTTGTATAGATAGCTCTACGGATATCTTGAGGGTAGCTGAACAGAGTATTGAGATTATCCCAATGAGCCGCCCATGAGCGACTGATTTGAGGGTACTTTTCATCCCATTTATCACCAAAGTGCTCTAGCGCCAACAGAGCTTCATCTTCAGTCGTAGCTTGATAGATTTCCTTTAAGTCTGCGGTAATGGTCTTGTAGTCTTTCCACGGAACGTATTTCATTGAGTTTCGTACCATGTGTACGATACAGAGCTGGATTTGAGTTTTTGGATAAACGGCATTGATGGCATCAGGAAAGCCCTTGAGGCCATCAACACAAGCGATGAGGATATCATTCACCCCACGATTCTGAAGCTCTGTAAGTACACTGAGCCAGAACTTCGCCCCTTCAGTTTCGGACATCCACATCCCAAGAAGTTCTTTCTGACCTTCCATATTGACGCCGAGAGCAAGGTAAATGGCTTTGTTAATGACTTGCTTATTTTGGCGCACCTTCACAACAATGCAGTCCAGGTAAACGATGGGATAAACCGAATCAAGAGGGCGAGCTTGCCACTCAACAACTTGTTCTAAAACAGCATCAGTGACTTTAGATATTAGACTAGCGGAGATATCAGCATCGTACATTTCTTTGAAGGTTGCGACGATTTCTCGGGTAGTCATTCCTTTGGCATACAAGCTTAAGATCTTGTCGTCCATCGATTGGAATCGAGTTTGATGCTTACGAACGAGCTTGGGTTCAAAGGACGCGTCACGGTCACGAGGGATTTCTAGCTGAATCTCACCATCGTCAGTAATTAGGCGTTTAGAAGAGTAGCCATTTCGACTGTTAGTATCGTTGGTCGGTGAGTGTTTTTCGTAGCCAAGGTGATCATCAAGTTCAGCATTTAAAGCTGTCTCAACCGTCACCTTGGTTAACATTTTTCTGAAGTCATCAAGATCCGAAGGAGTCTTAATTGACTTAGCGGCTTCGCGAGCGAAGGCTTCTAAAGCTTTCTTATCCATATTGCTTATCCTTAGCCATGACTGGCTTAATTATAAGCAGATACACAATTTAAATTACAGGCTC
>NZ_JAUOQE010000075.1 GCF_030547545.1 Amphritea sp. 1_MG-2023
TCGCTGCACTGGCTTTCGCGTATCTGGCCATTCTAATGTCCGCAGAGAATATAACGGACTTATTCGCACCTTCCCTAGTTAACCAAGATAAAAACAGGTAAAACTAAAGCGATCAAGTCTGTGCTTTCCTCCAAATTTTCAATAAATAACAGTTAGTTAGCTTAAAAAGAGAGCGGTCAAGGCCTTTGCTGATCAATTATTTCGCCAAAAACAAATTACCGCTAGAGCTATGAACGCGACCACTATATTGAACAAAATTAACCGGCTGGTGCGATTCGCAAGGCTCACCGACGCTCGCATGCCTTCTGGGTACTCGTTGCGATTGAAGCACCTAACAAACATATCGGCGTGGGGCACGCCTCCTACAAAAATACCGCACCGGTGGCGGTGTTCAACGATGTTGATGTGATTAACCCGCTGGTGCGATTCGCAAGGCTCACCGACGCTAGCATGCCCTCTGGGTACTTGTCGCGATTGAAGCTCTCATCAAACATATCGGCGTGGGGCACGCCTCCTACAAAAATACCGTACCGGTGGCGGTGTTCAACGATGTTGATGTGATTAATCCGCTGGTGCGATTCGCATGCCCTCTGGGTACTTGTTGCGATTGAAGCCCCCAACAAACACATCGGCGTGGGGCACGCCTCCTACAAAAATACCGCACCGGTGGCGATGTTCAACGATGTTGATGTGATTAACCGGCTGGTGCGATTCGCAAGGCTCACCGACGCTCGCATGCCCTCTGGGTACTCGTTGCGATTGAATCCCCCATCAAACATATCGGCGTGGGGCACGCCTCCTACAAAAATACCGCACCGGTGGTGATGTTCAACGATGTTGATGTGATTAACCGGCTGGTGCGGCTCGCAAGGCTCACCGACGCTAGCATGCCTTCTGGGTACTCGTTGCGATTGAAGCCCCCATCAAATATATCGGCGTGGGGTACGCCTCCTACAAAAATATCGCAATGATGGCGATGTTCAACGATGTTGATGTGCTTAATCCGCTGGTGCGGCTCGCAAGGCTCACCGACGCTAGCATGCCCTCTGGGTACTTGTTGCGATTGAAGCACCCAACAAACATATCGGCGTGGGGCACGCCTCCTACAAAAATACCGCACCGGTGGCGATGTT
>NZ_JAUOQE010000076.1 GCF_030547545.1 Amphritea sp. 1_MG-2023
ACGGCACCTTAACCTTAGATACTTCCACCGGTGACTACAGCTACAGCAAGAATGCCGCTGCGATCGAAGCCCTGGATACAGGTGACACCGACAGTGATCTGTTTACGCTGACGGTCACCGATGCGGATGGCGCTCTGGTCACGCAGACTTACACGGTCAATGTCACCGGTGCGGATGATGCACCGACCCTGGATGCGATCACCAGCGGCTCGATTGCTGAAGTGGATCAGTCCAGCAGCACGACCGATGCGAACTTGAGCGGTACCTTAAGTGGCGCGGATGTCGATGGTGATACCTTAACCTACGGTATTGCTACCGGATCGGTCACGGGTACCACCGCCACCTTGGCGGGGACTTACGGCACCTTAACCTTAGATACATCCACCGGTGACTACAGCTACAGCAAAAACGCTGCCGCGATCGAAGCCTTGGATGCGGGCGATGCTGTTAGCGATCTGTTCACCCTGACCGTGACGGATGCCGACGGCGCACTAGTGACGCAGACCTACACGGTCAACGTCACCGGTGCGGATGATGCACCGACCCTCGATGCGATCACCAGCGGTTCGATTACCGAAGTGGATCAATCTAGTTCGACTACGGACGCTAACCTCAGCGGCACCTTGAGTGGTGCGGACGTCGATGGTGATACCTTAACCTACGGTATTGATACCGGATCGGTGACGGGTACCACGGCCACCTTGGCGGGGACTTACGGCACCTTAACCTTAGATACATCCACCGGTGACTACAGCTACAGCAAAAACGCTGCCGCGATCGAAGCCCTGGATGCAGGTGACACCGACAGTGATCTGTTTACCCTGACGGTCACCGATGCCGATGGTGCCTTGGTCACCCAGACTTATACGGTCAGCGTCACTGGTGCGGATGATGCACCGACCCTCGATGCGATCACCAGCGGCTCGATTGCCGAAGTCGATCAATCTAGTTCGACTACGGACGCTAACCTCAGCGGCACCTTAAGTGGCGCGGATGTCGATGATGGCGACACCCTGACTTACGGTATTGATACCGGATCGGTCACGGGTACCACCGCCACCTTGGCGGGGACTTACGGTACGCTGACCCTGGATACTTC
>NZ_JAUOQE010000077.1 GCF_030547545.1 Amphritea sp. 1_MG-2023
GGACTTACGGCACCTTGAGTGTAAATACCAACACGGGTGCTTACAGCTACAGCAAAGACGCCGCTGCGATCGAAGCCCTGGATGCGGGTGATACCGACAGTGATCTGTTTACCTTAACGGTCACCGATGCGGATGGCGCACTAGTGACGCAGACCTACACAGTCAACGTCACCGGTGCGGATGATGCACCGACCCTCGATGCGATCACCAGTGGTTCGATTGCCGAAGTGGATCAATCTAGTTCGACTACGGACGCTAATCTCAGCGGCACCTTAAGTGGCGCGGATGTCGATGGTGATACCTTAACCTATGGTATTGCTACCGGATCGGTCACGGGTACCACCGCCACCTTGGCGGGGACTTACGGTACGCTGACCTTAGATACTTCCACTGGCGACTACAGCTACAGCAAAAACGCCGCCGCGATCGAAGCCTTGGATGCGGGCGATACCGACAGTGATCTGTTCACCCTGACGGTCACCGATGCGGATGGTGCGTTAGTGACGCAGACCTTTACCGTCAACGTCACCGGTGCCGATGATGCACCGACCCTCGATGCGATCACCAGCGGTTCGATTGCCGAAGTGGATCAGTCCAGTAGCACGACCGATGCGAACCTCAGCGGCACCTTAAGTGGCGCCGATGTCGATGGCGATACCTTAACCTATGGTATTGATACCGGATCGGTCACGGGTACCACCGCCACCTTGGCGGGGACTTACGGCACCTTAACCTTAGATACTTCCACCGGCGACTACAGCTACAGCAAAAACGCTGCCGCGATCGAAGCCTTGGATGCGGGCGATGCTGTTAGCGATGTGTTCACCTTAACGGTCACCGATGCCGACGGCGCACTGGTGACGCAGACCTACACGGTCAATGTCACTGGTGCCGATGATGCACCGACCCTGGATGCGATCACCAGCGGCTCGATTGCCGAAGTGGATCAGTCCAGCAGCACGACCGATGGGAATCTCAGCGGCACCTTAAGTGGCGCCGATGTCGA
>NZ_JAUOQE010000078.1 GCF_030547545.1 Amphritea sp. 1_MG-2023
AGCTGACAACGACTACTCTCCTTAACCTGTTTAACGGTTTATGCGTCCTGAGCGGCGATTTTTTCATTTAAATAACCTTAGTGATCATGCATCACCTGAAGCTCACCAATGATGGCTGGGCATAGTGTTACTTTTTGCATACTTAACCATGAAAGCAGTCTTTTCATGGCCGAGTGCCCACGCGGGAAAGATAATCCAAACTCTAATGATAATGCACCTATACGCGACATACAGGCGGTACGATCGGCGACAAAGCCTTCACGCACTCGGTGTACGATGAGCTGGCTTTGTGACTCAATCGACTTAACGGCGACAAAGCGCATGTCAGGACGACGGGCCGCTTCAGTAATCGCCAATGCATCGATAAAGTCATTTTTGTTGCCTTTAACGAAAGGCTTAACGTATTGAGGTGGGATTAATCGAACGTCATGACCATGATCCAAGCAGAGGCGACCTAACCAATGAGCACCGCCGTAGGCCTCAAAGGCAATGAGACATGGAGGGAGTTGAGCGATAAACGTAATGAGTTTTTGACGCGAGAGTTTCTTTTTGCAAACTTGCTGATCTTGGGCGTCACGACCCATAAAATGAAAAGAAGACTTGCCTAAATCGATTCCAAGGACTTTGATATACATGAGATGGTTCTCCTTGTTGGTTTCGTCACCTTTCCAGCATAGCTGGTTAAAAGCGAGGGGAACCATCTCATTAAGGCATGTCAGACGACACACCTTTAATTATTACGTTGGTAGCGGGGGTTAGTGTTAGATGGACGACCTTCCTGAGGGCTTATAAAGAGCCGAGCCCGACGCTTTCCTAACGATATTCTATGTGCCAAATTTCAGGCGAAAAAAAAGCCAATCTTTCGATTAGCTTATCTTTCCGTTGTGGTAGCGGGGGCCAGTGTTAAATGGACGACCTTCCTGAGGGCTTATAGAGAGTCGAGCCCGATGCCTTTCTTACAATTACCGATACATTCTCAAATTTCAG
>NZ_JAUOQE010000079.1 GCF_030547545.1 Amphritea sp. 1_MG-2023
CTGGATCACCTCCTTAAACGATAGCGGATTCTTAGCAAGCGTTCACACGAATTATCTGATCACTGATAAAGAGAGCATATTGGTTCTAACCGATTGAAGGCTTGTAGCTCAGCTGGTTAGAGCGCACCCCTGATAAGGGTGAGGTCGGTGGTTCAAGTCCACTCAGGCCTACCATTTTACCTGGCGTCAGCTGAAGTAAGTGGTTAGTTAGAACTCAATAAGATTAAGATCGCTTAGTTGGTTAGAGCGCACCCCACTCTTGGTTTAAGAGAAAGTGGGTGAGGTCGGTGGTTCAAGTCCACTCAGGCCTACCATTTTACCTGGCGTCAGCTGAAGTAAGTGGTTAGTTAGAACTCAATAAGATTAAGATCGCTTAGTTGGTTAGAGCGCACCCCACTCTTGGTTTAAAAGAAAGTGGGTGAGGTCGGTGGTTCAAGTCCACTCAGACCTACCAATTTTACGTTACTCTGCGTTGTAATATTACTCACATAGCACGCTATGTCAGTAGAAGTTTACGCCTTGATTAACATAAAATTAAAATCAGATGCTCGTCTGAAAGTCTTAAAACATACACATCTGATTGATGTTTATCTTTTAAAGCTTTTAGCTTTATACGCTCTTTAACAAATGAATCCTGTAACAAAACGAGAAAGAAATGTACAAGCGCTAATCCGGCGTAAATGTATCGTTATTTCAGCGTCATCTTTAAGATGACAAAGAAGTTTTATCAGTGACTTTGACAGACCCTTTTGGGTTATATGGTCAAGT
Source organism: Amphritea sp. 1_MG-2023 (assembly GCF_030547545.1). Classification (GTDB taxonomy): domain Bacteria; phylum Pseudomonadota; class Gammaproteobacteria; order Pseudomonadales; family Balneatricaceae; genus Amphritea. Next base: position 769 of record NZ_JAUOQE010000079.1, read on the forward strand.
GACTAAGCGTGCACGGTGGATGCCTTGGCAGTCAGAGGCGATGAAGGACGTGGTAACCTGCGATAAGGTTCGGTGAGTCGGTAAACAGACTTTGACCCGGACATTTCCGAATGGGGAAACCCACCCAGTATAAGCTGGGTATCTCTTGAGTGAATACATAGCTCT
>NZ_JAUOQE010000008.1 GCF_030547545.1 Amphritea sp. 1_MG-2023
CTTTCTTATCCATATTGCTTATCCTTAGCCATGACTGGCTTAATTATAAGCAGATACACAATTTAAATTACAGGCTCCCGGCACCCTACGCTAATGTTCTCTTTAGCTGAACGCGATGTAGGCGCGTTGAATATCGGCCAATAAAAAGGCGGATGTATTAAACATCCGCCTGTTTCGCTTACTCATCCGCAATACTCAGCGAGCAAACACCGATTAAGCAAAGTACCTCTCCCCTACTGCTTGATGCTGCATAAAGGCGTCGGTAAGCCGATACAACGGGGCTTGATACTGTTTGCCGATGGCGGCAAACCAAATATCAAGATTATGTTGATATTTATTGTACGTAGCGGCTTTGATTGCCTCGGTTATCCTCCGTAAAACCGGTTATGACAGTGGAAGATTCGAGGTATTCTTAATCTCTTTGACCGAGATATGTGACTGAACAGCATTCACTCCGGGGATGCGCCTAATCAGCGTAATACGTTGCGAAAATTCATCTAAATCACGGGCAACAAGCTGCAAAATATAATCAACACTGCCGGTAATGCAGTGACACATCTGAACCCATTCAAACTCACTGATAATCTGTTCAAATTGATTGGTGAGCCCAACATCATGACTCGTAAAAGATACCTGCGTAAAAACAACGACGCCAAACCCAAGTTTACGTCGATTCAATACGGCGCGGTATTCATCGATATAACCCTCGTCTTCGAGCTTTTTCCAACGGCGCCAGCAAGGTGTCTCACTAAGATTCACCTGTTCCGATAACGCGCTGTTACTGACTCGAGCATCGGACTGAAGCCTGTTGAGTATCTTTAAATCAATGCTATTGATCGGTGCTTGAGTTGATTCTTTCTTTTCTTTGCTCATTGATAGCAGATTCTTCTATTTTAACGTACATAAGTAATGCTTTTAGCAAGGTTATTCCTGTCAGTCAAGATAGACTCTCTCGAAGAGAATTGACTCGATTTAATCTAAATAGGAATAACCTAGTGAATCTGCTCGATGGTTTATTAACGTTAACGGCCATACACTTCATCGCGACACTGTCCCCTGGACCAGAATTTATGCTGATTTCTAAAGAAGCATTGAGATATGGACGCCGAGCAGGTTTTTTATCATTAGCCGGAACGATGTCGGGGCTTGTTATACATATTGTATATTCAGCGTTTGGCTTAGCCGCCATTATCTCAAGCTCAGCCGATGCATTGTTGGCCATCCAGATAATCGGTGGTGGATATTTAATCTATTTGGGCATCAGCGGACTGCTGTCTAAATCTACGGATCAGGCATTAAGCTGGAGCAATAAAGATAGATCCATCACCGATTGGCAGTTATTCAAGCGGGGATTGATCTGCGATCTATGCAATCCCAAAGCGCCAATTTACTATGTTACGCTCTTCACCTTCGTCCTTTCCCCCAATATGCCTAATGCACATCTCGCCATCTATGGTGCCTGGATAATGATGATTCATCTAATCTGGTTCTCGGTAGTCGTGTTGCTGTTATCAGCGCCCGCTATCAATCGAAAATTCAACCGTATCAGTCATTGGATCGATAGACTACTGGGCGGCGCGATGGTCGCCATCGGCATCAAAGTGCTGATGAGTTGATCGTTTAATGTGTGATAAGCATCACATCTGTTGTGCGCTTGGGCTGTAAACAAAAGTGAACTCAGATCTAAAAAGGTCGATGCGTTTATCATCAACCTTTTGTTATCCATAGTCAGTAGCGAGACGGGTTAGGCAAAGAAGGTCTGACCGATTTTAAGACGCTGCATAAAGCCATCGGTAAGCCGATACAATGGGCCTTGATCTTGATGCTGTTTGACGATGGCGGCAAACTGCTCCAAGCCAAGGGTATCGATATAGCGCAGTGGTCCACCACGAAAGCGTGGAAAACCCAGCCCCAGAATCAAGCCCATATCCACTTCGGCTGACGTGGTAACAATACCGTCTTCCAGACAACGCATCGCTTCGGTGCATAACGGGATCATCATTCGATCGATAATCTCTTGATCCGTCACCTCCACCTGACTGGTCACCTGTGTGGCAATCAGTTCCAACGTCGAACCAGACGCCTCTTTATAACGTCGACCACTCTCATCAACGCCATATTGATAGAAACCCTTAGCATTTTTCTGTCCCAAGCAATCATCCGCCAGTAACAACGCCATGATCACGCTGCCGTCATGGGACATACGCTCAGGAAAACCTTGCTGCATCACCGCATCGGCGTGCACCATGGTGTCGATACCGATCACATCGGCAAGATAAGCCGGCCCCATAGGCCAACCAAACTGCTCCATCACTTTATCGATACGACGAAAATCTACGCCCTGCTTCAATAGCCGGTTAAAGCCATTAAAATAGGGAAACAAAATCCGGTTAACTAAAAAACCGGGGCAATCATTCACCACGATCGGTGTTTTACCCATTGCGGTTGCATAGGCGACGGTGGTCGCGATCGTAGCATCACTGGTTTGACGGCCACGAATCACCTCAACCAATGGCATCTGATGTACTGGGTTGAAAAAATGCATACCGCAGAACTGTTCAGGACGCTGAACACTGTCAGCCAGCAGATCAATAGAAATGGTGGATGTATTCGATGCCAGCACTGCATGATTCGGCACATGCTGTTCAACCTCGGCCAAGACTGCAGCTTTCACCTTGGGATTTTCAATCACCGCTTCAACCACCAGATCGACACCCTTGAAATGCGTATAATCCAGCGTCGGCGTGATAGCGCCAAGCACTTTAGCTTTTCCGGCAGCATCTAAACGGCCTTTATCTAACTGTTTATCGAGCAACTCGGTGGCGGTGTTGATACCCAGAGTCAACGCCTCATCATGGATATCTTTCATGATAATCGGCGTGCCAGTCGAGGCTGATTGATAGGCGACGCCACCGCCCATAATACCCGCGCCTAACACGGCGCTTTGAGTCACTGGATGCGCTTGTTTAACCCAAGCAGCCGCCTGCTTTTTGAGCTGAGTCGAGTTAAGAAACAACCGCACCAAGCTTTGAGTGGCAGCGCTTTTGGCTAGCGTAACAAAACAATCAGTCTCAACCTTTATGGCCGCCGTGAATGGCAGATTCACATGTTGACTGATCGTCTCCAGAATCATCTCGGCAGCGGGAAAGCCGGGACGCAGTTGACGACGATACTGTTGTTTCAACTGTGTTAGATCGAGCGCTTCAGCGCGTTCATCTAACTTACGCGCCGCGTTGCTGGTGTAGCAGACGTCACCATTGACTGCCTGCTGCAGAAACGCCAACGCCTCGGTTGGCAGTTCGTCAGCCGCGACAACCTGATCCACGGCACCCGCCGCGAGGGCCTGCTCTGCTGCCTGAGGTTGGCCGCTCACCGTCCACGCTAGCGCATCGGCGGCGCCGATCAAGCGGCTCAGACGTACCGTGCCGCCCCAACCTGGGCACAGACCAAGATTAACCTCCGGAAAACCGACTTTGGCGTTATCCGCAAGCACACGAAAATCGGCCGCGAGGGCTAATTCAAAACCACCGCCTAATGCTAAGCCATTAATCGCAACGACCGTCGGATAAGGCAGGTTTTCGAGTGCGCTAAATAAGCGGTTGGTGTTGCCGACCCACGTGGTTAGTTGCTGCTCGGTTAAACGGAAGTTATCGACAAATTCCGTAATATCCGCACCGACAACAAAAGCCGATTTAGCGCTATGAATGAGTAAGCCTTTGATCTCAGGGTCATCCGTTAATATCTCAACCGCATCTGCCAGTTCACTGAGGGTGAGTTGATTGAGCTTATTTACCGATGAGCCTTGCAGATCTAAGATTAATTCGACCAGCCCCGCCGGCAGTTTATTTAGGCTTAACGTCTGACCTTGATACATAGTAATACCTCGACTCGTTTAGCGACGATCTCAAAACTGACAGCCAAGCGGATGCCTAGCCAGCGATAAGGATAACCGGCTATATGAGATATTCGAAAACCAATAACAGAAAATAAAGAGGGCCACCCAGCCTCTCATAATGACGCCAGGTGGTCATGATTTAACCAGAATCGAACCTAACTTATACTCGCTCGAACAGCGCGGCGACCCCCTGCCCGCCACCAATACAGAGGCTGACAATCGCATAGCGGCCTTTAATACGATTCAATTCATAGAGCGCTTTAACCGTTACCACGGCACCGGTAGCCCCAATAGGATGACCCAATGAGATACCACTACCATTGGGATTGAGACGATCTCGAGGAAGATCTAGTTGTTGCGCCACAGCCAGCGCCTGAGCAGCGAAGGCTTCGTTGACCTCATAAACATCGATATCATTGGCGGAGAGATGGTTGCGATCAAAAATCTGTTGAATCGCTCCAACAGGGCCGATACCCATAATGCTCGGATCAACACCCACCAGCGCATAATCAACCAAGCGTCCCATGATCTGTCGACCTTCGGCTTCCGCTTTATCACGTTCCATCATAATGACGGCCGCGGCGGCATCGTTGAGGCCTGATGCATTGCCTGCGGTGACGGTGCCCTCTTTTTTAAACACAGGTCGTAGGGCCTGCATCTCTGCTAGGGTGCAATCCATACGCACATGTTCATCGGTATCAAATAGCGTGACGCCTTTACGGCTCTTGAGTTCGACCGGCATGATCTGATCGTTAAAATAGCCATTTTCAATCGCCTGCTGAGCACGATTATGGCTCAACACCGCCAGCTCATCTTGAGCTTCACGGCTAATAGCATATTTTTCGGCGACGTTCTCCGCTGTGACACCCATATGAATATGGTTAAACGGACAGTTAAGTGCCGCGACCATCGGATCGATCATTTGACCGTCGCCCATGCGCTGACCAAAACGCGCCGTTGGCAGATGATAAGGGGCACGACTCATCGATTCGGCTCCACCTGCCACCACCGTATCGCAAACCCCCAGTTCAATCTGTTGAGCCGCACTGATGATCGCCTGTAAGCCACTGCCGCATAAACGGTTGAGTGTGAGCGATGGCGTCTCTTCAGATAACCCCCCTTTAAGCGCCGCCACACGACCAAGATACATATCAGCCGGCTCGGAGTGAATAACATTACCAAACACACTTTGTTCAACCGATGCGGCCGCAATACCGGCTCGCTTCACGGCTTCAGCCACCAGCATTCCCGCTAATTCCGTCGGTTTATGACCCTTCAAGCTGCCACCATAACCACCAATGGCAGTACGAACACCGCTGACCACGACCACTTCACGTTTTTTCATCGTCTTCTCTCTTGTTTTTGTTGGCCTGTCGGGCCGTGTGATGTCTTTCGTTATGATGCTGTTTGTTACGTTGGCACCTCAATAGACTTCATTCTCTATCGAATAAACGAACGGAACAATGATCAAAAAAGCTTATTCATTGATAAAAACGGCCAGCCAAAGTTAATAACAAAAAGATCGACAGCCTATTAAAATAGCTTACCTATTGAGTAGTTAGTGTATAAATAGCGCCAAAATCACGACATTCATGCCTTTTTTAACAGACTTTAACAAATCAATTAAAAATCAGCGTTATCAACAATGGATTAACACTGTTGACCTCATAAGAAATTATTGCTTTATCGGCCAATCCCTCAACGCTAGCGAATGGCTAAACGATCAATCACCTCATCATCTAGCTTACGCTGTCTCAACGCAGCGATAAAAAGGGAGTCACAGCTCCCTTGCTCTCAATGCATCGGCAGCCGTTAACTTACCTGTGTACGAATCACTTTCTTGTTAATTTTACCGACACTGGTTTTAGGTATCTCTGAGACGATCTTAATATCCTGTGGCACGGCCCATTTATTAATATGCCCACTGACAACAAATTGCTGTAAGTGTTCTTGAATAGCCGTGCCTTCGAGTTCGTCGCCCGGCACTGGCACAACCAATGCGAAAGGACGTTCGCCCCATTTATTATCCGGCACCCCCACCACCGCTACCTCAGAGACAGACGGGTGTCGACTGATTAAGTTTTCCAGTTCTAACGATGAAATCCACTCGCCACCGGTTTTAATAACATCTTTAATACGGTCTTTAATTTGAATGACATTGTTTTTATCAATCGAGGCAACATCACCGGTATGTAACCAGCCGTTGTGCCACAACTCTTCACCTTTATCAGCCTCTTTATAATAGCCCTGCGTCAACCAAGGCGAGCGCACCACGATCTCCCCGACCGCCTCACCGTCATGAGCAACATCATCACCATCTGGGTCGACGATTTTTAGATCGACAAGACCGATCGGCACGCCGGCTTTGATGCGTAGCGGTATCTGATCACTCAGCGTCAGTTCACGTTCGGATGGCCGCAAGAAGACCGCGCTAACCAATGGGCAGGTTTCAGACATGCCGTAGGCGGTAAAGAGTAAGATACCCTGTTCAACCATCTGTCGCGCCAATGCTGGGGTAGCGGCACTACCACCGGTTAGCAGTTTCCAACCGCTCATATCCGTCGCTTCTGTCTCATCACAATTAAGGATCATCTGCAGTACCGTTGGCACGCCATGGGAGAAGGTCACGCCTTCCTCACGATATAGACGTAGCAGTTTATTCGGATCATAACGACCAGAATAAACCTGCTTTACCCCTAGCATCGTGGCGATATAAGGGACGCCCCAAGCATGCACATGAAACATCGGCGTCATCGGCATGTAGACATCATCGGAACGCAATAATGGCTGCCCTTCGAAAGAACCTAACGTAGTCGCACCGTTTAAGGTATGGAGTACCAACTGACGGTGGCTAAAATAAACACCTTTCGGGTTACCGGTGGTGCCGGTGGTGTAAAACAGTGTGGCAACTGAATTTTCATCGAAATCGGGAAAGTCATATTCGTCCGATGCCGCCGTCAGTAAGGCTTCATATTCGCCTACCGTGTTAAGGCTGGTTGATGAAGGTGACTTTTCATCGGTTAATTGTATATAACCACGCACACTCGGCAGCTGATCGGCAAGCTGTTCAGCAATCACGTTAAAATCATCATGCAACAGCACGAAGTTATCTTCCGCATGGTTCATGGTATAGCCAATTTGATCGACACTGAGGCGGATATTGACATGATGTAACACTGCGCCAATCATCGGCACGGCAAAGTAACTTTCCAAATAACGATGACTGTCCCAATCCATCACGGCAACGGTATCACCCGCTTTCACACCGGCATTACTGAGAACATTCGCTAATCGACAAATACGCTTATACAGCGTGCGATAATCATAGCGAATCACATCGCTATAAACGATTTCGTTGTCGGGCTGAAAACGTTGACCCGATAGCAGTAGGCTTTTGATTAAGAGTGGAAAGTCGTGTGCATTAGCTGCAGGTTTTATTATTTTTGTTTGCATGGTTTCACCTTGTGAGTTGGAAAAAATCAGCGGATGCCAGGTTCAACCGCATACATATAGAGACCGGTTCTCTACCGTATATCGCTTCATACGTGGCACTTTTATAAAATCTCCTGTTGTTATCGCTGCGCGCTCATTATTAATTAGCGTCGTTATTTAACAACGGCGTTGTTCGCTCGGTGTCTCAGGAATATAGCTTTAATGCATTTCATTCTCCGTTGAAAAAAAGAGTGGAACAATGATCAAAAAAGATCATTAATTGATATAAACGGACAATTTTGAAATGTAATGATAATTGATCGATACCTCTACTAAGCTCACCAAAACACCCGTTTTATCGTAGTGAGCGGAGAATTTCGCCGGTATATAGGGCATTATGCGCACACCTCCATCAACTAAAATTGTTGCACTGCGGTACCAGAGCATATTAACGCAAGGATACAACCATTGCCTTATCGGACATCGCTAACCGTACTATGAATTGAGCACTATTAGCCAAGCATTACTGATTAGTTCTAATTTAAGCGCTCATAAGTGAAGCGTTATGCACGCAATAGGTCAGCGTTCGCCGGTGTTGTTATTCGCCCGTATGGATAACAGTATAGAATAGCCTTATCAGACCGACGTTTCCTCAATCGATAGTCACTTTTTAGGGCAGCGCTTCATCGCGATTGCCATCAGCGACGGCTATGGAATTCTGAATGATTAACGCCTGAGAATATGCGGCAAAACCATCGTCATGACAGCAGGCTATTCTTCGTTATGCTGCCTCATGGTGACATCACTCGCTGGCTTGCGGCATAAGTTCCTTTAAACTCCTATCAAGTTATGCAACTATGCCTCGGTCATTATGCTAAGGAACCGTTGTGGAACTACTAAATCTGGATTGTCAGGGTCATAGCCTACGGCTTGAAGGCTCGATGGCGGGCTGGCAATTGCTGTACTGGAATAACACCCCCGTCTCTCGTCGCGATGCAACTGACGATTTCGATGGTCTAAGTGAGCATCGTTTTGAGCTACAGAATCAGCAGGGTGAAACACTCTTATGTCGATTAGAAACCGATGTGCAATGGGAGCCCGTTAACATCCGTTACCGCTTTTATATGGGTGATCAACTCATCAATCATGGTGAACATGGGCGTGAATTGATGGAAAAACAAGTGCCTCAAGCGCCTATTCGTCAGGAAAAGCGTTCGTTTAGTATTATCGGTCTCGGTGCGCTGGGCTTAAAACTACTAAAAAGCGCCAAGGTTATAAAAGCCGTGATGGCGGGGGCGAGTCTGGCCGCCTATTCTTGGTTTTTCTCGCTACCCTTTGCGCTCGCACTCATCTTTTGTCTGGTGGTACATGAGTATGGTCATATACGCGCCATGAAGCACTTTGGCATGAAGACCAAGGGGATCTATCTCATTCCATTCGTCGGCGGTTTAGCATTAAGCGATGCCCGCATCAACACGCGCTGGCAGGATGTTTGTATTTCGATGATGGGGCCATTTTTTGGCTTGGCTTTATCTCTTTTAAGCTTGCTGGCTTACTGGCTAACCGGCTCACTGTTTTTTGCCGGTTTAAGTGCCTTCAATGCCCTCTTGAATCTGTTTAACCTTCTGCCTATTTTACCTTTAGATGGGGGCCATTTGCTCAAGAGCATCGCCTTCTCCATGAACTCTCTGGTTGGGTTGCTGCTCTGTGGTGCCGCTGCGGCAGGGGGAATCTGGTTGAGTTACTACTTTGGTTTAGCGCTGCTAGGCTTTTTATTGCTGATTGGCAGCATTGAAGTATTATTTGAATGGCGAGGCCGACATCAAAGTTTGTTATTACCGCTGGATCGTTATGGTCAAATCGTCTCTGCGCTCTGGTATGGACTGACCGTAGCGGGACTCATTGCCATCATCTGGTATTTTCACGGCATGGGTGATGCTTTGCTGGGGCTTCCGCTGAAAGTGTTACAAAGCTAAACTGGATTGACCTACCGTCTAAATTACTGCCAATAAAGAGTCGAGGATATGAACGATAAAGTTGTCGATATCAATAGCAAGCGAGATGATGTGCGTCATAAGCGCAAAGAGCAGCAATTGAAGGACATGAAAAACAAGTTTGAAAAAGCCTTGCCCACCGAAGAGCATGATCCGAAACAGAAGCTACTCAACATTTTCCGGAAGAAACCGCAGAAGTAAGCCTAAGGAAGGTGCGAATAAGTCAATGACGCCTCTGGCTTTCGCGTATCTGGCCATTCTAATGGCCGCAGAGAACACATAACGGACTTATTCGCACCTTCCCTAATTAGCCTGCTGATCGCACTAGTCTCTGAATAATGATTAACGATGGTCATTGAGACTAGCGCCATCAATGCGTGTTAACACAAGGCTGTTAACAAAACCTTTAAACGAGCGTAACGCTGCAGACATGACGAACTCGTCATGCCTGAAATACGCCAAACGCCGCCTAATCGTGAGCCGATTCATGAGCCGGTAGTACCGTACTGCTGACTTCACCAAAGCCGATGCGAACCCCATCTGACTGCTGACAATAGCCGCGCATCACCACGGTATCTCCATCTTCGAGAAAGGTTCGCTGCTCGCCATTGGGCAGCTGAATCGATTTTTTGCCACCTTGACTGAGTTCCAACATTGACCCGCCCTGCTCCTCATCCGGTCCGGACTGAGTTCCAGAACCAAAAAAGTCACCCGGACGAAGGTTGCAACCATTCACCGTGTGATGCGCCACCATCTGTGCGACCGTCCAATACGAGTAAACAAAGTTAGATTCCGATAACGCCGTGGCCGCTTGATTTTGCGCCCGCATCTGCTGCGTTTGTAACAGTACCTCCAACTTAATATCTAAAGCGCCCTGCTGAGTATTCTTGGCAGAGGCTAAATATGCTAAGGGTTGCGGGTCTGCGGCATCGCGTTTAAATTCGGTGCGATACGGTAACAGCGCTTCGTTAGTGACAATCCAAGGAGACACGGTAGAGGCAAAATTTTTGGCGAGGAACGGGCCGAGCGGTTGATATTCCCAGGCCTGAATATCTCGGGCCGACCAGTCATTGAATAGACAATAACCAAACACATGTTGATCCGTCTCATCTAGCGCTATCGGTTCGCCCAAAGCATTACCCTTACCGATATAGATACCCACTTCTAACTCATAATCCAGTCGTTTACAGCTGTTCAGACTCGGTGCCTCGGCATCGGGGGCTTTTAATTGACCTTGTGGACGGCGAAACGTTTGTCCAGACACATCGATCGATGAGCTACGGCCATGATAACCGATTGGCACCCATTTATAGTTGGGTAGCAAGGGATTATCAGGCCGGAACAGACTACCTACTCGCGTCGCATGAAAGATCGAGGTATAGAAATCTGTGTAATCACCAATCTGACAAGGCAAGCTATATTCGGCTTCATCTTGAGGGACAAGACACTTTTCCAGTGCCTTTTGTTCCGTGGCAGCTTCACGCAGTGCTCTAGATAACGCTAAACGTAGCGCCGACCATACCGATGCACCCAATGACATAAAATGATTCAGTGTTGGCTCTGCGCAGGCGCTAAGTCCCACTGCCGCCTCGCCTGAAAAAAGCCCTTTGGCTGCCGCCAAATCTATTATTTGATCGCCAATCGCCACGCCACCGCGGAATGCTTCAGCCGTATTTTTACGACGAAATTCAGCAAATGGTAGATTTTGAATCGGAAAATCGCAGGTGGCACGGTTGGCTGAGCTGATCCAACAACGTAGGTCCGGATTATGGGTTTCATTCAATACAGGCATGGTTAACTCTCAGCTATTATGAATTATCAACGGTGCAGTCTTATACCGGCACGATTAATGTCCGATGTAAATTATTAGCTACGGTAACAGAAGCCGGTCTGGCTTCAATCCGAAACGGATAAATACAATAATTCCAATCGGTAAATAATAACGCCGGACTGAGTGACTAACAGGGCGTCAACCTCTTATAATGAGGCATATTTAATGCGAACATAATGCCCTTTCTGTGGTAATTTACGCGATTCAGCTGTGCGCTGTACTTAAGATCAAAGTCAGCGCTATATCAGTCAACAATGCAGTTCAATATTCTATTCACGCGAGCAACAATTTAAGGGTTCAATCCATATGCCGGAATCAGTCGTTACTCTAGGTAATATTTGTAGTCTAGAGGTTTTATACGCTCTTCCGACTGATTCAGTACTCAATGCGTTGCGACGTATGCGTCATGCCTATATCAGTTCTCTAGTGATTGTTGATAATCATCAGCCACTCGGCATCATCACCGAAACAGACATTCTCCGCTTAGTCGGCTCTGCCAATCAGGATCTTAGCCAATTAACCACCGCCGATATCATGACTTCGCCGGTTAAGACACTACCCGCTGAGTGCGACTTTCAACATGCTTATGAACAGTTACATCGAGAAAAGTTACGTCATATTGTTGTTATCAATCACGATGGCAGCCTCAGAGGAATCGCTACTGAGACCGACTTTGTACAACACCTAGGCTTTGAATATCTAGCTGAAATCAAGCATGTCGAAGCGGTCATGGAGCGAAATATTCTGTTTATCTCGCCCGCTGCTAGCCTGTATCAGGCTTTTGTTCTGATGAATGAAAAAAAAGTCAGTAGTGTTGTGGTTGGCGAGGGACATCGTGCCGATGGCATTTTGACTGAGCGCGATGTGGTGCGCCTGCTAGATGATGAAATCGATCTAAAAGCGGCTAACGTTAGTCAATATATGAGCTATCCGGTTGAAGTCATTGATGTCGATACATCACTGTTAGACGCGCGCTTAATGATGCAAGCCAAAAGCATTCGTCGGTTACTAGTATGTGATGCTGAAGCACGCATTATTGGCTTACTGACGCGACAACACCTGATTAACCGGTTACAGAGCCATTTTGTAGAAAGCATGCGCGGCTCGCTCGATGCGCTCAATCAGCAGCTTCAACTCAGCCAACAAAAAGCCAAGCACTATCATCGCTTTTTTGAAAATTCACCGGTGGCCTGTCAGTCGCTCGATAGCAACGGCAACTTACTCGACGTGAATCTTAGCTGGCGTTTAATGATGGGTTATGAGGCTAGCGAAGTGATTGGTAAGCCCTTCAGTCAATTGATGGCCGCAGGACAGGAAGCCCATTTTAAGCGTGGTTTTGCTGAACTTAAACGGGCCGGAAGCGTTGAAAAAATATATTATCGGTTATTAACCAAAAGCGGCAATCGATTAGATGTGCAGCTTAATGCTCACGTCATACACGATGAAGCACATCAGTTCTTACAGACCCATTGTCTACTGACTAACCTGACTGAAAAGCATCGCGTGGATTCGCAGTTACATCTGTTTCGTCAACTCATTGAACGCAGTAACGATGCGCTCTTTGTGATCGATGCCAAGACCGCTCAGATAATCGATGTTAATCAGGCGAGTTGCGACTACTTAGCTTATAGCCAAGCGCAACTGTTAAATAAACGTACCATTGATATCAGCGAGAAACATCAGAACCTTGAGCAGTGGCAAAAGGTCATACAGCACCTGCATAGTAATAAGAAAAACGCTGTGTTTGAATCCGTACATCGCACCGCCGATGGTCGCCGAGTACCCGTAGAAATTAGTTCGACCTTACTCGACTCCAACGGTGAGCAGGTTGTCTTGTCCACCGTGCGAGATATAACCGATCGAAAGTTAGCAGAAGCCAAATCACGTCAAGAGAGTGATTTTTTACAAGCGGTGATTGACTGTATCGGGGACCCAGTGATGGTTATCGGCACTGACTACCGTGTCATGAAATCCAATCGGGCCGCAAACGATTACAGCTTTCATTGCTTAAAAGAACAAGATCAACCCTGTTACAGTATCGCCCACGATCGAGGCAAGCCTTGTCACAGTTGTCCGTTAAAAAAAGTGATGCAAAGCCGGCAAGCCACTACTCGTATCCATGAACATCAAAATAACGACGGTGAAACACGTACCTTCGAACTCATGGCAAGCCCGCTTTATGATAGCGAGGGAAGCCTCACTGGGTTAGTCGAATCCAGTCGAGATATTACCGATCATATCGCCACGCAGAAATCACTCCAAGAAAAAGAATCAACGCTCGATTATATTGCTCATCACGATGCGCTAACCAAGCTTCCTAACCGCTTACTCTTCAGTAATCGATTAAAGCAAGCATTACGTCATGCCCATCACACACAGCGAAGCATCGCTCTGCTGTTTATCGACTTAGATGAATTCAAAGAAGTGAATGATAGTTTTGGTCATAATCTGGGGGATCAGTTGCTCATTAAGGTCTCTAAGCGGCTGCAGCAACATGTACGTGATTACGATACTATTTCCCGCTTAGGTGGCGATGAATTCACCATTATTATTGAAGATATCCAGCAGCCAGAAGATGCCCGTCTGATAGCGCAAAACTTGCTGAGTGCTTTCGATGCACCCATTATCTTGGATCAACAGCAACTGCATATCAGCCTCAGTATTGGGATCAGTCTATCCCCTCATGACGCCGATGACGCCGAAAACCTAATCCGTAATGCCGATACCGCCATGTATCGCGCCAAAGCCGCCGGCAAAAATCGTTATGAGTTTTACACTCAGGAGATGACCGATGAGGCATTTGAACGCATTGTGCTGGTGAGTGCAATGCGCAAGGCGATCGAACATGAGCAGTTTGTTGTGCATTATCAACCGCAAATTGATATTACCGATAATCGCATTATTGGTGCCGAAGCGCTGATACGCTGGCACGATCCGCAGTTGGGTAACATTTCCCCAGACCGTTTTATCCCGCTCGCAGAAAAAACCGGCATGATTAAACTCATCGATCATTGGGTGCTGGATACCGTGTGCCGCAATATTCGTCAGTGGCAACTGGCGGGGTATCAAGTACCGCCGATATCGATCAATATTTCTGCGCGTCACTTTGGTTCTAATTCATTAACCGATGAAATCTCGGCGATACTCGCGCGTCATCAGTGCTGTAGCGATATGATTGAGCTTGAGATTACCGAGGGAGTGATTATGAATAACCCTCAACGCGCCGGTAAAGAGCTGATGCGGCTGCGAGAAATGGGGATCCACATCGCCATCGATGACTTTGGCACCGGCTATTCCTCGCTCAGCTATTTAAAAGCACTGCCTCTGGATCGTTTGAAGATTGATCACTCATTCATTCGCGATATCCCGCAAGATAGCAATGATCAGGCTATCGCTCGTGCCATTATCGCATTAGCGGATAGCCTTGGGCTGGAAGTGATTGCCGAAGGCATGGAGACAGAACAGCAGCGTCAATTTCTGATTGAAGAAGGATGCCGTTATGCGCAAGGGTATTTATTCAGTAAGGCAGTGCCTGAGGCCGCGTTTCTGGCATTACTCACATAAAGCCCATCAATGGAATGATAACGGCACCCATAACGCCTGATCTCATCAGTGCTGCGGCTTACGATATGACTTTAACGATGAATCAGCGACAGACAAAACGATGAAAACGATACTGATTACCGGTTGTTCTAGCGGTATTGGCTACCATGTAGCCGTTGGTTTACAACAGCGTGGCTATCGAGTGATCGCCACCGCGCGTCAGCCTGCCGACGTTGAAAAATTAAAACAGCAAGGGCTTGAATCGATCCCCTTAGATTTAGCCAGTTCGGCTTCCATACATCAGGCAATGGATTGGCTTGAAAGGCAAACCGAGGGAAAACTGTTTGCCCTGTTTAATAACGGAGCTTATGGTCAGCCTGGCGCCATAGAAGACCTCAGTCGTGATGTACTAAGACAACAGCTTGAGACCAATCTCTTGGGATGGCATGAACTCACCTGCCGAGTACTGCCCTTAATGCGTCGTCAGGGCGTGGGCCGAATTATTCAAAATAGCTCCGTGCTGGGGCTGATCACGATGCGCTTTCGTGGTGCTTACAATACCAGTAAATTTGCCCTTGAAGGTTATACTGATACGCTGCGTCAGGAACTCGCTGGCAGCGGTATCTCTGTATCACTGATTGAGCCAGGGCCGATCAAAAGCAAGTTTAGAGAAAACGGCTTGAAGGCATTTAAAGCCAATATTGATGTGGCATCGAGCCCTTTTAGCGACACCTATAAGAAAGTACTGCAACGCTTAAGTAGCGCAGATAGCGGCGATGATCTTTTCACATTAGGGCCCGACGCGGTGTTAGACAAAGTGATCCATGCGTTAGAAAGCAAACGTCCTAAAGCACGCTACTATGTCACCTTGCCGACCTATCTTTTCGGCTTTCTCCGGCGAATATTATCCACTCGGCTACTGGACTGGCTATTGCTTAAGGCATCTGCATCCGAACACAAATAACGAAGGCTTGAATCGTGCACTTCAGTCACAACTTTTAGCGACTATAAGCGACGATAACCGTTATTACTAATAATTAAGCCCTTGCACTCGAACCTAAATGTTCGAGTGCAAGCCAAACATATTACCTTCGGTGTCTGTCGCCAACGAAATAAAGCCATACGCATCAATAGCCATTTTGGGCCTAAGAACCCGACCGCCTGCCAAATCGACTCGCGCCTCCTCAACCGCACAATCTTCACATGAAAAATAGATCAACGTACTATTTCCACCCGCAGAAAAGCCCTCCATTTTAACCAAGGCCCCCGTTGAGCCATATTCTTCCATATCTGACGGAAAAGATAACATTTCGACACCCGAATCATTAGGGTCTTGCAAAACCTCTAAGCTAATATCGAGTACGGACTCATAAAACTTCTGTGCTCGCGCCATGTTATCGACATAAATTTCAAACCAAACAACTGGGTTCTTGGACATAACAACTTCCTCGATGTGCATTCAGGTGTCTGACACTTTCGAGTTGAATCCATGCAAGAACGGAAAGTTTGTCAGCTAGACGTTACATTACAAAGTAGCCTAAAACAAAAAAGGCAGCCAACTGGCTGCCTTGATAAGTCTTTTTTGTCGTACTAAGAGATACCGTTAAAATGTATCGCTAACAACACCACTAAAAAATACTACTGGGATTAACCCATCAGTCCGCTACGCTCCATGATCGCCTTAATCTCAGGCAAAGAGGCTGGATCATCAATCGTTGATGGCACCGTGTAATCTTGTCCGTCAACGACTTGACGCAGCAACTTACGCAAGATCTTACCCGAGCGCGTTTTAGGTAAACGCTGCACGATAACGGCGCGCCTGAAGCAAGCGACTGCGCCGATCTCCTTGCGCACCATTGCTACCAACTCGGCTTCAATCTGCTTCTCATCGACTTCTATACCATTTTTAAGTAGCACCAGACCGATAGGCTGCTGCCCTTTCAGTGGATCATCGATGCCAATGACCGCACACTCGGCCACCGATGGGTGATCAGCAACGATCTCTTCCATCTCTCCGGTAGACAAACGATGCCCTGCCACATTAATCACATCATCGGTACGGCCCATAATAAAAACATAGCCTTCATCGTCTTTATAGCCACCATCGCCAGAACAGTAATAACCAGGGAACTCGGTCAGATACCCGGTGCGAAAGCGTTCGAAATCACCCCAAACCGTTGGCAGACAGCTTGGCGGTAGTGGCAATTTAATCGCGATACTGCCCTGCTCGCCATTGGGCAACTCATTGCCTTCATGATCTAAAATCTGGATATTGAAACCACTTACCGGCACCGTCGAAGAACCCGGTTTAGGTTCGAGCATTTCGACACCGGTGAGGTTACCACAGATTGCCCAGCCGGTTTCAGTCTGCCACCAGTGATCGATAACAGGTTTACCGAGGGTCTCTTTGGTCCAGTGATAGGTCGGCGGATCAAGCCGCTCACCGGCCATAAAGACAGTTTCTAGCTGACTCAGATCATAGGCCTTCAACAGCTCCGAATCTGGATCTTCTTTCTTTATTGCGCGAAAAGCGGTCGGCGCGGCAAACAGCGCTTTAACACCGTACTCATTACAAACGCGCCAGAACGCACCCGCATCGGGTGTTCTAATCGGCTTGCCTTCATAAACAAGGGTGGTGCAACCCGCTAGCAGCGGACCATACACAATGTAAGAGTGACCCACGACCCAACCGACATCGGAAGCGGCCCAGAAAACATCGCCCGGCTCCATGTTGTAAATCGCTTTCATGCTGTATTTCAGCGCTACCGCATGACCACCATTATCACGTACAACACCTTTCGGCTTACCTGTCGTACCCGAGGTATAAAGTATATATAAAGGATCGGTAGCCTTCACCGGAGTGCAGTCGGCGGGTTCAGCGACGGCCATCGCGTCAGCCCAATCAATATCACGACCTTCGATCATCTCTGCGCTGACCTGTGGACGTTGAAACACAATACAACGATCGGGTTTATGCGCTGATTTCTCGATGGCTTCATCCAATAGCGGCTTATAAGCAATCACTTTTTCAATTTCGATACCGCAAGAAGAGGTCACCACGACCTTCGGTTCGGCATCGTCAATACGCACGGCCAGCTCATGAGGCGCAAAGCCACCAAACACCACCGAATGGATCGCACCCAGACGGGCAACGGCCAACATCGCAATCACCGATTCGGCGATCATCGGCATATAGAGTACCACCCGATCGCCCTTTTCTACCCCTTGTGCTTTGAGCACGCCGGCAAATTTAGCCACCGCATCGCGCAGTTCTAAATAGGTATAGCGTTGTTTTGTATTCGTCACCGGCGAATCGTAGATCAGCGCATCTTGATCTCCGCGTCCCGTTTCAACGTGGTAATCGAGCGCCAGATAAGCGGTATTCATCTCACCATCGGCAAACCAGCGATCAATCCCGTTTTCATCCTTGCTGAGAATGGTTTCAGGGGTCTTAAACCACTTAAGCGCATCAGCTTTCTCAGCCCAGAACGCTTCAGGGGTTTCGATTGATTTTCTGTATTCTTCTTTATATGACATAGCACTGGCCCTTCAGTATAACCTTTATTATCTGTGTTAGGCCGACAGCATTCGCTTAACTTAAGCCGATCATAGTATGCGCCGGTATTCACTAATTGAGGCACACTCTAACCGAGATAGTTATAAATGGAACTACTACAAAAGGCTATATTGTCATACGATATGGAAAGAATCATGACTCAAAGCGCTTTTTGAGCCAGTATTTAGGCTAAAAAAATGTTGATTCAAATCAATTGTCGACAATCCATATTTGGCTTGTTGCTGAGCTCATTGCTTAAAGACATAAAAAAAGCTGCATAACGCAGCTTTAGGGAAGGTGCGAATAAGTCCGTTATATTCTCTGCGGACATTAGAATGGCCAGATACGCGAAAGCCAGTGCAGCGAAATGTCTGGACCTTTTCAAACTGGCTGACAAAGTAGATGACCATTCTAATATCCGCCCTTCGGGGCTTTCAGAGAAGCAGGATCTCAGCGTTAACATTTTTCGACGTACAACCAGTATGCCTGTAACTGTTGCCTTGATCTCCAGCTTCTCTGTAAGCCAGAGGCGTAATTGACTTATTCGCACCTTCCCTAACCACGGCTTATTCGGCTGCAGGGCGACATTTGACAGTCAACTGAGTTTCCCAGATACGGCTGACGGCTTGTCGATCTTCTTCTAACTCATCGGCGCTAACGCTATTGGTGCGGCCTTGCAGTACCTGACGGTGCCCAACGGAGCGATAGTCTTTGTACGCTTCTCGCAGGATCTGAGCTTCTTCGTCGGTCATGATGCCGGTCTTTTCCATGGCCTCGAGAATACGAATGTTATCGGTATAATGGATTAATTCGGGGTATTGATGGGCATAGGTTAACGCGTTGTATTGCACTATAAACTCTATATCCACCGTGCCGCCGCGATCCTGTTTCAGGTTGAAGAGTGTATGCGCGTCTTTATCGGCGGTACCTAAATGATCGCGCATTTTTTCCCGCATCTTGATCACTTCTGCGGCGAGGCTCGCTTGCTCCCGAGGTTGACTGAGAATAGCATGACGTACCCTTTCAAATTTCTCTTTCAATGCGCTTGATCCGGTAATGACGCGCGCTCTGACTAAGGCCTGATGCTCCCATGTCCATGCCTCTTTTTCTTGATATTCGGAAAATGCTTTGAGTGAACTGACGAGTAAACCTGATTTACCCGAGGGGCGCAGTCGCATATCGACTTCATAGAGATCACCGCCGGTGGTAAAGGTATTCAGTATATGAATGATTTTTTGCCCTAAACGAGTAAAGAAAACCGAGTTTACGATCGGTTTCCGGCCCTCGGTGTACAGGCTGGCATCGGCATCATGAATAAACACCAGATCAAGATCTGAACCGTAGGATAACTCGATGCCTCCTAACTTACCGTAACCGACGATGATAAAGTCAGGATCGCAGGGAATACCGGGAACCCGCATGGGGACACCGTGTTTTTCAGATAATTGTCGCCAAGCGATGTCTAGCACGACCTCGAGAATCGCTTCTGCTAACCAAGTGAGGTAATCACTGACTTTCATAAGTGGCAGTGCGCCGGTGATGTCTGAGGCGGCAACGCTAAGCATATGAGCGCTCTTGAAGTAACGCAGAGTATCCATCAACTGTTCTTCATCTTCTTCAGGAATGCGTAACAGCTGCTGACGTAGATCGGATTGTAGGGCTTCTTTCGAGGGCGGCGAGTATAGACGTCGCTGATCGATCAACTCATCCAGTAGTACCGGTTGTTTCGTCAGGGTTTGACTGAACCATGCACTGGCAGAACAGAGTCGCACCAGCTGTTTCATCGCATCGGGGTTTTCGGCTAAGAGCACCAGATAAGAGGAACGACGGATAATCGCCTGTATCAGTAATAACACCCGTTCGAGAGTTTCACTGGCGTTATCCACAGCGACTACTTCCGTCATGAGTTTGGGGAGCACCGCCAGTAAGCGTTCATGTCCAACGGCCTGCATGACCTGTACTGAACGACTGGATTTGAGATGATTAAACGCCTGCCATGCACGTTGTGGATTATCTAGGCCGTGACGGGCAAAAAAAGTTTCACCTTCATCGCTATCAAATGTTTTGTTCCACAGTAGTAACCAGTCACTATGCTGATCATCTTGATCACTGACGGGCTCTGCTGGGGCGATAACGTCACTGAAATATTGACTCACCTTATGGCGGTGACGCTTGAGTTCCGCCATAAAACAGTCCCAGTCATCAAAGCCCATGCTATAAGCCATCCTCGCTTGACCAATGGGTTCTGTCGGGAGCTCTTGTGTTTGCCGATCGGCGACCGCCTGAATCACATGTTCGGCATTACGTAAAAAGATATAAGCATCGCTTAGATCGGTAACGGCGGAGGCCGGCAGTCCCACGGTTTCTGGCAGTAGCGGTAAAATAGTCAGCAATTCTCGTTGCTGTAAACGCGGATCACGTCCACCGCGTATCAATTGAAATGCTTGAGCAATAAACTCCACTTCGCGAATCCCGCCGGCACCGAGCTTCACATTACCTTGTAAGCCTCGACGGCGAACTTCTTTACTGATCATCTCTTTCATGGAACGCAGTGAATCAAACGCGCTGAAATCGATATATTTTCGATACACGAAGGGACGTAGTAGGGTTAATAATTCGGCGCCTGCTTGCTGATCACCGGCCACGACTCTGGCTTTGATCATGGCGTAGCGTTCCCAATCCCGGCCCTGAGTTTGATAGTAATCCTCCATCGCAGGAAAACTACAGACCAATGGACCGCTAGCCCCATAGGGCCGGAGCCGCATATCGGTACGGAAAACAAAGCCATCGGCGGTGATATTATCGAGTGCTTGAATGAGCTTTTGACCTAAGCGACTAAAGAAGTCTTGATTAGCCAGAACGCGGCGCCCGCCTTCAGTCATGCCTTTTTCGGGATAAGCAAAGATGAGATCGATATCCGACGATAGATTGAGTTCGTGAGCACCGAGTTTACCCATGCCCAATACCACCAATTGTTGCGCTTGCTTGGGCGAGCCATCATCTGGCGCGTTATGAGGGGTGCCCCACTTAGTACAGCAATCACGATAGAGCCAAGTGAGAGCCTGATCGATACAAGCGTCAGCTAACGCAGACAAATCAGAGGTGGTGGCTCGCATATCGACCGCACGGCTCAGGTCTCGCCATATAATACGCACCATCTCCCGTTGCCGGAACTGTCGCAACACTTGTTGGAGTTGTACCTCGGTGTCGATTGCGTCTAGACGCTGTTGCAACTGCTGTTGATATTCATCGGCAGCATAGGCGCGATAGAGATCATTGGCCTGTTGTAGCTCGCAGAGTAGCAAAGGCCTACGACTCAATTGATCGGCGACATAATCACTGCCAGCTAACACGCGTAGCAGATCGCTATAAAAATGCTCATTTTGAGCGCATAATGGCTCGATGGCCTCGGTGATTTTATCGAGGTTCAGTGTTGTATTGGCTTGAATCAGAGAGGGCTGTTGCTGAATTAATTGACTGAGCATAATCGAGGTACTCTGTTCGCTGATCGATTGATCTTTTCAGCTTAACAAAAAGTATTTTTTGTCTCGACTGGTTTTAGTAGAATAGGACTGTAATTAAAATTTAATAATCGTTGTTTCTCAGGATAAAAAGTCTATAAAACAGCGATTTAAAATTTAGCTTTCGTGTGTGTGTTGTGAAAATGCGATTAATTAAAATCAATTGGATGACACTTATGTTTCATTTTCACTACAAATAGATGTAAAGCCCACGTATACTCGCCCAAAATTTGCACTAACGCCGGTGATTTTATGGTGACTAATAACCCGATTATGCAGATGTTTGCACGATCTCCTTTTCAGCCGATGCAAGAACATATTGCAAAGGCCCACTCATGCGCTATTCAGCTTATTCCTTTTTTTGATGCTGTGATGGCCGAAGATTGGCAACAGGCGGCTGAAATTCAGCACACTATTGCGGTGCTTGAAGGTGAAGCCGATACCATGAAAAAAGAGATTCGCATGAATCTCCCTAATAGTTTGTTCCTCCCTGTGCCGCGCACCGATCTGCTCGAATTACTGCGGATGCAGGATAAAATTGCTAATCGGTCAAAAGATATTGCCGGTCTGATGTTGGGCCGAAAAATGTTGATTCCGGTGCAGATACAACCCGCCATTGCCGATTATATTCGGTCTTCCCTGAAAACCTCAGGACAGGCACTGATTGCCTTGAATGAGCTTGATGAGCTCGTTACCACGGGGTTTCGTGGCCATGAAGTCGATGTCGTAGAGCAGATGATTCATGACTTAGATGATATGGAACACGATGCCGATGAGATGGAACGAGAGGTGCGCTCTTCGTTGTTTGATGTGGAGAAAGAGCTGCATCCGATCGACGCTATGTTCCTTTATCAGATTATTACGTGGATCGGTGATCTTGCCGATAAGGCACAACAAGTAGGCAGTCGCCTGCAGTTGTTGCTGGCTAAATAATCGCTGCGAATAAACTTTCTCTGAATTTTTAAATTAGGTAGTTATCATGAGCATCATTGCAGACTATGGCAATATCCTGGTCATTATGGCATGTGTGTTTGGATTCTTTATGGCCTGGGGTGTGGGCGCTAACGATGTGGCTAATGCGATGGGAACCTCGGTGGGTTCAAAAGCATTAACCTTGAAACAAGCGATTATTATCGCGATTATCTTCGAGTTTGCCGGTGCTTATTTGGCGGGTGGTGCGGTTACCGCGACCATTCGTAAAGGCATTATCGATCCGGGTATCCTCGCGGGTTCGCCTGATTTGCTAGTGTATGGCATGCTCTCGGCGTTGCTGGCCGCAGGTATTTGGTTGTTGATTGCTACCGCCATGGGCTGGCCCGTGTCTACCACACACTCTATTGTTGGTGCGATCGTCGGCTTTGCTGCCGTGGGTATCTCGGTTGATGCCGTACATTGGGGTAAGGTGGGCAAAATTGTGGCGAGCTGGGTGGTATCGCCGTTGACGGCCGGTATTATCGCTTTCTTCTTATTTCGTAGTGTGCAGCGATTGATTCTTGATACTGAACATCCGTTTCGAAATGCGAAAAAATATGTACCGATGTACATTTTTATCGTGGGTTTCATGATCTCGATGGTGACATTTACCAAGGGGCTTAAGCATGTTGGTTTAAACCCGGGTTTCGGCATGAGTGCGCTAATCTCTGTCGGTATTGCGCTGCTTACGATGGGGCTGGGTATCTTGATGCTGCGTAAAATTCATGTACTCGCCGAAGAGAACGTTGATTATCACTTTACCAGTGTTGAAAAAGTGTTTGGCGTATTGATGATGTTTACTGCCTGCGCGATGGCCTTCGCGCATGGTTCTAATGATGTGGCCAACGCCGTGGGGCCGTTAGCGGCTGTGGTCGGTGTGGTGGCATCCGCGGGTGAAGTGGCACAGGAATCATCGATGCCGGTGTGGATCTTGTTACTTGGTGGCGGTGGTATCGTGGCTGGATTGGTAATGTATGGTCATAAAGTGATCGCGACCGTGGGTAATAATATTACCGAACTGACTCCCAGCCGTGGTTTCGCGGCCACGTTAGCAGCGGCTTCTACCGTGGTATTTGCTTCAGGCACCGGATTACCGATTTCGACCACGCATACCCTCGTGGGTGCCGTGTTAGGGGTGGGCATGGCAAGAGGTCTATCGGCGCTTAACCTACAGGTTGTCGGTACGATTTTCGTTTCATGGGTGGTGACGCTGCCAGCGGGTGCGCTGCTCTCTATCATTATTTTCTTTACCCTGAAGGGCATCTTTGGCTAATCGTTAGTTCAGCCGCAACAAAAAGGCGATCAGAGTGATCGCCTTGAGATGAACTCCGCCTTGAGCGGAGTTTTTTGTGTCTAGCGTTTAGCTTTACTGTTGAAACACTAATGCTCCATTAAGCAGGGTGTAGCGCACAACGCCTTTTAGCGGGAAATTCATAAAGGGCGTATTGGCCCCAGCTGAGCGACGGTTTTCATCGGTGAGCATCCATTCCTGTTGTGGATCAAAGATGCAGATATCCGCGCTGCTGCCGGGGGTGAGAGTTCCCAAATCAATATTCAGTACGCTGGCGGGGCCCGAGGTTAGCTTAGCTAGCATTTGCGGTAACGAGATAAGCTCTTGTTGTACCAGCATCAGTGATAGCGATAGCAGTGTTTCAAGCCCTGTCATGCCCGGCTCGGTGGCGGCAAAAGGCGCTTGCTTGGCGGCGAGTTCATGCGGTTGATGATCGGAACAGATAGCCTGAAAACCATCGCTGACAAGCGCGTGACGTAAACCTGCGCGATCGAGCTGACTGCGTAACGGTGGAATCAGGTGAAAATTAGGATCGAAACCGTTAACGTTTTCATCGGTTAGGAGTAGGTTTTGAATGGCGATATCGGCGGTCACGCGTAAACCGCGGTGACGGGCATCGGTGACCATTTTGACTGAACGCTCACAAGAGAGTTGGCCAAAGTGAGCTTTAACGCCGGTTTGTTCCACTAGTAATAGGCAGCGAGCGACTTCGATCGTTTCCGCGCTTTCCGGAATACCGCTAAGGCCGAGACGAGTACAGGTGATATCGTCATGCATAGTCCCCCCCGCTGCTAGATCGGCATCCATCGGTTGAAAAATAACCAATAGATCATGTGTCGCGGCGTATTCTAGGCAGCGCACTAGAGTGAGAGAGCTATGAATTGGCTGACGCGCGTTAGTAAAGCCGATACAGCCGGATTGACTTAAGCCATACATAGGACTTAATTGTTCGCCTTTTAGCGCTTGTGTTAGCGCCCCCATCGGTAATACTCGGGCGTTGCCTGCTTGTTTGGCGAGATCTTCGATAAGATCAATCACCGCGGTGGTATCGGCGATCGGTTTCGTCAGCGGAGGCATACACAGGGTGGTGATACCGCCGGCGGCAGCGGCGGCGGTTTCACTGGCGATGGTGCCTTTGCGGCTATAACCGGGCTCTCGCAGGTTAGCGCAGAGATCAATTAATCCTGGGCTAACGATCAGATTGCAGGCATCGATATTTTGATCCGCAACAAAGCCATCTGGCGCTTGACCTAATGCGGCGATCTTGCCGTCGCTGATATACAGGTCGGTGAGCAGATCGAGATTGTTGGCTGGATCAATGACGCGACCGTTTTTGATTGCAATATTTAGTGTCATAACGTTACTCGCTTTCCCGCGCGGCCTGTTGTTCGGTGATCTGTCCGCCCATCGCCATTGACATCACCGCCATGCGAACGGCGATACCGTTTGTTACTTGTTTGAGAATCATCGACTTAGGGCCGTCGGCAACCGAGGTCTCGATCTCTACGCCGCGGTTAATCGGCCCTGGATGCATCACGATGGAGTCGGGATGCGTGAGCTTGAGTTTCTCTTCGGTAAGACCGTAACGGCTGTAAAACTCGGATTCGCTCGGTAGTAGGGCGCTCTGCATGCGTTCTTTCTGCAGCCGTAACATCATGACGACATCGACATCTTTGAGTCCCTGTTGCATATCGGTAAACACAGTCACCCCGAGGGCTTCAATATGTCTGGGGAGCAGCGTAGTCGGTGCAATGACACGAATCTCGGTTGCCCCTAGTGTGCGTAGTGCGTGAATTTGTGAGCGCGCCACTCGGGAGTGGAGAATATCACCCACAATCGCAACGGTTAACGGCTCAAATGCCCCTTTGTGCTGACGAATCGTGAGCATATCCAGCATTGCTTGCGTTGGATGAGCATGCCGTCCATCACCGGCATTGATCACGGCGACATGGGGAGTCACATCGCGCGCAATATAGTGCGCCGCGCCGCTATCGGAATGGCGTACGACGAACATATCGGAATGCATCGCTTCCATCGTCATCAGGGTGTCTTTAAGGGTTTCACCTTTGGAGGTTGACGAGGTTTTGATATTTAGATTTAGCACATCCGCTGAGAGCCGCTTGGCGGCCAGTTCAAAGGTGCTGGCGGTACGCGTGCTGGCCTCAAAGAATAGATTGACGACCGTTTTTCCTCGCAGCAGTGGCACCTTTTTAACTTGTTGTGCATTCATATCCACAAAAGAGTCGGCAGTATCGAGGATCTCAGTCAGCATCTCCCGGCTGAGCCCTTCGGTGGTGAGGAAGTGTTTAAGCTGACCGGCGCTGTTCAGCTGGATCAGATTGGGATCTTGTTGTACAAACATGGCAGATTCCGACGATGAGTTATAAATGAGTTTTCTTGCGGATTTCCAGTGCTAACGGTGTTGGTCCGGTGAGTTTGACCTGCTCGTCTTCGTCTAACTGCAGTATATCGCCCGTTACATCCGCTTGAATAGGAAGCTCACGTTGATTCAAATCGAGTAGTGTGACCAGCGTAATGGAGGCCGGTCGGCCGTAATCAAAGAGCTCATTCATGGCCGCTCGAATCGTTCGACCACTCATGATGACATCGTCTACCAGAATGATATGACGATCCTCAGTGGAGCTCGGCAATGCCGAAGGCTGAACTTTGGGGTTGAGGCCGACGCGAGTAAAATCATCTCGATAGAATGATATATCCAGTGTGCCCAGCGGGCTATCGAGGTCGAGCTGTTGATGTAGGTGCTCTGCCAGCCAAACGCCACCGGTGCGGATACCGATAATCATCGGATCGCTGATCTGTCTTGCTTTGATTAGAGTGGTGAGATCTGCCGCCATTTTGGTTAACAGGTGATCTACTTTAATTACGCCCGATACCATAGAGGTCCTCCAGTCGAGTTTCACTGGAAATTAGCTGATCCGATTCAAACCAGCTTTCCAGAATCAGTTGCGCGGCGATGCCGTCAACGGAATTTTCTTTAAAATTATGACTGCCACCTCGGGCCAAGCTGATCTGTTTGGCTTCGCGGGTTGAGAGCCGTTCATCCATCAAATAGCAGGGGAGCTGACAACGTTCTTTGAGACGGTTAGCAAATTTGCGTGCTCGACGCGACATATCGCTGATGCTGCCATCCATATTCAGAGGAATACCGACAACGATAGCGACGGGCTGCCACTCAGTGATGAGTGTTTCAATGGTTTGCCAGTTGGGAATGCCATCGCGGGCGCTAACTGGCGGTAAAGGCGAGGCTGTACCGGTAATTGCCTGACCGGCGGCTATGCCAATCCGGGTGGTGCCGAAATCGAAGCCTATAACTGGACCTGATAGTGTGATCATTCCGCTTCTTTGCGTGGGTTAATGGTGAGGAGTCCGATCAAGCGTGACCGCTTTGAGAGGTTAACAGGTTAAGGTTAATTCCCATGCTTGCTGCTGCCGCTTGAAGTCGCTCCTGCGCCGGAGTGTGAAACATTATATCTAAATTAGCGGGGCAACTTAACCACGCATTATCAGACAATTCGTGTTCTAACTGTCCGGCTCCCCAGCCAGCGTATCCAAGGGCTACTAAAAAGGTATCTGGGCCACGGTTTTCACTGATGGCTTGAAGAATATCCATCGAGGTCGTCAGACTTACTTGAGCGTTGATGGGGTAACTAGAATCCCATTGATTGTCACTATGACAGTGAAGAATGAAACCGCGATCGGCCTGTACTGGGCCGCCGGTATAAATGCGGATACCTGGCTGAACGTGATCATGATTAAACTCGAGCAGTTGCAGTAGCTCATTGAGATCCATCTCAGTGGGCTGATTAATGACAATGCCCATGGCGCCGGATTCATTGTGTTCACAGATATAGATGAGGCTCTGCGCGAATCCGGGATCATCGAGGTGCGGCATGGATAGCAGAAAATGCCCCTGCAGACTGCCGGGCTGATAAAGTGAAGCGGACGATGTTGTCATCATGATTACCTGCCCTTGAGTCGTATCGAAGTCAGATGGTAAGTGATCGAGTCTGTGAGGTTCAGACCAATAAGAGCTAGTATGCTCGGATCGATTTTTCGAATTTCCACGTACGAATGATTTCCAGCATCTCGGTATTTTTGCGCATCTCGATAGGAAACTTCTGAAACGGGGCCGCTAGTTGCACGATCCGCATCGCCGCATCATCGAGCACCTTGTTACCCGAGGAATGCGTGATGAGGATTTCCTTCACGCTGCCGTCGGGTAAGATACGCACCATCATGCGCAAACTACCGTATAGCTGATTTTGCTGAGCCTCTTGTGGATAATTAAGATTACCCACTGATTCCACTTTACGGCGCCAGTTAGCGAGGTATACCGCATCACTGTGACTCTTGGTTGAAGCGGAGGTTAAGCGTTTTACTCGTGGTCGCTTCGCAAATTCCTGCCGTTGAAATTCTAGCTGAGCTTCGAGGCTGGCGATCTCGAGGCTTCGTGATAACAGTGATTGAGAACTCCCAGGAGGAGGGGGCGGCGGTGCCGAGGCGCGATGCTGTTTGGGCTTATGGCTATTTTTTCGCTCTTGCTGCGCCTGCGTGACGAGCACGGCTTGTTTGGCGCTAACGGCGGCTTCAGTGTTATCGACAATCGCGGCGGGCGGCGCGGTTTTAATCGGGGTGGGGAGCGGCTCAGCCTTGACGGGCTGAGTTAGCGGTTGTGACGCAGCGGTTTCCTGTATATCCCGATGCTGAAAGTCGGCTTTCTCGCGAGTCGCGGGTAGCGCTTTTTCATCCAGTTGACCGCTGCCTTGTTGATCCGCTTGAGCGATAAAATCAGCTTCTTCCGGTGGTTTATCGCTCTTGAACTGGGCTAAGGTTATTTCCAGCGTCTGCGCTGGCGGCGCTTTGGGGGTGACAGCAAAGCCAATGCCAAGAATAGCGGCGGCATGCACCGCCACGGCCAGAAATAACGTAAAGCCGAGGCGGTCAGCGGCAGAAACAGCGGCGATGGCTTTACTCATCGCGCGTTCTCGGCCGTCAAGGGTTGATGTGCAAGCTTATCCATGGCTCTGCTTAAGTTTGGCTTCGATGACATCCATCAGTTGCATCCCGATATCCAAGCCAAACTGATCATCCAGTTCGCGGATACAGGTGGGGCTAGTGACGTTGACTTCTGTGAGATAATCACCGATGACATCTAAACCGGCAAATAGAATACCCTGAGCTTTGAGTGTTGGGCCTACCTGCGCGGCAATCCAGCGTTCTCGTTCGGTCAGCGGACGGCCTTCGCCGCGGCCTCCGGCGGCGAGATTACCGCGCGTTTCGCCATTGGTTGGGATCCGTGAGAGGCCGTAAGGTACCGGCTCGCCATCGATCATCAGGATACGCTTATCACCATCGACAATTTGCGGTAGATATTGCTGCGCCATAATGGTTTCGGTGCCGAACTTGGTGAGGGTTTCGATAATGACCCCGAGGTTGACGCCTTCTTCCTGAATACGGAAGATTGAGGTGCCGCCCATCCCATCGAGGGGTTTGAAGATGACATCTTTGAATTCCGCATGAAACTCCCGCAGTAGATCGTCACGCCGTGTCACCAATACCGGTGGGCAGCATTGCGGGAAATGGGTAGCAAAGATTTTCTCGTTATAATCTCGTAGTGCTTGAGGTCGGTTAACCATCAGGGTGTTGCCCTGAGCCGCGGCCATTTCAAGCAGGTGAGTGGAATAGATAAATTCGTTATCGAACGGCGGATCTTTACGCATCAAGACGACATCGAGTGTACTGACCTCTTGCACTTGATAGTCGCCGCGAGTGAACCATTTTTCAGGGTTCATCTCGACGTTCATCGGTGCCATCTTTGCCAAGACTTTACCATCACGTAGGTAAAGATCTTGCTGCTCCATGTACCATATCTCCCAGCCTTTACGCTGAGCGGCCCAAAGCATGGCGAGCGAGCTGTCTTTCTTGAAGCTGATGGCTTCGATCGGATCCATCACTATGCCGATTTTAACTGTCATTGATGCGCCTTGTTTATCTTAAAAGTTTAGCTGTTAATTAGCCGTCGTTAATGTCAACGAATTCTACCCGCCTGTTACGGTCATCACCAGTGTTACCGTGGTTTGTTCTGCTTATCTGAGGTCACCCCAGAGATATTGTAGTACCGATAACGCCGCAACTGGGGCGGTTTCTGTACGAAAAACCCGAGGGCCAAAGGCCACCGGTTTGAACCCCTTGGACAGCGCCAAGGCAACTTCGGTTTCACTTAATCCACCTTCAGGCCCGATTAAGAGGGCAATCGAGTTGGGTTTATCAAAATCACCGAGCGGTTGCTCGGTATGGTGGTGTAATACCAGTTTTAGATCGGCCTCAACGTTATCGAGCCAGCTATGTAGCGATTGTGGCTCGTCGATTTCGGGCAGATCGCAACGTAAGCTCTGCTCACAGGCACTGATAGCCACCTGTTGCCAGTGTTGTCGGCGTTTATCTTGACGTTCGTTGTTTAGCCGTACTTCGCAGCGATCGGTAAATAGCGGCGCCATGGCCTGCATACCCAACTCGGTGGCTTTCTGTACCGCATAATCCATTCGCTCGCCGCGGGAGATCGCTTGACCAATGGTGATCTTCAGCGGGGATAGTCGTTGCGGTTGCGTCGCTTGCGTGATGTGCACGGTCGCGCTGCGTTTCGCTACTTCCGTTAGCTTGGCGGTATATTCACAGCCATCGCCATTGAAGAGCACGAGTGAATCACCGGGACGCATACGCAGTGCTCGACAGACATGCTGAACAACGCTATCGCTGAGGCAAAGATCATGGCCTGCGGTGATCGCTTGAGGCTCATAAAAACGTGGAATTCTCATGTGTATATCAATCAGATCTGGATTTAAGCGGTTATTATGCCACGGCCACAAACGATCAGTTAGCCGGATATTGTTGTATAAGCGGATAGCACGATCGGTGATGCGCCGTATCCGGGCTGATGGGCGTGGTTATGTGGCGATGGAATAGAGACGCCCTCTCAAGATACACTATCGGCGTATAAAAAAGGCAGAGTGAGTACTCTGCCCTGTTTTTGGGGTGGTTAAACTGTCGTCTGAGATAGGCCGTCAGGCGCTCTTGAGACGTTTAACCGCGTCGCTCAGTACTTATAGACCGGCGGCCGCGCGCAGTTCATCAGCCTTATCTGTTTTTTCCCAAGAGTAAGCGGTAAAGGTTTCATTACCGGACGTCATCTCATAAGGGTTATGACCGAAGTGACCGTAAGCCGCGGTTGGGCGGTACATCGGGTGTAATAGATCCAGCATCCGAGTAATCGCATGAGGCCGTAGATCGAAGTGATTACTTACCAGTTCGATGATTTTCGCGTCGGAAATTTTGCCCGTGCCGAAGGTGTTGATCGATACTGAGGTCGGTTCTGCGACACCAATGGCGTAAGATACCTGTATCTCGCACTTGTCGGCTAAGCCTGCCGCAACGATGTTTTTGGCGACATAGCGCCCCGCGTAAGCTGCTGAACGGTCTACTTTCGATGGGTCTTTACCGGAGAATGCACCGCCGCCGTGACGGGCCATGCCGCCGTAGGTATCAACGATAATTTTACGGCCGGTCAGACCACAATCGCCAACTGGACCGCCGATCACGAAGTTACCGGTTGGATTGATGTGGAACTTGGTGCTCTTGTCGATCCATTCAGCCGGCAGGGTGTGCTTGATAATCAGTTCCATGACCGCTTCTTGCAGATCGGCCATCGATACTTCAGGGTTATGTTGCGTCGATAATACCACCGCATCGATACCGACCGGCTGACCATTCTCATAGCGAAAGGTCACCTGACTCTTGGCATCGGGGCGTAACCAAGGCAATAAACCGGATTTACGCGCTTCGGCTTGACGCTCAACCAAGCGGTGAGCGTAGCAGATGGGCGCGGGCATCAGCACATCGGTTTCGTTGCTGGCATAACCAAACATCAAGCCCTGATCGCCAGCACCCTGATCTTCAGGGTTGGCACGATCGACACCTTGATTGATATCCGGTGACTGCTTGCCGATGATGTTCAGGACACCACAGGTCGCGCCATCGTAGCCAACATCGGAGGAGGTGTAACCGATATCACAGATAACGCCACGGACGAGGGCTTCTAAATCAACCCAGGCGGAGGTAGTAATCTCGCCAGAGACAATCGCGACACCGGTTTTAACCATGGTTTCGCATGCCACACGGGCGTATTTATCTTCAGCAATAATTGCATCAAGAACTGCGTCAGAAATCTGATCGGCGATCTTGTCAGGATGACCTTCGGAAACGGATTCCGAAGTAAACAGGCTGTATTCGCTCATTACGCGTCTTCAATCCTAGCTTATGAGAATGATGTATGGCATCGGACCGATGGTCCGAGTATTAGAATGGATGCTATTTTAATCGTGTTCAGGCGTGATTGCATGGGCGGTGTTCCTGTTTTAGATGATTTTTTTACTTTTTTAGATGAAAACGGCTCATTTTCATTAAATTTCTCTGAAATAGGTTTGAAGCGAGCGGACGGTTACGAGAAAATAGCGGCCTATTTTTTATCGGTGCCCAACGGCTCATCTTTTTTAGTTAAAAGGTGAGGCAGTCGCATCAACACACTTTTTAATCTCAACTTGGGCTTCTTCAGCCCTGGAGTGAATGAATGTCCTCGCGTAGAGAACTTGCCAATGCAATTCGTGCCCTCAGTATGGATGCTGTCCAAAAGGCTAAATCTGGTCACCCTGGTGCGCCGATGGGAATGGCTGATATCGCTGAAGTCCTATGGAATGATTTCCTGAAACATAACCCGGCGAATCCGCATTGGTTAGATCGCGACCGTTTTGTTCTGTCGAACGGTCACGGCTCTATGTTGATCTACAGCCTGCTGCACTTAACGGGTTACGATCTCTCCATTGATGATTTGAAAAATTTCCGTCAACTGCATTCAAAAACCGCCGGTCACCCGGAATACGGTTATGCACCGGGCGTTGAAACGACGACGGGTCCACTGGGTCAGGGGATTACCAATGCGGTCGGCTTTGCGATTGCCGAAAAATCATTGGCGGCGCAGTTTAACCGTGAAGGACATGAGATCATCGATCATCACACCTATGCTTTCTTAGGCGACGGTTGTTTGATGGAGGGTATCTCTCACGAATCTTGTTCATTGGCCGGTACGCTGGGACTGGGCAAGCTGATTGCGTTTTATGATGACAACGGTATTTCCATCGATGGTGAAGTCGAGGGTTGGTTTACCGATGATACACCGAAGCGTTTCGAAGCTTACGGCTGGCAAGTTATTCCGAACGTTGATGGTCACGATGCGGAACAGATTAAAGCCGCGATCGAAGCGGCTCAAGATAATGAAGATCAACCCACGCTAATCTGCTGTAAAACGATTATCGGTTTTGGTTCACCGAATAAACAGGGTAAAGAAGATTGTCACGGTGCGCCTCTGGGTGATGATGAGATCGCCTTGGCACGTCAACAACTCGGTTGGGAACATGAGCCTTTCGTTATCCCCGAAGATATTGCTGAGCAGTGGAATGGCCTTGAAAGCGGCGCGGTATTGGAAAATGATTGGGAAGAGCGTTTTGCCGAATACAGCAAAGATTATCCTGCTGAAGCCCGCGAGTTAATCCGTCGATATACCGGTGAATTACCGGCTGATTTCTCTGAAAAAGCCGATACTTATATTCAAGAGCTGCAAGCGAAGGGTGAAACCATCGCTTCACGTAAAGCCTCGCAGAATGCATTGAATGCTTACGGTCCGCTGTTACCTGAACTGATGGGGGGGTCTGCCGACCTAGCGGGTTCTAACCTGACACTGTGGTCGGGTTGCAAGGGCGTGACTAAAGATGATGCGTCGGGTAACTACATGTTCTATGGCGTGCGTGAATTTGGTATGTCAGCCATCATGAACGGTATTGCACTGCACGGTGGTTTTGTCCCTTACGGTGCGACCTTCTTAGTGTTTATGGAATATGCCCGCAATGCGCTGCGGATGGCAGCGTTGATGAAGGTCCGTGCGATTCATGTGTATACTCATGATTCTATCGGTCTGGGTGAAGATGGCCCAACCCATCAGCCGATTGAACAGATCGCTAATCTGCGTCATACCCCGAATATGAGTACTTGGCGTCCAGCCGATGCGGTGGAATCGGCGGTCGCTTGGAAATCTGCGCTGGAACGCGCCGATGGTCCAACGGCAATGATCTTCTCGCGTCAAAGCTTGCCACATCAGGCGCGTACTGATGCGCAATTAGCCAATGTTGCTCGCGGTGGCTATATTCTTAAAGATACCGCAGGCACGCCGGATGCGATTCTTATCGCTACCGGTTCTGAAGTGGGCTTGGCAATGGATTCCGCTGCGGCACTGGCAGCGGAAGGTAAGCAGATACGAGTTGTGTCTATGCCGTGTACCGATCTGTTTGATAAGCAAGATGCGGCTTACCGTGAGTCTGTGCTGCCGGCCGCCGTGAAGGCGCGGGTAGCAGTAGAAGCGGCACAAGCGGATTATTGGTATAAGTATGTTGGCCTCGATGGCGCGATTGTCGGTATGACTACTTTCGGTGAGTCGGCTCCGGCGGGCGATCTCTTTAAACTGTTCGGCTTTACCGTCGACAATGTTGTTGAGAAAGTAAAGTCTGTTCTATAAAACAGACGGTTCGAAAGGCCAACTGATTCAGTTGGCTTTTTTTGTTTGATGAGGTGATATGGCTTTCCGGGTTGCAATAAATGGTTATGGCCGGATCGGGCAGAGCGTGCTGCGGGCTATCTATGAGTGTGGCTATCGTGATCAGCTGCAAGTCGTGGCGATCAATGAGTTATCGGATATTGAAACGGTCACCTATCTGACCCGCTATGATACCACGCACGGTCGTTTCCCCATGCCGGTAGCGCATAATGGACGTGAGTTACTGATCAATGGCGATGTCATTCGTGTCCTTAATCAAGCCGATGCTGCCGAGATGCCTTGGCAGACGATGGATATCGACTTAGTACTCGAATGTTCAGGTTCCTTTAGTGATCGAAAAACCGCACAACAACACCTGGATAGTGGCGCTCGGCGATTGCTGTTTTCTCAGCCGGCTGAAGCCGATGTGGATGCGACGATTATCTACGGTTTTAATCAACGGCTGTTAGCCGCCGAGCAAACCATTGTCGCGGCGGGTTCCTGTTCGACTAACTGTATCGTGCCGATACTGAGTTTACTGCATCGTGAGCTCGATATTATTAGTGGTGTGACGACCACGATTCATTCGGCGATGAATGATCAACCGGTGATCGATAGCTATCATCAGACCGATCTGCGACTGACCCGCAGTGCGATGAACTCTATTATTCCGGTGAATACGGGGCTGAATCGCGGTATCGATCGTCTGTTACCCGAACTGGCGGGACGCTTTGAATCTCTGCATGTTCGAGTGCCGACGATTAATGTGTCGTTGTTGGATATCTCTCTGAATGTAAGTCAGGCCACCTCTGCCAAACAGGTTAATGAAATTGTGCGCGCCGCTGCGGATGGCCCTTTACGTGGATTGTTGGGGTATACCGAAGAAGCGCATGCATCGGTTGATTTTAATCGTGATCCTCGTTCCGCGATTGTTGATGGCACTCAGACCCGTGTTAGCGGCGGCAATATGATTAAACTGATGTGTTGGTTCGATAACGAGTGGGGGTTTGCAAACCGCATGCTCGATGTCGCACAGGATTGGCTGAATATTAAGTAATTCAAGGCGATAGCTCGGTTCGGGTTATTGCTTTAATTTTAGCGATAAAAAGCAGGAAGTAAGTATGAGCGTATTGAAAATGACCGAACTGGATCTCAAGGGCAAGCGCGTCCTGATCCGTGAAGACCTCAATGTGCCAGTCAAGGATGGCCAAGTGACTAGCGACGCCAGAATTCGCGCAGCACTGCCAACCATTAAATACGCCCTCGATGCGGGTGCTAAGGTGATGCTGATGTCGCACCTCGGTCGCCCGACGGAAGGTGTTTATGACGAGGCTAGCTCACTGGCACCGGTGGCCCGTCATTTAAGTGGTTTACTGGGGCGTGATGTGCCGCTGCTTAAAGCATGGCTCGAAGGCGATTTTGATGTGGCTGAAGGCGAAGTCGTGTTGCTGGAAAACGTGCGCTTTAATGTCGGTGAAAAGAAAGATGATGCCGCGTTATCGAAAAAAATGGCTGCGTTGTGTGATATCTATGTGATGGATGCATTTGGTACGGCTCACCGGGCTCAAGCATCGACACATGGTGTCGCTCAGTTTGCGACGGTTGCCTGTGCCGGTCCATTATTAGCGGGGGAGCTCGATGCCTTAGCGAAAGCATTGGATAATCCTGCGCGGCCCATGGCGGCGATTGTGGGTGGCTCAAAAGTGTCGACTAAACTGACAGTGCTTGAATCATTGTCGGATAAAGTTGATCAATTGATTGTCGGTGGCGGTATTGCCAACACCTTCCTCGCGGCAGCAGGCAAGCCTGTGGGTAAGTCGCTGTGCGAACACGATCTTATTCCAACCGCGAAGGCGTTGATGGAAAAAGTGAATATTCCATTGCCAGTGGATGTGGTGGTAGCCACTGAGTTTGCTGAAACGGCGACGGCAACGGTGAAGTTGGTTGATGATGTCGCTGAAGATGACATGATTTTGGATATTGGTCCTCAATCGGCGGCGAACCTCGCGGCCATGTTGAAACAAGCTGGAACAATTATCTGGAATGGCCCCGTTGGCGTGTTTGAGTTTGATCAGTTTGGCGAAGGCACTAAAACTCTGTCACTGGCCATTGCTGAGAGTCAAGGATTCTCAATTGCGGGGGGGGGTGACACGTTAGCCGCTGTGGATAAATACAATATTGCCGCGCAGGTATCGTATATCTCGACTGGCGGTGGTGCTTTCCTTGAGTTTGTTGAAGGCAAGGTTTTACCGGCCGTGGCGATGTTGGAATCTCGCGCATAATTAAAGCCGAGACGCTTTAATCGTGCTGCGAATGGGATAAAACATTGCAATATAGCGTTGAGTAGAGGCTCTCTAGCAGGGGGCTCTCGTTGGGCTCTATCGCTGGACTTTATCGCTACTTAAAATAGAATTTACAGCCGCATAGGCTTAATTTAAAAAGGTGAACATATGGCTCTTATCAGTATGCGTCAGCTACTGGATCATGCCGCTGAGCATGAATACGGTATCCCGGCGTTTAACGTGAATAATCTGGAACAGATGCGCGCTATCATGGAAGCCGCTGACAAGACCAACTCGCCGGTGATTGTTCAGGCCTCTGCTGGTGCACGTAAATATGCGGGTTCTAACTTCCTGCGACATATGATTCTAGCAGCGATCGCTGAATTTCCACATATTCCGGTGTGTATGCATCAGGATCACGGTACAACACCAGCGATCTGTCAGCGTTCTATCGCCATGGGTTTCTCCTCCGTTATGATGGATGGCTCACTGATGGCGGATGGTAAAACACCTTCAGATTATGAATATAACGTCGATGTAACACGGCGTACAGTTGAGATGGCACATGCTTGTGGCGTATCGGTTGAGGGTGAGCTGGGTTGCTTAGGTTCATTGGAAACCGGTCAAGCCGGTGAAGAAGATGGGGTTGGCGCTGAGGGTACTTTGTCCCACGATCAGATGCTGACGGACCCTGATGAAGCCGCCGATTTTGTGGCCAAAACCGGTGTTGATGCATTGGCGATTGCTTGCGGTACTTCTCACGGTGCGTATAAATTCACCCGTCCGCCGACCGGTGATATTTTGGCGATTGATCGTATTAAAGCGATCCATGATCGTATTCCTGGCACTCACTTGGTGATGCACGGCTCGTCTTCTGTGCCGCAAGAGTGGTTGGCGATCATCAATGAATTCGGTGGTGAGATTCCCGAGACTTACGGTGTGCCAGTTGAGCAGATCGTTGAAGGCATTAAGCACGGTGTGCGTAAGGTCAATATCGATACCGATTTACGTTTAGCGTCGACCGGTGCGGTACGTCGCTTCTTGGCTGAGAATCCATCAGAGTTTGATCCGCGTAAATTCCTTAAAGTGACCATGGATGCGATGAGTGAGATCTGTATCGCGCGTTATGAAGCGTTCGGTACTGCCGGTCATGCGGATCAGATCGTGCCGGTTTCTCTAGAAGGCATGGCGGATACTTACGGTTTGTAATAGCCGTTATCTGCTGAGATAAAAAACGCTCCTCGGGTTTTACCGCGGAGCGTTTTTTTATCACAGCGATGGCTAAACATCTTCTTCCTCAATCACTTCGCTTTCCTGTTGAGCCAGTGATAACCATTCTTGGCAAGCGGGTAGGGCGAGCATGCGATCGCAGTAGGCTTGCAGTTCTGCGGGCAGCTTAACGCCATAGCCGGTTAGGCGGAAAACAACCGGTGCATAGCAGGCGTCTGCAATGGAAAAATCCCCGTATAAAAACTGTTCTGAACCGCTTTTGCTTAGGGCTTCACGCCATAACGTACTGATACGATCGATATCCTGCTGAACGGCAACCGAGATGGTAAAGTTATCCACATGGCGGCGGCAGTTCATGGGCATGGCGCTGCGTAGTGCCATAAAACCGCTATGCATTTCGGCACAGCTACTGCGGGCATGGGCGCGTCGTGCCGGGTTGCTTGGCCAGCCTTGATCTTGCAGGTATGTCTCGCTGATATATTCACAAATTGAGAGAGAGTCCCAGACAGTTGTCCCATTATCGAGCAGCACCGGGACTTTGCCGGCTGGATTGTAGGCTTTGATCTGTTCAGCGGAACCGGGGGTAAAGAGAGCGATGCGAGTGGTATCAAAGGCTAAGTCAAAATGACGCAGCATCAGCCAAGCGCGTAGTGACCAGCTTGAATAGTTGTAATTACCGATAATCAGTTGCATCGCAAGATTCCTTTTCTCTGTTAAGTCGATTAGTTTAAAGGCTAGTCTGGCGCTTAATGTGAGTGCTCTCAAACGAATAAATCTGATAACAGGTATCAATCCCCTTGATGTTAGACAATGAACTGCTTCGCAGCTTTATCGCAGTGGTTGATAGTGGCAGCTTCACCCGGGCTGCAGCCCAGCTATTTCGGACGCAATCGGCGGTGAGTATGCAGATGAAACGGTTGGAGGTGCAACTGGATAAAAAGCTGTTCCTAAAGGATGGGCGTGAACTACAACTGAGCGATGATGGCTTAAAGCTGTTGAGTTATGCACGGCGCATGATGAAACTGCATGATGAAGCGTTGGGGGTCATGTCATCAGAGACGGGATCTCGCCCTTTGATGTTAGGTTGTCCGGATGATTATGTCACCGGTGTATTGCCACCGTTGCTGTCTGAGATCCGGCTACAGATGCCCGGTTTGCAGGTACAGGTGCGCACCGGCACGTCGGCGCAACTAAGGGCATTGATTGATAAGGGGGAGTTGGATCTGACAATTCTTACCCGTCGTCCTGAAACCGAGGAAGGTTATCTGTTGCTTCAAGATAAGGGCGTTTGGGTCGCACCCACGGCGGATTTTATTAAACCGGAGCAGCCGCTTCGGCTCGCGTTG
Organism: Amphritea sp. 1_MG-2023; assembly: GCF_030547545.1. Taxonomy (GTDB): domain Bacteria; phylum Pseudomonadota; class Gammaproteobacteria; order Pseudomonadales; family Balneatricaceae; genus Amphritea. The sequence goes on from NZ_JAUOQE010000008.1 coordinate 39,551, forward strand.
GTGGATGCAGACTGTAAATTTCACAGCACCGCCGTGGATGGTTTGAGCAAGCAGGGGCGTAATTTTGACGTGATCTGTATTAGCGGTAGTTGTGCATTGTTAATTGAGCTAGTTAGACGGGGAGAAGCGATGACTACTTTAGCCTCTTGTTGTGTGCCCGCCGATCTGTATCGCCTACCGGCAGAGCTAGGGTTACCGGAACTGGCAACGGTGGCGGTGGTATTACAATCGGCGGCGCGGCCACATCAAGCGTTAGGCTCTGACCGTATTGCCTCACTGGTAGAGCAAACAGCCCTACGATTGAGTGTTTGAACCGCTATGGGTGTGTAGCCGCCGAGGCTAGCAACCCGGCGGTTTCGATTGAATCCGGTCGAGCCGGATGCGTAACTGTTGACCATTATGATCGGCGGCAATCAGGCACTCTTCACCGTTGCGGATATCGATGTTAATAAAGCGGAGTTTATCCCGTTGTAGCTGACCGTTATTATCCTGCCAGATTACTTGATCGACCAACCTGCGCATACAGGCTAGCTCAAAACCATCGTGTAAGTCGCATTGAATCGGTTTGTAATCGGTCATGACATCACTCTCTGTAGATTCTTATTGTTATAAACGGGATACACCATATCAGATAAGCAGAGAGCAGATAATACTCTCCGCATACTTATTCTGATGATTAGCAATCCGCGGCGAGGGCTTTGCCGGGTTAAGGAGGTTTATTGAATTAATCAAGCAAGGCTTCATAGCGCTGATCGGTGAGGGTTTTCATAAAAGCGACCAGTGCGTCAATCCGTTGATCGTTGAGAGCAGGACCACTTTCGAGTTCTTTAAGGGAGATCGTTGACGCGATTTCAGGGGCCGCCCAAGGCTGTCCGGTTTCGGGATTGATTTGGCGGGCAGGATTACGGCTGTTGTACTTGTTGTAGAACAGCACAACGGTGCGTAGATCTTTAAATACACCGTTGTGCATATAGGGGCCGGTGACAGCGACATTGCGTAAGGTAGACACTTTAAATTTACCCGCTTGGTTAGGGTCTGAAACGGCGGGATTATCGAATAGACCTTGATCGATAAAATCAGGACTGACGCCGTTAACCGTTCGTGCTTGTTGATTAACAGGTACACCGATATTGTGATATTCGTAATTGGTGAATGTTTCACCTTTAGCGCGAGGGCTGGTTTTGAGCTGATGACACTGATTGCAGTTAGTAAATTGTTGCGAGAAAAACAGGGTGCGGCCCAGATCTTCTTCCGGGGTCAACTGATATTCACCGCGTAAGAAACGGTCATATTTAGAATCAAATGGGGCAAACAGTTCGGTACGCTCAAATGCCGCGATGCTATCGGTCATGGCACTGTAGGCTTGTTCTGGTTGTTTAAAAACATCAGCGCCATAGAGTGCCGTAAAATTGGTGCGATAAAGGGGAATTTCTTTTAGTCGCTCGACCACGGCCGCCATCGATGGCATACCCATTTCGATCGGATTGAGAGGTGGGCCACCCGCCTGTTGTTGCAGGTTTTTTGCTCGACCATCATGAAACTGTCCACCCTTATAAATCCCGCCTTTCGTGCGTTGGAAGTCGGGGCTAAACATGGCGTAAGTCGCGGTGGGAGTGTTACGGTCGCCTAATGAGTGACCATCATCGCCGAGCGATACAGCCCCCTGTGCAGCGTTATCGCGAGGGTCGGCAAAGCCTGCTGAGGGAGCATGACAGGTGGCGCAACTTTCACTACGATTAGCCGACAAGCGCGTATCAAAATAAAGCTGCTGTCCGAGTGCTGCCTTATCCAGTAAAGGCTGTGCCACTGAGATATCCGTATGAGTATAACCGGCGATTAGCGTGACGGCGGTGATGATAAGAGCAAGAGGCTTCATGGCAAACGCAAATGATAGTGAATCGTATTTGCAATATTATCAGAATTAGGTGGCGATACGGAAAATTATTTCGGCTGTATTTAGTGATTTGATGAGCTCGATCAACTTAGCTTTGATGGCTAATTTTATCGCGAACCGTCTGCAAGGCTTAAGAGTATCAGCGCCGTAAAACTTACCGTGAGTGGTGCTTGTCTCAGCTATTCACCCGTTCGCTGGCAAAGGGCAGGGGCGCAGAGGGTTCGCCGAGGACTTTCATACTGGGCCATTGCAGCAGTTGTAACTTGCCACTATTGGTTTCTACTAATGCGGTGCAGTGTTCGACCCAATCACCATCATTACAGTATAAAGCGCCTTGACGATGGCTAAATCCCGCCTGATGAATATGCCCGCCAATATAACCATCTAGCGATTGTCGTCGAGCTTCTATGCAAGCGGCATCCTGAAAGTTTTGAATATAGCGTTGAGCACTACTGAAGCGCTGTTTAATCATGGCTGCCAGTGAGCGATAGGGCAGATTGAGCCACTGACGCACCTTGTTGTAACAACGGTTTAGCCACAGCAGTAGTTGATGGGCATGATCACCGAGCCGCAACATGAAGGGGTGAATACGCACATGGCCGTCAAATTCGTCCCCGTGAGACACCAGAAAACGACGCCCATCGCGGGTTTTGTGGATCGCTTTACGACGGATTTGAAGCTTGCCTAGCTTTAAACCACAGACTTTACGCAAGGGAGCATCGTGATTACCGGGGATGTAGATAATTTCGCAGCCCTCTCTCGCCATCTGCCAGAATTGACCGAGTAACAATTGTTGATCTTGCGGCAACACTGCTTTTTTACGCATCGCCGCCAGATCGATAATATCGCCCACTAAATAAAGTTTTTTCGGGGCGAGTTCTGTTAAGGCTTTGCTGAGGAGCTGCGCCTGACAATCCGGCGTGCCCAAGTGTACATCTGAGATAAACATGGTGTGGATATTCTGCATATCACCGTCCAACAATCAGTTTGGAGACAGTATGGCGGTGAAAGATGACACGGGGCTTTAAAACAGATGAACAGATGGTGACAACGGGCAGACAAGGTTTGACGGGAGTGATCGGTTGGCCCTGATGGCTCAGGGCCGGCGGTTAGATCGCTAGATTATGTCCGGGGGACGCGGGCAAGGGTGTAGAATTCGTTGTTAGCTTGCATGTTGGTGACAATGGCGATTCGGTTTGAAAGGCCAAAAAAGGCGGTAATGCCCGTTATGTCGAGAATGTCATCATCATCAAAACCGTAGTCTTTTAATGCTGCATAGTCGTCTTCTGCGATGGTTTCCGGCGCCCGTGAAACTTTGATGGCAAAGGTGAGCATCGCTTTTTGTTTATCGGTGAGTGGAGCATGGCGGTAATTAATCGCGATCTGATCGGCCAATAAAGGCTCTTTTGAATAGACACGCAGCAGAGCGCCGTGAGCGATGACACAATACTGACAGCCGTTTAGGGCGCTGGTGGCGACGATAATCATCTCTTTCTCTGCCGCACTGAGGGTGCTGCCTTCCCGAGCCATCACGGCATCATGATAGGCGAAGAAAGCGCGAAACTCATCGGGCCGGTAGGTGAGTGTCAGGAAAACATTGGGGATAAAGCCCGCTTTTTCTTGTACAGCCAAAATTCTGTCGCGGATATCGACGGGCAGGTCGGGTAGTGCTGTAATCGGATAGCGACTGATGGGTTGAGTCATTATTTTTATATCTCTCTGTCTGGTGTCAATGATAGATCTAGGTTACGCTGAAAAATCGATCAAATTAAGACATTAGTTCGCCAATTAACGAGCAAATCAGGTCATTATGTACAAAGTTATTGGATTAGCCTTCGATGGTTGTCAAGCCACAGGGCTGACCTCACCTTTCGATGTATTTAACGTCGTTAACTCTATCTGGAAGCAGACGGGGGGCGAGGATGACACTCTATATGAGTGTCAGTTGGCTTCGCGTGATGGCGGTTGGGTGAGATGCTCCAATGGTATGCGGATTATGGCCGATGTTTCATTCGCGCAGATGCCCGAGGCCGATCTGATTGTTATCCCCGGTATTCACCATCTCGATGTGCGTTCATTGCTCAAGCGTTTAGCCCAGCTCGATGAAGAGACTCAGTGGTTAAGCCAATATATTCAACGGGGAATACCGATAGCGGCAAACTGCAGTGGTGTTTTTCTGTTGGGTGATGCGGGCGGGTTAGTTGGTAAGCGGGCAACCACGGCATGGTGGTTAGGTAAGGCTTTTAGCAACCGCTATCCGGCGGTTGAACACTGTTCTGATACCATGTTAGTGAATGATCAGGGCGCTTATACGTCCGGCTCTATGACCGCTAACTTAGGCGCCATGCTGGCCTTGGTGGAGCAGCAAGTCGGTCGCCATTTAGCGCAGAGCGCTGCCCGAAATATGTTGATAGATGCGGCTCAAAGTACGGCATCCCCTTATATTTTTATGCAGGAAAACAGCGATCATCAAGATAGCTTGGTATTGGCGATTGAGAGTCAGCTACAACGGGACGTATCGCATAAGCTTTGTTTACAGACCTTAGCCAGTGGCCACGGGGTCAGTGTGCGTACCCTTGCGCGTCGCTTCAAAGCGGCGAACGGTATCAGTGTTGCCGATTATCAACAGCAGCTGCGTTTTGAGCAGACCAAGCTTTTATTAGAAACGACCAGTTTGAGCCTAGAACAGATCGTGGAGCGAGTCGGTTATGCTAGCCCTAGCTCGCTACGGCGATTGTTTCAAAAAGCACTGGGGGAATCGCCCAGCCATTATCGTAAACGGGTACAACAAAAAGGCGCTCATTAGGCTAAAGCGTTTAATGAACCATTGCAGCCTGAGCCTATTCATAGGAGAGATAGAGTGGAATCTGATCAGCAGTTGATTGCCCGAGTAAAGGCCTGTGATATCTGTGCCCCCTATCTACCCGATGGTGTGCGGCCGGTGATTCAGTTTGATCGAGCCGCGCGCATACTCATCGCGGCGCAAGCGCCGGGTCGGCGAGTACATGAAACGGGCATTCCCTTTAATGATCCGAGTGGTGATCGTTTACGGGATTGGTTGGGTATCGACCGAGAAACGTTCTACGATGCTAAACAGATTGCCATTCTGCCCATGGGGTTTTGTTATCCAGGCACGGGTAAGTCGGGTGATCTACCGCCCCGTAAAGAGTGCGCGCCACAGTGGCGACAGCTACTGCTCGATCGTTTACCGAATCTGCAGCTGATTCTCGTGATTGGTCAGTACGCTCAGGCTTGGCACCTGCAAGAACAAGGGTCTGTGACCAAAATCGTTTCCCGTTGGCGGGAATACAGCGAAATAGAGAGTACGGCGATATTTCCTATGCCTCATCCGAGCCCCCGTAATAATATCTGGTTGCGCAACAATCCGTGGTTTGAATGTGAGTTGCTGCCCGTATTACAGCAGCGGGTACAGAAGGTGCTCAATCAAGAAAATATTGCTGAGTAAACAGGGATGAATAAACTGCCTGAATGGCTAGTGAAGTGGGTGATCGTGACGCTATTACCGCTGGTGATGTGCTTTGGTTATTACGCCTCAAATGCGATACAGAGTACTTCATGGATGATACCCGCCATGCTAGCGTTACCGCTATTGTTATTAGGGCTTGGCGGCCTTGTGTTGAGTCATTCTAATACCGGACTGAAGCGTTTAACGCCGCTTTGGTGGGCTTTTTTAGTGATCGCTGTTGCGAGTTTGGCCTGGATCTGGGGATAACGGTTTCTTTACTGCGGAGTTTGCTAACGTTTCGTTATAATAAGATTCTATTCAGTCGATTGCATGAAGATGGATTCCGATGACCGAGATAAAACAAAAGATAGCGCTGTTTATTGATGCCGATAATGCGCCGGCCAGTAAGTTTGAAAATGTGCTCAGTGAAGTGGCGAAATATGGTGTGGTGACCATTCGTAAGGCTTACGGTAATTGGAAATCGCCCACCCTGAAATCGTGGGAAGACCTGCTACATGAGTATGCCATTCAACCGGTGCAGCAGTATGACTTAACTAAAGGTAAAAACGCCTCGGATATCGCCTTAGTGATCGATGCGATGGATGTCATGTATACCAAAGACATCGATGTGATGTGCTTTGTCTCATCCGACAGCGATTTTACCCCGATGGTGACGCGCGCACTAGCCGAAGGCAAAATGGTGTTAGGCTTTGGCGAGCGCAAAACCCCTTCGCCTTTCGTCAATGCCTGTTCTAAATTTCTCTTCTTAGATCAGCCTGAATCTGTCGAAAGCACGCAAAACGCGAAGCCCAAAAATATCAAATCGGATACGAAACTGATCAACTTGTTACGTCAGGCGATTGAAGCCAACGAAGATGAAGATGGTTGGGCGCCACTAGGCCCCGTGGGCTCGAATATCTCCAACCGCACCTCGTTCGATTGCCGCAACTATGGTTTCAAGAATCTGAGTAGCTTATTTAAAGCCGTCGATCTGTTTGAGCTGAAGCGAGGGCAGGGACGGTCTTTTCTGGTGCGAGATGCAAGAAAGAAGAAAACCTAAGAGCGTAATGAATAGTACATTACTCGCTCAATGCGGCTTCGTCGCTTGTTCGTTGCTCGAAAAAGCGTAAAACAAGAGGCTTGTTGGCCTCTTTTTTTGGCGGTGTAGATGATTGAAAAAGGCTTTGAGCCTGTGGTATCACCACGAATTTAAGATGCTTGCTAGTCGTTCCCCGCCCATCTCATAATGATCAGTTATGTTATCCACTAAGATGAACATGCACAGCTAACGCTAATGTTCATCGTGCCTGCCGATACTGTACGTTAAGTTGAACATATGAGGTGGCATATGAGAATAGTTTCTTTTACCGAAGCAAGAAATAGCTTGAAAGCTGTTTTAGACGGAGTCATCAATGATGCGGATACGACTGTGATTACTCATCGTGATTCTCAAGCTGCTGTGGTGATGTCTTTGGGTTACTTCAATAGTTTAATAGAAGCTGTCCATTTACTTCGTTCGCCAGCCAATGCTGAGCATCTAAACAGGTCGATTGCGCAATATCGTGAGGTGAAAACCGCACAGCGGGAATTAGTCGATGAGTAACGAGCTGTTACCATGGACTGATGACGCTTGGAGCGATTACTTATACTGGCAGACCCAAGATAAAAAGACGCTTAAACGTATTACTACATTAATTGCCGATGTAAAACGTTCGCCGTTCGAGGGGATTGGTATATCAGAACCATTAAAAGAGCATTTGTCGGGTTTCTGGTCGCGCAGAATCGATGATGCTAATAAGCTGGTTTATACCGTTGATGAGCGTGCGATCACCATGATTTCCTGTCGCTATTATTACTGAATAAGCTGTTCGTAAGCTCTTTACTCGGTTTCATATACAAAGCAAAAAAGAGAGCCGCGGCTCTCTTTTGTTTTTTGATCTGACGCTTTTTCGAGTAGCGAACCTCGGGCAAGTCGCGCAGCGATGTCGAGCTTCGTCTCAGCCCTTAATGCACTTCAGCATATTTGCGTTGTATCGCCATCAGTGCCGGCTGAGCTTCCAGTGGCGCGTAGGCGATGGCTTGATCGAAGAGTTCTTTGTTTTCTTCGGAGAGGCGTTCATCTTCATTCATGGCAGAGAGTTTCTGCATCGCTTCGATAAACTTGGGGTGTTGTTGCTGTTTCTTGGCCGGTTTCATAGGAACTGCCTCCTTAAGTTGGCGACTTTTATCACAGTTTTTTCGCTAACTGCGATAAAGGGTCTGAATAAGATGAAAACCAAACTTTGTTTTCACCGGTCCGTGGATTTCCAATACTTTTTTACGAAAAACCACATTGTCGAACGCTTTTACCATCGTGCCGGGCCGAAACTCGCCCAGATCACCACCCCGTTTGGCCGAGTTACACAGAGAGTGTTTTTTTGCCAAGCGGGCAAAATCCTCCCCTTTTTCAAGTTGTTGCTTTAGCTTGTCAGCTTCGGCTTTGGTTTTAACTAGAATATGCCGCGCCGATGCTACCGCCATATTAAAATACCTTTGTTATCCGAGTAAATGGTTTTACAGCATTCTTACTTTAAAGCGACGCCCCTTGATCTTACCATCGAGTAAGCGACTATGGGCTTTACGGGCTTCTTCACGTCTTACCGCGACATAGGCGGCATAATCATAAATATTGATTTTACCCACCGCACTGCCATCAATGCCGGCGTCACCGGTGAGTGCGCCAAGGATATCGCCTGGACGTATCTTATCCTTTCGACCACCGGCAATGCAGAGAGTTCGCATTATCGGCTTAACGGGCTCTTCCGAGCTGATTTTTTTCAGGCTGCTGAGGGATTTAGTCTCGAGTGTCTGCGACAGGTATTCGCTGATGATCTCCATCTTGTACTGTTCAGAGTCCCGGAAGAGGCTGATGGCCATGCCCTCTTTGCCGGCGCGGCCTGTACGTCCGATACGGTGAACGTAGATCTCCGGATCACGGGGTAGGTCGTAGTTGATGACCAGTGATAGATCGCTGATATCCAGCCCACGGGCGGCCACGTCGGTGGCGATCAAGATGGTGTTGCTGCGGTTGGCAAACTGCACCAGCACCTGATCGCGGTCGCGCTGATCCAGATCACCGTGGAGAGCAGCAGCAAAATAGCCCAGATTGCGCAGATGTTCGGACACTTCGCGGCACTGATCTTTGGTGTTACAGAAGATCACCGTGGATTCGGGGCTGAAATGGCTAAGAATCCGTGCCAAGGCTTCTGGTTTCTTGGTTTGTTCTAAAGCGTAGAAAGATTGTTCGATCTGACTGGTGCTGTGTACTGCTTCGACAGTGATTTCAACCGGATCGTTTTGTAGATCGGCGCTGAGTTTTTTTATCCCGTCGGGGTAAGTGGCTGAAAAAAGGAGGGTTTGACGCTGCTTAGGCGTGTGTTTGATAACCCCTTCAATCTGTTCATAGAAGCCCATATCGAGCATCCGGTCGGCTTCATCGAGTACCACGGTACCGCAACGGGACAGGTCTAACTTACCTTTACGGATCAGGTCTTGAATTCGGCCGGGGGTGCCTACCACGATGTGTGCTCCGTGCTCCAGAGAACCGATCTGTGGGCCAACCGATTGTCCGCCGCAGAGAATTACCAGTTTGAGGTTATCTTTAAAGCGCGCCAGTCGGCGAATCTCCTGCGCCACCTGAGTACTGAGCTCGCGGGTGGGGCAGATCACGATCGCCTGGGTACCGAAGTCCCGTTGATTAATATTTAACAGTAGGCCGATGGCGAAAGCGGCGGTTTTACCACTACCGGTTTTTGCTTTGGCAATCAGGTCTTTGCCGTCCAGTACATGCGGAAGACTACGGGCCTGAATGGGAGTCATTTCTTTGTAGCCAAGGTCAGCAAGGTTGCTAAGCATGGCGGGAGGCAGGTTTAGGGAGGAAAAAGAGGTATCAGACACAGTTGTACTCGGAATCAGGATTCAATTGGCCGTCAGTATACCTGATACGCACGGCTATCGCTGCTTTGTTAAGCCCGTTGTTGATTTAATGAGCAGTAGAATGTGGTGTTAAAGGCGCAGGCTTAGCGCGTTCACACAGGGCGTCAGAAAAGCACTGATATCACCATCGAGTTTTAAGCTAAGGAGTTCATCGGCACGGGTTTTACCGTGGGTGATGGCGGCCATGGGAATGTTTCGTTGCGCGGCTTGTTTACAGAAGCGAAAGCCGGAATACACCATCAGCGATGAGCCGATCACGAGTAACGCATCAGCTTTTTCTAAGCTATCGAGGGCGCTAAATACTCGCTCTTTGGGGACGTTATCGCCGAAAAACACGACATTTGGCTTGAGAATACCGCCACAGGCCACGCAACCGGTGACTTTAAAACGGCTGAAGTCGACGCCTTCTAAGTCAGCATCGCCATCCGGTGCGGCACTGGCGGTATAGTGAGCAAACGCTGGATTTTCAGCGGCCATCTGTTGGTGTATCTGATTTCGATCATGTAGTTGCTGACAATCCATACAGATGACTTGGTCAGAACGGCCGTGAAGGTCAATGACCTGTTGCTGACCAGCCAGTTGATGTAACCGGTCTACATTCTGTGTGACCAGTTGCTGACAATAGCCTTTTTGTTCTAACTGCTGCAGGCTGTTATGCACACTATTGGGCCGAGCATTGGCCATTAATGGCCAGCCGATTAGGCTGCGGGCCCAGAAACGCTGTCGCGTGGCGAGACGACTGATAAAATCGCGATGTTGCACCGGTGGTTGACGTTTCCACTGACCATTGCTATCGCGATAATCGGGAATGCCCGATTGAGTACTGCAACCGGCACCGGTAAGAATAAACAGGCGTGGGTGCTGGTGGATAAAATCGGCGAGGGGCTGGCTGGTAGCCGCAGCGTTTACAGACGAGTGTTTAGGTGTCGGCATAGGGGGAGATGGCATAGGCGTAACTTGTTTTGGAGTCGATGGCATAGGGATAGTGTAATCCATAGTGGCCGTGCTTGCGCGTTAACTAATAGCTATGTTCGTCGATGACCTGTCTGACGGTTTCTAAGGCGCCCTGTAAGCGTTCTAGGCAAACCGATCCGAGTGCTAAACGAATAGCATGGGGTACATGTTCACTGGTGGTGAAAGGGTCGGCCGTTGAGACGGAAATATTGGCATTGCTGAGGGCCATCACGACTTGGTCGGCGCGGGCCTCTTCTGGCAAGTATAGCCAGATAAAGTATCCGTTAGGGTGGCTGGCCTGATGTAATCCTTTAAACACTTTATGAGCGAGTGCTTGCCGAATGGCGGCATCTTGGCGTTTATCCGTTTCGAGTTGCGCGACAGTGCCATCTTCGATCCAGCCACAGGCGATAGCGGTAATCAGTGCTGGGGTATTCCAAGCGATCGCTCTGATGGTACGTTCGAGCAACGGTACATCCGCCAGTGGGGCAGCAATAAAACCGATGCGCAGGCCTGTGGCCACACTTTTCGATAACCCCGAAACATAGAATGTGCGTTCTGGCGCTAGCGTTTGTAATGGCGGTGGCGGATTGTCTGCGAGGAAGGCGTAGGCAGCATCTTCGATGATTAATAGTTGGTGTTGCCGAGCAATGGCAACCAGTTGCTGTCGCTGTGCCTGTGTCATTATCCAGCCGAGCGGATTATGTAGTGTTGGCATTGAGTAAACTGCCTTGACCCGCCGCTGTTGGCAAAGCTGGGCTAAGGCTGCCAGATCAGGCCCGTCATCATTGATGGGGGTGGGGACTAACTCGAGATGATGAAGTTCAGCCAGTACTTTAAATCCAGAGTAAGTGAGGGCGTCCACAGCAACGACATCGCCGGGCTGTAAGCGTGACATAACGGTGGCCGCGAGCCCCTGTTGGGCGCCACTAACAATAACAATATTCTCGGCACTCACCGTTAGGCCCCGGGCAGTAAGGTGACGAGCAATAATCGCTCGTTCATGGGCACGACCGGCATGGGGTTGATAGTGCAATAGGGCATCGATATCGCCGGAGATCGCTACTTGACGCAGCGCTTTACGCAGCATTTCTGTTTGCCGGGGTAGTGCCGGTGAGTTGAAGTTAAGATCGATCATACCTTCGCGTGGAGCGGGTTGGTCGATACCGTGCCCAGGCGGTAGCGCGGTTTCTCTGACAAACGTTCCGCGGCCCGTTTCACCGCTGACCAGCCCCATACGCTCGAGTTCGGTATAAACCCTTGAAGCGGTGACTAGGGCAATATTTTCTTGGCGGGCTAGTTGGCGATGGGTTGGTAGTTGAGTGCCGGGGGACAGAAGTCCGTTGTGGATATCTGCCGCGAGGTTATCAACTAGTTGCTTGTAACGGGCCTGCACCATCTACATTGTATCCATGACAATAATTTTATTGTCATGAATTTAGGTCATATAATCGGTTAACGCAACTGATCTTATAGGCTTAACCGGCCGAATAGTCGGGTTTTATGCCGGCTGCATATCTAGAAGGAGTCCCATGATGCATATTGCTATTCTAACTTTTGATGGTTTTAATGAGCTTGACTCCTTGATCGCACTGGGAATTTTAAATCGGGTTAAGCGACCCGGTTGGCGAGTGTCTATCGCCAGTCCGACGTTAAGGGTTGAGTCGATGAACGGTGTCATATTGGAACGACATATCGATTTGAGTGAAGCCAGCGAAGCGGATGTTGTCTTAATTGGAAGTGGCATGAAAACTCGTGAGGTGGTGGCCGATGCTGATTTGATGTCGCAGCTCGAGTTAGATCCAACGCGTCAGTTAATCGGTGCGCAATGCTCTGGCGCGTTGCTGTTAGCTTCGCTTGGATTATTGAATGGTATACCCGCCTGTACTGATTTGACCACTACCCCTTGGGTTAAAGAGGCGGGAATTGAGGTGTTACCGCAGGCTTTTTTTGCACAGCATAATATCGCCACTGCCGGAGGCTGTTTGGCCTCGCAGTACTTAGCTGCTTGGGTGCTGGCTAAGTCGGAAGGAATAGAGGTGGCGCAAGCGGCATTGCATTATGTTGCGCCGGTGTCAGAAAAAGATGACTATGTTACTCGAGCAATGGCTAATATCAGCCCTTATATCATGGGTGAATAATCTTAATTGCTGGCAATAAAAAACCGCGCGGTGCGCGGTTTTTTAGTCGGTGAGGGCTAGAGTTTAAGCGTTCTGCTTGGCCTTCGCTTCTAATCGGCGGCGGTGCAGTACGGGCTCGGTATAGCCATTTGGTTGAATTCGGCCTTGAATGACGAGTTCTAATGCCGCTTGGAAGGCCACGCTGTCATCGAAGTTCGGTGCCATGGGCTGGTACAGTGGATCAGCTTCGTTCTGACGGTCAACCACGGCCGCCATGCGCTGCATAGTTTCCATGACCTGCGCTTCGGTACAGATATTGTGATGTAGCCAGTTAGCGATATGCTGGCTGGAGATCCGCAGTGTTGCACGGTCTTCCATTAGGCCGACATCATTGATGTCTGGCACTTTCGAGCAACCCACGCCTTGATCGATCCAACGTACCACATAGCCGAGGATACCCTGAGCATTGTTGTCCAGTTCGTTCTGAATCTCGTCAGCCGACCAGTTAGTGTCGCTGGCAACGGGGATGGTCAGAATATCATCGAGGCTGGCACGAGGGCGGCTTTTGAGTTCTTCCTGACGGGCGAAAACATCAACCTTATGATAGTGCAGTGCGTGCAGTGCCGCCGCCGTTGGCGATGGTACCCAGGCGGTGTTTGCCCCAGACAGCGGATGTCCGATTTTAGCCGTCAGCATGTTGGCCATCTGATCGGGGATTGCCCACATGCCTTTACCAATCTGAGCACGCCCTTGTAGACCGCAGGAGAGGCCGTTATCAACGTTCCAATCTTCGTAAGCGCCGATCCATGCAGCGGCTTTCATCTCACCTTTACGGATCATGGGGCCGGCTTCCATTGAGGTATGGATTTCGTCACCGGTACGATCGAGGAAACCAGTATTAATAAACACCACACGGTCTTTGGCTGCACGGATACACTCTTTCAAGTTAACCGTGGTGCGACGTTCCTCATCCATGATGCCCATTTTAATCGTGAAGTTTGGCAATCCTAGGGCGGTTTCGATACGGCCAAATAGAGTATTTGCAAAGGCGACTTCTTCGGGGCCGTGCATCTTCGGTTTAACGATATAGATAGAACCGGTGGTGGTGTTACTGAATTGACCGGTGCCTTTGACATCGTGAATTGAGATCAGACTAGTAAGCATACCATCGAGAATGCCTTCAGGTATCTCATTGCCGTCTTTATCGAGAATGGCGTTGTTGCTCATCAGATGGCCAACGTTACGCACAAACATCAAACTACGGCCTTTGAGGCTAACCTGAGTACCATCAACACCGGTGTATTGACGATCTGGATTCATGCGTCGAGTGAAGGTTTTTCCGCCCTTGGTCACTTCTTCAGTGAGATCACCTTTCATCAGGCCGAGCCAGTTTTTGTAAGCCACTACTTTGTCTTCCGCATCAACGGCGGCAACGGAGTCTTCGCAGTCCATAATCGCAGTTAACGCCGCTTCGACGATAATATCGCTGATGCCTGCGGCATCGGTTGCGCCGGTTTGACTGCTGCGATCGATTTGAATGTCGAGATGCAGGCCGTTGTGTTGCAGCAGAATAGAACTCGGTGTAGAGGTTTCGCCGTTATAACCAATCAACTGCGACGCATCTTGTAGGCCCGTTTCAGTGCCATTGTTGAGCGTGACTATTAGTTGACCGTTCTCGATGCTGTAACGAACAGCGTCTTTATGGCAGCCATTACTTAGCGGGGCGACTTCATTCAAGACGTTGCGAGCAAATTCGATGACTTTCGCGCCCCGAACCGGATTGTAGCTGGCGGTGATCTCGGCGCCATTATCTGCGGCGATAGCATCGGTGCCGTAGAGGGCATCGTATAGGCTTCCCCAGCGAGCATTGGCTGCGTTTAGAGCGAAGCGAGCGTTCATCACCGGCACCACCAACTGAGGGCCGGCCATGGTGGCCATTTCTGGGTCAACATTGCTGGTGGTGGCGCTGAAGTCTTCGCCTTCCGGTAGCAGATAGCCGATTTCCTGCAGAAATGCTTTATAGCTTGCCAGATCGAAGCCATTGGCACGGTTTTCGCGGTGCCAGTTGTCGATCTGTTCTTGAATGGCATCTCGTTTTGCCAGCAGGGCGCGGTTTTCGGGGGCTAGGTCGTGGACGATGGCGTCTAGGCCGGTCCAAAACTGTGTTTCGGTCACGCCGGTGCCCGGAATAACCTGCTGATTAACAAAAGTGTAAAGCGCTTCAGCAACCTGCAGGCCGCCTGTTTGTATCCGTTGACTCGTCATATACTGCCTCATTTTTAATCGTCCAGCATCCGGCGCGAGGCAACCGGATTAGGTGATTTTTTGTATGCCGCAATTCAGTGTGCCTATCGGTATCACTGCTGTTTCGGCTTGTGCATCGCAACAGTATCGCACTTTACCGAGCCTGTCCTCTCTAGCAATGCTAAAGTATGAAGCTAATCAGAGGTATTCATTTCACAATGTGGGATAGCGCTTCGATCAAGCGAGAAGCGCTTGCGTGAATAAAGAAAAAGCTGCCATGAGCAGCTTCATGCAGGGTTGTCGCGCTTAGAACAACCAGCTGGTGGGTTGTGGCAGTGGTTGTTGTTTATCCAGTGCGCTTAGGCCTTTGATACAGCGGATAATAAACCACACAACATTTAATAGCAGAATCAGAAAGCCGATCAGGAACGAGGCCGTGATAATGCCAATCACGGTATAGAGCAGGGCCATCCAGAAGGTACGGATCTGCCATTGATAATGGCTTTTCAACCACTCGGGAGCATCGGCTTTATTGACATAGGCCATGATCAGGCCGACGAGGCCCGTAATACCGAAGATGAGACTGGCGAGATAGAGAATATAGATAATTTTCGCGTTACTGCCTTTATCGCTAGAGGCTTGTGTTACGTCATTCATGAAGGTTAATTTCCTTTTAGCGGTTATGAAATACGTTGACGGATAGCGTCCGGTAGGGGCACGGAGCGGCCGGTGTTATGATCCATCCAGACGACCTTAGAGTAGCCTTCACTGCAGATCACATCAGGTGCATCGGTGGTGCTGAGTTCATACCAGGTCATAAAGCTGCTGCGGCCAATCTCACCGACAGATATTTTGATATTAACGGTGGCCGGATAGCTGATGGGGCGTAGAAAGGTACAGCCGACATTGATAATCACTGGGTCGGTACCGTTACCATCGACGGCTGCACCAAGCTGCGCCAAAAACTGTACGCGGGCTTCTTCGAGATAGCGCATATAGAGCGCGTTATTAACATGCCCATAGGCATCCATATCGCCCCAGCGGACGGGGATTTGACATTGATGTAGCTGGCGGAAATTATCTTCTTTGCTGATCACGGCATGTCCTTTGTCGTCGTTACTATTTAGCTGATATTAAACTATTTTTGCTCATTTTGATCGGTTTGTTTAGCGCCATCATTCGTTCTCACGTGCAGATCGAGTTGTGGGAAGGCGATCTCGATATCGTGTTCCTTGAATAGTTGATCAATGGTGCGATGGAGATCATGAGTCGCCTGATTACGTTTATCCATTGAACTAATATAAGCGCGTAGTTCAAAATCTAGTGTGCTGTTACCGAAGGAGAGAAAGTAAGCCAGTGGTGCCGGTTCAGTGAGCACGTTTTTGTTAACCGCAGCCGCTTGCAATAGTAACTCAGTGACTAGCCCCGTATCGGAACCATAAGCAACCCCCACCGGTACAATAATGCGAGTGATAGGGTCGGTGAGTGACCAGTTGATTAACTGATCGGTGATGAACGTTTTATTGGGAATAATCACCTCTTTGCGATCCCAATCGGTAATGGTGGTAGCGCGAATATGTATGCGACTGACATTGCCGGTGACGCCGCCGATGGTGATGGTATCGCCGATACGAATAGGTTTTTCAAACAAGATAATGAGGCCGGAAACAAAATTGGCCACGATCTCCTGTAGACCAAACCCCAAGCCTACCCCCATTGCCGCGATGAGCCACTGTAGCTTGCCCCATTCTAAACCGAGAAAATTGAGGAAACTGATCAAGCCGATAATATAGAGTGAATATTTCAGTAGGGTGGATATCGCAAAACCGGTGCCGGGTGCCAGTGGTAGATAGTTCAGCACCAGTAATTCGAATAACCCCGGTAAGTTGCGGGCCGCAATAAAGGTAATTGTGAGTGCGGCGAGGGCAAAAATAATCTGCTTGAGGGTGATAAAGCTGAGGATGCCATTGTCGCTACTACTGGTTGACCAGAGCGTCACTGAATCGAGCATATCGAGGGCCGGCAGTGTCCAGCCGAGAGTGAACCACGCGAGGGTGATAAACATGAGTGCGGTGACCGTCTTGAGCAGCATATTACCCTGCTCTGAAATCGTCTGAATATCGATAAAGTTTTCTTTTATCGGTGGCGTATCTTTTTGTTCTTCTCGGGCAGACAGGATATCGGCTCGACGAGCGAGTGCGCGGTTAAAGTAGAGTCTGCGTTCTTCAATCAATAACCAACGTCGACCTAAATGAAACATAAGGTAGGCTAAGATGGCGATACACACCAAGAGCAACATCAGCCCGGTTAGAATACTGGCCGAGAGCATATAACCCCATATCACTAGGCCTGCCATGGCCATATTAAAGGCAATGATAAATCCGATCCAGAGACCTGCATTATGCCATAAGCGCGAGGGGTCGGGCGCCTGAGATTGCGGTATAGAGCGCCATAAACTGATCCAGAACAGTGTGAAACCGAGCGTGATGATCAGTAAGATCAATCGAGTAGGGCCGGCGATAATAAGCTCGTGGTTACTTAGGTCGAGTATAAACAGTAACGCGATTAAGGGGGTATTGGTCCAGAACAACAGGTGTAAGCGTTGGCGTAAAGTTTGAGTCGTCTGTTCTGGCAGGCTAAATTGTCCTTGTAATAGGCCATAGGGTTGTTGCAGCCAACGCATGAACGTGAGATAGAGCCAACTTATAAATGCCAGCAGGTACAGCAGGTTACTCATCGATGCAGCATCCTCATCGAACTGCCGACCGAGGGCATATAGAGACAATGGGATTGGTAAGGCAATCAAGGGGCCATACAACAGTGGGCGAAGGGTATGACGAATATTATCTTGCGAGACATTTCCTATCAGCTGACACCATTGCGGTTGACGGTTATTTAGGTAGCGACGGCAGAACAGTGCCAGCGGTAAAGTGATGATCAGTAATCCGAGGGGGAGGGCTAATGTATTGCTCAACTGGCTGAGATAGGGTTGTAGTAATCGGGGAATCTCATCGATGAGTAAGATAAAACCTTGGCCAACTTGGTTAGGCCACTGCAGCGATAGAGGGGTGGTACTGGGTAGCCAGAGTAGATGTTTATTAAACAGTGTTCGACTATCTATGATCTGCTGATTAAATTGCTCCTGTATGAGCAGTAGTTGTGATAGTTCACTGATCAGCTTTTGTTGTAGCGAACGCTGCTCTGAAATGAGCTCTGCGAGGCTTTGATGTAGCTGATTGAACTTGTTTTGCTGCGCTTCTGATAGGCTATCGATCTCGGTTTGTTGCACTATCGGTAAGCTCAGCGTTAGTTGACTCAGGCGTAACGCTTTTAGGCGGCTCTTGCTACTCTCGGGTTTGAGTGGCTTGGGTAGTTGCTGAATATGTTTGCGAATCTCCGAGCCGGTGTAGCTCACGTCTAATTCGAGCTGTGCTCGAATCGCTTGATAGGTCTGACGAATAATTTGTAACTGCTGTTCCAGTTGTTTACGGCGTTGTGCGATTTGTTCGGTTTCTGCTAATGCTTGTCGAATGATATTAGCGGTTTCGCTGTTGCGGGTGAGTGCTTGTTGTAAGATCGGATTGCTATCGGTGTCCGAGTGTTCAACCTGACTGAGGGCTTTTTCGGCTGCCGCGCGGTCGACTTGTTGCTGATGTTGTTCGGCGGCATTGATCCAGTTGTCGTAAGACTGAATCTGTTTTTGTAGGTTTGTTAGTTTTAGATTTGCCAGTTCAACCTGACCCGGTAGCGCAACAATTTCTAGTTCGGTTATTTCCAAACGTAATGCAATTTCCCGTTGTTGATATTGACGGGTCTGTGCACGTAGCTGCTGTAAATCGGTGCTCGGTTGTGTCTCGGCATCCGTTGTTAGATCGTTCAACTGTTGTTGCAATGTTGCCAGTTTAGTGCGCTTGCTTAACAGTAAGGTATCGCTATCACGAATGATTTGTTGCAGATCGTTGTGATTTTTTTCGAGATCGATCAGTTTCGTTTTGTTTTTTACCAATAACTGTTGCAGCTCTTCTTCAGTTAAGGCGTGATCGGGCAGTGTTAACTCGATAGGTGCGGCGGCTGTGCGTGCCTGTTCCAACTGTTGGGCTTGCGTGGCAATTTCTGAGCGAATATTTTGCGCTTGTTGTTCCAGTAAGAGGACATCTTGTAGTTGCTGTATAGCCACTTGATAGGCGCTATAGAGCGGGTTGTCCGGATCATTCTCAAGCGATTGTTGTTGGCTTTGAAAACGTTCTAAATCCGCTTGAGTATCAAGGGTTGCTGCGAACCCTTTAAGGCTGAATAAGATAACAAAGAGAATGAGTAGTCGCATACATTAGGCCTTAAGGTGATGCAATTTACTATATACAGCAATTGTCATAGCACAAGGAATAAGTTGTGAATCTAGCCTAGATTATAAGTAGGCCGCCGTTTTATACGCTGTTCCGTTGGCTCAGTTTAAGGAAATATATTATGCGGATGTTAGATGCTAAATGCTTACGTAATAGCTTGCCGGTATTCAATCAAGCGGCAGGCATCAGTAGTTGTGAGTTGCTGACAGAGTATCTGAACTGCTATCAATTAAACTCGATTATTCATGCAGGCCATCGATTGTCGGCCTCTCAGCAGGTCGTGCAGGGCTGTGCGTTGTTTGTACAGCATTACAGCTGTCGTGATACAAGTCGAGGTACGGCCGTGGTGGTACATGGCTATTTTGATCACAGTGGTTTGTATCGTCATCTAATCTCATATTTGCTTGAAATTGGTTGGAACGTCCTGATCTTCGATCTGCCTGGTCATGGCCTATCGCAAGGGCCGCCGCTCGCCATCGAGAGTTTTACGACCTACGCAGAAAAGTTAACGGCGCTGCTGAATAGTCGTAAAGAGCACCTGACTGGGCCTTGGGTGTTAATAGGTCAAAGCACGGGGGCTGCGATCTTGATGGAACAGCAGTTGAAGTTTGGTTTTTATGATTGGCCAATAAAGCAACAGGTGTTTTTAGCGCCGTTGGTGCGACCTTGTGGTTGGCAGGAGATAGCCAGTCAGTATCGTTGGTTAAGATTTTTACGACGTTCTGTGCCACGTCGCTATAGTTTGAGCTCGGGAGATCAGGCGTTTTTGGATTTTGTTCGTTATGAAGATCCATTACAGCATCGGCGTATTCCGGTGCGCTGGATCGGTGCTATGTTACGTTGGATTGATGAGGTTGAACAGTCTGCTAGCTTAACCACTCAGCCTTTGTGTATTCAAGGCGTGGAGGATACAACAGTGGAATGGCGGCATAACTTAGGTGTGATCGGACGGCTTTATCCAGGATTAGAAATTAAGTTATTACAACACGCGCGACATCATTTAGTGAATGAGAGTACAGCGCTTCGTTTGCAGGTATTTAAGCTCATTGAGCAATCCCTGAACGTCGCAGGTAACGAAGCAACATTAAGCTAAGCCCATGATGCGAAAGGCAGCTTGCGCTGCCTTTTTTCATCGAACGGCTAATGAGCGAGTTAGAACAAACGACGGCAGCGAATCGTGCCTTTCACCTGTTTCAGTTTGCTCAGCGCAACCTTAGAGGTCTCAGCATTAACGTCGATAACGACATAACCGACTTTCTCGTTGGTCTGCAGGTATTGACCTGTGATGTTGAGATCATTTTCAGAAAAGACACTGTTGATTGAGCTCATGACGCCTGGAATGTTTTCATGAACATGCAACAAACGGTGCACATCAGGATGCTCCGGCAAGGCAACTTCAGGGAAGTTAACGGACGTGATTGATGAACCATTATCACTGTACTTGATTAACTTATCAGATACTTCATAGCCGATGTTTTCCTGCGCTTCCAAGGTAGAACCACCGACATGCGGGGTCAGGATCACATTATCAAATTCGCGTAGCGGAGAGATGAATTCATCATCATTGGAGCGTGGTTCGGTTGGGAATACGTCAACCGCAGCACCCAATAGGCGTTTTTCGGCCAGTGCTTCGCATAGATCATCAATCACGACCACGGTGCCGCGAGCGGCATTGATAAAGATCGAATCTTGCTTCATTTCGGCGAATTGTGCAGCGCCCATCATATCTTTGGTTGATGGTGTTTCAGGCACATGCAGGGTGATAATATCGCAGGTGGCTAATAGTTCTTTCATCGTGCCTAGCTGAGTGGCGTTACCCAGTGGCAGTTTAGTAATGATGTCGTAGAAAAAAACATGCATCCCCATGGATTCAGCGATGACACTTAACTGTGAGCCAATGCTGCCGTAACCGATAATACCGAGTTTCTTACCGCGAATTTCATAGGAGTTTTTAGCCGACTTCTGCCATACACCGCGGTGCGCTTTAGCATTTTTCTCGGCGACGCCACGTAACAGGATAATCGCTTCAGCGATCACCAGTTCAGCGACTGAGCGGGTGTTAGAGAAAGGCGCATTGAAAACAGCCACGCCGCGCATGGTTGCTGCAGTCAGATTCACCTGATTGGTACCAATACAGAAACAACCAACGGCAATGAGTTTTTTGGCGGCCTTAAAGACTTTGTCGGTCAGCTGAGTACGAGAACGGATACCGATAAAGTGAACATCTTTGATGCGTTCAATCAAATCTTCTTCAGGCAGGGAGCCGGTCAGGTATTCGATATTGGTGTAGCCGTGGGCATTCAGGGTATCCAGTGCTGACTGGTGCACGCCCTCCAGCAGCAGAATTTTAATCTTGCTTTTTTCCAGAGAGGTTTTTGGGCTCATGATATGGATCTCTTTTTAAGTGGGATAACCCTGTGTGTGGCAGGTATCCCCGGGTTAGCCGATAAAAGAAAGGGGCGCTATGTTAACACAGTGTGATGGTAAAAGGGTGAGGCGTGAGGGGCGGTGATGCTGAATTTTTATTCAGACAAACATGAATCGAAATCACTTAGCATTAAAGATCGTGATTCGGATTCATGTTTTTCGCCCGTATATGCGCTGAATCAGCTATAGATGCAGAGGTAGGCTGTCGGTTGTGCAACCTGTAATTGGAATGTCTGATGGGCGGCAACACGGAACTCTGTGCCGCTTGGAAATGATTGCCACGCATCGTTGCCGGGGAGTTTAACCCGCAGTTCGCCACTGATGACTTTCATGAGTTCGTTTTCAGAGGTACCAAACTCATAATCGCCTGCTGCCATCACACCGGAAGTGACTTTACCTTCCGCGTTTTCAAAGCCGATAGATTTTACCGCACCATCAAAGTATTCGTTCACGGTTAGCATATTATTACTCCTATAAAATGGGAGCGCTATAGTAGATATCTTTAGCGATATTGTCACCTGTTTGCGGTGTTGGGTGAATGCTTAAGTAGGTAGTCAACAAAGGCTTGATTGGCTCTGGAAAGATAACTCTGCTGTCGCCAGGCGATGCACAGATCAAAACGTAATGGGGTTTCAAAGGGCAGGCCGATCAAGTCTTGAGCATCATCGATGGCGGGCCTGAGTAGAGCCGAGATGCCAAAGCCGTGTCGGACAACGGATTGAATCAGAGGAATGAGATTGGTCTCAAACGATATTTTCGGTTTGACCTGATAATTTTGAGCCAGTTGTTCCGTGACTTGTCGATGAAAAAAGCCTTCTTTAAATAGGACTAACTCTTCATCTAGGAACTCGGTGTAACTGACGCTAGCTTGTTGAGCTAAAGGATGATCTGCGCTGACGCACACGAGAATTTCCTCTTGCAGCAGGTGAATTTTCTCCAGCTCATCGGGTTTGCCATCATCGACAACGATACCGATATCGAGCTCTCCTTGTTCAATCTGTTGACGGATATGGGAGGTACCTCCTTCGACTACGGATAATTGAATGTCAGGATAGCTATGACGAAAGCCCATGAGAAACTCAGGCAAATAGTAAGAGCCGAGCATACTCGGGATCCCCACCCTGACTTGACCACGAGATAGACCGGTGAGTTCTTGCATTTCTAGTTCGGCATCGGTGACCGCCTGCAGTATCTTGTCAGCATGTAATAGCAGCCTCTCGCCTTCATCGGTCAGCGTGATACGGCGCTCCGTTCGATGAAATAGTGTCAGATTTAACTGCTCCTCTAGGCGTTTGATGGACATACTCACGGCCGACTGTGCTAAATGCAGTTGTTTGGCTGCCCGCGTGAAGTTGGCTTCCCGAGCGACCATTTGAAAATTGCGTAGTGAACGTATATCCATGGCATTACCTGAGTAGCGAATGGTGGCAGCGATTAATCAAGCCGTGCAGGGCGACGGCTTGATAACTGATGTGAATGTGATATCACAAAAATTGATTAATATTATCACTTTTATATGTTTCTGTGATTGTTTGTCAACTGCTAGTCTTAGTCTACTTTTTTGACACCCTGAGAGCAGCAACATGATCGAAGCGGGTACCAAACCGTTCTGGCGAGCCACCATTGCGTTATGCATCGGCTCGTTTATGATTTTTTCCAACGTCTACGTCACTCAGCCCATTCTACCTGAGCTACAACAGGAGTTTATGCTGACGACGCTGGAGGTTGGCTGGTCATTCACGATCACGACCCTGATGCTCGGATTGTCGTTACTGTTCTATGGCCCCTTATCGGATGCATTGGGGCGGCGTTTGTTGATGCTCTTGAGCATGGCGGGTGTCTGTGTATGTACTTTGCTATTGTCACAAGCGAATAGTTTTACCTCTCTTATTGTGCTGCGAGGGCTGCAAGGTTTCTTTCTCGGTGGCCTGCCGGCCATTGCCATTGCTTACATGGGGGATGAATATTCACGTAAAGCATTGCTGTTGGCTGTGGGTTTGTATATCAGTGGCAACTCTATTGGGGGCATATCGGGGCGATTGATTGGTGGTTTTGTCAGTGATTGGCTGGGTTGGGCCGACCTGTTTCTGGTGATGGGGTTGATGAGTGTAGTTTGCTGGTTGCTATTTTGGTGGTTATTACCGGCCTCTCAACAGTTCACGCCACAGCCGTTACATTTGCCGAGCATGCTACAGCGTTTGAAAGGCCATCTGACGAATCCACTATTGTTGCTGGTGTATCTGGTGGGTGGTTTGAACTTTTTTATTTTTATCAATCAGTACAGTTATATCACCTTTGTCTTGTCCGATGCGCCGTATCATCTGAGCCCCGTTTGGATTGGCTTACTGTTTTTGACTTATTTGACCGGTACGGTCGGGTCGACGTTATCGGGGCGAGTAGCGCAACGTATTGGGCAGCTCAACTGTATTAAAGCGGGGATTGTGATTTTAATGAGCGGTAGCTTATTAACGTTAAGCGATGCTTTAGGGTGGATCGTGTTAGGCTTTTTTATCAACAGCTTTGGTTTCTTCTTTGCTCATTCGAGTGCCAGTAGTTGGGTCAGCCGTCAAGCAACCTATGCGCGGGCCAGTGCTTCATCGTTATATCTGGTCTTTTATTATTTAGGGGCCAGTAGCGGTGGTTTTTATCTTGATCCCTTTTGGCAATGGTTAGCTTGGGAGGGGGTGGTGTTAGGCTCGCTTATCGTTTTATTGTTGACCTTGTCGTTAACCTTAGCATTGAGCTCGTTGTGTGCCAGAGGTATGATCAAAACTCAGTGAAACACGCTAGTTAAGCTGTTTCGATAATCTTTTGTGCGGCAATGCCGAATTTATTTTCAGACTTCCTGAAGGGGATAAAGCCTTGATTATTCAGTATAAACATCAGTATGTAGATGGCGTTAGCGCTGACCTTCCGGTTGGTAAAGTGGTATGTGTAGGCCGTAATTATGCAGACCATGCGGCAGAGCTGAATAATCCTATACCGACGACGCCGATGTTATTTATTAAGCCTTCGACGGCCATTGTGCCGATGGCTGAGCCGTTTGCTGTGCCAGTCGATTTTGGCTCGGTTCATTTTGAAACGGAAATGGCGATTTTGATTGGTCAGCCGTTGAAAAATGCTACCCATGACGAGATTGAAGCGGCAGTTGCGGGGGTGGGCGTTGGCCTTGATCTGACCTTGCGGGATGTGCAAGGTAAGCTGAAGCAGCAGGGCCACCCTTGGGAAAAGGCCAAAGGGTTTGATGGTGCATGCCCGTTATCGGTTTTTTTAGAGCCTTCAGCGGTAGGTGATCTGCAAAATCAACAGATTCGCTTAACGGTTAATGGTGAGATTCGTCAAAACGGTAATAGCAGCTATATGCTCAACAAAGTGTATCCGTTGATCGCTTATATGAGTCATTATTTTACCTTATTGCCGGGTGATGTGGTGCTCACCGGAACACCTGCGGGAGTCGGTGCGGTGAATCCTGGTGATAAGTTGGTGGTTGAGTTGGGCGATCGTTTACGGGTTGAGACTCAAGCGGTTTGAATACAGCGCTGCAGATCATTGTTAAGCATAAGGGAGCAGACGGATGTTGTGGGTTAAGGTGTTTCATATTCTGGCGATGACCAGTTGGATGGCGGGTATTTTCTATCTGCCGCGTATATTTGTGCACTATGTTGAAGGGCGTGAAGCGGGGCAGGATGTCGCGCGGTTACAGATTATGGCCGGTAAATTATTCGGCTTTATGTCGATTATGGCGGTATTTACCTTAGGTTTAGGTTTGTGGCTTTGGCTTGGCTATGGCATTACCGGTGGCTGGCTACATGCGAAGTTGTTGTTTGTCGGCTTATTGATTGGCTATCACGCTTGGTGCTTTAGCTATCTGAAGAAGGCGCGCGCCGGAACCTTGTCGCGGACGGGGCGCTATTTTCGCCTTTTCAATGAGTTACCGCTGCTGATTTTCATACCGATTCTGATATTCGTGGTGGTTAAACCATTCTAAGCGAGATTGAACGCTGGTTAAGCGTTGATTTTTTGCCGTAGCCGTTCGATTCGAGCGGCTGCTCGTTCGGTTTCTTGGCGAAGGCTGTCGGTGGCGGCCGTAAAGTGGTTTATTTCCGGGCGACTGGGCAGCAAGCGCAACTCTTCTGTCACATACTCTTCAATATTGCGTTTCAGGCTGTTGCCGGCATGCAGATACAGTGACGCTTTCCATTTTAGATACCGCGCGAATTCATGAGCCGGTAAATCGCCTAGCACTTGTGCTAGCAGACCTTCCCAATCCAAGGCAGTATCGATCAATATTTGACTGAAGCGTGTGGCCAGTGCGTTATCACCGCTCACGGTAATGGTTTTGCCAAACATGGCTTCACTACTGTCAGCCGCACTTAACAGGCGTAAAAAATCTGTCGGGCTACCACTGAGTGTCACATCGGCATCTTCTCGCTCGATCATATCCAGCTGTATGCCGGTCGCGCTAGGCTGCAGTGAAAGCGCTAGGTTGGCGCTTGTGAGCTGAATCGCGATAACCTTTCCATCGAGTTGCTGTAACTGCGTAACAGTGTCTGGATTGAGTAGCAGGAGACGGTTAAGCGTCTCTTCTGCTAAGGTCAATAGGGTTGCGTAGAGGGTCTCGATGCTCATCGTCGATTACGGCTTAATACCGGTATGAAGGGCGACAATACCGCCGGTCATATTCTGGTATTTACACTGCGTCAGTCCGGCTTCTTGCATCATGCCTTTCAGGGTTTCCTGATCGGGATGCATGCGGATGGATTCTGCCAGATAGCGATAGCTTTCCTCATCTCCTGCGATTAATTTACCAATTTTAGGCAGCAGACTGAATGAGTAGAGGTCGTAGGCTTTGGTGAGCAGAGGGTTATTGGTTTTGGAAAACTCCAATACCATGACTTTACCGCCGGGTTTAAGTACCCGTGCCATCGATGCTAAGGCTTTTTCTTTAAAGGTGACATTGCGCAGACCGAAGGCGATGGTGATGCAATCAAAGGTGTTATCGGGAAACGGCAGTGCTTCGGCGTTGGCTTGGACAAACTCGACGTTGCCGGTAATTCCCCGATCCATGAGGCGGTCACGACCCACTTTTAACATAGAATCATTGATATCGGCGAGTACGACTTTACCTTCAGCACCAACCAAGCGGGAAAAACGCATGGTTAAGTCGCCGGTACCACCGGCAATGTCGAGCACTTTATGGCCGCGTCGTACACCGCTTTGTTCGATCGTTTGACGTTTCCAGATGCGGTGAATACCGCCTGACATCAGATCATTCATGATATCGTACTTGCTGGCGACAGAGTGAAAAACGTCAGCAACCTTGTCCTGTTTTTCGTCGACTTTTACCTGTTCGAAGCCGAAGTGGGTATTGTCCTGAGATTCTTTCTGGTCAGTCATGGGAAACCTGTCATCTGCCTAATTCGCGTAGTCGCATTCTACCTTTGCAGTCGGCAATTGTCTTTATTCTTGCGGCATCAACTGATCTGTCTTCAGTGAAAACAGATGTTTAAGCTTAATTGCGCCGTTTATCCTTTGGCAATCATATTAGCATGCCGAGTTTTACCTGCTTTAGACAGTTCCGCGAGGTAACGATTCCAGTAGCTATCATAGTGTTGGCACAAGTCGAGCAGGTATTCCCACGTGAATAAGCCACTATCGTGGCCATCATCAAAGGTGATTTTGAGTGCGTAATTGCCAACGGCTTCTAGCCCTTTGATACCAACGAGCTGTTTGCCTGTCTGCAATACACCGTTGCCGACGCCGTGACCACGGACCTCGGCAGACGGCGAATGAACCCGCAGATATTCAGCACTCAGTTCAAACTGCTGTTGATCACTGTAGATCAACTCCAGGGTCTTCGATTTTGCATGTAGCTTAATGTCTTTAGGCGGTACCGCGTGCATGAGGATACTCCGCTGACAGAGCGCGAGGCTCTGTCATCGTGACGATTAATTAAAGAATATAGTGACTGAGATCTTCATCTTGGCTTAGCTCGGCTAGATATTGATCGACAAATGCTCGATCAACCTTAATCGTTGTACCGGCCTGATCCGATGCGCTAAATGAAATCTCTTCCAGTAGCCGCTCCATCATGGTGTGCAAGCGACGGGCACCAATATTTTCGGTTTTCTCATTGACCTGATACGCCAGCTCGGCAATGCGATCAATACCGTCTTGAGCGTATTCAACGGTGACCCCTTCAGTGGCCAGCAGCGCACGGTATTGCTCTGTGAGTGATGCATTGGGTTCTGTGAGGATGCGGCGGAAATCATCCGGCGTTAGGGCTTGTAGCTCGACGCGGATGGGCAAACGCCCCTGTAACTCAGGAATCAAATCGGATGGTTTGGATAGATGAAATGCGCCAGACGCAATAAACAAAATATGGTCGGTTTTGATGGTGCCATATTTAGTCGTAACATTGCTGCCTTCGATCAGCGGCAATAAGTCTCTTTGTACGCCTTCACGGGAGACATCTGCGCCGGTGCCTTCGCGTTTACAGACTTTATCGATCTCATCGAGAAAGACGATACCGTTTTGTTCAACCGCATCGATCGCCATTTGCTTGAGGTCGTCATCGTTGACCATTTTAGCGGCTTCTTCATCGATCACCTGTTTCAGCGCATCTTTAACCTTAATGCGTTTACTCTTGGTTTTGCTGTTACCCATGTTAGAAAACATGCTTTGTAACTGACTGGTCATCTCTTCCATGCCGGGAGGGGCCATGATTTCGACGCCCACCGGCGCTTGACTCAAATCGATATCGATCTCTTTATCATTCAGTTTACCTTCCCGTAGCTGTTTGCGCAGCAGTTGACGTGTGGCGCTGTCGGATTTTTGCTCCGGCTGCTCATCTAGGCTGGTGGGGCGAACCGGTGGCAGTAACGCATCGAGAATACGTTCTTCCGCGGCATCTTCGGCGCGGAATTTAACCTTATCCATCTCCTGCTCGCGCAGCATTTTGATCGCCATATCGATCAAATCACGAATAATGGTTTCCACATCACGGCCGACATAGCCGACTTCGGTAAATTTAGTCGCCTCAATTTTAATAAAGGGTGCGTTGGCAAGCTTGGCCAAGCGACGAGCGATTTCGGTTTTACCGACACCGGTAGGACCGATCATGAGAATGTTTTTCGGTGATACTTCGGCGCGCAGCTCAGGATCTAGCTGCATCCGTCGCCAGCGATTACGCAGGGCGATCGCGACAGAGCGTTTGGCATCAGCTTGACCGACAATGTGTCGATCTAGCTCGGAAACAATTTCACGGGGTGTCATATTGGACATCAGTAAGCTCTCTTTGGCTGTTCTTTCAGGCTTCGGCTGCGGTGGATTGCAGCTGCTCAATGGTGAGATTCGCGTTGGTGAATACGCAGATATCGGCGGCAATCTGTAAGCTCTTTTCGACAATATCTCGGGCGTTAAGCTCGCTATTCGCAACCAACGCGCGGGCGGCGGCTAAGGCATAGTTACCACCGGAACCGATCGCAATAACGCCATCTTCTGGTTCGATAATATCGCCACTGCCGGAAATTAGGTAGGTTTTATCTTTGTTTGCCACCAGCATCAAGGCTTCGAGTTTGCGCAGCACTCGATCGCCGCGCCATTCTCTCGCTAGGCTGACAACGGCGTTGAAGATGTTACCTTGATGTTTTTCGAGTTGCTGTTCAAAGAGGTCGAGTAAGGTGATCGCATCGGCAGTACTGCCTGCAAAACCGGTAATAACGTCGTGCTTCGCCAGTCGGCGAACTTTGCGGGCGGTGCCTTTCATAACGGTGTTGCCGAGGGATACCTGGCCGTCACCGCCAACAACGACCTGGTCGTCGCGACGTACAGAAACAATTGTGGTCATGGGTGTGCTTTCCCGAATAGGTGTACTCAATTTGCAATGAGTATAGATATGGGAGCGCTGGGCGTTATTTCAAGGTTATGAATAATCGATGATAAAAAAAGGATTTAGTCTATTTGCCGCACGAGTGGCTGAATATTCATGCTGACTAAACGGTCTTCGGCTTTGCTTAGCATTGAGCGGTTTGTATATGGCCCTGTTAGGACTTGGTACCAGATACTACCGTTGCTGTTGGTGACCCTACGTGTTTTTACATTGGGTAAGCCTTCTAGAATGAGGCGCGCGCGCAATTGCTCCGCATCCTGATGGCTTTGGAATGAACCGGCTTGGAGCACGTAAGTATGTTTGGGTTTGGCACTTTTGGGCGTCGATTTATACGGTTCGACATTCGCGGTATCGACTTCGCTTTCCGGCAAAATTTCATAGAAATCGAAGCGCTCCGATTGCTCTTCTACCGGCGGTATTGCACTGTTGTTGCTTTGGCTGCCGCTGCTGTTTGATGGCGTCGGTTTGGCTTTGGAGGTGCTTTGAGGTGCTGGCTTAGCGGCACTTTTAATGTCGGCTTTACTCGGCGTTGACGCAGCAGGTGATGCCGGCGCACTTGCGCCG
The DNA here is from genome assembly GCF_030547545.1 of Amphritea sp. 1_MG-2023. Taxonomy (GTDB): domain Bacteria; phylum Pseudomonadota; class Gammaproteobacteria; order Pseudomonadales; family Balneatricaceae; genus Amphritea. The sequence goes on from NZ_JAUOQE010000008.1 coordinate 69,429, forward strand.
TTATCAGGCCTAACCGATGTAAGTTGCCAAAGCAGATAAACAAAGCCAATAAGAAAACCGAGGCTGATGACGCTGCGCACCCAAGGGAACGGTTGTTTGCTAGGCGCGCGGTTGTTTTTACTATTGCTACGCGTGGCACGGCTGGCCGCCGAACCACTGTTACGTTTTTTTGCGAAGTCTCTGCGCGCCATCGTGTTGCCTTATTACATTTGATCCGGCGCGGTAACGCCGAGGAGGTCTAGGCCATTGGCTAAGACATGACGTATCGCTACTGCCAATGTGAGTCGAGCGTTACGCAGATCAGTATCGTCGACGAGAGTCTTCTCTGAGTTGTAATAGGTGTGGAAATCGCTGGCCAGCTCATATAGATAGGTAGCGATTAGGTGAGGCTCACGCACATCCGCGGCACGTTTAACGACTTCAGGATAGCGCCCCAGTTTAATGGTTAGACGTTTCTCTGATTCCAATTCCAGTCGCTCTAATACCTGTAAACCGGTCGCTTCATCCCATTGCTGTTTATTCTCGGCTAACTTGCGGAAAATGGAGCAAACGCGGGCGTGCGCGTACTGAATATAGTAGACCGGGTTATCGGCAGACTCAGAGCGAGCGAGATCGATATCAAAGTTCAGATGGCTGTCAGATTTGCGGGCCGCCAAGAAGAATCGCGTGGCATCACGGCCCACTTCTTCAATTAGATCGCGTAGGGTTAAATAACTCCCAGCCCGTTTAGATATTTTAACTTCTTCTCCGCCGCGCATGACAGTGGCCATTTGATGCAGGACATAGTCAGGCCAGCCTTTCGGAATGCCCGCGTTGAGGGCTTGTAAACCTGCGCGAACGCGAGTGATGGTGCTGTGATGATCCGCGCCTTGCTCATTAATAACCTTATCGAAGCCGCGTTGCCATTTGTTCATATGGTAAGCAACATCGGGCACAAAGTAGGTATAGCCGCCATCTGTTTTTCGCATCACGCGATCTTTGTCATCACCAAAATCGGTGGTACGTAACCACAGTGCGCCGCCGTCTTCATAGGTAAAGCCGTTATTGATCAGGGTTTGTACGGTGGCTTCGACTTTGCCTTCATTGTATAGCGAGGATTCTAAGAAATAGACATCGAAATCAACGCCAAAGGCTTTCAGGTCGAGATCTTGCTCGTGACGCAGATAGGCCACGGCAAAGTGGCGAATGCCTTCAAGATCATCTGCATCTTGGGTGCCGGTGAAGCTTTGATCGGCGGATTCAACGGTATCGCCGCGCATAAAGCTGTTAGCCAGATCGGTAATGTAATCACCACGATAGCCATTCTCTGGCCAGCTAGGGTCTTCCGGTGTGAGTCCTTTGCAGCGCGCTTGAACAGATAGAGCTAGATTATTGATCTGTTGACCGGCATCGTTGTAATAAAATTCGCGAGTGACATCCCAGCCGGTCGCTTCCATTAATCGACTGAGACAATCGCCGACCGCCGCCCCGCGACCGTGACCGATATGTAAGGGGCCTGTCGGATTAGCGGAGACAAATTCAATTTGTACTTTTTTACCGGCGCCGTCGTTATTACGCCCGTAGCGGTTGTTGGCTTGCAGAATGGTTTTAATCAGGTTACCGGTTGAGGCATCGCTGACAAAGAAATTGATAAACCCAGGGCCGGCAATCTCTGTTTTCTCAACATTATCGGAAGCGGGTAGGGCTGCACATATCTTTTGTGATAATTCGCGCGGATTGCTTCTGGCGGCTTTAGCCAGCGTCAGGGCAATATTTGAGGCGAAATCTCCGTGAGACTTGTCGCGGGTGTTTTCCACCATGATGGAAGGCTGAGTATCGGCCGGTAGGGTGCCATTTTCAATCAGCGAGGTCAGGGCAGTACTAATCAGATCCGCAATGTGTTGTTTCATGCTCAAAAGATACCGGGTTGAATGCTGGAGTCAGATGCAAAGGCGCAGGTTTAAAGGCCGTGCTAAAAAACGATTCAGGGATTATATAGCCCGAACTGCGCAGTTGTCCGTAAAAAAGACCGCACATTATCCCTTTTCGACCGCCTTTTGTTAACCCCTGCTGGGTTTATTTGTGGCTAAAACATATCCACAGGGTCAACATCGATTGACCAGCGAACTTTACGCGCTTCAGTGTCGCTCTCTACTTGATGGATAATACTGTTGAGTTGTTGGTGGAGGGCTTTGCGATCATGGCTTTGTAATACCAGTTGCGCACGATATTGACCGGCGCGTTTTTCCATCGGAGAGGGAAGTGGGCCGAGCCACTGAATTCCTTGAGGTTGAAGGATGTCATTGGCCATTAGTTGACGCAATTTGCCGAGAAAGCGTTCGGCTTGACCTGGATGATTGGCCTCTGCTCTGAACATCGCACAATAGATCGACGGTGGTAAGTGGGCTGCGATACGTTGACTGAGTTCCTGTTCGGCAAAGGCTTGATAGCCTTCGGTAACTAAGCTGGTGATGGTGGGATGATCGGCATGGTGAGTCTGCATAACGACTTTGCCGGGGTGATCGGCTCGGCCTGCCCGCCCCGCTACCTGTAAAATCAGCTGAGCGGTGCGCTCCATGCCTCTAAAATCAGCACTAAATAGGCCGCTATCCGCATTAAGAATCGCGACCAAGGTAACTTTGGGAAAGTGATGCCCCTTCGCGAGCATTTGCGTACCAATGAGAATGCAGGGGTGGCCTTGATGAACCCGATCCATGATGTGTTGCATTGCGTTTTTGCGTTGCGTGGTGTCACGATCCACGCGAATAACGGGCACATCGGGAAACAGAGCCTGTAATCGTTCTTCGGTGCGCTCGGTACCTGCGCCGACGGGTTTAAGATCGCTGCTGCCGCAATGATCACACACATTAGGTACGGGACGCTGACTATCACAATGGTGGCAGTGTAGATGCAATGGTTTACGGTGCAGCGTCATGTGTGCATCGCAGCGACGGCAATCGGCTAGCCAGCCGCAATCATGACACATCAGTGTCGGTGCAAAACCACGCCGGTTGAGAAATATCAGCACCTGAGTGCCCTGCTGTAGATGGCCTTTGATCTGTTGAATCAACGGTTCGGATAAGCCGTCCTGTAGCGGCAGTTGACGCATATCCAAGAGTTCAAATTGTGGTGGTAGCGCATCGCCGGCACGTTGATTGAGTTTTAACCATTGATAGCGTCCCTGTTGAGCATTGTAGAGGCTTTCGATGGCCGGTGTTGCGGTACCCAGTACGACTGGAATCTGTTCTAAATTACCACGCATGACGGCGAGATCACGGGCGTTATAGCGAAATCCGTCCTGTTGTTTAAACGAGGTATCGTGTTCTTCATCAATAAAAATAACACCCGGATGACGCAGCGGCGTAAACATAGCCGAACGGGTACCGATGATGATGCGAGCGATACCTTCTTTTGCTTGTAGCCAAGCATCGAGGCGTTGATTGTCGGTTAAATTGGAGTGTAAAACCACCACCGGTAGATTAAAGCGTGCCTTGAAGCGGCTGACGGTTTGTGGTGTCAGCCCTATCTCGGGTACCAAAATCAGCGCCTGCTTACCCTGACGAATATAGTGTTCAATCGCCTGAAGATACACCTCGGTTTTGCCTGAGCCAGTCACACCTTGTAAGAGGAACGTTTGAAAGCCTTGTGTTGTGGTGATCTGTTGCACGGCATGGCGTTGCTCGGCGTTCAGAGTGAGGGGCGCTTCATGCAGCGGCTGATCATTATGCTCGGTATGATTGGGGGTGTGAATAAAGGATTCTGCTAAACCTTTGTCGAGCAGTTTCTTTAACAGCGCGGTTTGGCCACCTTCGGCGCGAATGGCGCCTTCGCTGATACCGTTAGGATGTTCCAGCAGTAATAATAATAGCTCCCGTTGACGCGCCGCGGTTTTACCGAGCTGAGCGATATCGGCATCTGGCATCGCTCGCCAGAGATGTTGATGAGTATATTCACAGGGCGCGCCTTTACGCAGTAGTACCGGTAGCGCTTGACTTAAGGCGTCACCTAGCGGGTGTTGATAATAGTTAGCGGCCCAGCGCGCGAGTTTGAGCACCGTGGCCGGTAACGGTGGGGTGGTATCGATGACGGCAATCGCGGCTTTGAGTTTGTTTAACGGCACCTCGGTGGTATCTACGACCTCCATGAGTACACCCGTCACCTCACGGCGGCCAAATGGAACCTTGATACGCACCCCAGGTTGCAAGATTGCTGTTTCACAGCCCTGCGGTGGCAGATAATCGAATAGCCGACGCAAGGGGGAGGGTATGGCAAGTCGCAGGTAAGGCATAAATAAAGGAGGCTCGCATCAAAGTTAGATGGCACAGTGTATTGCTTTTTGTTTTCGCTGTTAACTAGTGCGTTTGCTATCTTTGAGTAAACGCTTGCTGGGGCATAAAACTGTGCGTATAATGCCCGCCCTTAATCCTATAAGGCTTTGCTTAATCGGCGCAGCCTGCATGCGGTGCCTGGCAATAGATCAGGTGGCGGCATACAAAACAACTGAGGTTCCAATGAAAAAAGATATCCATCCAGAATACGTAGAGATCAGTGCAACCTGTTCTTGTGGTAACGTTGTTAAAACACGTTCGACTGTTGCTAAAGATATTAATCTCGATGTTTGCAGTCAGTGCCACCCGTTCTATACCGGTAAGCAGAAAGATGCGACTACCGGTGGTCGTGTTGATCGCTTCAACAAGCGTTTCGGCGGCCGTGGCCTTAAAAAGTAATACCGACTTTGTAACTAAAAAGGCATCCTTTGGGATGCCTTTTTTGTTTCTGATCAATTTAGGCTGATTTTTACTAAACGTTAAAATAACTGGTTATATTACCTTTTTTAACGCGTTTTTTCTTGTATTTGTTCTATTCAATGGCGCTAAAGTAGTACTAAATGCACTGAATATCGATAATTTTTCAGGGATATGAGCTATTTAGCCGGTTGAGGGGCGGGAATCTTTTCTATATGATCCCAAGTCCGAATTTCTATAACTAAGTTGGAACCGCGACCATGTCTGAAGATATGAAACAAGCTGCACTCGATTATCACGAGTTCCCTCACCCAGGTAAGATCAGTGTTGAACTGACAACCCCTGCTGAGTCTGCTCGTGATTTGGCCTTGGCTTATAGCCCCGGTGTTGCTGAGCCTGTGCGCGCTATTGCAGAAAACCCTGATAATGCCTACCGCTATACGGCTAAAGGTAATCTGGTAGCTGTTATTACGAATGGTTCTGCCATTTTGGGTCTTGGTGATCTTGGGCCGCTGGCATCCAAGCCGGTTATGGAAGGAAAGTCGCTACTCTTTAAACGCTTTGCCGGAATTGATTCTGTTGATATCGAAGTTGATTCTGAGAGCCCTCAAGCCTTAATCGACACGGTTGCACGTATTGCCGATACTTTTGGCGGTATTAACCTTGAAGATATCAAAGCACCTGAGTGTTTTGAGGTTGAGCGCGCTTTGATCGAGCGTTGTAATATTCCGGTTTTCCATGATGATCAGCACGGTACTGCGATCGTTACGGCAGCGGGTATGATTAACGCACTAGAAATCGCTGGTAAGACACTGGAAGACGCTAAAATTGTCTGTCTGGGTGCAGGCGCCGCAGCCAATGCTTGTATGACGTTACTCGTTAATATGGGGGCTAAGGTTGAAAATATCTATATGATCGATCGCACCGGTGTGATTCACTCCGGTCGTGAAAACCTGACTCCGCAGAAAGCGGCGTTCGCGTCTGAGACTGATAAGCGTACGTTGGATGATGCGATTGACGGTGCGGATGTTTTTGTTGGTCTGTCCGGTCCTAATCTGCTGAGTGCAGAGCAGTTAGCTAAGATGGCACCAACACCGGTCGTGTTTGCCTGTGCTAACCCTGACCCAGAAATTACGCCAGAATTGGCTCACTCTGTACGTGATGATGTGATTATGGCGACCGGTCGTTCTGACTACCCTAATCAGGTTAATAACGTATTAGGTTTTCCATTCATCTTCCGTGGTGCGCTGGATGTACGTGCATCGGCTATCAACGAAGAGATGAAAGCGGCCGCCGTTCTTGCTTTGGCTGGGCTGACTAAAGAGCCAGTTCCTCAGGATGTGCTGGATGCATATGAACTGGATGCTCTGGAGTTTGGTCCTCAGTACATTATTCCTAAGCCAACCGATGCGCGCCTGCTGGGCGTTGTCTCTGAAGCGGTGGCGCAAGCGGCGATCGATTCGGGTGTTGCGCGTCTGCCATTGCCCGCTCATTATCCACTGACCACGGTTGATGCGTTACTTAAGCGTTAAGCGATGGTGGTAATAAAAAAACCGGCGAATGCCGGTTTTTTTGTGTCCTCATATTACCTATTTAGCTGCTTAGAAGATGTCTTCCGTTCGGGTTGTACCGATGTTGTTGGGCTGTAGAGGGTTTCTGGCGGTTTCGGTCGGCACACTCTTTTCTGGGAAAATTTCGAAGATGGCGTTCTCTTGCCCAGGGTAAGCGAGTAAGCCTGTCTCTGGATCGATGCGGATACTCACGAGTCCATCAGGCTGTGTGACTGGCTGGTCTGGCGAGTTTGCTAAGGCGGTCTCCATGAAGTCTATCCAGATGGGCAGAGCTGCAGTGCCGCCAAATTCGCGACGACCTAAGGTTGTCGGTTGATCGAAGCCAACCCATGCGGTGGCGACAATGTCTTGGTTGAAGCCGGAGAACCAAGCATCTTTTTGATCGTTGGTGGTTCCTGTTTTACCGGCTAAATCCGACCGTTTAAGTACCTGAGCGCGTCGGCCGGTGCCTCGGGTGATGACATCTTGCATGATGCTATAGATCATGTAGGCAGCATGTGGCGGCATGATGCGCTCGGCAATGGGTAGGTTAGTGACTTGTTGGCCTGCTAGTTGTGTGGGCGCGGCGTCTGCTCGCGTTGTTAATGGCGTTGTTGATTCGCTCATCGTGACAACGTTAGCGGCGACTGCTGCGGCTGAGGTATCGCTATTTTCGTCTGCTTGAGAGGCGATGAGAGTGAAATCGGCGGGCGCTGCTGAGGGGTTTGGAAAATAAACGCAGTCAGTACAGACGGTGGCAGGCTGTGCTTGATAGAGTATCTTGCCGTCACTGTCTTCAATGCGCTCAATAAAGTACGGCGTTACCTTAAAGCCTTGATTGGCGAGGCCTGCGTAGCCGGTCACTAGCTCGAGAGGAGTGATATCTGCACTGCCGAGGGAGAGTGATAGGTTGTTCGGAAGGCGGTCTTTGTCGAAGCCAAAGCGGCTGAGAAATTCGGTCGCTGTATCGATGCCAATTGATCTTAGGATACGAATAGAGACTAGATTTCTTGATTTATAGAGCGCTTCTCTCAAGCGGGTTGGGCCATAAAACTTTTTGCTGTAGTTTTGTGGCCTCCAGTTAGACTCAAGATTGTTATCATGGAACACCACGGGGGCATCGTTAATCAATGTCGCGGGGGTATAGCCTTGTTCAAGCGCGGAGGCGTAGATAAAGGGTTTAAGGTTTGATCCCGGTTGACGTTTGGCCTGAGTTGCTCGGTTGAATTTATTATGGTTGAAATTAAAGCCACCAACCAGCGCGCGTAATGCGCCGTTTTTAGGTGATAGCGCGGTGAAGGCGCCTTCAACTCGAGGGATTTGCGTGAGGAACCAGTGATCTTGGCTGTCAGGACGGACTCTAATTAGGTCGCCGGAGGAGAGAATATCGCTGGCAAGTGTTGGTTGACGGCCAAGTCGGTTAGGGCCTTTGTATTCACGCGCCCATTGCATGCTGTCCCATGTGAGAGTTGTTAAGCCGTGATCTTTAATAAATATCTGTGCTTGCTGCTGATCGGTATTGATAACGATAGCGGGTTGTAGTGAGCCGAAGGTGCGCTGTTTGTTTAATGTTGCGAGAATGTTTGCTTCACTTAAGTCGGTTACGGCGGCGGTTTTTTCTGCACCAAAATAACCATGTCTTTCGGTATAGGCTAATAAACCGTTTTCCATCGCTTGATTGGCTGCCGCTTGCATCTTGCTATTCAGCGTCGTATAGACTCGAAGTCCATTGGTGTATAAGCCTTCGTCGAAATATTGATATAGCTCATTGCGAACCATTTCTGCAACAAAAGGGGCATATAGTTCAATCTGTGTGCCATGATACTCTGCCGTTACGGGTTCGTTTTTAGCTGTATTGTAGTCTTCATCGTTAATAAAGCTGAGGCTATGCATGCGCTTCAGAATCCAATTGCGGCGTTCCGTTGCGCGTTCGGGATTAGTGATTGGGTTGTATGCTGAAGGCGCTTTGGGCAGCCCTGCAATCATGGCTATTTGAGCTAAACTAAGTTCATCGATGTTTTTGCCGTAATAAATATTAGCTGCCGCTTGGATGCCGTAGGAGCGATGGCCGAGGTAAATTTTGTTGATGTAGAGTTCGAAGATTTCCTCTTTGGTTAGCTCTTGTTCTATCTGTAAAGAAAGTAGTATCTCGTTGAATTTACGGACAAAAGAGCGTTCTCGAGTAAGGAAATAGTTTTTTGCTACTTGCATCGTGATGGTGCTACCGCCACTTTGAATTCGACCGGTGCTGGCTAACTGGAAAACAGCACGAAATAGGCCTTTAATATCAATACCGATGTGGTTAAAAAAATTTCGGTCTTCGGCGGCAAGTAGGGCGTTAATATAGTCTTGAGGAATTTGACTAAAGCTGATGGGTGAGCGACGCTTTTCACCAAACTCTGAAATTAATTTGTTGTCGTCAGAGTAAACTCGCAACGGTGTTTGTAACTGAACATCGCGTAGTGTTTCGACATCGGGAAGTTTTGGTGCGTAATAATAATAGGCAGCGGCTAAGGCAAGGCAGCCGATAAAAACACCTAATGTTGTTAATTTTAAGCCGATCTTAACTAGCGATATCAATAGTTTCATGTATAAGTTATATAAAGTTAATTTTTTTGTTGCCGAGTTATTATATCTGTAAGAAAGTATCATCCACTAGTGAAACAGTGGTTTAATTTTTAATGAAACCGCGCTAGAGTCAATGTAGGTCGGTTTTTGCGGGATTTTTTAAGGATAATTTACTGTGCTTAGCTTTCTTAGCAAACAGGAAAAAGGATGGGTCGGCATCGATATCGGCTCCTCTTCGATAAAAATGGTGGCACTCTCCAGACGAGGTAAGGGATTACGTCTCGACTCTTATGCGATTGTACCTTTACCGTCATCCGCTGTTATTGATAGCAGCATTCAGGATACTGCGCAGGTCGCTGAAGCCGTTGAAAAGGGGCTGAAAATCTGTGGTGGTGGGCTAACAACCTGCGTTGCCGCGGTGCCTTCTTCGGCCGTTATTACCAAAACGATTCAACTCAATAGTGCCTTCACTGATTTTGAGTTGGAAGAGCAGGTTAAGCTCGAAGCAGATCGTTTTATACCCTACCCGCTGAATGAAATTGCCCTAGATTTTGAAGTGCTAGGCCCAGTGGAGGGGAGTCCTGAGCTCAATGATATTTTATTAGTTGCCTGTCGCCGTGATGATGTCGAGATGCGCGAAGACGCTCTCAATAGCAGTGGTTTAAAGTGCGAAGTGGTTGATGTCGATCGCTTTGCTTCCGAGCGAGTCGTGTCGCTGCTGGAAAAAGGCGATGAGCGAGAAGATAGATTGGTGGGTTTGGTTGATATCGGCGCATCCACACTCACGCTGAATGTATTCAAAGACGGTAACATTGTGTATGACCGAGAACAGGCGTTTGGCGGCAATGATTTGAGTAACTTGATTCATCAGCAGTCGGGTTTAGAGGCTGGCGAAGTTGAACACCTGCTACGCAATGATGAGCTGTCTGATGAGTTAAAGCAAAATGTTGTTTTGCCATTTCGTAGTACCGTATCGCAACAAGTGTCTCGCTCGCTTCAGTTTTTCTATTCATCAGGCCCTCATAATGAGTTGAGTAAACTTTATATTTTAGGGGGTGTGGCGGCGATTGAAGGCTTGGCTGCGCAGATGCAAGCTGAAGTTGGAGTTGAAGTTGAGGTTGCTAATCCATTTGCAGGAATGGATTTAGCTTCGAAAATAAATGCAGGTCGGCTGAGTCAGGATGCTCCTACACTGGTGAAAGCATGTGGCCTTGCGTTACGAAGTTTTGAAGGGTAGCGACTATGGCAAGGATTAACTTAAGGGCCTGGCGCGAAGAATTGGCTGCCGAAAGGCAAAAGCAGTTTGTTGTGAACTTGGTCGCTGCTGCATTTTTTGCTGCTGTTGTGGTGTTTTTGATCGGTTTTTATATCGATATGCAAACCGATCGACAAAAAACACGGAATAATTTCCTACAGCAAGAAATTAGTCAGTTGGATAAGCAATTGGCCGATATTAAAAAACTAAAATTGCAGCGCGCACGACTCATTGATCGATTAAATGCAATTCAAGAGCTTCAAGGTACACGGCCTTTGATTGTGAGAAGTTTCGATGAGATGGTGAGGGTTTTACCTGACGGAGTGCATTATCTGACGCTTAAGCGTACTGGCGACGCTATCAGTTTGGCGGGTTTGGCCGAGAAAAGTGATGACGTTTCCAATCTCATGCGACGTATTTATGCCAGTATCTGGTTTGGTGAGCCGAATCTTTCCACGGTTGCTAATGATGGTCAGATGAAAAAATTCAACCTGAGTGTTCCCGTATTGAAGCCCTCGTTGGAAGAGGTAAACTGATTATGTCGATGGATGCGCTGAAAAATAGTTTTAAAGGGTTTGATGCGGATAACCTTGATTTTAATATGGCCGGCAGTTGGCCGGTGGGTGTTAAAGCAATCACCTACTTGTTGGTATTCTCTTTGGTCGTCGGAGCCGGTGTCTACTTTTACATTACCGATAAAGAGAAGAATTTAGAGCGGGAAGTGCGTCAGGAAGCGGGGCTTAAACAGCAGGTTTCGATTAAAACAATGCAGGTGGCGAGTCTTGATCAGCTTCGTGAGCAGATGGCTGATGTGCAGGGACGTTTTTCTGAACTCTTAAAACAATTGCCAACCGAAAAAGAAGTGCCAGGGCTGCTAGAAGATATCACTGAGATTGGTCGTTCGAGTGGTTTAGATATTCAGTCTATTTCACTGGCGGGTGAGAAGCGCAATGAAATTTTCATCGAACTGCCGATTAATATCAAGGTAAGTGGTACATACCATCAAATGGGGCAGTTCGTTAGTGGTGTTGCCGCAATCCCACGGATCGTGACACTCCATGATTACAGTATAAATCCTGCTGGAGGTCAGCTGGATATGACAATTAGTGCAAAGACTTATCGCTATGATGATACCAAGTAAAGTTTTGCGTTTTCTGATTCTAGTGCCGATCTTTCTCGGTGGCTGTGTCTGGATTGAAGATGTCAGTGATCTGCGTAGCTTTGTTGCGCAAGAGAAACAGAAAAAAGTTGCCAAAGTGGAGCCGTTGCCTGAATTTAAGCCCTATCATAGCTTTGTCTATGAAGGGGCGAGTATGCGCAGCCCATTCAAGCCATTAATTTCAATCATTACAATCGATACAGAAGAGGGTGCTACCGCTGGGGCTGATAGCGGTATTAAGCCGGATATCGATCGTGAACGAACTTACCTTGAGACGTTCTCACTGGATAACCTTTCCATGGTTGGCAGTATCAATATGAGTGCAAATGGTTCCCGCTGGGCGCTAATCAAGGATAAGAAGGGAGAAGTGCACCGCATATCTGTCGGTGATTATATGGGACTGGATTACGGCAAAGTTGTTGCTGTTAACAGTGATAATGTTGAGCTCATTGAGATTGTTACAAATGGGCGGGGCGGTTGGATGAGACGCCCCCGTAGCGTGGTGATGGACTGATGACGATGATGGTGAATACTGTGAATAAAAATATTCAGGCGGGTAAACTGACGTACTCCGCTCTCGCTAAGATGGCGGGAATGGTCATCGGGTTGTGGATGCTGACTATCAATGCGATGGCCGCAGATGCAAAATTAATGGAATCCTCCTTTGTTTCATTGCCGGATAATAAGCTTGAGATACGTTTTGACTTTGATATGCCGCCCGCGTTGCCCAAATCTTATATGACGAATAGCCCCGCTCGAATAGTGCTCGATATGTGGGGGGTGGAAAATGCTCAAGATACGCGCATGTTGAGCGTTGAAAATGGTAATGTCGATAAGGTTAACTTCGCTCAGGTAGCGGGTCGCTTGAGAGTGGTTGTGGATCTGTTCGAAGCCTCTGCTTTTGAGAGTCGCACTGATGGTAATAGTCTGTTTTTGACCGTTGGTGATCGTGAGATGTTAAAACAGCAGACCACGCAGGTTAGTCAAGCGGTGACATCGGATTCTAGGGCTCAGCCAGTACAATCTGATAAAACCCGCGTGCGAGGTGTTGATTTCGAGCGTACCGCTGACGGTGCGGGCCGAGTAGTTGTATCATTGACGGATGATCGAGCGGGTGTCGATGTTATAGAAGAGGGTAATAATGTTGTCGTAAACTTGCTGGGCGTGGATCTGTCTGCCGGCATGCAGAACCGTATCGATGTACAAGACTTTGCAACCCCTGTTATGTTTATCGACTCAATGGCGTCGGGTGAAAATGTTTCTATTTTAATTAAACCGTCAGCTGAGCCTTATGATTACATGGTTTATCAGACCAATAATCAGTTGGTAGTCGATCTGAAACCCATTACTCAGGCAGAACAGGATCGTATCGAAGAAGAGCGCTTCCCGTATAATGGCGAACGTATTGATCTGGATTTCCAGAATGTAGAAGTGCGCTCGGTGCTACAGATTCTCGCAGAAGTGGCTGAAATGAACTTGGTGGTCAGCGATAATGTCGGCGGTAATATTACCCTGCGTTTGAAAAATGTACCTTGGGATCAGGCGTTGGATCTTATTTTGAATACCAACAAGCTCGATAAGCGTGAAATGGGTAATGTATTGCTCATTGGTACCGCTGAAGAGATTTCTGAGCGTGAACGTATCGAGTTGGAAAGCAGTAAGCAGGTGGAAGAATTAGCACCATTACGAACTGAGTTTATTCAGGTGGACTTTCGTAAAGCATCCGATATGGTGTCGCGTCTGAATGAGGCGAAACTGATCTCAGAAAGAGGTCTTATTCTGGCGGATGATGAAACTAACGTGTTGATGGTGCGGGAAACCGCCAGTCGTATGGAAGAGATTCGTTCAACCTTGCGTCGCTTTGATACTGAAGTGGCACAGGTGTTGATTGAAGCACGTTTGGTGACAGCCAATACGACCGTATCAAAAGATCTAGGGGTGAGTTGGGGGCTTGGCTACGGGGATACCGATTCTTCGGGTAATGCGATCTCAATCGGTAGCAGTATTTCAGATGTATCTACACCAGGTACTATTCCGAGTGGCTTAATGGTCGATCTGGGGGCTAACGCGACCTCGCCAGCGTCCGTAGCGATTGGACTGGCATCGAACAGTGCGCTGTTGCAGCTGGAACTATCTGCCCTAGAGTCCGATGGGCGTATTGAGGTAGTGTCTCAACCTAAGGTTGTAACCACCAATGGTAAGGTGGCTTTGATTGAATCGGGTAGTGAAATCCCCTATGTTACAACCGATGATGATGGCGACACGGATACCGAGTTTAAAGATGTCGTGCTATCACTGGAGGTGACGCCTCGGATTAACCCGGGTGATCGTATCGCCATGGACTTAGTGATTAAGAAAGATTCCGTCGGTGAAACATTGTCCAATGGTGAAATTAGTATCATTAAAAACCTATTAGAAACCTCAGTTGTCGTACCTGATGGTCAAACCATTGTGTTAGGAGGAGTATTTGAGAATGAAACATCGAATACGGTGAATAAAACCCCATTGCTGGGCGATCTTCCCGTGCTTGGTGCGCTGTTTCGAAATAAGTCGACGTCAAATTCAAAAACAGAGTTGCTGATTTTTATCACGCCTAAGCTGATAAAAGAGTCTCTGTCAGCTCAATAAGGTTGTTGTATTGAATATATTTCTAATTGGCCCTATGGGTGCTGGAAAAAGCACCATAGGGCGTCTTCTTTCCCAAGAATTAAAATTAAGTTTTGTAGATTCGGATAAAGTCATCGAGGAACTTGCGGGGGCCGATATTCCTTGGATTTTCGATGTTGAGGGCGAGACCGGCTTTCGTGATCGGGAAGCTAAGATTATTGATCAGCTGAGTGCTGAAGATAATCAGGTGTTAGCCACCGGTGGTGGTGCAGTGTTGCGTTCGGAAAATCGATCAAACCTTCAGGGCCGAGGAACCGTTGTCTATCTTCAGGCTTCGGTAGCGCAGCAGTTGGAACGGACGGCACGGGATAAAAACCGGCCGCTACTGCAAACCTCTGATCCTGAAACGGTGTTAAAAACATTGATGGAAGAGCGTCACCCGCTTTATTTGCAGGTGGCCGATGTTGTGGTAGATACCGAGCGACGTAACCCTAAAGCAGTGGTTACTGATATACTGACGGAGCTTCGTGCACAGCAAATTATCAAATAGAGATAGCCCCTCCATGCAAACGTTAAATGTAGAGCTTGCTGATCGCTCATACCCTATTTTTATTGGCACAGACCTGTTTCGTCGTGAATATTTGGCACCCTATATTAAGGGTAATCAGGTGTTGATCGTCAGTAACGAGACGGTGGCCCCTTTGTATCTCGATCAATTGAAGGCGGTTTTACCCGCGATTCAGGTGGATGAAGTTATTCTGCCGGATGGCGAGCAATTTAAAACGTTAGATCAACTGACGGTAGTGTATGACGGCTTATTAACTCAACGACATAATCGTACCACGACGCTGATCGCACTCGGTGGTGGTGTTATCGGCGATATGACGGGGTTTGCTGCAGCCAGCTATCAACGAGGTGTTAATTTTATACAAATACCGACAACCTTGCTGTCTCAAGTCGATTCCTCTGTGGGCGGGAAGACAGGTGTTAATCATCCACTAGGTAAAAACATGATTGGCGCTTTTCATCAGCCGCAGGTCGTACTGGCGAGTGTTGATGTATTGGCTACGCTGCCTGATCGTGAGTTATCGGCGGGGCTGGCAGAAGTGATTAAGTATGGACTAGTCTATGATGCAGGCTTTCTCGATTGGCTTGAGAATAATATGCAGGGATTGATTGCGCGTGATAATGCATTATTGAGTCATGCTATCTATCGTTCTTGCGAGTTGAAAGCTGAAGTGGTGGCGCAGGATGAAAAAGAAGCCGGCGTGCGGGCACTCTTGAATCTAGGTCATACCTTTGGTCATGCGATCGAGTCTTGTCAAGGTTATGGGAATTGGTTGCACGGCGAGGCTGTTGCTGTCGGTACGGTGATGGCTGCCGATCTATCAAGACGCTTGGGTTGGATCAATCATGACGCTTATCAACGCGTGGTACGTATAATGCAAGCGGCGAATCTACCGATTGCTGCGCCAGAAGGCATGACGGCCGATGAGTTTATGGCGTTAATGGCTGTGGATAAAAAAGTGATTGATGGTCAGCTACGCTTGATTTTACTGCGCGAACTGGGAGCGGCGGTTGTGACTGATCAATTTGATCCACAGGCATTGCGACAAACGTTAAAGCACTTCACAGCTTAAAAGGGGCGTGCAGATGGCAGAAGTTGAAACAAATAGCGTTGCAGCGCTGACCGATGCTTTCTTGCAGGCAGAGCAGCGGAAGGGTTTCTTTTTTGAGCCATCATCGCGCTTACAGATGTTGGAAAAACTCGAACATCTGAGTCGCTTTAGTGATTTTTTGTTATTAGTGTCGGGGCCCTCAGGCGCCGGTAAAACGGTACTGATTCGGCAATTGCAGGCGGCGCAAAGCGACCGTACGCTAAGGATCTGTGCCATCGATGGGCGGCAGACGTCTAGCTTGAATGGTTTACTCGTGTCGTTGAGTGAGCAGCTCAGTCCTGAGCTTGATATTCAGGCGGATAATCAAGCGATGCTCAATGCCATTTACAGTTTTGCTCAGGTGATGGCTGCAGAGCATATTCAATGGGTTATTATCATTGATAATGCGGATGAGCTGGAAAAGCCCGCGATTCAGTTGTTACTGCAGATGTTAAGTGAGGCGCAAGGGTTACCGCTCAAACCTCATCTGTTAATGGCGGTAGGCGAGGATTTTCTGGCGCAGCTACAAGCGTATGATGAGTATGAGTTATTAGACGCTCAGGTACATCAGTTGGTGCTCGAGCCGTTTACGTTCACCGAAGCCCGTAGTTATCTGCTGCAACGATATAGTGCTGCGACCTCTCTCAATGAAAAACAGCTACAGGCCATTTATACGGCCTCCGAAGGCTATCCTGGAAGGCTAAATCAGCAAACTGAACAGTTATTTCGTTCGGGGACAGTGAAAAAAACGCTGCCATCGGTTTCTCTGACGCGTACCCATTATGCTGGTATGGCGGCGCTAATGCTGGTCTTGCTGTTGAGTAGCTTATGGCTGTATTGGCCAGAGAGTGACGTGGCTAAAACTAGAACGCAGGTAGAAATTCAGGTACCAGTTGAGGCGGAGCCAGTGATGGCGGGATCTGAATCATGGGGCAGCGATGATGGTATTCAGCCGCAGCCGAGCTATCGTGAAACATTGGCGGCGTCCTCCTCTGTCGCCGCATCGAAGGCTGCAACAGCACAACAGCAGGATGTTGTAACCAAGGTGACGCCGCCGAGCGTGGCATCAGCTAGCGCGCTGATGGCTGATAGCTCTGTTGCGAAAGTCGATGCTGTCGAGCCGTCAGAGCCGGTGATCAAGCCGCCGCAGCCAGCGGTGCCAGCGGAGAAGACTCAAGTGACGCCCTCGGCCGAGCCCATCGCTAAAGTTGAGGCGGCTAAAACAGTCAAAACCGTCGCCTCAGCTAAGCCCTCTGTCGCCGCTACTCGTGCGGAAAAATTGACCGAGGCTGAGCAAATGCTGATGAGTTGGCCTGCTACCGGTTATACCTTGCAGATGCTGGGTGCGGGGCAGCGTAGTAGTGCAGAGAAGTTTATTCGTGCTCAGGCAGAGCCGCAAAAGTTTTATATGTTTCAAACCCGTTACAAAAATAAGCCTTGGTTTGTGGTAGTCTATGGTCAGTATAAAGACCGTAATGCCGCGCACACTGCCGTGGCTGTACTCCCTTCAGCACTGACTAAGCTGAAGCCTTGGGCGAGGACGATTCAGGGGATTCAGGCGGATATAGCGACCAGAAAATAGAATTTTTTTGTCTTACCTCGGTAAACAAAAATATAGTCTGTCTTGCTTATAATTTGTCCTTCCTACCCTCGCTGTGTAAAATACCTGTCCCTTTTTCCCTGCATTGACAATTGTAGCTGGAATGTTGTGGATGCAATATATTGATAAACAAGAACTTTTTGGTGGGATTCGTTTATGAGCATAGGTCTGTATCGCCCTAGTGAGTTCAAAGACAACTGTGGTTTTGGCCTGATGGCCCATATGCAAGGTGAACCGAGCCACAACGTATTGTTGAAGGCGATTGAAGCACTAGCATGTATGACCCACCGTGGTGGGATCGCGGCTGACGGCAAAACCGGAGATGGCTGTGGGTTATTGATGCAGAAGCCGGATGCATTTTTTCGTGCTGCTGCAAAGAGCGACCTTGGGGTTGAGTTGGGGGATAATTATGCCGTCGGCATGGTGTTCCTATCAAAAGAGCCAGCCCTCGCGGCGGCTGCACGGGAAGTGTTAAATAATGAATTGGCAGCGCAGGGATTGACCGTTGCCGGTTGGCGAGTGGTGCCGACGGATCCAAGTTGTTTGGGACCGATTGCAAAAGACACTCTGCCATTGATTGAACAGGTGTTTGTGACGAGTGATAAAGCCGAGCGTGAATTTGCGGTTAGCTTATATACATCGCGTCGCAAGGCTGAGATCGCGTTGAGTGCAGATAGCGATTTCTATATCTGTAGTTTATCGGATAAGGTTATTTCCTATAAAGGCCTGACAATGCCGGTTGATCTACCGGTGTTTTATCAGGACTTGAGTGACGAACGTCTGGAAACCGCTATCTGTACTTACCATCAGCGTTTCTCGACCAACACCGCACCGCGGTGGCCGTTAGCTCAGCCGTTCCGTTTGTTGGCACACAATGGTGAGATTAATACCATTGAGGGTAACCGTAACTGGTCGCGTGCCCGTTCCAGTAAGTTTGCGACTGAATTGCTGCCGCATGTGGATGAGTTACAGCCGATCGTGAATACCACTGGTTCAGACTCCTCGAGTATGGATAACATGCTGGAATTCCTGATGGTCGGTGGCATGGATCTGTACCGTGCTGCGCGAATGATTGTGCCGCCTGCTTGGCAGAATGTGGATACCATGGATGCCGAACTACGCGCATTCTATGACTACAACTCCATGCATATGGAGCCTTGGGATGGCCCTGCCGGTATGGTGATGACTGACGGCCGCTTCGCGGTGTGTATGTTGGATCGTAATGGCTTGCGTCCGTCTCGTTGGGTGATGACCAGTGATGGCTTGATCTGTACCGCGTCCGAGATTGGCGTGTTTAACTATCAGCCTGAAGATGTGGTTTCGCAGGGGCGTGTCGGACCGGGGCAAATTTTGTCTATTGATACTCAAACCGGTGAAGTATTGCATACTGCCGATGTTGATGATCGATTGAAAAAAGCTCAGCCGTATAAGCAGTGGATGCGTGAAAATGCGTTACCACTCGAGCAAACCATGAACTTGACGGAAGAGTCGAAATCTTTCTGTGAGATGACCCCAGAAGAGGTCAGAACACACATGAAGATGTTCCAAGTGACCTATGAAGAGCGGGATCAAATCCTGCGTCCACTGGGTGAGTCAGGTATGGAAGCCGTGGGTTCCATGGGTGATGATAAACCCATGGCGGTGTTGTCCTCCAAGGTTCGTTCTGTTTACGACTATTTCCGACAGCAGTTTGCTCAGGTTACCAATCCGCCAATCGATCCATTGCGTGAAGCGATCGTTATGTCGCTGGAAACCTGCATTGGTGCAGAGCGAAACGTGTTTGAAGAAACGCCAGCGCATGCGCGTCGCGTTATTTTGACCACACCGGTTTTGTCAGCGAGTAAGTTTTTACGGCTGAAAAACAACACCGTTGATGGTTTTGGCGTGGCGCAGATTGATCTTAATTACGACCCTGCAGAGATGGATTTGCACGCGGCGATTGAGTCAGTTGCGGATCAAGCTGAAGCGCTGGTTCGTTCCGGTAAAGTTATTATTATTCTGTCTGATTTTGCGATTGCAGAGGGCCGCTTGCCGGTTCATGCGGCGATGGCAACCGGTGCCGTACATCATCGTCTAATCAATAAGGGACTCCGAGCCGATGCCAATATTCTGGTAGAAACCGGTACCGTGCGAGATCCACATCACTTTGCCGTGCTGTTTGGCTTTGGTGCAACGGCGGTTTACCCCTACCTTGCGTATCGTGTTCTGACCGATCTCTGTGCTACCGGTGAGATGCAGATGGATTGGCTTGATAGCCATGAAAACTATCGTAAAGGGATTAAGAAAGGCTTGATGAAGATCCTTTCGAAGATGGGGATCTCTACGGTTGCATCTTATCGTGGTGCGCAGCTGTTTGAAGCCGTGGGGGTGAGCTCCGAGGTGGTAGATCTGTGCTTCTCGGGCGTAGCGAGTCGCATCGAAGGCGCAGATTTCAGCGATTTCCAGAAAGATCAGCAGCTCCTAGCGAATGAAGCTTGGGTGGCACGCAAGAAGATTCAGCAGGGTGGTTTGCTGAAGTATGTGCATGGGGGTGAATATCACGCCTATAACCCCGATGTTGTTCGTACCATTCATACGGCTGTTCGTAGTGGTGATACCGCCGACTATCAGGCGTATGCTGACCTAGTGAATAAGCGCGGAGTGGCCACCATTCGTGATCTGTTGGGCTTACGTAAAGGCGTTCAGCCGATTGCGTTGAGTGAAGTTGAGCCGGTGGAAAACCTGTTTAAACGATTCGATTCGGCGGCCATGTCGCTCGGTGCTCTTTCGCCTGAAGCGCATGAGTGCTTGGCGATGGCCATGAACGAGCTAGGTGGACGTTCGAATTCAGGAGAGGGGGGTGAAGACCCTGCTCGTCACGGTACCAACCGACGTTCAAAAATTAAGCAGGTGGCCTCGGGTCGCTTTGGTGTCACGCCTGAATACCTAATCAATGCCGATGTGATGCAGATTAAGGTTGCTCAAGGTGCTAAGCCGGGTGAAGGTGGTCAGTTGCCGGGTGGTAAGGTCAATAGTCTCATCGCACGACTGCGGTACTCGGTACCCGGTGTGACACTCATTTCACCGCCGCCGCATCATGATATCTATTCGATTGAAGATTTGGCGCAACTGATTTTTGACCTTAAACAGGTTAATCCTGAAGGGTTAGTCTCGGTCAAACTGGTCTCTCGTCCAGGTGTTGGCACGATTGCCTGTGGTGTTGCTAAGGCATACGCCGATCTGATTACTATCTCCGGTTACGATGGTGGTACAGCGGCAAGCCCATTGACCTCGGTTCACTATGCGGGCTCCCCTTGGGAACTCGGGTTAGCGGATGCGCATCAATCACTACGCGGTAATCACTTGCGTGGCAAGATTCGTTTGCAAACCGATGGCGGTTTAAAAACGGGCTTAGATGTTGTGAAAGCCGCTATTCTAGGTGCGGAAAGCTTCGGTTTCGGTACTATGCCGATGGTAGCTGTCGGCTGTAAGTATCTACGTATTTGTCATTTGAATAACTGTGCCACGGGTGTAGCAACACAGAACGAGGAGCTGCGCGAGAAGCATTATCGCGGCACCGTAGAGATGGTGAAGAACTATTTCCGTTTTGTGGCTGAAGAGACGCGTCAGTGGATGGCCTCTGTCGGGGTGCGTTCACTGGAAGAGTTAGTCGGACGGGTTGATCTACTGGAGCTGCTCGAAGGAACAACGGAGAAGCATGGCAAACTTGATTTGTCACCGTTGATCTCAGATGCCGGTATTCCCGCTGAATATCCGCAAACCTGTCAGGTTGAGCATAATGATCCTTATGATACAGGGGCACTGAATAGCAAAATGCTCGCGCTGATCGAGCAGGCGATCAATGATAAGTCGGGTGCTGAATATGACCTCGTCATTACCAACTGTGATCGTTCGGTCGGTGCCCGTACATCCGGCGCCATTGCACGCGTTCACGGTAATCTCGGTATGTCTGATGCACCGGTTCGCTTTAACTTTACCGGTCATGCGGGTCAAAGTTTTGGTGTTTGGAACGCAGGCGGCCAAGAGTTATATCTCAAGGGTGATGCCAATGACTACGTCGGTAAGGGTATGGCGGGCGGCAAGATTGTTATCAGCCAGCCTGATGTAGTCACCTACGCCAGCAATGAAACCGCGATTATCGGTAATACCTGTCTGTACGGCGCAACCGGCGGTAAGCTGTATGCAGCCGGTAGTGCGGGTGAGCGTTTTGCGGTGCGTAACTCGGGTTGTCATGCGGTCATCGAAGGGGCGGGTGATCACTGTTGTGAATACATGACGGGCGGACTGGTCACCGTGTTGGGTCAAACCGGCTATAACTTCGGTGCGGGTATGACCGGTGGCTTCGCTTATGTATTAGATATGGATAACACCTTTGTTGATAAGTACAACCATGAGTTGGTGGATATTCACCGGGTTGCACCACAACAAATGGAAGAATATAAAAACCACCTACGTTCAGTGATCATCGGTTTTGTTCAAGAAACCGGTAGTCAGTGGGGGCAGCAGATGGTTGACAATTTTGATGATTATATCGGTCGGTTCTGGTTGGTTAAGCCAAAAGCCGCCAGTCTGGGAGAGCTGCTGACTGATATGCGCTCTCGTCCGGAGTGATGGGTTCATCGAACAGGTGTTTAGTGATAGCTGTGTCTGCCTGCGGGCAGACACTATTAGGCGGGGTGAAGAATGTCTGAACGTCTGAAGAATGATTTTCAGTTTCTGGAAGTAGAACGCGAGGGGCCAAGTAAGATCACAGCGAATGTCCGTAAAAAGGAGTTTGCTGAGATCTATGAGCCGTTTAAGTCAGAGGATGCATCGGAACAGGCTCATCGTTGTCTGGAATGTGGTAATCCTTATTGTGAATGGAAGTGTCCGGTTCACAACTATATTCCAAACTGGCTTAAGTTGGTGTCAGAAGGCAATATTATTGAAGCGGCTGAGTTGAGTCATCAGACTAATTCGTTGCCTGAGGTGTGTGGTCGGGTATGTCCACAGGATCGCTTGTGTGAAGGTGCCTGTACACTGAATGATGAATTTGGTGCGGTGACTATCGGTTCGGTGGAAAAGCATATTACCGATACGGCGTTTGCGATGGGCTGGCGTCCCGATATGAGCAAGGTGCCGGTGACCGATAAAAAGGTGGCGGTGATAGGCGCAGGACCTGCGGGCTTGGCTGCGGCTGATGTGTTGGTTCGTAACGGTGTGAAACCGGTGGTGTTTGATCGTCATCCAGAGATTGGTGGTCTGCTGACCTTTGGTATTCCAGAGTTCAAGCTGGATAAAGATGTCATGGTACGGCGTCGTGAAATTTTCACTGAGATGGGTGTTGAGTTCCGTTTAAACACTGAAATCGGTCAAGATGTCCAGATGCAAACGTTAATCGACGAATATGATGCTGTTTTCTTAGGTATGGGAACCTATACCTATATGAAAGGTGGTTTCCCGGGTGAAGAACTGGATGGCGTTTATGATGCGTTGCCGTTTTTGATCTCTAACGTCAATCGTTGCCTTGGTTTTGAAAAAGACGTGACCGATTATATCGGTGTAAAGGGTAAAAATGTGGTTGTTCTGGGCGGTGGTGACACAGCGATGGATTGTAACCGCACGTCTATTCGTCAAGAAGCCAATAGCGTTACCTGTGTCTACCGTCGTGATGAAGCGAACATGCCAGGCTCTAAACGTGAAGTTGAAAATGCCCGTGAAGAGGGTGTGCAGTTCATGTTTAACCGTCAACCCGTTGAAGTGGTGGGAGATGGCGGTAAAGTCACCGGCATTAAGGTGGTGACAACGCAGATGGGTGAACCAGACGAAAATGGTCGTCGCCGTCCTGAAGTGATTCAAGGCAGTGAAGAGGTTTTACCGGCTGATGCGGTATTGGTTGCCTTTGGTTTCCGTCCAAGCCCTGCGCCTTGGTTTACTGACTTCGGCATTGATCTGCAGCAAGATGGGCGTATTAAGACCTCGGTTGATCAAGCCTTTGCCTTTCAAACCAGCAATGAAAAAGTGTTTGCCGGTGGTGATATGGTACGTGGTTCCGATCTCGTGGTTACCGCTATCGATGAAGGCCGTAAAGCGGCCGAAGGCATGTTAGATTACCTTAAAGTGTAATTATCTGCCTGTTTGAAAAAGGTCGCTTCGGCGGCCTTTTTTTATCTTTATGTTACCGGTCAGCAAACAGGAGAGTTGTTCGCGCCGATGTGTAAAAACCTGTAAAATGCCTTCCAGTTTTGAATCTGAATCGAGAAAAAGCCATGGCTGAATTGAAGAATGATCGTTTTCTGCGCGCGTTGATGCGTGAGCCTGTCGATGTGACACCGGTATGGATGATGCGTCAGGCAGGTCGTTATCTGCCAGAGTATCGTGCTACCCGTGCTCAGGCGGGTGATTTTATGAGTCTGTGCAAGAATAAAGAGCTGGCGTGCGAAGTGACGATTCAGCCATTAGAGCGATACGATCTTGATGCCGCGATTCTGTTTTCCGATATTCTGACTATCCCCGATGCCATGGGGCTAGGTCTGTACTTCGAAGCAGGTGAAGGGCCTAAGTTTAGTAAGATCATTCGTACTGAAGCCGATGTTGATGCGCTGTCAGTACCTGATTCAGCTCGAGACCTGGATTATGTAATGGATGCGGTTAAAACCATCCGTTCTGAGCTGAATGGCCGCGTACCCTTGATCGGTTTCTCTGGCAGCCCCTGGACGCTGGCAACCTATATGGTAGAGGGCGGTTCGAGTAAAGATTTTCGGCATATCAAGCAGATGATGTATGCGACCCCAGAGGTGCTGCATCAACTGTTAGATAAGCTCGCTGAGTCAGTCGCCGATTACCTAAATCAGCAAATTCTGAGTGGTGCGCAGGCAGTACAGATCTTTGATACTTGGGGGGGGGTGCTGAGTGGTCCAATGTATCAACTGTTCTCCCTTAACTATATGCAGAAGATTGCTAATGGTTTGATCCGTGAACATGACGGCCGTACTGTTCCGGTGATTATGTTTACTAAGAACGGTGGACAGTGGCTTGAGGCGATGACCGAAGCTGGTGCCGATGCCTTAGGATTGGATTGGACCATCAATATTGATGATGCCCGTGCTCGAGTCGGTGATAAAGTGGCCTTGCAAGGTAATATGGATCCTTCTGTGTTGTATGGGTCTGCCGATTGTATTCGTACCGAAGTGGCGGATATTCTGGCGCGTTACGGCAGTGGTCCCGGCCATGTATTCAACCTCGGACACGGTATTCATCAGTTTGTCGATCCGGATCAGCCGAAAATTTTTGTTGATGCGGTGCATGAGCTCAGTGCTCAGTATCACGATTAACAGACTCGATGTTAAATAAGAGGGCGCAAAGCCCTCTTTTGTTATGCAGCGGAAGATCATGAAACGACTGACTCAGCTTTTAGATAGTAATCGGCAGTGGGCCGAACAGATTAGCCAAGATGATCCGCATTTTTTTGAAACCCTCGCGCAGCAACAGGCGCCAGAATATCTCTGGATTGGCTGCTCTGATAGCCGCGTGCCAGCCAATGAAATTGTGGGTATGTTACCGGGCGAACTGTTTGTGCATCGGAATGTATCCAACCTTGTTATCCACACGGATATGAATTGTCTCTCTGTGATTCAGTATGCGGTACAGGTACTTAAGGTTAAACATATTATGGTGGTGGGCCATTATGGCTGTGGTGGTGTTAAGGCCGCCTTAGAAAGTAGTCGTCATGGATTGATCGATAATTGGTTGCGACAGATACGTAAGGTTAATCAGAAGCACAGTGAGTTGCTGTCGGCTTGGGATCATTCTCATCAGCAGCTCGATCGGTTGTGTGAGCTTAATGTCATTGAACAGGCGTTTAATGTCTGTGAAACCACCATTATTCAGGATGCTTGGGCCGCAGGGCAGGAGATCACCGTGCATGGCTGGATCTATGGCTTGAATGATGGCCTAGTGAATGATCTAGAGTTTAATGCGTCCGAGGATGCAGAGGTTGAAGCGCAATACAATCTGGCGATCAGTAAAATCGAAGCGTTGCGACAGTTAGCGCTGGTCTCAGAAAAAGGTCATAACGCGAGAAATTTGTGGGACAGAGTGCGGCAGCTGTTTAATTAAGGCGGCCAATGCTGTTGTGTTGCTGGCAAAAATAAAAGCCTCGCGGTTGCGAGGCTTTTTTACGTTTGCTAGTGGGGCGCTACTTAGCCGCTTGAAGTGCTTGCTCTAGGTCGGCCAAAAGATCATCGATATGCTCGATACCGATAGATAGGCGCACCATATCATCGCTAACGCCAGCAGACTTCAGCTCTTCATCGTTTAATTGACGGTGAGTGGTTTCGGCGGGAATTGATGCCAGTGATTTGCAGTCGCCGATATTAACCAAACGAGTGAAAATAGTGAGTGCGTCATAGAATTTTCGAGTGCCCTCACGGCCACCGGCGATACCGAAACTGAGGATACCGGATGCCTGACCGTTCATATACTTCTTGGCTAAGGCGTTGTCTTTGTGGCTGGCTAGGCCGGCGTAGCTCACCCAGTTAACCTGATCATGAGCTTCCAGGTAGTTAGCCACTTTGAGGGTGTTTTCGCACACCCGCTCCATCCGCAGCGACAGGGTTTCAATGCCTTGCAGTAGGAGGAAGGCGTTCATCGGAGAGAGTGCCGCTCCCATGTTGCGCAGAGGGACAACGCGACAGCGGCCAATAAAGGCGGCAGGGCCAAAGGCATCGGTGTAGACCACGCCGTGGTAAGAGATATCGGGTGTGTTCAGCAATGGGAAGCGATCCGCATGATCGGCCCAAGGGAAATTACCCGAGTCGACAATGACGCCGCCGATGGAGTTACCGTGGCCGCCAATATATTTAGTGGCTGATTGCACCACGATATCCGCACCATGCTCGATGGGGCGCCACAGTGCAGGGCTAGCCACTGTGCTATCGACGATCAAGGGTAGGCCGTGTTTGTGTGCTAGTTCAGCCATGGCTTCGATATCGGCAATGCCACCGGATGGATTGCCGATCGATTCGCAATAGATGGCACGGGTGCGCTCATCGATCAGGGCTTCCATCGCACTGAAGTCATCTTTGTTGGCAAAACGGGTTTCAATACCTTGACGGGGCAGTGTATGAGCAAACAGGTTGTAGGTGCCGCCATAGAGTTCGCTGGTGGCGATGATGTTATCGCCCACTTCTGCAATGGTCTGAATAGCATAGGTAATGGCCGCCATACCGGAGGCAACGGCCAGTGCAGCAACACCGCCTTCCAATGCGGCAACCCGTTGCTCTAGCACATCATTGGTTGGGTTCATTATCCGAGTGTAGATATTGCCTGGAACTTTGAGATCGAATAGATCGGCGCCATGTTGAGCGTTATCAAACGCGTAAGACGTGGTTTGATAGATCGGCACGGCGGCCGCTTTTGTCGTTTCTTCCGGGCTATAACCACCGTGAACGGCAATGGTTTCCAATTTCATCTGCTGCTCCTCATGAACAATGTAATACGTTTATTTTCGTTTTATATCGATTCTTGTGCGCTAGATTGTAGACCTTCAGCAGGAGAAATAAAGTTCTCTTTTGTACCAGCAGTTAGCGCATTCCGCTAGAATGCGTGGATTGATTTGAGAGGAGAGCCCGATGGCTAAGGCAAAGAGTGCGTATGTCTGCAATGATTGCGGCGCAGATTATTCTAAATGGCAGGGGCAATGCAGTGCCTGCCATGCGTGGAATACCCTGACAGAAGTGCGTCTCAGTAGTGCTAAACCCAGTGCAACCCGAGGGGCTCGGTTTGAGGGATATGCGGGTGCAGGCAGTCTAGCCAAAGTACAGGATCTCTCGGAGGTGAATCTCGCAGATATGCCGCGTTTTGCCTCGGGCTCAGGCGAGCTCGATCGGGTGTTGGGTGGCGGACTGGTACCTGGCTCGGCGATTTTGATCGGTGGTCATCCGGGGGCAGGTAAGAGTACGCTGTTATTGCAGACCATGTGTCACTTAGCGCAGCAGATGCCCGCGTTATATGTGACTGGGGAGGAATCCTTGCAGCAGGTGGCACTGCGGGCGCAGCGTTTAGGCTTGACGACGACCAATTTAAAGATGCTCTCGGAAACCAGTGTGGAACAGATCTGCACCATTGCTGAACAGCTTAAGCCGAAAGTGCTGGTGGTGGATTCGATTCAGGTGATGCATGTCGATGATGTGCAATCGGCGCCGGGTAGTGTCTCTCAGGTGCGAGAGGCGGCGGCTTACCTGACACGGTTTGCGAAACAAACGGGCACGGTGCTATTTCTGGTGGGCCATGTGACCAAAGATGGTTCATTGGCCGGGCCTAAAGTGCTGGAGCATATGATCGATTGCTCGTTACAGTTGGAAGGCGATAGCGATGGCCGTTTTCGCACTCTGCGTAGTCATAAAAACCGTTTTGGCGCGGTGAATGAGCTCGGCGTGTTTGCCATGTTAGAGCAGGGTTTAAAAGAGGTAAAAAACCCCAGTTCGATCTTTTTAAGTCGTGGCGATAAACCCAGTCCCGGTAGCTTGGTGATGGTGGTGTGGGAAGGCACTCGGCCACTCTTGGTAGAAGTACAAGCGCTGGTGGATCAGAGCCATGTGAATAACCCACGACGCATAGCGGTGGGGCTAGAGCAGAATCGATTGGCCATGCTGTTAGCGGTATTGAACCGTCATGGAGGCCTACAAACCGGTGATCAGGATGTTTTTGTAAACGTGGTCGGCGGCGTCAAGGTGTTAGAAACCAGTGCTGATTTGGCGTTATTATTATCGGTGGTATCGAGCTTTCGAGATCGAGCGTTGCCACAAGAGCTGATTGCCTTCGGTGAGGTGGGGTTGTCTGGCGAGATACGTCCCGTACCGAATGGCCAAGAACGGATTAAAGAAGCCGCTAAGCACGGCTTTCGTCGAGCGATAGTGCCCAAGGCGAATGTGCCAAAGCGCTCCCCAGAGGGGATGACCGTGGTGGGCGTGAGTCAGCTATCGGAAGCGTTGGATGCACTGTGAGTGAATTAGGCTTTAGCCGTTAGCTGTTCTAGCTCCCGTTCGAGTAATGCTTCGGAGCCGAGATTGAGTTCAACCAGTCGACGTAAATGTGCAAGGCTGTCGATATCGATGCTCTGGGCTTCAAAGCCTAAATGATCACCTAAATGATGGCGCAATATCACGGACATACGAATCACAATGTCATCAGATAGATGAATGATAAGTTCTGCCGTATCGCCGAGGTGTACTGGTGTGGAGGTAATCATTGAGGTCAGGGCGCCCTGAAATGAGATATCAATCAGTTCTACCGGCCAGTGATTATCGGCGGTTTTAATTTCACAAGCGGCATCAAATGTAATGCGTTGAAAGTGTCGCCGTTCTTCAGTCATGCTGTTCTCCTGCCTCGCAGCTGCGAGCCGCCTATCGCTTAAGAATATCTTTTCTACAGAGAACATCAATTGCTTTACGCTGTGGCAAACATAAAAAAACCGGCCTAGGCCGGTTTCAGATAGCGGGATAAGCAATGATGCTTATTTCGCGATACGCTTATATTTGATCCGTTCTGGCTGATGATCTTTGCCATAACGTTTCTTATAATCTTCAGCGTATTCGGTGTAATTACCCTCGAAGAACTCAACCTTCGAATCACCTTCGTAAGCCAGCATATGGGTGCAGACACGGTCGAGGAACCAACGGTCGTGAGAGATGACCACGGCGCAACCCGGGAAGGCCAGTAAGGCTTCTTCGAGTGCCCGTAGCGTTTCGACATCGAGATCGTTGGTCGGCTCATCGAGTAACAGCACATTGCCGCCTTCCTTGAGCAGTTTCGCCATATGCAACCGGTTACGTTCACCGCCGGATAGGTCTTTGACAAATTTCTGCTGATCGGCGCCCTTAAAGTTAAAACGGCCACAGTAAGCGCGGGACGAGGTGGTGTAGTTACCGACCACAATGTTGTCTTGCCCTTCGGAGATCTCTTCCCAGACGGTTTTATTGCCCGCCAGATCACGGCTTTGATCAACATACGCCAGTTTAACTGTGTCACCGATTTCAATGCTGCCTGAATCGGGTTTTTCTAACCCCGTAATCATCTTGAAGAGGGTCGATTTACCGGCACCGTTACCGCCGATAATGCCGACAATGGCGCCTTGAGGAATCGTCAGCGATAGATCTTCAAACAGCATCTTGTCGCCAAATGACTTGGACACATGATGTAGTTCAATGACTTTCTCACCCAGACGTGGCCCCGGTGGAATGTAGATTTCAGAGGTTTCGTTACGGGTTTGGAATTCGCGAGAGTTCATCTCTTCGAACTGACGTAAACGCGCTTTAGATTTGGCTTGACGGCCTTTCTGTCCCTGTCGTACCCATTCCAATTCGGCATTCACGGCTTTATGGTGAGCCGCTTCCTGTTTCGACTCCATCTCTAGGCGCTTATCTTTCTGCTCTAGCCAGCTAGAATAATTGCCTTCGTACGGAATGCCGCGACCACGATCGAGTTCCAGAATCCAGCCGGCAGCGTTATCTAAGAAATAGCGGTCGTGTGTAATCGCCACGACGGTACCGGGATATTCCTGTAAGAAGCGTTCAATCCAAGCGATCGATTCGGCATCCAAATGGTTGGTAGGCTCATCCAGTAGCAACATATCGGGTTTGTCGAGTAGCAAGCGACACAGCGCTACACGACGTCGTTCACCCCCAGAGAGGTTTTTAATGTCGGCATCCCAAGGTGGTAGACGCATCGCATCGGCGGCGCGTTCTAACATGGTGTCGAGATTGTGGCCATCTTTGGCGGCGATGAGATCTTCAAAGCGAGCCTGCTGTTTGGCTAACTCGTCAAAATCGGCATCGGGTTCAGCGTAGGCGGCATAAACCGCTTCCAAACCGTCCAACGCTTCTTTGACATCGGCGACCGCTTCTTCCACGACTTCACGTACCGTTTTACTGTCGTCTAATTGAGGCTCTTGTGGCAAGTAGCCCACCTTGATGCCCGGCATCGGCCGTGCTTCACCGAGGTATTCTTTATCAAGCCCGGCCATGATTTTTAGCAGGGAGGATTTACCCGAGCCGTTCAGACCCAAAACGCCAATCTTGGCGCCGGGAAAGAAGGAGAGGGAGATATCTTTTAATATTTCACGCTTGGGTGGCACAACTTTGCCGACCCGATTCATGCTGTAAACGTACTGAGCCATTACACAACCTGTTAACTGTTATCTCAAAACTGCGCATATCTTAGCCTCACACAGACTTTATTGCGAATTTCATCTGCGATCGCCGAGTATTTTAAAGCGCGAGGCGCTGGAGCCGAGCGGGGGATGAACGGTCGAGTTGGCGTCTCTCATAAAGGCTGCGTTGAGAGGCTAGAGAAAATAGTTTTTTGTCGTGATGGAGTGATTTTAAAATAGCTCAAAAGGCGGCTATCGACGGTTATTAATGTCATCGATGACGATCGATTAGTCACGCCATCATCACTGAATGCGCTGTAACCCGCTGCGCAGAGCCGCAATCTGTATATTATGAGCGAAATTCTCGGTGAACTGCATTACTTTCAAGTACGCTTTGTATATAAATTCGACTATAATGTGCCGCTTTTCCAAGGCCCAGAAAATTGCTGCTGTTGTGGCGCGATCGTTGGGCCGCTGCAAATCTCAACTTTGGGGACCGCTAATGTTTAGCAAAGAGATGACTATCGCTGGTTTTGATCCAGATCTGTATGCTGCGATGCAGGCTGAAGCCAAGCGTCAGGAAGAGCATATCGAGCTGATTGCTTCTGAAAACTATACCAGCCCACGAGTAATGGAAGCACAGGGCTCTGAGCTGACCAATAAATACGCGGAAGGTTATCCTGGCAAACGTTACTATGGCGGCTGCGAGCATGTCGATGTGGTTGAGCAGTTAGCGATTGATCGTGCTAAACAACTGTTTGATGCAACCTATGCCAATGTTCAGCCGCACTCTGGCTCGCAAGCCAATGCCGCGGTTTATATGGCCTTGTGTCAGCCAGGTGATACCGTGTTAGGTATGAGCTTGGCCCATGGTGGTCACTTGACTCACGGTTCAGCCGTGAGCTTTTCTGGGCGTATCTACAATGCTGTTCAGTATGGTTTAAATGCTGACACGGGCGAAATCGATTATGCTGAAGTTGAGCGTCTAGCGCTGGAACACAAACCGAAAATGATCGTAGCGGGCTTCTCAGCTTATTCTCGCGTGGTTGATTGGCAGCGTTTCCGTGATATCGCCGATAAAGTGGGTGCTTACCTGTTTGTGGATATGGCACATGTGGCCGGCTTGGTGGCTGCGGGTGTTTATCCTAGCCCCGTCCCTGTCGCTGATGTTGTCACCACGACAACGCATAAGACATTGGGTGGTCCTCGTGGCGGCCTGATTCTGTCGGCAAATGCAGATGAAGATCTGCAGAAAAAGCTCAACTTTGCTGTCTTCCCTGAATCTCAGGGTGGCCCATTGATGCATGTGATTGCTGCTAAAGCGGTTTGCTTCAAAGAAGCGATGCAGGACGATTGGAAAGCGTATCAAGCTCAGGTGGTTAAAAACGCTCAGAGCATGGCGAAAGTGTTTAAAGAACGGGGTATTAAAATCGTTTCTGACGGTACCGATGATCACCTTTTCTTGGTTGACTTGATCGATAAAGAGTATACCGGTAAAGATGCTGATGCCGCTTTGGGTCGGGCTAATATTACCGTTAATAAAAACTCTGTGCCTAATGATCCTCGCTCGCCGTTTGTGACCTCGGGTCTACGTATCGGTACGCCGGCGATCACCCGTCGTGGTTTTAAAGAAGCTGAAGCAGAACAACTAACTCAGTGGATTTGCGATGTGCTGGATAACATCGATGATGATGCAGTGATTAACACCGTCAAACAGAATGTTTTGGATATCTGCGCTCGCTTTCCGGTTTATAAGTAAATCGTTACAATAGGCTGAGTGATTGATTAGTTCCCCTATCGGGGCGCCTTGTGCGCCCCGGTTGTTTATATAAACGTTGTTAAATTGAAGCATGAAAACGTTTATATAAGCATGATAAATGCTCTTTTTAGGCTGATAATAGCCCCGCTCTTTGAGGATGATATATGTACTGTCCGTTCTGCTATGCACATGAAACCAAAGTGGTTGATTCCCGCTTGGTAGCAGAAGGGCAGCAGATTCGCCGTCGACGTGAATGTATCACCTGTCATGAACGATTCACTACCTATGAAGCCGCTGAACTGTTGATGCCCCGTCTGATTAAGGCCGATGGTACTCGTCAGCCTTATGATGAAGATAAACTGCGTGCCGGTATTCAGCGTGCGGTGGAAAAGCGTCCGGTTAGCGTTGAAGAGATCGAAGCCTGCATTAGCCGTATTAAACAACGATTACGGGCCACCGGTGAGCGTGAACTGCCTTCTCGGACGGTGGGTGAAGAGGTGATGCATGAATTACGTAAATTGGATCAAGTAGCGTATGTGCGATTTGCTTCGGTGTATCGTAGTTTTCAAGATATCAATGAGTTTAAAGAAGAGATTGATCGCTTGTCAGAACAGAAAGAGGATGCCGTTAAGGCAAAGTAATTAGGATGACCGACTGGAGCGCTGCAGATCACACCTACATGTCCCGAGCCGTGAGTATCGCTTGGCAGGGGCTTTATACGACAGAACCGAATCCACGTGTGGGTTGTGTTCTGGTTAAAGATGGTAAACTGATTGCAGAAGGGTATCATCGTAAAGCGGGTGAGGGCCATGCCGAAGTTAATGCACTGCGTAATGCGGCTGGGCAGGCCAAGGGCTGTACCGCCTATGTGACGTTGGAGCCCT
Organism: Amphritea sp. 1_MG-2023; assembly: GCF_030547545.1. Classification (GTDB taxonomy): domain Bacteria; phylum Pseudomonadota; class Gammaproteobacteria; order Pseudomonadales; family Balneatricaceae; genus Amphritea. Next base: position 102,322 of record NZ_JAUOQE010000008.1, read on the forward strand.
GTAGTCACTTTGGTAAAACTCCGCCCTGTGCGGAGGCCTTGATTAATGCCGATGTTGCTGAGGTTGTGGTTGGCATGGTGGACCCTAATCCTCGGGTGTCGGGTAATGGCCTCAAAAAACTACAGCAAGCCGGTATCAAGGTGCGTTGTGGTTTGATGGAAGCTCAGTGTCGGCAATTGAATCCGGGTTTTATTAAGCGTATGGCAACCGGAATTCCCTTGGTGCGGCTTAAAATGGCGGCTAGTTTGGATGGTCGTACGGCGATGGCATCCGGTGAAAGTCAGTGGATTACAGGGCCGTTGGCGCGTCAGGATGTACAACGTTTACGCGCTCGAAGCTCGGCTGTGGTGAGTGGTGTTGCTTCCATTATTAGCGATGATGCCTCATTAACGGTGCGCGCCGCCGAATTAGGGCTGGAGCATGCTGCTGAGGTTGCTCGTCGTCAACCATTGCGGGTGGTACTGGATAGTTCTGCGCGGCTGCCTGAACAGGCAAAACTGTTAGGATTGCCGGGACGCACATTGATTGTTAGCTGTGTTGATGCGCCGGACTTTATCGCGGCGTATGATGCGGTTGAGTGGTTGAAGCTTCCGGCTATCAATGGTGCGATTGATCTGCCGAAACTGCTGCAAGAGTTGGCGCACCGAGAATGTAACGAAGTGTTAGTCGAAACAGGGGCTACCCTAGCCGGTGCTTTTATGGCACAAGGCTTGGTGGATGAGTTAGTGCTATATCAGGCAATGACGTTGCTCGGGAGTAATGCGCGTCCTATGTTTCTGTTGCCGCTAGATAAAATGAGTCAACAGAAGCCGCTTAAGCTGATTGATAGTCGAGTGTTGGGCGATGATCTTCGCCTGACATTGATTCCTCGGCAGGAGAAATAACGATGTTTACCGGAATTATTGAGGCGGTCGGGGTTGTGGCCGCCGCCGAAGAGGTGCAGGGCGATCTGCGTCTGTATATCCGTACCGGTGATCTAGATCTGTCCGATGTAAAACTCGGTGACAGTATTGCGGTTAATGGTGTTTGTTTAACGGCGGTGGCACTACCGGGCGATGGTTTTTGGGCGGATGTGTCGCGTGAAACACTGGTACATACGCGGTTTCCGAGCCTGATGCCGGGCCAGCGAGTTAATTTAGAAAAGGCGATGCAGCCGACCACTCGGTTTGGCGGGCACATTGTGACGGGGCATGTGGATGGCTTGGGTGAGGTGATCTCGATTGAGTCGGATGCTCGTTCCGTGCGTTACCAAATTCGAGCGCCGCAAGTGATTGCTCGCTATATCGCGGCAAAGGGCTCAATTACCGTGGATGGCGTCAGCTTGACGGCTAATGCGGTCGATGGTCAAGTGTTTGATCTGAATATTGTGCCGCATACCGCACAAGAAACGATAATAGCCAGCTATCAGTCTGGCCAAAAAGTACATTTGGAAGTTGATATCATCGCTCGCTACATGGAGCGTCTGATTAATTACAGCGATGCTACTGATATTAATACAACGGAAGCCGTTGGTGGGGTGAGTATGGCTACCCTCGCATCCGCGGGTTTCCTGAACCGCCGCTAATACGGCTATAGAGGCTTTAGTTTAATGGAATTGAATACTCCCCAAGAGCTGATCGATGATATTCGTCAGGGCAAAATGGTTATCCTGATGGATGACGAAGACCGGGAAAATGAAGGCGATCTGGTGATTGCTGCCGAGATGGTGCGTACTGAAGATATCAACTTTATGGCGACCCATGCCCGAGGATTGATCTGTTTAACGTTAACGCGAGAGCGCTGTCAGCAATTGAAGTTACCGTTGATGGTGCAGTCAAATGGCGCTGCATTTGCGACTAACTTTACCCTCTCTATTGAAGCCGCTGAAGGTGTTACCACCGGTATCTCTGCGGCCGATCGTGCGCATACCGTGCGTACGGCTGTACGTGAGAGCGCTAAGCCGGAAGATATTGTTCAACCTGGGCATATCTTTCCGCTAATGGCCGATCCGGGCGGTGTTTTAAGCCGTGCCGGTCACACCGAAGCGGGCTGCGACTTGGCTCGCTTAGCGGGCTTAACTCCAGCGGCGGCGATTGTTGAAGTGATGAATGATGACGGTTCTATGGCGCGTCGTCCTGATCTAGAAAAATTTGCTGAAAAGCATGATCTGAAAATTGGTACGATTGCCGATTTGATTCATTATCGTACGATCAATGAACATACTGTTATACGTGATAGTGAAGGTGTTCTGGCGACTGAGTTTGGTGATTTTAATTATGTGACTTTCCGTGACGAAATTCAGGGATGCACACATATGGCGTTGACGTTGGGTGATATTACCCCAGCAGAGCCGACACCTGTGCGTGTTCATTTACGTACCGAAGTCCTCCGTGATGTCGTCGGGGCGGCACCAGAAGAAGAGTTGAAATGGACAATGCGTCGGGCGCTGAAAAAAGTGGCCAACGAAGGGAAGGGTGTCGTGCTGTTGCTCGATACCGGCGTTAGGATCGATTTAGGTGATGCCTTGAATCAGATGCTGAACAATGGGAAGAAGATCCGTCAGCATAATATTAGTGCATCGGGGTCTTATCTCACGGTTGGAACGGGCTCTCAGATTCTACGAGAACTGGGTGTTGGAAAAATGCGGGTGCTGAGTTCACCCATGAAATTTAATGCAATCTCAGGTTTTGATCTGGAGATTGTCGATTACATTGCTTGCGAAGAGTAAAGAATATGTCAGTGCAGTATATTGAAGGTGATTTTTTGACCGGAAATGGTCAATACGCGATTGTTGTGGGTCGTTTTAACAGCTTTGTGGTTGAGAGTCTGTTGGAAGGTGCTATTGATACGTTGAAGCGACACGGTGTTGCGTCTGAAAATATCCGCGTGGTGCGGGTGCCGGGTGCATTTGAAATCCCGCTGGCGGTACAGAAGGTCGCCGAACAGAAGAAAGATGATGCCATTATTGCCTTAGGGGCCGTTATTCGTGGCGGTACACCGCATTTTGAATATGTTTCCGGTGAAAGTTCTAAAGGGGTCGCTCAGGTTGGCTTGGAATATGGTATTCCCGTGGCTAACGGTATTCTGACGGTTAACTCTATCGAACAAGCGATTGAACGTTCTGGCACTAAAGCCGGCAATAAAGGTGCAGAAGCGGCGTTGTCTGCGCTGGAAATGGTTAGCTTGCTACGTCAGCTTGAGGTTTAAGATGAGCGACACTGGTACGCCTAAAAAACAGAAAAAGTTATCTCATACTGAGATGCGTCGTGCGGCTCGTAGCTTTGCTTTGCAGGCCTTGTATCAATGGGAGATGTCGGGTAACTCGGTTACCGATATTGAGCTGCAGTTCCGCATGGATAATGATATGTCTGGTACTGATCTCGATCTTTTCAGCGAGTTGTTGCACGGTGTGCCGGCCAATCGTGCGGATTTAGATCGTGCCTATGAGCCGTTTCTTGATCGCTCGTTAGATGATCTTGATCCTATCGAGCGTGCGGTACTGCGGATCGGTAGCTTTGAACTGATTCATCGCATTGTCGTGCCGTACAAAGTCGTGATTAACGAAAGCGTTGATCTGGCCAAAATTTTCGGCGCTACGGAAAGTCATAAGTATGTTAACGGCATCTTGGATAAGCTGGCTGCCCGGGTTCGTATGACAGAGATTAACGCCAAGAAACGCGGACGTTAATTGACTCATGGTGAGCGGCGAGTTTGAGCTGATTCGGCGATACTTCTCTGATCTAGGGTATGATCAGTCGGGCTCGGTACGGCTCGCCGTGGGTGATGATTGCGCCGTGATCGCGCCGCCTGCGAATCGAGACTTGGTGCTTTCAATTGATACCATGGTTGAAGGCGTCCATTTTTTGGCGGGTACCAGTGGGGATAAAGTGGCCTCGCGATTATTCGGGGCCGCACTCAGTGATCTGGCTGCGATGGCGGCAACCCCCGCTTTTTTCACCTTAGCGCTAACGCTGCCGAGCACCGATTCAATCTGGTTGCAGGCGTTTAGTGTTCGTCTCGCCGAGTTGGCGCGTCAATATGGCGTGCAACTGATAGGTGGGGATACCACTCGCGGTCCATTAACCCTGAGCATTCAAGTGCATGGCTGGACTCATCCAGGTAAAGCGTTGTTGCGCAGCGGCGCCCGTCCGGGAGATCGGATCTTTGTCACAGGGACATTGGGGGATTCGAAAGGGGGGCTTGAAACGCAGTTGAAAAATATTCATGGCGCACAGGTACCCTATCTTCAGCATCGCTTCTATACACCCGAGCCGCGTATTGATACCGCCCTGCTAATTGCGGAATACGCGACGGCGGCCATTGATGTTTCCGACGGTTTATTGGCCGATCTGAATCACATCCTAGAGGCGAGTAATGTTGGCGCGATGATTAATCCCGATGAGCTACCCATTTCAGCGGAATTGCATCAATGGGTGGGTGCAGCGCAATCCCGAGAGTGGGCATTGACCGGCGGAGAAGATTTCGAACTCTGTTTTACCGTTCCCGCGATACTTGAGCCGAAGCTGAGTTGGGCGTTAAGGGATCATCGTGTGGGGGTGACCTGTATTGGGCAAATTTCAGCTAAGCCCGGTATTTTATTCTCTGAGGGGGGGCGCGTGTGGCCGGTAGAGCCTCAGGGTTATAATCATTTTATTAATAAACATAAGGTATAAGCCGATGAATCAGGCGCCGCCCTCGGTATGGCGAAATCCGATCCACTTCTTGGCCTTTGGTTTGGGCAGCGGGGCATCACCTTGGGCCCCAGGCACTGCTGGGACGCTAGCCGCTATTCCACTGTTTTTGCTGCTGCAGCCGTTATCGCTGGTAGGGTATGCGGCCGTTCTGCTGCTGAGTTTTGTGGTGGGTATCTATCTGTGTGGTAAAACCTCGACGGACATGGGCGTGCATGATCACGGCGGGATTGTCTGGGATGAGTTTGTCGGTTACTGGATTACGATGTTTGCCGCGCCACCTGGTTGGCTCTGGATTGTGATCGGTTTTGTGCTGTTTCGCGTGTTTGATATTCTCAAGCCTTGGCCTATTAGCTGGGCCGATAAACAAGTGGCCGGTGGCTTAGGTATTATGCTCGATGATGTGCTGGCCGGGTTGATGGCGCTAGCCGTGTTACAGTTGTTGGTTGTTTTCCTCTAGACACCTGCCGTTGCTGTCGCCTGCCCATCGGTGAGCGGCAATGCTTTTCAGTTTGAGTTCAGACACCCCTGTTAATCTTTTTACCTTGTTATTAAGGTAGGCCTATTGCTGGGCTAAAAGTATGTTGCCGTAGCGCGTCATCATCGGCTATCGAGTCGATAAATAGGCTCAGCAATCGCGCGTGATCAACCTAATTAGCTATCGATTAACACGCAGAGCCTAGCGGTATTAACAGTGGAGATATTATGAAAGCGATGATCAGAAAGATTATATTTTTATTGTTGTTAGCTTCTACACCGTTATATAGCGAAGACTTCGGTATCAAAAAACTCGATGTCGAGGTTTGTCGGATGCTCGTTGAAGCGGGTGAGATTCTCTCTATGAGTGAGTTAATGCGCTTGGTTAGCACGTTATCCGAGGGAAAAATTATCGAGACTCAGCTGTTACAGAAAGGATCTGTCTATATTTACGAGATGGAGATTGCTGCTAAAGATGGCATGGTGAGTATGCTCTACGTTGATGCACGTGACGGTCAGGTGGTTGACCCTGCTATTCTCAATAGTAGACAGGAAGGATAAGTTGATGCGTATTTTATTGGTTGAAGATGATGCGGCATTAGGGCCTGAGCTAAAAACATCGCTGGCTAAGCAGGGTTATGCGGTAGATCTCGCCGTCAATGGTATTGATGGTGAGATTATGGGTAAGGAGGATATCTATGATCTGGTCATTTTGGATCTTGGTTTGCCCGATCGCTCCGGCTTAGAGGTCTTACGTCACTGGCGTGCGGCGAAGAATAATATCCCCGTGTTGGTGTTAACGGCCCGCAGTGCATGGCAGGAACGGGTGGATGGTTTTGATGCCGGTGCCGATGATTATCTGCCGAAACCCTTTCATACGGAAGAGTTATTGGCACGTATGGCCGCCCTGTTACGACGTGCGAATCAACAGATCAGCGCACAGCTAGAAGCTTCGGGTTTGACGCTGGATGAAAAGACGCAATCGGTGATTCGGGATGGCGCGGAGGTCGCCTTGACTGGCACCGAATTCCGTTTATTACGTTATATGATGCATAACCCTAGGCGAGTCTTGTCGAAACTGCAATTAGTGGAACATATGTATGATGATGGCGCAGAAAACGACAGTAATGTAGTGGAAGCTTATATCAAGATGCTGCGCAAAAAAATTGGTCATGACATGATTTCGACTAAACGGGGTCAGGGTTACGTGTTCGGAGCCGCCCGTTGAAATCGATTCAATCCCGTCTCAATGTTAATTTTATTGTGGTGACGTTGCTGCTGTTTACGTTATTTTGGGTGGGGCAAAGTTGGTTTCTGCGACAGATGGCCTATGATTTTGTGGCGACTCGGCTATCCAGTGATGCCTATACGGTGTTACGTGCCGTCGAGATGGATGTTGATGCGGGTTGGCGTATTAATGTTGATAACACCTCGTCGGTGTATCAGCAGCCGATGTCGGGGCATTATTTTCAGGTGGCCGTTGATGATCAGTGGTTTTTCTCCCGCTCGCTGTGGGACGGTCAAATCCCGACCGAAGAGGGGCAGAATATCGGTCAGGAGAATATTCGGCTGATTCAACAGAATGATAAGCCGACGTTGGTATACGCCAAAACCTTCATGAAACAGGGCCGTGAGATTCAGGTGGTGCTGGCTGAAGATATTAGCCGAATTGAAGCATCGCTGAAGCAGTTGGGTTGGTTGTTGGCTGGCCTGGGTATTATCGGCTTAATGATTCTGCTGATACTGCAGATTGTTATTATCCGTCGTGGGTTAGCGGCGCTCACCGACGTTAAAGAGGATGTTCAGCGGCTTAAAACAGGCGATGTTCGGCAATTATCAGTCACGCATACCGCTGAAATCGAGCCATTAGTTACCGAAATTAACTATTTGGTTCAGAATATGGAGTTACGGCTGCAACGCTCGCGCAATGCGGTGGGTAATTTGGCTCATGCCGCAAAAACGCCTCTGACAGTGATTGATCGGCATATCGATAACCTGCTGGAGCAGGGAGTCGATGAGGGCTTGAGCATTAAAGAACAGTCGCAGCGTCTACGGGAGATGATCGAGCGAGAGCTGACTCGTGCGCGGATTGCTGGGGCGGCCTTACCCGGACAGCGGATCTATGTCGGTGATGAGTTGGAGAAACTGATTCGCACGCTCAAAGCGATCTATCGGGAAAAAGCCTTGGTGTTTGAACTCGATATTAGTGCGAAAAGCTATTTCCCCGGCGAACGGGACGACTTGGTTGAACTCATGGGTAATGTGTTGGATAACGCGAGTAAATGGGCGAACAGTCGTATTCGTATTAAAGCGCATATGGATGAACATTGTCTGGAGTTGATTATTGAAGATGATGGCCCTGGCATTGCTGCCGATACGCGTCAACGGCTGATGAATCGAGGCGAGCGGCTAGATGAATCGACCAATGGGCATGGCTTGGGAATGAGTATTATTAGTGAGATTGTGCGTCAGTATCAGGGCCGATTTATGCTGGGATCTTCGGCGCAACTAGGCGGCCTCGAGGTGCAAGTGATGTTGCCGCGACAGGTGAATCTTCAACTACAAGCTTAAATTCATCGCGGATACCTTTAATAATCTGTTTTTGCCCCCATTACAGGGGTATGTCAAACGGCGTATCACTGCTAAAATAGCCGCCTTATTTTTCGAAGGAATACCTCAGTGTCAGTCAAGTATGTCGCATCGTCTAAGCTGCCGACCCCTTGGGGGGTTTTTACAATGGTTGGGTTTGAAGACCTAGCTTCGGGAAAAGAACATGTGGCGCTGACCTATGGTGACCTCAGTTCAGGAGAACCGGTTCTCGCGCGTATTCATTCTGAATGCTTAACGGGAGACGCATTGTTTTCATTGCGTTGTGATTGCGGCTTTCAGTTGCAGGAAGCGATGAAGCGGATTACCGAAGAGGGCTGCGGAGTGTTGCTCTACCTCCGTCAGGAAGGCCGAGGTATCGGTCTACTGAATAAGATTAAAGCCTATCATCTACAGGATGGCGGGGCTGATACCGTTGAAGCAAACGAGAAGCTAGGGTTTGCCGCAGATATGCGTGATTACAGCATGTGCGAGAAAATGTTGGCTCATCTTGGTATCGATAGCGTTAAACTGATGACAAATAACCCCCGTAAGGTGAAAGCGTTGCAACAGTACGGCTTAAAAGTCGCCGCTCGAGTGCCTTTACAAGTGGGTAAAAATCGTCATAACGAACATTACTTAGCAACGAAGATGGGTAAGCTCGGTCACCTGATGACGGAACATCACTTTCAAAGTGAAGCGCCTGACGACGAATCCAACAGTTAAAAAAACCGGCTCTTGAAGCCGGTTTTTTTGTGTCTGCTAGTGATTGGCTGGCTGCCTGGGTGTTAGGTTAGGCAAGCGTTTACGAGGGCAATATCGCTAGACGTTGCGCGATGGCGGCGACGATCCCTTGACTATCTAAACCACACTCAGTTAATTGCTCGGCACGGGTCGCATGTTCGATCCAGCGATCAGGGATGCCAAGGTTAAGTAGCGAATTGCTGTATTGCTGAGCATTGAGATACTCGCCGACGGCAGCCCCAGCTCCACCGGCTATCACATGATCCTCGAGTGTAATCAACAGCGGGTGGTTTAATACCAACTGATCGATCAACGCCTGATCAAGCGGTTTAACAAATCGCATATCCACTAATGATAGATTTAGCTGTGTCGCGGCGCTCTCCGCTTCCTGCAGTAAGGGACCGAAGTTTAAGATGACTCCCTGCACGCCCTGACGTAACACTCGAGCCCTACCTAACGGAATCTTGCTAGGTGTGCTGACGGCTCTACCAGGGCCTTTGCCTCGGGGATAGCGAACGGCTGCTGGTCCCGCGTGTTCATAGCCGGTTTGTAATAGATTCACTAGCTCTTGTTCATCAGCCGGGGTCATGATGACCATATCGGGAATACAGCGTAGGTAGCTGATATCAAAGCTGCCGGCATGGGTTGCACCATCTTCGCCGACCAGCCCAGCGCGATCCAAGGCAAAGAGGATATCGAGATTTTGAATCGCGACATCGTGAATGAGCTGATCATAACCCCGTTGTAAAAAGGTGGAGTAGATGGCGACAACGGGTTTCATCTGACGATAGGCCATTCCGGCAGCCAATGTGATAGCGTGTTGTTCGGCAATGGCGACATCAAAGAAGCGATCATTAAAGCGTTGAGAAAACTCGATAAGATCGGAGCCTTCGCTCATCGCGGGTGTGATCGCGATGGTGCGAGCATCGTGCTCGGCCAGATTGCAGATCCAGCGACCGAAGATATTGGCGTAATTTACTTGTTTCGCTTTTGGGGTCGGCTGATGCGCCGCAGCCTGAGTGATAGGTTCGATTTTGGTAATCGCGTGATAGCCCACCGGATCTTTTTCTGCCGCGGCAAAGCCTTTGCCTTTAATCGTCGTAATATGCAGAAACTGCGGGCCTGAACTGTTTAATGCGTGCTCTAAAGCCGGCAATAACTGGTTGAAATCATGGCCATCAATCGGACCGTTATAATGGAAATTGAGTGCTTCAAAGAGCGAGGCGGAAGTGGCGCCCATGCTATCTTTTAAGTTTTTCGCTAAGTAGGTGGCCAGGCCGCCTTCATTGCGTGAAATTGACATATCATTGTCATTCAGAATCACCAGCAGATCGGCATGCGTATGTGCCGCATGATTGAGCGCTTCAAAGGCCATACCGGCGGTCATCGCACCGTCACCGATAACGGCAACCGTTTTATGGGTTAAGCCTTGTAGTCGGTCGGCTAGGGCCATCCCCAGCGCGGCACTGATGGAGGTGCTGGAGTGACCCGTACCAAAACTATCGTAGACGCTCTCTTTGATTCGAGGAAAGGGGGCTAGTCCATCTCGCTGTCGAATAGTCAGTAGAGCTTCGCGGCGACCCGTGAGAATTTTATGGGGATAACTTTGATGGCCTACATCCCAAATCAGATGATCATCGGGCGTGTTGAGCAGGTAATGCAGAGCGATAGTCAGTTCCGTCACACCTAAGCCGGCGCCAAAATGTCCACCGGTCTGACCGACGGCAAAGAGGAAAAAGGCGCGTAATTGCTCGGCCAGTATTGGCAGTTGTTTCGTTGTGAGGCTCCGCAGGTCGGCGGGTGAGTTAATACTGTCGAGTAACGGCGTGTCCGGACGGGTTTCCGGTAGGGCATAAAGCATAGTGATCAATACTGGCGCTCAACAATGTAGTCGGCCAGCCAATGCAGTGGTGCGGCGGCCGCGTTAAAATATTCGATACTGGCGTGAGCCTGCTGGTTGAGCTGGTCTAGTTTTTGTTTGGCACCCGCCATCCCTAACAGTGCCGGGTAAGTAGACTTTTCATGCAATAGATCGGAACCCTGAGGTTTGCCCAGTATCTCGGTATTACTTTCGATATCAAGAATGTCATCTTTTACCTGAAACGCCAGACCAATCGCACGGGAGTAGGTATTCAGGGCTTGCAGATCGGCATCCGTGGCGCGCGTGCTGGATAATGCGCCTAGCTCGATACTAGCGTTGATCAGTGCGCCGGTTTTATGTCGGTGCATCCGCTCGAGTTGTTCAATATTGATCTGTTTACCTTCATTACAGAGATCGATAGATTGACCGCCTACCATACCCTGATAACCGCTATTGAAGGCTAAGGTTCTGAGCATTTTCAGATTAATCTCTGCCGGCAGTGAGTGCTCATCGGCTAACAGTTGGAACGCCAACGCGTGTAAACCATCACCCGCAAGAATGGCGGTCGCCTCATCAAAGGCAATATGGCAGGTGGGTTTTCCACGACGTAAAGCATCATCATCCATGGCCGGCAGATCATCATGCACCAGCGAATAACTGTGAATACACTCGATCGCACAAGCGGCGGCATCGGCATGTTCTAGCGAACCATTGAGTAACTGATTAGCCATATACACTAATACGGGCCGCACACGCTTTCCGCCATTAAACAGTGAGTATTGCATTGCCTGACGGACTTTCTCCGCATCACCAGAGCGGCTTAACACCGTTTGCAAGCGGTGTTCGACGCGGCGCTGATATTGCTGTAACAGCGGCTTAGCATCCATCCGCTTATTCCTCAGATAGGCTAAAGGGCGTCGCTTGTAATTCGCCGTTCTGTTGAATCAATATCTGCACCTTTTGCTCAGCATCGGCGAGAATCGATTGACAGTCGCGCGTGAGGCGAACGCCCTGCTCGAAAGTTTGCAGCGACTGTTCTAAGGACAGCTCTCCTTGTTCCAGTTGGTTAACCATGCTCTCCAGTTGAGCGAGAGAAGTTTCAAAATCAGGTGTTTTTTTCTTTGCACACATAAAGCTTACCGTCGGCGATTTGAGCCATTTTAAAGGCGACAAGTTACCGGCCATGCCGGTCAGGGTCAAACAAGCGAATAAATTGTACTCTAAACCGAGTGATATAGGGGGAACCGAGTTAAAATTTTGCTATTATCCGGTTAAAGTTTTACCGCTACATGGGCGATAACAAGAGGCTAATCAGTCTCTGTGACTGCTGATATGACGGATACGTAAAGGGGATTTGTGTGGATTTAGCAACACTGGTTGGCTTGATTGGTTCATTAGGTATTGTTATTGCCGCTATGGTGCTAGGCGGAGATCCAGGTGTATTTTTCAACATACCGTCGTTACTGATTGTTATTGGTGGCATGCTGCTGGTGGTGCTGATGAAGTTTACACTGGGTCAGTTTCTTGGGGTTGGGAAGATTGCCGCCAAGGCTTTTCTGTTTAAATCCGTCAGCCCAGAGGACATTATTACTGAGGCCGTTGATCTGGCTGATGCTGCGCGTAAAGGCGGCTTGCTCTCCTTGGAAGATAAACAGGTCAGCAGCGATTTTATGCAGCGCGGCATTCAGTTATTGGTGGATGGTCATGACCCCGATATTGTCAAAACACTGCTGAATAAAGAGATGAAGCTCACCAATGATCGTCATCAGACCGGCATTAGCGTGTTTAGCTCAATGGGCGATGTCGCACCGGCGATGGGCATGATCGGCACGTTGGTTGGTCTCGTACAGATGCTGTCGAATATGTCAGATCCGAAATCAATCGGTCCGGCGATGGCGGTGGCGCTACTAACCACCCTCTATGGGGCGATGATTGCCACCATGATTGCGTTACCGATTGCCGATAAACTCTCTATCCGCAAGGATGAAGAGGCCCTTAATCAGGCGCTGATCATCGATAGCTTGCTGGCTATTCAGGCCGGTCAGAATCCGCGTGTTATCGAGCAGATGTTACGTAATTACTTACCGGAATCTAAGCGAGCAGTCGCAGCTGAGCAAGGCTAAAGAGGGATACACGGATGAGCGATGAAGAACTCGAATGCCCTCCCTGTCCTGCAGGTTTACCCGGTTGGTTGGCGACGTTTGCCGACCTAATGTCACTGTTGATGTGCTTTTTCGTACTGCTGTTATCGTTTTCCGAAATGGATGTATTGAAGTTTAAGCAGTTAGCAGGCTCTATGCGTGAAGCCTTTGGCGTACAGAATCAAGTTAAGGTAGAGGATATTCCCAAAGGCACCAGTATTATCGCGCAGGAGTTTAGCCCAGGTCGACCAGAGCCTACGCCGTTGAATGAAGTGCGGCAAATGACGCTTAATAATGATTTGCAATCACTTGATGTGAGAACCAAAGAAGGCGAATCGGAGATTCAGGATAAGCTTGAAGGGGAAACCACCGATCAACTACAGCAAATTCTAGAACAACTCGAAGCGCAAGCCGAGGCGCAGGCGAAGGCAGAAGCGGTCGAGTTTGCAGCCGTTTTACGTCAGGAAATTGGTCAGGGGAGTGTCGAGATCGATACGGAAGGCCGAAAAATAGTGATCCGAGTAAAAGAGAAGGGATCGTTTGCTTCGGGTTCTGCCGAGTTGAAATTTGCCTATATTCCGGTGATTGCCAAGATTAGGGATGTCTTACTCAATGTGGGTGGCAACGTCGCGATTGAAGGGCACAGTGATAATATCCCCGTCTCGGGCGGCCTGTATGAGTCTAATTGGGGCTTATCTACAGCACGGGCACTGGCAGTGGGGCATGAGCTGTTTGCTGATCCACGTATTGATCAATCCCGTTTCACGATTATTGGTTACGCGGATACCAAGCCGTTGGCACCCAATAATACCGCTGAAAATCGCAGTATGAATCGTCGGGTAGAGATTATTATTCAAAAGGGCAGTGATACTGAAGCACTGGAAAAATTGAAAGCACAGAGCGAAGATGGGCAGAGCTTTGAGCCACTAGCACCCGAAGAAGTGTTCTAATCGACGAAAAAGCTTTCGCTATCCACGGATAATTTTAGCCATAAAAAACCCGACACTGATGTCGGGTTCGGGTTGTGTGTTGCTTATTTCGAGTTGTCGAGCATATATTGGATAGCGCTTTTAAGTTCGCTGTCAGTACAATCCATGCACGTCCCTTTCGGAGGCATTGCGTTGATACCATTGGTTGCCGTCACCAGCAGAGCGTCGATACCCTTCGCGGCACGTGGCGCCCATTGTTCTGCGTTGCCGAATAGCGGTGCACCTGCGGCACCGGTCATGTGACAGGCGATACACTTGGTGTTGTAGAGGGTTGCGCCATCACGTTCAGCCATTGCTGCAACGGGAGTCATTAACATGGCTGTTACTGCCAGCATTATTGTCTTTTTCATTTCACCTTCACCTTTATTAGTATCCGTTAATAGCTGCCATGTTAGTGGCCCCGGATTTTAGTCATCGCAGTTTATGCGTATGACTATAGCTATGTAAATACCTTATAAGGTCTTAATCGAAGCTGAATCAATAAAACAGAATATAGCGTTAGCCGCGGTGATTATGGCCGCAGGCTCATTGCATAGGCGGCTTGATGATGTTGATTAGAGGCTTTCAATTGCTGCATTTTACGTTGTTTAAGATAGTTCTCGTAGTGTGTCATGACCTGCTCAGCGGGCAGATCAATCATCATTTGTAGCTGATCGGGGCTATGTCCATCGCGCAGTAGCTGAGCGATTTGATGTTCAGTCGAGTTCATCGTCATTGTGTTAATCCTTTATATTTATTCCTCCATGATTCTCTCTGAAAATTGTGACAAAAAGGTTTCCGTTAGAATTAATCCTATAAAACACAGGGTTTTTGTTGCCGTATGGGGACAGAATAGTATATGTTCTTGTTATTGTTCGAATGACAGGATGATTTAATTTTGCGTCTAAAATGGTTTCACTACGAGTGATAAATGCTGTTCACCCACAATGAGGCTAAAGGGGCAAGTATGGACAAAGCTACTGTTAGCGTGATGCGTTCAAATAAAATAAAAAACACCATTTCAGGAGGGGTTATGCCGACTAGTCTGCGCGCCAGTTATGATGCCGATGAGTTGGCGCAGAAGCTGGGGTTTGTTTCTTTTTCAACGGATTTTCTGATTCGTTGTTATCGCGTCTTTGATGGTGATATTAAATCCGCCATAATCTTTAATGTGATCTCTCTTTGGGCATTGCGACAACGTGAAGAAACTGACAATAGTCAGTCAATCGCAGGCTTTTCCTGTAATAATCATTCGATCAGTATCGCCACCGGCATTCCTTATGAAACGGTACGCCGTAAGGTCAAGGCGATGGTCGAGAATGGTTGGCTTGAATTTAGCGATTCCTCTCATGTGCTGCTGAATGCGGAGAAATGGAAGGAAGTCTTGAGCGATGTTGTTGATCCCGAACGTTGTGTGGTGGGGTATGTACGTAGTACCGATGTAGCGCCTTCGTTTTCTCAGAATGAACGTCGAGGAAGCCCCGCCGATCGGCGTAGCTAATGGCTGCATATTTCGAGAAGAGGCCGCTATAGCGGCCTTTTTTTATGGCTTATCAGTGGCAATTGAGGGACGTTATGGGTTTGATATTGATTGCCAATGACAGGTTTTTTCGATCCAATGCTCGATGATTGAATGTTGTAATAAATTAGGAATAAGTAATGACAAGCCCTGATGTCTTTGAACAGATAGCCGAAGCGCTTTATCAGCAAGGTTATGCCGTGTTGAGTCATGCACTCCCCGAGCCACTCTGTCGTGCACTCGCGCAGGAAGTTAGGCATTTGCCAGCTGAACAATTTAGTCGCGCGGGTGTTGGGCGTCAGGACGATCATGTAAAAGCAGATACGATTCGGCGGGATGAAATTTGTTGGATCGATAATAATACGGCGGCGGGACGTGAATGGTTGAGATGGGCGGGTGAGCTGCAGCAGGCGATCAACCGGCGTCTATTTTTGGGATTGTTTTCATTTGAAAGTCATTATGCTCATTATCAGGCGGGGGATTTTTATAAAAAACATCGAGATGCCTTTCGAGGGCAGCAAAATCGAGTGCTATCGGTTGTGACATATCTGAATACGGATTGGCAGCCTGAGGATGGCGGTGAGCTATTAATCTATCCGGATAACGGCGATGTTCCGTTGTTGCGGGTGATACCGGAGTTTGGCACGTTAGTGGTGTTTCTGAGTGAAGAGTTTCCGCATGAAGTGCTACCCGCTCAGACAGACCGTTATAGTATTGCCGGTTGGTTTCGCATTAACAGCGGCAATAGCCAAAGAATAGATCCCGATAGCTGATCGTTACGATAGCGGCACAGCCCTAGACATTGTATTGGTAGGCATCAGTGGAGGCTGGTGATAACAGGCAATTGATTGTTAGTTTGAAGCTGAACAGTGCTCGATTTTGCCTGTCGCAGTGATAACATATGGCTTCGATAGTTTTTAGATTAAGGACTGCCGGTGTCCCTCTCTGTTAAATCCGTATCATCTTATCGACTGTTTATAGGGTTACTGCTTGGCTATGTGTTGACGCACCTACTCATACGTTTGGCGATGGGAGGGACGTTGGAATTGGATGAAGCTGAACAGTTGATTCTCGGGCAGCAGTTAGCTTGGGGATATAACACTCAGCCGCCGCTTTATAGCTGGCTTCAATGGTCCTTTTTTCAACTCTTCGGTGAAGGGGTCTTTGCACTGGCCCTGTTGAAGTCGTTATTACTGTTTGGCATCTATCTGTTTACTTGGCTGACGGCACGCAGCCTTATTCGCGAGCCTCGGATCGCCCTATTGGCGACGCTTTCACTGTTTTTAATCCCCAGTATCGCTTGGGAATCCGTGCGAGATCTGACTCACTCGGTACTGGCCACTGCGATTGCCGCGGCGATGTTTTATACGGTTATCCGCATTTATCAACAGCGCGCTCTCGGTGGCTATTTGGTTCTGGGTGTGTTGTTGGCATGTGGTATGTTGGCGAAATACAGCTTTGCGCTGTTTGCCTTGAGTCTCCTGTTGGCTGCCGTGTCATTGCCGGGCTATCGACGTTTATTATTAGACCGACGCATCCTTATATCTGCTGTGCTGGCGTTGCTATTAGTCACACCTCATCTGTTATGGGCTCTGGCGTATCAGCATCAGATTAGTGGCTTTATCGCTAACCAGATGGGTGAAGCACAACAAATGGATTATCTAGCTGGGGTGATCAGTGGTTTGTCTAGTCTGACAAAGAGTGTGGTAGAGTTCTTGATCCTTGTATGGCTGGTGTTGACCTTGTTATTTCCGTCCGCCTATCGCGCATTACCTGCTGATAATGTGAATATTCACCGGTTACTCATGGCACGTTTTTTATTGGCTGCTTTACTGGTATGTATTGTTTTGATTATGGTAATGGGGGCGACGCATTTTCAGAGCCGCTGGTTTCAGCCGCTGCTGTTTATCTTCCCGCTATATTTCCTCAGTCGCGCCGATGCCATGGGGATAACGGCCCAGCGGGAGATGTTATTACGTTCGGTGATTATCTTTTTCGCCGTTACTGTGATTGTGTTGCGCTTCAGTCAGTTTTGGTTGGCGCCCTACCTACAGCGGCATGTTAATCGGATGCAACTGCCATCGGCTGAGCTCGCTGAACAACTCAAGCAGCAAGGATTTACCGGTGGTACCATTATCGGTGATAGTAATTTGTCGGCGTCTAATCTAGCGCTGTATTTCGACAATGCGCGGATTTTAAGTCCGAAAGTTGAATTTTTTACGGTGGCCAGCCATCTGCGCAGTGTTGTGGGACAGTGCCTCATCACTTGGCATGCCAATCGGCGAGATAGTATGCCTGAGACGTTGACAAGGTTTCTGCGACAACAAGGTATTGTCGTCAGCGCATCAAAGCAGGATTATATTAGTGCGCCTTATCGATATACGGATAGGGGAGAATATCGCATCGGGTATATCTTGCTGGGCTCAGAATTGCTCTGTAACCGAGCGCAAGAAAACTAGCAATATTTAGCTTCACTATGGGTTAGAGCTGACAGCGCAGCTGGTGTTGTACTTATTATATGGGGTCTGATGGCATTGGACTTAGAAACAGAATCAAGGCGGGGGTTATGAAGCAGGATTCCAGTGAGAGCGCACTTGTAAAACTCACCCAAATCATTCAGTCGGCAGCGAAAGCCAATACCATTGAGGCGCAGATTCAACATATTGTCGATGCCATCAGTGAGACGCTAGGGGTCGATGTCTGTAGTCTGTATTTGAAGCAGCGGGATGAGAGTATGCGGCTGGTGGCCAGTCATGGCCTCGTGCGGAAGCATTCAGTGGTGATACCCGCTAAGCAGGGCTTGGTTGGTCATGTGATGCAGATGCAAAGTGTGATTAATATTAAAGAGCCTGATCAGCATCCTGAGTATTATTTTGTCGCGCAATCGAAAGAGGAACGTTTCCATAGCTATTGTGGCGTACCGCTGGTTTATCGCGCGCAGGTTTACGGTGTCGTGGTGGTGCAAACGCGTCGTCCAGAAATTTTATCATCCGAGTACGTTGCGCTACTTTCAACCCTAGCAACCCATCTGGCGACGTTGTTAGCGACTTATCCCAAAGAGGTATTTCCCGGTCGTTCGAAAGCGAAGCACTATTCAGGGATAAGTGGTGCACAAGGTGTGGCGATTGGCCGTGTTTACATGCGTAGTCTGCCTCGGCTGGCGGATATTCAAAAGCTTAAGGCGACTAATATCGAAGTGGAGTATAGCCGTTGGCAGCAGGTTAAATCAGAAGCGCTTAAACAGCTTCAGTATGAGCGTAATACGGTTAAAGACAGCTTGGGCGAGGGATTGGCATCCGTACTCGATGCTTATCAGATGTTGTTACAAGATGTCACCTTTGAACAGCGGATTACGGATGAGATTGCCGCTGGGTTTCAGCTGCCTTGGGCGATCAAACAGTCGGTAGGGTTCTTTTCTGATCAGTTTAAAGCGATGGATGATCCCTATTTACGGGAACGACACGAGGATATACAGCAACTCGGTGCAAAGCTCTATCAGATTTGGCAGGCAAGCGCCGACGCGGATATGCCAGAGGGGAGTGAACCACTCATTTTAGTGGGGGATCAGATTAGCGTATCTGATATCGTGAATTTGACCACCGAGCGGTTGGCGGGCATTGTCTGCTTTGCCGGTGGTTCGCTGTCTCATATTGCGGTGTTTGCCAATGCATTGGGCATTCCTGCTGTGATGGGGGTCGGTGAGGTCCCGGTATTGAATGGCGATCAAGTCGTGGTGGATGGTGATGCGGGACAAATTGTCTGTTCGCCTGGCCCGAGTACGCTGAGAGAATATAAACGAACCCTGTCTGACCGACGTACCCTTGAGACCCGCTTACAGGCCGATAGTCAACTGCCCGCGGTGACCACCGATGGTGTCAGAATCACGTTACTGGCTAACTCGGGGTTACAAGCGGATGTTTTACCCGGATTGAAATATGGCGCCGAAGGGATCGGCCTGTTTCGTACCGAAGTGCCGTTTATGATTCGTTCTAGTTTACCCTCGGAAGATGATCAGGAGATTATCTATCGAAACCTGATTCGTCATTATAAAGATAAACCGGTGTACTTCAGAACGCTCGATATCGGTGCGGATAAGCCGCTTTCCTATCTGCCGGTGGTGAAGGAGGATAATCCGGCATTGGGTTGGCGAGGTATACGCTATACGCTGGATAACTTACCACTATTAATTACACAGTTACGGGCCATCTTAATCGCAGCGGCAGGCAATGAGCAGGTCCATTTAATGTTACCGATGATCGCCTCAACCGAGCAACTTGATGCGTGTCTCGCCGTGCTCAATGAGGTGCATCAGCAGTTACTCGATGAAGGCATGACGGTTTGTCTGCCGAAGATTGGTATTATGGTGGAGGTACCGAGCTGTATCGCGTTGCTGCCTTTCTGGCGTAACAAATTGGATTTCATCTCGATTGGCACCAACGACTTGAGTCAGTATTTACTAGCATTGGATCGCAATAGCCCATTGGTTGGCAAATGGTACGATCCTCTGCATCCCTCGGTCTTACATGAGTTGAGGCGCATCGTGACGACCTCTAAAGCGTTGAGTTTACCGGTGAGTGTCTGCGGTGAGATGGCCTCTGATCCGATCGCGGTGGTCCTACTGCTGGGAATGGGCATTCAGCAGTTGAGTATGAGTGCGGCGAAAATTCCATTGATTAAGTGGATTGTGCGGGAGATCGCTCAAGCGGAAGCGCAAGCCTTGTTGATGGACGTGCTACAACTGGATAACGCGACTGCTATACGACAAAAAGGGCAGCAATTTTTAGCCTCAAAGCAATTATTATTTAATGAGTCTGCACCGCGTTGATAGACTTACGGCGGCTCGATTAAGGGGCTATGGTTTAACTGACTTGGGGTCGGGCGTCATCGGTCAAAGTATTGCTGGTCAAGCGGGCGAATAAACGCTATTAAAGAGTATTAACCTTGCTGAGAGCGTTAATCAGTCGAGGCCCCTGTGTTTATTCGACCCTAAACGGGTCAGGAAACTGCGTATGATTGAGCGTGATGATGTGTTGTCGACGTCGATTCAGGTGTTAGATAATGCCCTGTTTGAGCAAGTAAAAGGGATCAATATTCTTGATGCGGTGGCACCGCAGAATTTTCGTCAAGAAAAGCAGGCGTTTTTTGCGTCGAATTTCTCTCAAAGCCCTGTATTCACTTATGCAACTAAGCCGATCGATGCCTTTCGCCTGAAGCGAGATCTGTTTAACTTACCCATTGATGAGCTCGGTGATGACGATTTGGTCACACTTTACAGTAGTGTGATCGAATCTTATGTGGATAAGATTGATCAATATAAATCGATCGGTACAGCGGATTTTTTATACGATTCGTTACGCTATTACGGCGAGCCAAGCGAGAAAGATTGTCGCAATGCCAATTTTATTTTGCACCTGCCTGATCTCGAAGAAAGCAACGATACGCTGCTCGGCGCGGCGGATATCGTCGCCAAACTCGAGGCGTTTGCACAGGCGGAAAACTATCAGTATCAGATCAAACTCGAAGATAGTCTTATCGCTAATGCACTGGTATCGGGGACCACCGTTAAAGTGAATCGGGCAGCACTTATTTCCGAAACCGAGGCGAATGCGTTAGCGCATCATGAGTTGGGAGTGCATCTGGTGACAACGCTCAATGCTCGCAGTCAGCCGCTTCGGGTATTGGGTATGGGTAGCCCAGTGAACACCATGACTCAAGAAGGGCTCGCGATACTGAGTGAGTATCTCGCTGGGTTTATGACGCTACCTCGCTTGAAAGTGCTGGCGTTGCGGGTATTAGCGGTTAAATCGATGATCGAAGAAAAGGACTTTAAAAAAACCTTCCTACTACTTAAAGAGCAACATCATGTTGCGGATGAACAAGCGTTTACCATCACCGCACGGGTCTATCGCGGCGGCGGTCTTTGCAAAGATTATCTTTACTTGCAGGGGCTGCATCAAATGCTCAATGCCTATGAAACGCGGACCGATTTTAACAATCTCCTGAGTGGTAAGGTGTCGATTGCGCAGTTGCCATTAATTACGCGCCTGATCGATAAGGGGTATCTACATAAACCGAGATTGCTCAGTCCAGCGATCGCTCGCCCGGTTGAAAATGATGCCGTTCAACAATTTATTACGCATGCCATTAAATAGAGAAGTGGCCTTAGTTAGCCTATATTAGAGTGATAACTAACCGCGCGTTAGCGCGTTCTGGATTCACTGAGGCGAGACATGAAAACCGAGCGTAAACACACTAAGGGTAGCCATAAACAGGAGAAAATCAGCGATCATTTTGCGCCGATCGAGGTTGAGCCGGGCGCGCTTTGGGGCACGCAGACTCAGCGCTCACTGATTAATTTTAATATTGGTAAACAGTGTTTTGAGGCGGATTTTATTATTGCGCTGGTGGCTATTAAGCGTGCTTGCGCGGTAGTCAATCAGACGCAAGGGCATCTATCCGAGGAGCATTATCGGGCTATTATTCAAGCGTGTGATACGTTATTGCAGGGTGAACATCGGGATCAGTTTCCGCTACGTGTTTGGCAAACGGGGTCCGGCACTCAGACCAATATGAATGTCAACGAAGTGATCTGCACATTGGCAAACCGTTTTCAAGAAAAGGCGCAACCGGCTAATGCAACCGTTCAGGCGATTCATGCCAATGATCACGTCAATATGTCGCAGTCATCTAATGATGTGTTCCCCACGGCGATGCATCTAGTCGTGGCGCAACAGAGTCATACGCAGTTACTGCCTGCTATTGATTGTCTTATGAACATGCTGCGTGATAAACAAAGGCAATTTGCGGATCGGTATACCGTTGGTCGCACCCATATGATGGATGCATTGCCGTTAACGGGTGGTGCGATACTGTCCGCCTATATTAGTCAGCTAGCCGAGGCGCAAGCGGCGCTGAGTGTTAGCCTTGACGCGGTGTATAAACTCGCTATTGGGGGAACGGCGGTTGGTTCAGGCAGTAATGCGCCCGCCGGTTTTGGCGTGCAAGTCGCCGAGGTGTTGTCGCAACACTACCGTTTACCCTTTGTAAGCCATGAAAATCTTTATGCGGCGGTGTCGGGAGAGGATGCGTCGTTACGTTTTAGTGGCGGCTTGAAACAGTTGGCCGCTGTGCTGCTGAAACTGGCTAACGATTTTCGCTTGTTGGCTAGCGGCCCTCGTTGCGGCCTGAATGAGTGGCAGTTACCTGCCAATGAACCGGGGAGTTCGATTATGCCGGGTAAGGTTAACCCAACTCAATGCGAAGCACTGAGCATGGTGTGTTTACAGGTGTTTGGTAATGATGTGACTGTTTCGATGGCGGCCTCGCAGGGACAGTTACAGTTGAATACCTATCGGCCGGTAATTATTCATAATTTGATGGAAAGTATGCAACTGCTAACCGATGCCATGCAATCATTTGCTCATCACTGTGTCGCTGGATTAACGCTGAATACCCCACAAATTGAACAACATATGGCAGATAATCTCTCTGTGATTACGTTGCTGGCACCGCAACTGGGTTATGATGTTGCCTCGGCGATTGTGCATCAGGCTCATCAAGATAATTGTTCATTGGCCGTGGCCGCTGAAACGTTGGGGTATTATCCTCAAGCGGAGTTTACGGCGCTGATGCAGGCGGTTTTGACACGTCAGTTAAGTCGCTCCACAGGTGAATAGCGGCGCGTCGCTGATGCTATGCTTGAAAAATTAGCTGAATCATATTGACCGTTAAGTCAATTAGTCCGATACTCATACAACGATGAAACCACCGATCAATACTCTCAAATCCGTTACCGACTCCCTCAATACATTGCGACGCCGTGTATCGATTGCCTGTGTCTGTTGGAGTGTTGAAAGCCGACGACGATAATCGTCGAAGCTCAGTAAATTCTAAACCAGCCGCAGGTTAACACTCTGCGGTTTTTTTTGTCTTAAATAAATGATTAATAAGGAATACTCAGATGAAAAGCTCATCTACAAACGGATTGTTAGCGCAGCAAAACTACCTTATTCCCATCACTCCACGGCCAGAGCTGTGTTTTTTACGTGGCGAGGGCCATTACCTGTTCGATCAGCACGATAAACGCTATCTCGATTGGATACAGGGCTGGGCGGTTAATACGCTGGGACATAGTGCCGAGGTGATGCAGCAGGCGCTGATAAAACAATCGGCACAACTGATTAACCCGAGCCCGGCTTTTTATAATCAGCCGATGTTGACGCTTGCCGAGCGGCTATGTGAACACTCAAGATTCGATCAGGTCTTCTTTACCAATAGCGGCGCAGAAGCCAATGAGGGGGCGATTAAACTCGCGCGTAAGTGGGGACAAAAACACAAACAGGGGGCTTATAAGATCATTACTTTTGATCATAGCTTTCATGGACGAACGTTGGCGACGATGTCGGCGACCGGTAAAGCGGCATTTACCCCTTTATTTGAACCGAAGGTGAGCGGCTTTACCAAGGTTGCCTATAATGATTTAGCGGCCACTGCAGCGGCTATCGATGAGCAAACCGTCGCGATTATGTTAGAGCTAATTCAGGGTGAAGCGGGGGTGATTCCGGCCGATGCTGAATTTGTCGCGGGGCTTGATGCGCTGTGTAAACAGCATAATGTGCTATTGATTGTCGATGAAGTGCAAACGGGGATAGGTCGTACCGGTAGCCTGTTTGCCTATCAGCAGTATCAGGCTCAGCCACATATCATGACCTTGGGCAAAGGCTTAGGCGGTGGCGTGCCGATTGCCGCGATGCTGATCGATAAAGCGGTCAGTTGCTTTGATTATGGTGATCAGGGCGGCACTTACAACGGTAACCCATTGGTGTGTGCGGTATCTGCTGCCGTCTTAGGCGAGGTGTTAACCGAGGGATTCCTAGCCCAAGTTAATCGAGTGAGTGACTATTTTTGTCAACAGCTGGCGAGCTTAGCTGATACCTTTGCGTTGGGGGCAACGCGCGGTAAAGGCTTGTTGCTGGCGATAAATACCGCCGAGGTATCTGCGCCGCGTATTGTCGAACTCGCCCGAGAAGCGGGCCTGTTGTTGAATGCGCCTCGAGAGGATACGTTACGCTTTATGCCGGCATTGACGCTAACGGAAAATGAGGTGGATGAAGGTATCGCTATCC
Source organism: Amphritea sp. 1_MG-2023 (assembly GCF_030547545.1). GTDB lineage: Bacteria > Pseudomonadota > Gammaproteobacteria > Pseudomonadales > Balneatricaceae > Amphritea. The sequence goes on from NZ_JAUOQE010000008.1 coordinate 126,413, forward strand.
TCACTCAAGTGCTACGCGCCTTAACAGAAGAGTAATGCATAATGGCTAATTCGCTGGCTGACTAAGCGCTATCAAGCGTTAATGTTACGGATGACTATGCGCCTGTTGGCAAGCACAGCAAGGCTCGGTATTGGCTCGCGTCAGGCGTATCGTCCATACGCGATACGGTTATGGCAGCCGTTGCATCAACGGCTGCCATGACTTCAGAGATATCTGTTGCCTTAAGGTTGCCGTGAACTGACCTGAAACACACTGACCAGTTGATTGAGCTTATGGGCGGTGTTCTTAACGGAAGAGGAGCGCTCTTGAAGCGTGCCGATCGAACTATTCATTTGTTCTGCGGATACGCCAACACGACGAGCCGCATCACCGTGACGCTGACTGTTATGGTCTAATTGTTTGATGGCTAAGAACATCTGTTCAACGAAATTATGCAACGAGGTGTTCTCGGTTGATGCTTGCTCTGTCTTTCTCAGGTTACGATCGACCTCCTGTACGCCTGACTCCATAAAATCGACGGCACTTTGTGTCTCCTGTTGAATACCTTCAATCATTTGTTGAATTTCGTTGGCCGATTCGGCGGTTCGATGTGCGAGCCCCCGCACTTCTTCGGCGACCACAGAAAAGCCGCGACCATGCTCACCGGCTCGCGCTGCTTCAATGGCCGCATTGAGTGCCAGTAAATTTGTTTGATTGGTGATATCGCTGATAACGCCGATAATATTGCCGACTTCCACCGTGCGACTGTTGAGCGAGTGTACTTTTTTTGCTGAGGTTTCGACAATATTACGAATATCCTGCGTACCTGAACGTACCGACTCAAACTGTTCTCGGGCATCGGATACCACGGTATCCATTTCCTCTTTGAGTGATGCGGCGGTGCTGGCGGCCTGACCTATTTCAAGTAATTGCTCTTCTAATAGCGCGAGAATTTCCTGAATCGCATCGCTCACCTCAGTGGAAACCTGATAGGCCTCTTTGTTGGTATCGAGCATCGCTTCATTGGTCTGTTTGACATGTCGACTCGAGGTGATTACTTGACCCACAATGCCATCTAGACTGTCTATAAAACTATTGATCCAGCGCGCCATATCACCGGTTTCGTCAGCCACTAATTGATCGGCTGAGATGCGTTGACGTAGATTGCCTTCACCTTCGGCAAGCGTGCGAATAACAACAGTCATGTCATCGAGTCGTGAGGCTAAACGATTACTACTCAGCTTCGGAAATAACAGAGTCGCCGCTAGCAATATGACAAGCGATGTTGCATCGATGGCATACTGAGGTAAAGCGGTTAAATAATGTAACGCGCTATTAATACCTAGAATAGCGGCGGCGGTGAAGCCAAAGCCCGTCATCAGGCTGAGGTTGATAGAGCGTCGACGATAGACCTCTTCTAAATCACTTTCGCACATCATGCCCCAGCGATCCGGAGAGCCTTTCAGTTGGAAGGTAACCCCTTTGCCGATGACTGGAATATGGCGGTAGTCAGAATATCCAGGATAGGTGATAAACAGGTTACTACCCTTGCGAATCGTTTCCCGTACCCCTGGATGAAGTTGCCCTGTGGCGGGATCGGTGAAGCGTAACTCTAATTCCGTATGCTGATTAACTTTGACGCTACCCCAGCGAGTGTGAATACCGCTTTTTAAGTTTTCGCCATGAGAAAAGGTATTATCTTCAAAGCGTGAACGGGATAATGCCGTGCCTTGTTGGATGCGAGCATCAAAATGAGACTCGACCATAAAAATATAGTTGTCGCCAGATTCAGGATAAATATGCCCCGCTTCTCGTTGAATCAAATCGCCTAGAACATCATTGGGTACGCGGCCACAGACAGCCCCGAGTGATATACCGTCGCGCTCAATGGGCTGATAAAACATCAGCGTGACTTCATCATGGAATTTCGAGCTAGAAGGACCGATGGTTAAGGTTAAGGGGTCGATATAGGGCCCGTGCAGTAATTGCGTTTTGACGCCAGTGGTCCATGCTGATGTTGCTAGGTTCGCATGCCCCGAATGATCGGGGTAAGTTGAATGAAGAATCGAGCCTTGCAGATCAATGATAAATAGTTCGGAGAAATCCGCCGCAGACGCTAAGCGATCGTTTAGCCAGTAGGGATCAATGCTAGGGAAATCAGTCGCTAACGTGTCGCTGATAAAGGTTAATTGTTCCCATTGATGGTCTACCCACTGATTGAGTATTTTTACTCGTGTCGAGGCGATGCCTTCAAATGTTTGTTCTACGGAGGAGTATTGATGACGGTTAAGGAAGCAGGATTTAAACATCGATAATTTACCGGTGTTACCCAACCAGTTAAGCCATTTTCGTTCCTGTCGGCTGAGATCCATTGAACTACTTTTAAGCTTCGCCATTAGGTCGGTACTCCTCAGACAACGATAAGAAAAGATAGGCTACAGCAAGCAAGTTTTACGCCATGAGCCTAAGAAAAGAATAAATAGCCGAGGGGGTTCTTTCCCATTCAAAAGCTAAGGCTTTGTTTTTCATCCATAATGGTGCATGGTCAGCGTTATCATTAGCTTGATGCTCTATTGTGGGGCGCTTTTGGCGTGATTATGTTAGTTGAGAGGCGGGTGGTGGGCCGAATGGGTGCATAGCGGTGGTTTGATGGTTGTAGTTAGGCCGATGAGTACTCGAACATGACGTTTACAAGCTGATGTTGAGGCTTGTCGCCAAGCGTCCGCCATCGGCATGTTCTTGTCTGTCTGGCCTAGGCGTTTTGACGTCTCGGTGGGCGAAGCCGGTGCTATTGATTCCAGCATGAAGTGCTGGCATAACTGCCCGTGTGAATCGGGCTATCTTGATTGATAGCAAAGGTACCACAAGGGTCATTTTCTTGGCTGCTACCCGCGACTGGGGTGGCCGTGGCGATATAACCGGCGGCCGATTGAGAGGTGACAGCCATGGTATAATAACCATCCGGTGAACTTGTGCCGCTCCAGCCTATTTCGCTCAAAGAACCATAATCGGTATCATTTGCGCGCCATTTTTCTTGATTTAACTGCAGCGCCATCAGGCCATTAATCGCATCGACTCGACGGCTTTGCTGTACCTTGTCGAGGTAGCTAGGCAGCGCTATGGCAGCGAGAATACCGACAATAGCCACAGCGATAAGGAGTTCCATCAGGGTAAAGCCAGCAGGGTAATATTGATCATTGCGGCGATGCTTGTAACTGAACTGATGATTGTGTCGGTCAGCGCTTTGATGACGCTGCTGGGGATGCATAAATTTCATACTTTACTACTCAAAATGACAGAATGGATACCCTAAACTAAGCGCTTTCCTTTAATATTGTCGTGGGTGCCTTGGTTGCCTCGGGGTGTCCTTAATTATTCCTTACTTCGTGCTTAACATACTATAGGCATTCACTCGTGCAAGCTATGAATGGATATAATAGAGTAGCAGTATTAAAACGGTAACTCACATAAATGTATAGGCGTAAACGTTCAGGATTTTATTTTTCAGCCGGTTTTACCTTAATTGAATTGTTGGTCAGCATTGCGGTATTGGCTATTCTGGTGACAACGGTGATTCCGTCTTTTGGTAGCTTTATTGCCCAAAATCGTTTAGAAGTTGCTGGCGAATCTATTTTTAGTGATTTGAATTTCGCCCGTACAGAAGTCATCACGCGTGGCAGTAATGCACAGATCAGCGTCAGCTTCTCGACCGATGGCGCCGATAGCTGGTGCTATGGATTGAGCACGAATGCGAGTTGTGACTGCTCGCTCACGGATATTACCGATGCGAATGCCTGTGTGTTGGACCGCGGAGGTGTTAGCACGCTTAAAACGGTCAGTAGTGAACGCTTCGAGGGAGTCAATATGACCTCGGCTATATTTGGTGCTGATAATTACACCCATTTTTCTGCCCTCAGAAGTAAAGCCGCTAGTGGCTTGGTCGGCTTAAGTACAAATTCAGGCGAACAATTACAAATTTCAGTCACCGCGCTAGGACGGCTGCGTATTTGCACGCCTAACGCATCAATGACGCAATATTCAGCATGTTAAAATTTAAGCGTGCAGCGCAACAGGGCAGTACACTGATTGAGTTAATGATCAGTATTACCCTAGGGCTGTTAGTCATCAGTTCGATATTACAGGTGTATGTATCAATGGTGACCTCGAGTGCCGCCACGATTAATCAAACACGATTGGTGGAAGAGTTACGTACCGCATCGACGGTGATGACAACGGATCTACGTCGAGCGGGTTACTATGGCGGTGTGCCCGGCGTGGATGATCTTACCAACAACCCTTTTGTTAATGCGACTAACGATATTTCAGTGGGGCAAATGACGGGTGAAGCGACAAACTCCTGCGTGCTGTTCAGTTATGATCTGGACGGTGATAAAACAGTGGATGATGGCTCGGTTAGCGTCACTGATATGGAACAATTTGGTTATCGACTCAATGCGAGCGGTCTGCAGATGCGCACCAGTGGTAGTACCTTTTCGTGTACCGATACTGCCGGTTGGGAAACGATAACAACGCCGGAAGTCGACATTACGTCATTGTCATTCGCCCTAAATGTCAGCTGTTTAAATGCCAGTACCGGAGTGTCTGGTTGTCCCTGTACATCGGGTGATCCTTGTCAATATATCAGGGAGGTGGATATCAGCCTTGCTGGCAGACTCGCTAGTCAAACGGCCACCTCTGTTTCGTTGTCGGATTCGGTGAGGATACGTAATGATAAATATACCTCTGCGGCCCCATAAATAAGGTATCTCGTCGGATGAAGCAGAATATCAAGCAACCTAGGCAGAATAAGCCTGTCTCCCTCGTTACAGGTGCTGCCCAGGCTCAACGAGGCTTTACCACGTTGGCTATCGGCCTGATCATTTTGTTTGCCGCCTCTTTAGCAACCTTTGCGGTGGTTAAAACCAGCCGTGTCGAACAACGCATGAATGTTAATGAGCTGCGGGCCAAGGAGGTTAGGCATGCGGCTGATGCCGCGTTGGATTTTGGCATTGCGTGGTATGCCGAGAATAGCCCTGCCTGGACTACCTCGGGATCGATTCAAACGGCTAGCCCCTCGACAGTGATGCCGACAATCACAAGCGCGAATACTGACTCTTATTCGGCAACCATTAGCTATCAAAGAACCCTTGCAAATCCAAACTACATATTGGTAACGGCCCTAGTTGCGGCAACCAGCGAGGCCAATATTACCGCCACAGCACAACGTTATATCTATACCAATAGTTTACTGACGACTCCGGGGACAACGGGGCCACCGATGATTATCGATGGCTGCTTAGACAATGTAACCGGTAATCCGGATATTTATCCCTCAGGCTATGATAGCGGGTCGGGTGCCGGTCCTTATGGTGATGCAATTGTGACTTCAGAATCGGCCACAGAAGCCGATGGTAGTAGCTGTATCGAATTGGGCCATTTAGATATTCATGGTGGCAGTATCGCTACCAATAGTTATAGCGGGGATCCTTGGGATGAATTATTCACCGTTTCGCGTACCGCCATGCAGGCTATCGCTGATCAGGAAGTGGCCGATGGTGTTGCTGATAGTGATCGGACCGTGGTATGGGTAACGAGTACATCAAATTATCATGATTCTTGGGGCAGTGCGACGTCGCCGGTGATTGTGGTTTTCGATGCCGTCGCAGACTGCCCGAAAATTAACGGTAACCCTACGTTTTATGGCGTTGTCTTCATTGATAGTGCTTGCGATAGCAGCAATGGCTGGGGCGGGACGACGGTGTACGGTTCGGTAGGTATTAATGGTGATGTATCGAAAATGACCGCGAACTCTGAGATTTATGACTGGAGCGAGGTGAGTGGTGGTGATACCAGCAACCTTGCAGCCGAAACCGTGCCCCAGTTTCCAGGCACCTGGAAAGACTTTTGAGAATGATACTTATGAATAAAATGCGCAATACTCATCCTCAGCAGGGGATAGCGATGTTAGAGCTTGTTATCGCGGTTCTGATACTCGCCTTTGGTGTGATCTCTCTCGGGGCGATGCAAAATCAAACGATGGGCAATAGTAATTACAGTAAAGCAATGGCTGAAGCGTCTGTGATTGCGGAAAAAAAGTTGGAAGAGCTGCGTCATTTTCCCACATTGAGTGACTATGATTCGACGATCGCCACCGCCAGCTCGGCGGTGACGGGCACGAATGCGGAGTATTCAACGGCTTGGGTGGTGACCAATCATACCGCGCCTGACTATAAAACCGTTACCATGACGGTGAGTTGGGAAGATCGTTATGGCCCTCAGTCTGTGCAACTGTCGTCGCTTATTGCTCAGGATGAGCCGGTTGAAGGGGGTAAATTGTTGTATACCTTAAGCGGCGGAAGCCCTAGTTCGAGCAATACGCCGGATGAAGATACCGATGACTCAGGAAGTGATGACTCAGGAAATGATGATTCAGGAAATGATGATTCAGGAAATGATGATTCAGGAAATGATGATTCAGGAAATGATGATTCAGGAAATGATGATTC
>NZ_JAUOQE010000080.1 GCF_030547545.1 Amphritea sp. 1_MG-2023
TGAAGGGCCGTTGAATAGCGCTGCCACCTCGGCCGTCACCGCTGTGAATGATCCGATCGTTGGCCTACCGAGCATCACCGGTACCGCCACCGAAGATGAAACCCTCACCGCCGATATCAGTGGTATCAGCGATCCTGACGGCCTGAGCAATAGCTTCAGCTATCAATGGCAACGGTCTGCCGATGGTCTTACCTGGAGCGATATCAGTGGTGCCACAAGCAGCACCTATACCTTAGATGATCCCGATGTCGGCCAACAAATTCGGGTGAGCGTGAGCATCACCGATGATCAGGGCTTCGATGAAGGGCCGCTGTATAGCACTGAAACTGCGGTCGTCACCGCTGTGAATGATTCGATCGTTGGCCTACCGAGCATCAGCGGCACCGCCAGCGAAGATGAAACCCTTACCGCCGATATCAGCGCTATCAGCGATCCTGACGGCCTGAGCAATAGCTTCAACTATCAATGGCAACGGTCTGCCGATGGTGTTACTTGGAGCGATATCAGCGGGGCGACGAGCAGCACTTACACCTTAGATGATCCCGATGTCGGCCAGCAAATTCGGGTGAACGTGAGTATCACCGATGATCAGGGCTTCGATGAAGGTCCGCTGAATAGCACTGAAACTGCGGTCGTCACCGCTATTAATGATCCGATTACTGGCCTACCGAGCATCAGCGGCACCGCCACCGAAGATGAAACCCTTACCGCCGATATCAGTGCTATCAGTGATGTGGATGGCCTAAGCAACAGCTTCAGCTATCAATGGCAGCGATCCGCCGATGGTGTTACTTGGAGCGATATCAGTGGTGCCACAAGCAGCACCTATACCTTAGATGATCCCGATGTCGGCCAGCAAATTCGGGTGAACGTGAGTATCACCGATGATCAGGGCTTCGATGAAGGGC
>NZ_JAUOQE010000081.1 GCF_030547545.1 Amphritea sp. 1_MG-2023
CGAGCCCGACGCTTTTTAACTTATTTCAGACGAAAAAAAAGCCAATCTTTCGATTAGCTTATCTTTCCGTTGTGGTAGCGGGGGCCAGATTTATTCATAACAGCCTGTCGGCGGTTATGCCCCTTCGGGCTTCGGTGCTGCACACCTTGATGCAAGTTGCGCTCTAAAGCACAACTTGTGAACTGATGACCTTCCTGAGGGCTTATAGAGAGTCGAGCCCGATGCTTTCCTAACGATATTCTATGTACCAAATTTCAGGCGAAAAAAAAGCCAATCTTTCGATTAGCTTATCTTTCCGTTGTGGTAGCGGGGGCCAGATTTGAACTGACGACCTTCCTGAGGGCTTATAGAGAGTCGAGCCCGATGCCTTTCTTACAATTACCGATACATTCTCAAATTTCAGGCACAAAAATGTATGGTTCCCCTCATGATTGCAACATAGATTTGTGATCGTGAGGTGGTTTTGCGCTAATGTATTCGGAGTCTTAAATTTGGAAGCTTTTATTCCCGCTCCACGATGAGCATCCGCGCCAGATAGCCCTTAAAAAGCCGACAGCCTATAACAGCTGTTTTTTGTGACAGGTTTACTACCCAGACGGTCAACCGTTTTCATCATCACGCTCTATTATTGCAAACCCGATTAAACTTGCTGCGCTTGATAAGGCTCATTCTTACTTAAAATGACATAGGCTATTCTCGATAGCTTATTCGCTAAGGCAATGCACACCGTATTGAATGATTTGTTTGCGCGTAGCTTTCTCAACCAGTCATACATCGG
>NZ_JAUOQE010000082.1 GCF_030547545.1 Amphritea sp. 1_MG-2023
CGAAGTGGATCAATCTAGTTCGACTACGGACGCGAATCTCAGCGGCACCTTGAGTGGCGCGGATGTCGATGGTGATAGCTTAACCTACGGTATTGATACCGGATCGGTCACGGGTACCACCGCCACCTTGGTCGGCACTTACGGCACCTTAACCTTAGATACGGCTAGCGGTGCTTATAGCTACAGCAAAGACGCCGCTGCGATCGAAGCCCTGGATGCAGGTGACACCGACAGTGATCTGTTCACCCTGACGGTCACCGATGCCGACGGCGCACTAGTGACGCAGACCTTTACCGTCAACGTCACTGGTGCGGATGATGCACCGACCCTCGATGCGATCACCAACGGTTCGATTGCCGAAGTGGATCAGTCCAGCAGCACGACCGATGCAAACCTCAGCGGCACCTTAAGTGGCGCCGATGTCGATGGTGATAGCTTAACCTACGGTATTGATACCGGATCGGTCACGGGTACCACGGCAACCTTGGCGGGGACTTACGGTACGCTAACCTTAGATACTTCCACTGGCGACTACAGCTACAGCAAAGACGCCGCTGCGATCGAAGCCCTGGATGCAGGTGACACCGACAGTGATCTGTTTACCTTAACGGTCACCGATGCGGATGGCGCTCTGGTCACCCAGACTTATACGGTCAACGTCACCGGTGCCGATGATGCACCGACCTTGGATGCGATCACCAGCGGTTCGATTGCCGAAGTGGATCAGTCCAGCAG
>NZ_JAUOQE010000083.1 GCF_030547545.1 Amphritea sp. 1_MG-2023
GTGAGGGTTTCATCTTCGGTGGCGGTACCGGTGATGCTCGGTAGGCCAACGATCGGATCGTTAACAGCGGTGACGGCCGCGGTGGCAGCGCTATTCAGCGGACCTTCATCGAAGCCCTGATCATCGGTGATGCTCACGTTCACCCGCACCTGTTGGCCGACATCGGGATCATCTAAGGTGTAAGTACTGCTCGTCGCCCCAGTGATATCGCTCCAAGTAACACCATCGGCAGACCGCTGCCATTGATAACTGAAGCTATTGCTCAACTCGTCAGGATCGCTGATAGCGCTGATATCGGCGGTGAGGGTTTCATCTTCGGTGGCGGTGCCGCTGATACTCGGTAGGCCAACGATCGGATCGTTAACAGCGGTGACGGCCGCGGTGGCAGCGCTATTCAACGGCCCTTCATCGAAGCCCTGATCATCGGTGATACTCACGTTCACCCGAATCTGCTGACCCACATCGGGATCATCGAGCGTGTAGCTATTACCGGTGGCCCCAGTGATATCGCTCCAGGTAACACCATCGACAGACCGCTGCCATTGATAGCTGAAACTATTGCTTAGGCCATCCACATCGCTGATACCACTAATATCGGCGGTGAGGGTTTCATCTTCGGTGGCAGTACCGCTGATACTCGGTAGGCCAGCAATCGGATCATTCACAGCGGTGACGGCCGCGGTGGCAGCGCTATTCAACGGCCC
>NZ_JAUOQE010000084.1 GCF_030547545.1 Amphritea sp. 1_MG-2023
CGAAGGGCGGATATTAGAATGGTCATCTACTTTGTCAGCCAGCTTGAAAAGGTCTAGACATTTCGCTGCACTGGCTTCCGCGTATCTGACCATTCTAATGTCCGCAGAGAACATAACGGACTTATTCGCACCTTCCTTAGATCCCGTCTGTGTTGTGCTTATCCTACCGCTTTATCTATCAGCCGATGCAGGTCGACGTGCTATCGCCTAATCCATTTAAGTGTTTACTGCTATGCTCACTTTTACGATGAATAGGGGAGTACATCAGCTATGGCCTTGTGTTCGATAAATATTCGAATGAAATATGCTAGATGATTAACGTCGACATATGATACTTAGTCGTTGTCGTGTAAGCATGTTGCGAGGGCTGTTCAGGGTAAATTCGTAACTGTCGGTAGACGGTTGAACGATATACATGAATAGTCATGCAGGCAGTCCGATAACTCTGCTCAGATAAACCGATATCTGGTGTCATTCCCCCAACGGTCAACTGCTTATATGTCATAGTGATACACTTTGTCTTTGGTGAGAAGAAGCGTACGATGGTAAGTAGATGACTACCTCTCCTACTTTAGGGAAGGTGCGAATAAGTCAATTACGCCTCTGGCTTACAGAGAGGCTGGAGATCAAGGCAACCGTTACAGGCATACTGGTTGTACGTCGAAAAATGTTAACGCTGAGATCCTGCTTCTCTG
>NZ_JAUOQE010000085.1 GCF_030547545.1 Amphritea sp. 1_MG-2023
GTCCCCGCCAAGGTCGCCGTGGTACCCGTGACCGATCCGGTAGCAATACCGTAGGTTAAGGTATCGCCATCGACATCCGCGCCACTTAAGGTGCCGCTGAGGTTTGCATCGGTCGTGCTGCTGGACTGATCTACTTCGGCAATCGAACCGCTGGTGATCGCATCGAGGGTCGGTGCATCATCCGCACCAGTGACGTTGACCGTATAAGTCTGGGTGACCAAGGCACCATCTGCATCGGTGACCGTCAGGGTAAACAGATCACTGTCGGTGTCACCTGCATCCAGGGCTTCGATCGCAGCGGCGTTTTTGCTGTAGCTGTAGTCACCGCTCGCCGTATCCAGTGTTAGCGTACCGTAAGTCCCCGCCAAGGTCGCCGTGGTACCCGTGACCGATCCGGTAGCAATACCGTAGGTTAAGGTATCGCCATCGACATCGGCGCCACTTAAGGTGCCACTGAGGTTAGCATCGGTCGTGCTGCTGGATTGATCCACTTCGGCAATCGAGCCACTGGTGACGGCATCGAGGGTCGGTGCATCATCGGCACCGGTGACGTTGACGGTAAAGGTCTGCGTCACTAGTGCACCGTCGGCATCCGTCACGGTCAGGGTGAACACATCACTAACAGCATCGCCCGCATCCAGGGCTTCGATCGCAGCGGCGTCTTTGCTGTAGCTGTAAGCACCCGTGTTGGTATT
>NZ_JAUOQE010000086.1 GCF_030547545.1 Amphritea sp. 1_MG-2023
GATGCCGATGGTGCCTTGGTTACACAAACCTTTACCGTCAACGTCACCGGTGCGGATGATGCACCGACCCTGGATGCGATCACCAGTGGTTCGATTGCCGAAGTCGATCAATCCAGCACAACCTCAGACGCCAACCTCAGTGGCACCTTGAGTGGTGCGGATGTCGATGATGGCGATACCCTGATTTACGGTATTGATACTGGGGCTGTCACGGGTACCACGGCCACCTTGGCGGGGACTTACGGTACGCTGACCCTGGATACGGCCACTGGCGACTACAGCTACAGCAAAGACGCCGCTGCGATCGAAGCGTTGGATGCGGGCGATGCTGTTAGTGATCTGTTCACCCTGACGGTCACCGATGCCGATGGTGCCTTGGTCACGCAGACCTTTACCGTCAACGTCACTGGTGCGGATGATGCACCGACCCTAGATGCGATCATCAGCGGCTCGATTGCCGAAGTCGATCAATCTAGTTCGACTACGGACGCGAATCTCAGCGGCACCTTAAGTGGTGCGGATGTCGATGATGGCGACACCCTGACTTACGGTATTGATACTGGGGCTGTCACGGGTACCACGGCGACCTTGGCGGGGACTTACGGTACGCTAATCTTAGATACTTCCACCGGCGACTACAGCTACAGCAAAGACGCCGCTGCGATCGAAGCGTTGGATGCGGGCGATGCTG
>NZ_JAUOQE010000087.1 GCF_030547545.1 Amphritea sp. 1_MG-2023
GGGACTTACGGCACCTTAACCTTAGATACGGCTAGCGGTGCTTATAGCTACAGCAAGAATGCCGCTGCGATCGAAGCCTTGGATGCGGGCGATACCGACAGTGATCTGTTTACCTTAACGGTCACCGATGCGGATGGCGCCTTGGTCACGCAGACCTTTACCGTCAATGTCACCGGTGCGGATGATGCACCGACCCTCGATGCGGTCACCAGCGGTTCGATTGCCGAAGTGGATCAATCTAGTTCGACTACGGACGCGAATCTCAGCGGCACCTTAAGTGGCGCGGATGTCGATGATGGCGACACCCTGACTTACGGTATTGCTACCGGATCGGTCACGGGTACCACCGCCACCTTGGCAGGGACTTACGGCACCTTGAGTGTAAATACCAACACGGGTGCTTACAGCTACAGCAAAAACGCCGCAGCGATCGAAGCCTTGGATGCGGGCGATGCTGTTAGTGATCTGTTCACCTTAACGGTCACCGATGCCGATGGTGCCTTGGTCACGCAGACTTATACGGTCAACGTCACTGGTGCCGATGATGCACCGACCCTCGATGCGGTCACCAGCGGTTCGATTGCCGAAGTGGATCAATCTAGTTCGACTACGGACGCTAACCTCAGCGGCACCTTAAGTGGCGCCGATGTGGATGGTGATACCCTGACTTACGGCTTGGTCGATGGTAC
>NZ_JAUOQE010000088.1 GCF_030547545.1 Amphritea sp. 1_MG-2023
TTGCATACCGAGCAGCGGGTCTTTTTGGATGGCAATAAAACAGTTATTTTTAAATAGGAAGGCTAATGGCTCAGTTAATCGATGGTAAGCAACTATCTGATGCTGTGGTGGCATCGTTGGCAGAAGAGACTAGCCAGTTTGCAGCGGAGTTTGGTCTGTTGCCCGGTTTAGCGGTTGTGCTGGTGGGTGAAGACCCGGCCAGCCAGGTTTATGTCAGGAATAAAGTGCGACAGGCGACTGCCGCCGGCATGCGCTCAATCGAGCATCGCCTGCCGAAAGAGACCACTCAGCAAGAGCTTAATAGCTTGATTGAAACACTTAACCAAGACCCTGAAATCCATGGTGTTCTGGTGCAGTTGCCGCTGCCGGCTCATTTAAGTGAGCCGGAAATTATCCGCCTGATCGCAGTGGAAAAAGATGTCGATGGTTTTCACCCTTTGAATGTCGGGGCGTTAGCATCCGGTACTGGTGAATTGATCCCCTGCACCCCATTGGGTTGTATGCTGATGTTGCAACAGGTGCATGACGACCTGAGTGGTCTGCATGCGGTGGTAGTTGGCCGCTCCAATATTGTCGGTAAGCCAATGGCTCAGTTGCTGCTGCAAGCGAACTGTACGGTTACTGTTGTCCATTCCCGTACTCGGGATATTGAAGCGGTATGCCGCGAAGCGGA
>NZ_JAUOQE010000089.1 GCF_030547545.1 Amphritea sp. 1_MG-2023
GTGACCGATCCGGTATCAATACCATAGGTTAAGGTATCGCCATCGACATCCGCGCCACTTAAGGTGCCGCTGAGGTTAGCGTCCGTAGTCGAACTAGATTGATCCACTTCGGCAATCGAACCACTGGTAACCGCATCCAGGGTCGGTGCATCATCGGCACCGGTGACATCCACCGTAAAGGTCTGCGTGACCAAGGCACCATCGGCATCGGTGACCGTCAGCGTAAACAGATCACTAACAGCATCGCCCGCATCCAACGCTTCGATCGCAGCGGCATTCTTGCTGTAGCTATAAGCACCGCTAGCCGTATCTAAGGTTAAGGTGCCGTAAGTCCCCGCCAAGGTGGCCGTGGTACCCGTGACCGCCCCGGTATCAATACCATAGGTTAAGGTATCACCATCCACATCGGCGCCACTTAAGGTGCCGCTGAGGTTAGCATCGGTCGTGCTGCTGGACTGATCCACTTCGGCAATCGAGCCGCTGGTGATCGCATTCAGGGTCGGTGCATCATCCGCACCGGTGACGTTGACGGTAAAGGTCTGCGTCACTAACGCGCCGTCGGCATCCGTCACGGTCAGGGTGAACAGATCGCTAACAGCATCGCCCGCATCCAGGGCTTCGATCGCAGCGGCGTCTTTGCTGTAGCTGTAAGCACCCGTGTTGGTATT
>NZ_JAUOQE010000009.1 GCF_030547545.1 Amphritea sp. 1_MG-2023
AGTATGCCTGTAACTGTTGCCTTGATCTCCAGCTTCTCTGTAAGCCAGAGGCGTAATTGACTTATTCGCACCTTCCCAAGCCTCGAGGGCAAGGCCGAGTGTGACATTAGCAGCCATCACAGACTAGTTCGTGTTATAAACCGCTTCAGCTGCGGCAATCGCTTTGCCGGTATTGATATCAGCTCCCATCGCTGACAGCGTATTTTCTAACGCATTCAGACACAGCAATACATTTTTCTTATTACACGCCGCGCCCATTAAACCGATACGCCATACTTTACCCGCTAATGCTCCCAAGCCAGCCCCAATCTCTAAGCTGTAATTTTCCAGCAAACGCTGACGCACCTGCGCTTCATCGATACCCTCAGGTACGAATACAGAGTTAAGCTGTGGCAAACGATAAGGTTCTTCAACCAGAAAGCCAATACCCATCGCTTCTAGCCCATCACGTAAAGCATGGTGATGATGACGGTGACGCGCCCATGCATTTTCGAGCCCCTCTTCCTCCAACATCACCAACGATTCATGGAAGGCATACAACGAGTTAACCGGCGCCGTGTGATGATAAGCACGCTTAGCGCCGCCGCCCCAATACCCCATCACCAGTTTTTGATCGAGGAACCAACTGGGTGTTTTACTTGCGCGCTGTTCGATCACTTCAATCGCTCGCGTATTGAAACTAACGGGTGAAATACCCGGCGGGCAAGACAAGCACTTCTGAGTACCTGAATAGACGGCATCGATTCCCCAGCCATCGACATCCAATTCACTCCCCCCGAGGGAGGTCACGGTATCAACAATGGTTAAGGCATCATGTCGTTGCGCGATTTGACATAAGGTTTGTGCATCAGAAAGCACGCCCGTTGATGTTTCCGCATGCACAAAGGCCAATACTTTAACATCGGTATTGGCAGCAAACGCGGCTTCAACTTTGGCGGGATCGACCGGTTTACCCCATTCATCTTCAACCATAATGGCGGTTGCACCGAAGCGTTCGACATTCTCTTTCATCCGCCCGCCGAACACACCATTCTGACACACAATCACCTTATCACCCGGCTCAACCAGGTTAACAAAACAGGCTTCCATACCCGCCGAACCCGGTGCCGAAATCGGCATCGTCAACGGGCTTTTGGTTTTGAAGGCATACTGCAACATCTGTTTCACCTCATCCATCATGCCGATGAATGCGGGATCGAGATGGCCAATGGTAGGACGCGCTAAGGCAGCCAGCACCCGAGGGTTAACATCGGAAGGCCCTGGGCCCATCAAGGTGCGCTGCGGTGGGTAGAAAGATGTCGTCATAATCCGTTGCTCTTTATGATTATTTTGAAATGAAAGTTAAGTCGGGTTAACGTTTTAAGCGGTTTTATCAGCGATGCAGTGTACCATCGCGATCACCATTTCTGCCGAGTGCTTTGCCGCAATCAGTAGAAACTGATCAAACGACAGGTTGGACTCTTTGCCGGCAATATCTGACAAGGCGCGAATCACGATAAAAGGAATATCAAACTGATAACAGGTTTGCGCAATGGCGGCCGCTTCCATCTCAACGGCTTTCATGGTGGGAAAATGCTCGCGCGTTTTGGCGACACGTTCAGGACAGTTCATAAAGGAGTCACCGGTGGCAATCAACCCTTTGACGGTTTGAATCCCTGCCATATCGGCGATACAACGTTGAGCGACATCCGCCAAAAAGTCATCAGGCGCAAAGCCTGCCGGTAATCCCGGCACTTGACCATGCTCATAACCAAAGATAGTGACATCCACATCATGATGACGCACTTCATCACAGATCACCACATCGCCGACATTCAGTTCAGCCGCAAAACCGCCAGCCGAGCCCGTGTTAATCACGCAGGTTGGCTGAAATGTTTGCAGCATTAATGTCGTACCGATAGCAGCATTGACCTTGCCAATGCCTGATTTAAGCAGCACAACCTCTACGCCGTGCATGGTGCCGGTATAGAGACTGTAACCTGCAATCGTATACTCCTGCCGCCCCTCCAATGTTTGTTTCAGCAGCTCGACCTCTTCATCCATGGCGCCGATAATACCGATTTTAAGCTGATCAGACTGAGCGCTCAGGCGTTCAGCAAAGGAGGTGTTGTTGGTCATTCGGGTGATTCCAGCACGAGTAATAAAAAAGTGGATATTAAGGCAATAAGGATACGCAATTTGCGTCACCGAAAAAATAGTAAATCGGCAGAAAAACAGATTAATACAGCAGTTTTATGACACTATTTAGTCGAACAACTAGTCAAACAACTAGCCGATCAACGCTTCGGTTGAATATCTACCCTCTATTGGCAAGATAAACACAGCACGGCTTGCTCATCGGCTGACATGATGCCGCCCTTTAGTTCGCGCTTTCCTCATGATCGGCTCGCATCTGCGGTGCCGGATATAGTCCTTGCCAACCAAATTCAGTAAACAACTGATCGACCCACTGTGTCACCGGCGCGTTAATGATAACCGGCTGCTGTGTATAAGGGTGCACAAACGTCAGCTGAGTTGCCATCAACAACAATCGATCCAAACCAAAGTGATCACGAAACAAGGTATTGTGTTTACCATCACCGTGCTGAGTATCGCCCACCAAAGGATGAAAAAGATGCTTAAGATGTCGACGAATCTGATGCTTGCGCCCCGTTTTGGGCTTAACCTCAACCAAGGAATAACGCGCGGCAGGGTATTTGCTCACCGGAATCGGTAACTCAACTGTGCCTAAGCGACGATATTCACTGATCGCATCTTTGGCTGGCTTATTCGGATCAGCCCGTTTATCGGCGACCTTATCGATAATCTCTTTAAGTGGGTAATCAATAACCCCTTGCTCTTCTGTATAGCCACGACAGACACAGAGGTAGGTTTTTTGCACCCGCCGCTCGGCAAAACAGAGATTCAGTTTATTCGCCGCGGCCGATGATTTTGCAAAGATGAGTACACCTGACGTGGGGCGATCGAGACGATGCACCGTATAGGCTTTAATCCCCAGCTGTTCTCGAATCAAGGCGACCGCGTTAGGCGCGCGTCTCTCAATGGGGCTCGGATGTACCAGCAATCCCGCCGGTTTATCAATGGCAAAATAGTGTTCATCATCAAAGAGTACGTGTATGGGATACATAATTATAACTTACCTCGCCGGTTCAAGGCGCGCAGCTTATCAATAAATGTTGCTATTGCCTATGAACCCTGCGGGCAAACATCTGTCATATCTATTAATACCTTCACCATAAACTGACACCACTGACGATTAAAAACCGGTTAAGCATTTAACACGGAGTGTCTGTATGGTTGAAATACTGACAAAAACCTATATATATAGGGTATTCAACAAACTAAACTTAAACGGCACCTAAAGCCTTAATTTATAGAGGGATAAGATGCGTAATATAGATACAATGACCGTCCGTTCAGAGCAATCTGTACTGGCGACCAATAAAGTAATTCGCAATACCTACATGCTACTGGCCATGACCATGGTATTCAGTGCGGTGACGGCCGGTATCTCTATGGTTATCAACCCACCGATGCTATTGGCTTTAGGAGCGATGATCGCGGGTATGATCTTAACGTTTGTCATCTCGAAAAAGCAAAACAGCGCGGCAGCACTGCCGTTAGTATTTGCCTTTACCGGCTTATTTGGCTTTGCCCTCGGTCCGATCTTGAATCGTTACCTCGGTATGGCCAATGGTGGTGAGATTGTCATGACGGCAATGGGCATGACGGCCGCAACCTTCTTAGGCTTGTCAGCTTACGTCCTCACCAGTAAAAAAGATTTCAGCTTTATGGGCGGATTTCTGTCGGCAGGCTTAATCATCGTCTTAGTGGCCATGGTGGCATTGATGATTCTACCGATGTTTGGTGTCAATATTGGTGCCATGCATCTAGCGCTATCGGCCGCTGTCGTTTTACTGATGTCTGGCTTTATTCTGTATGACACCAGCAATATCGTTAACGGTACCTACACTAACTACATCATGGCGACAGTTAGCCTGTATACCAGTATTTTTAACCTGTTTATTCATCTACTCAGCTTGGTTGGTTTTCTTAACGACGACTAAGTCGTTTTGACCCTCAACATTTAATAAACCACACACAAAGCCCTGCAATCCTGATAAGATTGCGGGGCTTTTTAGTTTACAGACAGCAAAATATTATGATCTTTTCTATCGTTGTTACCGGAGCGCCATACAGCTCTCAGGCGTCAGCCAGCGCCTTGCAATTTAGCCGAAGCGTTTTAAAGCTCGGACACAGCATTCATCGGGTGTTTTTTTATGCCGACGGTGTGCACAGTGGTTCGGCATTGGCCTCCCCGCCTCAAGATGAAAGCAATATTCCCGCTGAGTGGTCCGAGTTAGCGCGCCAACATCAGCTCGATCTGGTGGTCTGCATCGCCGCCGCCGTTCGTCGCGGGATACTCGATGAAAACGAAGCCCGCCGCTATGAAAAAAAGGGCCACAACTTAGCAGCAGATTTCACTCTGTCAGGCCTAGGTCAGCTGGTTGAGGCTGGCATTCTGTCTGACCGTGTTGTGACCTTTGGAGCCTAACCATGCGTGAGAACAAAAAATCATTTCTGATTATCAATCGCAAAGCCCCCTACGGCAGTAGCGCTGCCCGAGATGCGCTAGATGTTGCACTCACCTTCTCGGTTTTTGAACAGCCTCTCAGTCTGTTATTTATGGATGATGCCGTGTTACAGCTACTGCCAAACCATCAAGCCAATACGATTGGCCAAAAAAACCTCTCCGCTAATCTGGCGATGCTGGAGATGTATGACATCGATCAATTATATGTTTGTCGTCAAGCGTTAAGCGAACGGGGTATTCGTCCCGATCAGATTTCATTAAATATTACCCTGCTAGATACGCACGCTATTGCCGCACTCATCAAACAGCAGGATCAGGTATTGAGCTTCTAATGACAACACTGCATGTAATCAATAAAACACCATCGGAAAGCAGCGCCCTGCGTGATAGTCTCATCGCGATGAGTGATGGTGACGCGCTGTTATTGATTGAAAATGGCGTATATGCGACGCTGCCCGCCTATAGCGAACACTTCTCTCGGCTAACCGCTAATGTACAATGCTATCTACTCACGGATGATGCGCAAGCGCGTGGCTTGAACGATCTGAATCAAGACTTTTGCGGCATCGATTATGATGGCTTCGTTGAACTCAGTTGCCGCTATAGCAAAGTCGTAAGTTGGTTTTAAGATGACAACAGACAATAGTACTCAACCGCACGCGTTACAGGTTAACGGCCTCGCTATTCCGGTCGATCCCGAAGGCTATCTTCGGCATCTAGAGGATTGGAATGAAGCGGTTGCCACACAACTCGCGGCACAAGAAGCGATTCAACTCACCGAGGCTCACTGGGAGATTCTCAGGCTACTACGGCAGTTCTATCAGCAATTTGAGATGTCCCCCGCTATGCGACCACTGATTAAGGCGATCACCGCCGAACTCGGTAGCGACAAGGGCAAAAGCATCTACCTGATGAGTCTTTTTCCCGGTAGCCCAGCGAAGTTAGCCAGCAAGATTGCAGGCCTGCCGAAGCCGACCAACTGTCTATAGAGTAGTAAGGATGAAAATAGCATTTTTAGGTATCGGCCTGATGGGCCGCCCTATGGCCAGTCACTTATTAAAAGCTGGCTTTCAAGTGACACTATGGAACCGCACTCGCCATAAAGCAGAAGCGCTCATCGATCTGGGAGCAACGCTGGCTAACACCCCTGCAGAGGCACTGACAGATGCCGATATCATCATCACGATGCTGGAAAACGGCCCTGTTGTTGATCAGGTGTTATTTAATGCCAGTGTCAATTTCAAGCCCGGCAGTACACTCATCGATATGAGTTCAATCCCGCCCGAATTAGCCCGACAACACGCCACACGCTGTCTCGCTCTCGACGTCAATTACCTCGATGCACCCGTCTCTGGCGGCACTGTCGGTGCAGAGCAGGCATCCCTATCTATTATGGCTGGTGGCGAGCGAGCAACATTTGATGCCTGCCTAGCGATACTGTCGACACTGGGAAAAGCCACCTATATTGGTCCCGCCGGATCGGGTCAACTGGCGAAGTGCGCCAATCAAGCGATCGTCGGCATCACCATTGGTGCGGTCTCAGAAGCACTACTGCTGGCTGCTGAAGGTGGAGCCGACCCTGCCGCCGTGCGGGAAGCGCTGTTAGGAGGCTTTGCCGGCAGTCGTATTCTTGAACTACATGGTCAACGTATGATTGATCGAGCATTTAACCCTGGGGCAACGTCTCGCGTACAGTTAAAAGATCTGCGAACCATTTTAGATACCGCTCAAGATGAAGCACTGACACTGCCCTTGGTGCAGCAAACCTATGCTCAATATCAAAAGCTAGTGAACAATGGCCTAGAAGAAGTGGATCATAGCGGTCTATTACTGCAACTCGAGATCGATAATGGCAACCGCCCATTAAACAACAAACCGACTCACACACCCTATAGCAAAACTTAATCATCGATTCAGCACCGAGATCTCATCAACCCATAAGAGAGCCACCGCAGATGCCCGATTTTGCCGTTAACCTCAGCATGCTATTCACCGAAGTGCCCCTGATCGATCGCTTTGCCGCGGCGGCGAATGCAGGCTTTAGTCGCGTTGAAATTCAATTTCCTTATGTCTTACCTGCGGCTGATATCGCGCAACAATTGCAGCAGCATAAGCAACAACTCGTACTACTCAATGCGCCCGCAGGAGACACACAAAAAGGCGATATCGGTATCGCCTGTCACCCCCACCGAATAACTGAATTTCGTCAGGGTGTAGCTCAAGCCATCGATTACGCCAAAGAACTAAACTGCCCTAATATCAATGTATTATCTGGTATAGCGCCCGTTGATTATGATACTAATCTGATTGAAAAAACCTTTATCGATAATCTCAAATTTTGCGCCGAACAGATGGCTGAAGCCGATATTCAACTGCTTGTCGAAGCGATTAATACGCAGGATGTGCCTGGTTTTTTTCTGCACACGAGTCAACAAGCGCTGCATCTCTTTGATGCCGTAGAGCATGCCAATATAAAGCTGCAATATGATATCTATCACATGCAGATTATGGAGGGCAATGTGATCCATACGCTGAAAAAACATCTCAATAACATTGGCCATATTCAGTTTGCCGATGTACCGGGGCGTCATGAACCCCAAACTGGTGAGCTAAACTTCCGCAATATTTTTCAAGCCTTGGATGATATGGGATACTCCGGTGTTACCAGCCTTGAATATAAACCTTCCGTCAGCACGACTGAAAGTCTGCACTGGCTAAAACAGATAGTATGAGAGAATAATCTATGGGCCTTGAAGACACCGCCGCACAACTACAGCAGATTCAGGCAGAACTGAGCGCTAATGTTTATGATCTACACAAAAAAAATGGCGAGAGTCAGGAAGCCTATCGAAAGTGGGCGACCTTTTCGATAGCCGATGAGCTGTACGCCATTGATGTAATGCAGGTAAAAGAAGTACTACGCTTTACCGATATAACCCCCGTTCCTGGCGCTCCAGAGGGAGTACTCGGTATCATCAATCTACGTGGTAGCGTCGTCACCGTTGTTAACTCCCGCACCCTTTTCCATCTTGAAGATAAAGCAATCGATCACAATACCCGCATTATCGTGGTTGAATTCGATGATCAGGAGGTACTTGGCGTTCTGGTTGATGGCGTGGATGAAGTCATTAATCTACCTGAAAGTGACACCGATCGCGCCCCTGGCGTGTTACGCGAAGATGCTCAGCGACAATTTGTACAGGGCGTTTGCTATCGCGATGAGCATCTTATTATTCTCTTAGACCTTGATAAAATGCTGGCCGGATTCAAACTTCACACGGATGATACATCTGAATAACGCTTATAGCGCTTGATATAAGGCCCAATAGCGGGCCTTATTTAATACGCCTCAGCCAATATGAACGGCGATCTGACGCTGCTGATGATGGTGACGATGTTCCCAACAGAAGATTCCCTGCCAAGTCCCCAGCATTAATCGTCCCCGATGAATCGGCACCGATAAGGTAGTCGCCGTCAAGGCCGCTTTAATATGCGCAGGCATATCATCTGGTCCTTCAGCAACATGGGTATATAACGCGTCATCTTCCCGCACCAGACGGCTAAGCCAGTTTTCTAAATCATGTTGCGCACTCGGGTCAGCATTTTCCTGAATCATCAGGCTGGCGCTCGTATGCTGAATCAACAAACTACACAGCCCCTCCTGCACCTCACTATGACTGACCAAGCGATCAACCGCGCCGGTGAACTCGTATAAACCCTGCCCTCGGGTCGACACACTAATGATATCAATCATCTTTACTTACCTTACTTACCCATTAAAAAAAGCCCTGCCAACGTATGCTACGCCGACCGGGCTTTTTAGTGCGAGCCTCTGTATTAAAGCAATGCTTAAAGCACGCGAGTGTTATTCAGAAATTTACTTTCCGGACTAGGCCCAGTGCCATCGGCATAGAGCGTCACACCTGACTTCAAACAGATAGTAAGGTTCATATGTGACTCTTCCGTCTCTTTGGGTAACAGATGATTAATCACCGCCTTCTCTTCTAACAACTCCAGCTCGGTGGCCGTCAACTGCTTGCGACTGAAATCACTGATATCCAAACCATGTACAATCTGATAACGACCGTAGTTGCAGCGTACGGGGAAGGAGAAAAACACGCCTTTTTCAATCCCATAGCTGCCATCGCTCAGAATCCCCATACTGACTATCTCACCAGGCTCGGTACCTTGCGTCCAATTATGCATCTGATCGACAATCGCCTGTGCCGCGGAGGCCGCACTCGACAGTCCTCGGGCTTTGATAATCTCGCTACCGCGCTCTTGCACCCGAGGTATAAACTCATTGCAATACCACGCCGTATCAATCTGCGCCATCGCTGGCACACCAAAGACGGTGGCATGATGTAGATCAGGATATTGTGTGGGCGAATGATTACCCCAGATAATGATATTTTGAATATCGCGAGCCGTCACACCACACTGACTCGCCAGCATACCTTTAGCTCGGTTATGATCCAAACGAGTTAAACAGGTAAACTGAGACGGGCTGAGATTCGGCGCATTCCGACTCGCAATCAACGCATTGGTGTTAGCTGGATTACCCGTCACCAACACCTTCACATCACGGTTAGCAAAGTCGTTTAATGCCTTACCCTGACGGGCAAAAATCTCAGCATTCACTTCCAGTAAATCACTACGCTCCATGCCTGGCCCGCGCGGACGCGCGCCTACCAGCAACGCATAGTGACAGTTAGAAAAACCCTCTTCGACATTATCATGCAAGGTGATGGTATGGAGTAAGGGATAGGCACAATCTTCCAGCTCCATGGCCACGCCTCGTAACGACTCCATGGCTCCTGGCAATTCAATCAGCTGAAGAATAACCGGCTGATCTCTGCCCATCATTTCACCGGCAGCAATCTTAAATAATAAGCTGTAACTAATGGCGCCTGCCGCCCCCGTGACTGCTATCCGAACCGGTCTTCTCATCATATTTTCCTTTTTTATTTCAGACTTATAAAACAAGTGCATGATACACAGCATAACACCCTGTATTCACAACGTAGCGCTCAACGTAGTACTCAACATAGTGCTCAACGCAGCACAGGTCGTTATACTGCTCAGCCGCTCGTCAGTAGCAGCCTATCTTAAGCGCCGGACTATAATCCACGCTGACTCTCCTGCCTGAGAAACACGCGATCCGGTGTTTCGATCGCCTGCCGTAACTGAGCCAACAGCGTATCCATGTCCCGATTAAGCACGCCTTTAAGTACTAACAAATTAGACGCATGATCACTGCGAAAAATAGTGTTCTGCAAACTCAGATTTGACAGAAACAGCTCCATCTCTTCAAATAACTGACGTTGATTCAGGGCGGTAAAATCACCATCAAAACCCTGTTTCATTCGCTGATTACCTCGTCGAGAAAAAAGCACCAAGGTCGCCAGGTAATCTGGCTGCGTCAGGTTAATCAGCTTGGCAGACGCGAGCGCATGTTGCTTGCTCAATCGCGTCCCACCTAAGCCGTTAATCAACATAACCGAGGTTTTGATGCCGGCGGCTTTAGCCTTTAAGAGAGATTCGGCGGTACTGGCAAAGGTTTCACCCTTATCAATACAGCGTAACACGTCGTCATCGCCACTTTCAGCACCGACATAGATCAGTGTTAACCCGAGTGCTTGCAGCTGTTGTAACTCATCAATAGATTTATGCTTCAGGTTAGATGGCAATGCGTAAGTCGATACCCGTGTCACATGGGGTAGATAAGTGCGAATAGCCTCTAAGAGCGTTTTTAAACGGCGGAATGACAGCACCATCGGGTCGCCATCACCGAGAAAAACCCGCCGTACACCGGGATACTGTTGACCACAACGGCGAATCTCTTCAACCAGTTCCGCTTCGTTTTTGGGTTTGAATTTTTTCTGCGGATCGATATACATTTCGCAGAAGTTACAGCGATTCCAGCTACAGCCATTGGTAACTTGTAGAATCAGCGAGTTAGCTTCACTCGGTGGTCGATAAACGGGCTCAATATAACGAATCGGCATCGGCTTGCTTAGTGTCCAGCTTGCGTGACTTTACTGAACATGCGATCAAAATTTTGACTGGTAATTTCGGCCACTTCTTCGATACGCAGCCCCTTAATATCGGCGACACATTGCGCAACCTCAACCACATACTGAGGCTCATTAGGCTTACCGCGATAAGGAACGGGCGCTAAATAAGGCGAGTCGGTTTCGATGAGTAAGTTCTCAATCGGCACCTGTTTCACCACCTCTCTTAGCTCTGCAGCGGTACGAAAGGTAATAATGCCGGAGAAAGAGATCATATAATTGAGATCCATCGCCTGTTGAGCCATCTGCCAACTTTCAGTAAAGCAGTGCAACACGCCACCCACGGATGGATCGCTATGTTGACGTAACAGTGTCAGCGTATCTTCGCGGGCATCACGGGTATGTACAATCACCGGTAAACGCGATATCGCCGATGCCTTGAGATGACGAATAAAGCTCTCTTGCTGTAATTCAACGGTATCTTGCTGATAATAATAATCCAGCCCCGTTTCACCTAAGGCAACCACCCTCGAATCGGCAGCATACTCAAGTAACTCGGCGATCTCAGCCATGCCTTCTGCAACGTGCAGCGGGTGAACACCCGCGGAGGCGAAGACATTATCGAAACGTTTAACCGTTTGCAGCATATCGGGCAGTTGTTGCATCTCAATCGCGACACAGAGCATTCGAGACACTTGCTTAGCGGCGGCAGCATCAAGCACCGCTTGAAGATCATTATTTCGGACAGACAGATCCAGTCTGTCTAGGTGACAGTGGGAATCGACAAACATGGGAAGTAACTCAGAATTACATAGTATTAGTGCGACGACCTGAATTCAGCAAGGTCGCAACATAGGTTTCGATCTTCGAGATCAACGTAGCATCTTCCTGGGACAATTGAATGCCTATACCAGGAACGCGACCACCCTGCGCTGCTCTAGGCGTCACCCAGACAACTTTACCGGTGACCGGAATTTTATCGCTCTCATCAATCAGGCTCAGCAACATAAACACTTCTTCGCCCAGTTGATACGTTCGATTGGTCGGAATAAATAAACCGCCATTCTTAATAAACGGCATATATGATTTATAGAGATCTTCCTTGGTCTCAATGGTCAGGGATAAAATCCCATGACTCATGCGGGGTACAACTGTCATAGGCTGTATAGCCTCCCTCGTACTTGTTCCGTCCTGATTCAGACTTGCTATATTACTATTGCTTTATGCGGCTGTATATCCCATCAGCCGTGTTAGTCTTATCTCGCTAAAGAATACCACTCACTTAACAGCTTCTCCATCAACAACTGTTTATTCAGGTTATGCCGCAACATCAACTCTTTTCTGGCAACCTGTACCTGATCCGCAAAACAATATAGTTTTTGATGATTTACTTTACGCGCCAACGCTAACAACATATTACGCGCATCCGTATGTCGTAATATTTCAGGGTCCGCCTGATTCTCAGCGGAACGAGCAATATCAACAATCCAGCTATAAAGCCAACCGAGTAGCAACTCAAGATCTTCTTTATAAAGGGATTGCGCCACATCAACAGCGCTTCGACGGCTTTTAAGAATATCCGCCAATCCTTTCAACACCTTGGCCCGTAAGCCCAGCAAATCATCTTGCTTATAAGCCAATGCTTGCAGCGGTGAATGATGGGCAATGACTAATAATTGAGCCGCTTCTGCAGACTCAACCTGCAACTGAGTGGACACCCATTGCGTCGCCAAGGCGACATCAGCAGGCGGCATATCAACACGCTGACAACGACTCTTAATGGTTGGCAACATCTGCCCCAAACGATGAGTCAATAACATGATTAGCGTCTGTTCACCGGGCTCTTCCAGCATTTTTAACAATGCGTTAGCTGCATTGATATTCATACTGTCCGCAGGATCAATAATCACTACCCGATAGCCACCTTGCTGAGCCGTCGAATATATAAAGGTCGTTAATTCACGTACCTGATCAATCTTGATCGGCTTACCGGGATCATCAGGTTTCAGTAGATACAGATCAGGGTGGCCACCGCTACGGGTCAACTCACAGCTACGACAATGACCGCAGGCGGTATTGCCCTGCGGAGAACGACACAGGACATAATTCGCCAGCGCCATGGCAAAACACGCTTTACCGATGCCCTCAGGACCATTAATCAGTAGCGCATGAGGAAAGCGATTCTGTGTTTTCAATTCAAGCAGATAATCCCAGCGCCCTTTCAGCCAAGGCAATACCAAGGGCTTATCTTGCCAAAGTTCATCACTCACAAGCCCTGCTCCTGAAAATAACGCTGCAACACATCGGCAATCTGCTGCTGTACCTGCTCGAGTGTGCCGCTAGCATCAATAACGGCAAAGCGTTGCGGGTCGGCCGCGGCACGCTCAAGGTAAGCTTGCCGCACCTGTTCAAAAAACGCCATACGCTCATTCTCAAAACGATCTAATTCACCCCGTTGACGAGCGCGAGACAGACCAATCTCGACGGGCAGATCTAGTAAAATAGTTAGATCGGGTTGCAGGCCTCGCTGCACCAATGTCTCTAGTAGGCTGATGGTTTCCTTACTTAAGCCTCGGCCTCCACCTTGATAAGCAAAAGTCGCATCAGTAAAACGATCACAGAGAACCCAGCGCCCTGCTGCCAAGGCGGGACGAATCACGCTGGTCAGATGCTGAGCCCGCGCCGCAAACACCAATAACAGTTCGGCATCATCGGCCACCTCTTCGGTACGGTTGCGTAATAATAATTCGCGCACCTCTTCAGCCAACGGAGTGCCGCCCGGCTCGCGGGTCAATTGATAATCAATTGTCTGTTGCTGCAAAACAGATTCAATAAATCGCAGATTAGTGGACTTACCGACGCCTTCAGTACCTTCTAGGGTGATAAAACGGCCTACACTCATGCTTCCCAACTTATATCATTATCCAATGAACACACTATCGCTCAGTCATTATGACTCAGGACTCGAACGATAGTCACTACGCCGTCGCAACTGATACTCTCTGACTGCCTTATTATGATCTTTTAAGGTCGCTGAAAACTGATGACTGCCATCGCCTTTAGCGACAAAATAAAGCCACTTACCCTCTTCGGGATTTAAGGCGGCGGTGATCGCTTCACGTCCAACCATCGCAATCGGCGTGGGTGGCAAGCCACTGATGGTATAAGTGTTATAGGCGGTCGGTCGGCGTAAATCCGCGCGACGAATATTGCCCTGATAACGCTCGCCCATCCCGTAAATCACTGTCGGATCGGTTTGCAGTCGCATGCCTTTCTTTAAGCGCTGAACAAACACCCCAGCAATGATCGGCCTTTCACTCGCCAGTGCCGTTTCTTTTTCAACGATTGACGCCATAATCAAGGCTTCATAAACCGATTCATATGGCAGATCTTTAGCCTTGCTCAACCACGCTTTATCCAGTTCGGCTTGCAACAATTGATGCGCCCGTTGTAACAGATCCAGATCACTCATACCGCGGTGAAACTGATAAGTATCCGCAAGAAACATCCCTTCAGGATGCTGTCCTTCTAGCCCCAGTGTCGCCATTATCTGCGCATCACTGTGATCGGACAGCGTTTTTCTAATATGAGGATTAGAATTAATAGAAGCTCTTAACTGCTTGAAATTAAGACCTTCTATAATAGAAAAGTTATACGAAAGCGTTTTCCCTTCAATCAGTTGCACCAGTAACGTCCTAGGCGTTGTACCGGGCTCAAGCTGATATTCGCCAGCCTTGAGTAGGTGGCCTACTTTCTTTAAACGGACAAAAAACGAGAACCAGTCAGGCCTCTCTAATATACCCTCAGTCGCCAATTGCCTAGCTAAACGACTAAAGCTACTGCCCGGTTCAACCATCACCACCTGGGCTTGCGATAGCTTCAGTGGATCATCTAAATACGTTTGCAACGATCGCCATCCCGCATAAGCAAGCGCCACCACGAGTGTTAGAGTAATCAGGAAAGAGATAACAACTTTACGCACTAAGAAATTCCTTCAGCAGACAGCAATGACTGTAAGCACCGGGTAATAGGTCCTACAGACCATTCAAACTGAGATTGATCGATAGCGATACACTTAATCACCGGCCAGATAGCAATAATGCTATTGCAAACAAACACCTCATCGGCATCATTGAGCGCAGCCGCAGTAAATAAACCTTGCTGCAATGGGATTCCCTGCTGCTGGGCGAGGCGTACGACTTGCTCTCGAACAATCCCTTTAACGCCACAACGATCAAGTTGCGGCGTATACAGAACCCCATCACGACACCAGAACAGATTACTCATGGTGCCTTCCACCAAATACCCTTCGGTATCAAGCACGAGGCCTTCGCGAATAGCCGTTGTTGACCATTCCGCGCGCGCTAACACCTGCTCTAAGCGATTAAGATGTTTAATGCCAGCGAGATGTGGCGCAATGGCTAGCCGAGACTGACACAAACGAACGGTTATGCCGTTATCAGCGGGTTGATCGGGATACACTGGAAACGCGCTCAGCTGCACGATTCGATTGATCGGCGTCTCGGCATCAACCGCATAACCTCGACCACCGCAGCCTCGCGTAAGCGTGATTTTAAGCACTTGACGCACGGTAGAAGCGCTTCGTGTACTCAGCAGTGTCGACAGATCCTCTAACAAGAGCTGCTCAATATTATCAGGCAAAGGAATGGCAAGACGCTGAGCCCCCGCCTTGAGACGCTCGATATGAGCCTGCCAAGCAACGGGTTTTGCCTGATTGAGGCAAATGGTTTCAAACAATCCATGGCCGTAAGCTAGCCCCCGGTCAGCAACCGGAAGAGACTGTTCAGACAAACCATTGATTAGAATAATAGGTGGCATCAGAAGAAAACGGGTGCCTTAATAGCGCACCCGTATAGTCAGATCTTACGGAACACTAGGGTGCCATTGGTTCCACCAAAACCAAACGAGTTGGATACTGCCGCCTCAATCGGTGTTTCCTGAGCCGTATGTGCAACATAGTTCAGATCACAACCGTCGGATGGGTTATCCAAATTGATAGTCGGTGGGGCAACTTGATCACGAATAGCTAAGACAGAGAAAATTGCCTCAACCGCACCGGCAGCCCCTAACAGATGACCAATCATCGACTTAGTCGAACTCATACGCACCTGCTCAGCAGCATTACCCAACACCAATTTAGCGGCATTAGATTCTGCGATATCACCGGCAGGCGTCGATGTTCCATGCGCATTGATATAGTTGATCTGCTCTGGATTAAGACCGGCATCCTTAATGGCATTCGTCATCGACAAAGCGGCTCCAGCGCCATCAGCGGGTGGTGAAGTCATATGATAAGCATCATCACTCATACCAAAACCGACTAATTCAGCGTAGATAGTGGCACCACGGGCTTTCGCGGCTTCATACTCTTCCAGCACCACAACGCCTGCGCCATCACCTAGCACAAAGCCATCACGATCACGATCCCAAGGACGGCTGGCCGCCTGCGGATCATCATTGCGCGTAGATAATGCTCTAGCCGCAGAGAAGCCACCCACACCCAAAGGCGTCGTTGCCATCTCGGCACCGCCGGCAATCATCACATCAGCGTCACTGTTCTGAATCATCCGCGCAGCAAAACCAATATTATGAGTCCCCGTTGTACAGGCCGTGGTAATCGCAATATTAGGCCCTTTAAAGCCATATTTAATCGCGAGATTACCGGAGATCATATTGATAATACTACCGGGCACAAAAAATGGTGAGATTCGACGCGGACCACTCTTATTGAGTGTATCGTGTGTTGCTTCAATCATCGGTAAACCACCGATACCCGAACCAATGGCGACACCGATACGGGGAGCATTTTCTTCAGTGACTGTCAGATCTGCATCTTCAACCGCCTGAATTGCCGCCACCATACCGTACTGAATGAACAGATCCATTTTCCGTGCATCTTTCAGGCTCATGTAACCGTCAAGATCCAGCCCTTTAATCGGGGCTGAAAAACGGGTACCAAACGCTGTAGTATCAAAGTGCGTAATCTCAGCCACGCCACTTTTACCGTTAAGAATGCTAGCCCACGTCTCCTGGACAGTGTTACCAACCGGGGTCAGCATACCCATGCCAGTAACAACGACTCTTCTGCGAGACATCAACGTCCTCCTAGTTTCCCGGTATAACAAAAGAAAAGCCGCACTATATCACTATAGTTGCGGCTTCTCGGTAGTCTGCTGTGAGTCGATTACTGATGTGCGTTGATGTAATCGATTGCCAGTCTAACAGTGGTGATTTTCTCTGCTTCTTCATCAGGAATTTCAGTTTCAAATTCCTCTTCCAGAGCCATTACTAGCTCTACAGTATCCAGAGAGTCTGCACCTAGGTCTTCAACAAAAGAAGCATCGATGGTTACTTCTTCTTCTTTAACACCCAGCTGTTCAGCAATGATTTTCTTTACGCGATCTTCGATGTTGCTCATAACTCTTCCTATTGTTTATCGACATCCACATCCGAAGATGTGAATAGGGATTTTATTAGAATCCGCCGCTATGGATCAAGCCTGACGGCGATATTATCCAGTGAGCTGCGGCTCATTATCAACACTTTTACAGAAAAAACAATTCCTCAGGGAAAACTTTATGACATATACATGCCGCCATTGACATGAATCGTATCTCCAGTGACATATCCGCCGGCATCACTGGCTAAAAAACCAACAACAGCGGCGACTTCCTCAGGCTGCCCTAAGCGACCCATTGGAATCTGTTTTTGCAATGCAACTTTGTGCTCTTCCGGTAACCCGCTAGTCATATCTGTATCGATAAAACCAGGCGCTACACAGTTGACAGTGATATTGCGGGAAGCGACTTCTCGAGCCAATGCTCGACTAAAGCCTTCCATACCCGACTTAGCAGCAGCGTAGTTAGCCTGCCCAGCGTTGCCCATAGAGGCCACCACCGATGAAACATTAATAATACGACCCCAGCGCGCTTTGGTCATACCCCGTAGACAACCTTTGACCATGCGATAAACAGACGTTAGATTGGTATTCAAGACAGAATCCCATTCATCCTCTTTCATCCGTAACATGATGTTATCGCGGGTAATACCTGCATTATTGACGATGATCGCTACAGGCCCAAACCCATCCTGTACCGACTTTAACACCTCATCAACCGACTCACTTGAGCCTACATCAAGACATAAACCTGCGCCTTTCACGCCTGCTGCTTCGAGGTAAGCAGTAATAGAAGCGGCACCTTTATCACTGGTCGCCGTGCCCACAACAACAGCACCTTGACGCCCCAATTCCAGCGCAATCGCTTTACCGATCCCTCGAGTAGCACCCGTAATCAGCGCAACCTTGCCTTCGATACTCATAACTTGTTTCCTTTAATTCAGAGATTAAGCGTTTAACGCCTTCTCAAGACCTGCAGAGTCATTAATAGCCCCTACCACAAGGCTACGCTGTACTTTTTTGTTTAGTCCTGACAGTACTTTGCCAGGGCCGCACTCAACAGTACGCTCAACCCCTTGTTCAATCATATTTTGCACAGAGTCTGTCCACAACACCGGACTATACAGCTGCGCCAGTAAGTTTTCGACCAACTCATCAACACTATTAGCTGATTTAGCCGTGAAATTCTGAATAACTTGAATACTTGGCAGAGTAATTTCAATATTTTTTAAGGCTACCGCCATCTGTTCAGCGGCTGGCTTCATCAACACACAATGAGACGGCACACTAACCGGCAATGGAATCGCTCGCTTAGCACCCGCCGCCTTGCAGCCTTCGATGGCACGCTCAACCGCGTCTTTATTACCCGCAATAACGACCTGACCTGGGCAGTTAAAATTCACCGGTGAGACAACCTCATCACCCGCCGCCGCATCACAAGCCGCCTGAATTGCATCATCAGCCAAACCTAAAATAGCCGCCATCGCGCCAGTACCCGCAGGCACCGCTTGCTGCATAAACTCACCACGCAGCTTGACTAGATTAACCGCATCTTTAAACGCAATCGCACCAGCACACACCAACGCCGTATATTCACCAAGACTGTGGCCGGCCATTAGAGCAGGCTGTTCACCGCCCTGCTGCTGCCATAGACGCCACAAAGCCACGCCAGCGGTCAACAAGGCTGGCTGCGTGCGATCGGTTTGATTCAGATCGGCTTCTGGCCCATCCTGAGTCAAAGCCCAAAGATCATAACCCAGTACAGCGGATGCTTCGGCAAACGTATCTTGAATAATAGCGTGTTCAGTGGCTAACTCAGCCAGCATGGTCAGATGCTGCGAGCCCTGACCTGGAAAAACAAAAGCGAGGGGTTGTGGCATTATTACCTCAATAGACAGATAAACGCATAACAATTTAAAGGGCGTAGTTTACAGGATTTACAATGAATTAAAACGTTTGTCTTATAGATCAAGCATTTCCACTAGCCATCAGCGATATGCAATTCAAGCTGACGATTGATATTACCAGGCACATCCATCACCACTTCAGCCACCGCCTGATCAATCGCATAACCAAAACAGGCGCGATTGGCCGCCCCATGACTTTTCACAACAATACCCTGCAAACCCAGTAAACTCGCACCGTTGCGACGCGCTGGATCGATATGCGCCTGCACCTCTTCCAGCACTGGCGCGACCAGACATGCCATCAACTTACGTAACAAGGAACGGCTAAAGCTACGCTTCAACTGCTGCCCAATCAGACTGGCGACTCCCTCACTACTCTTTAAGGCGATATTACCAACAAAGCCATCACAGACGACGACATCGACCTTACCGGTAAAGATATCCCCGCCCTCAATAAAACCGCAATAGTTCAAACCACCATGTTCACGTATCAGGCGAGATGCTAGCTTAACCTGCTCATTACCTTTAATCTCTTCTGCACCCACATTCAACAAGCCGACGCGCGGCTGAGCAATCCCTTCGACCGCACTGGTCATCACCGACCCCATAATGGCGAACTGCAACAAATGCTCAGCACTACAATCGACATTAGCACCGAGATCAAGCATATAACTAACCCCATCAACAGAGGGGATTGCTGTGATGATCGCCGGACGATCGATGCCCGGTAACATTTTTAAGGCGAAGCGACCCAGCGCCATTAAAGCACCCGTATTGCCAGCACTCACACACGCTTGAGCCTGCCCTTCGGCAACCTGAACAACGGCACGGTACATCGAGGTATCTTGACGCTTACGGAGCGCATGAGAAGGTCGCTCATCACACCCGATGACTTTATCGGCATTAATGATAAGAATACGTGAACGCAGAGACTTATCTGTGCGTTTAGCCAAGGCTTGATCTAATAGAGGAGCAAGAACTGCTTGTTGACCAACAAGCTGCAGGGTCAACTGAGGATGACGCTTTAACGCATCAACGGAAGCGGGAATAACAACGCGGGGACCGAAGTCCCCACCCATCGCGTCAACCGCGATGCAAATGCCGTCAGACAATATTACTCGTCGTCTTGCTGTGCAACAACCTGCTTACCACGGTAAAAACCATCAGCACTAACGTGGTGACGACGGTGAGTTTCACCGGTGGTTACTTCTACTGAAAGAGTTGGGTTGCCCAGTGCATCGTGTGAACGACGCTGACCGCGACGTGAACGAGTTACTTTGCTCTTTTGTACTGCCATGGGATATAGCTCCTATTTCACTTATCAGCCTTCAGTGAGGCTAATACACTGAAAGGGTTCGGTTTATCAGTTTTGTTGTCCGTCGTCACCTCGTCACCGAAGGATGTCTGCACGCTGCAATCGTCATGATATGGCACAATAGGAAGCGATAAAATCAACTCTTCCTCGACCATTGGAAGCAATTCCAGATCATCTCCCGCTACAATCAAAGGATCATAGTACCTGGGCAGATTTTTTGCATGCTCCTCGGTGGGAGCGACAGCCAAGTTGAACTTAGCTTCGACTTCGATCTCAACTGGCTCAAGACAGCGCTGACAAGTCATAAAGACTTTAGCGTCGGCGGTGCCCTTAATTGTACGGATGCGCAATTCATCAGTATCAAATTGCAGATCAACTGAGACTTGGCCCTGTTCACCGGCCAGCATTGTAGCCAGATTCGGCAGCAGAGCAAGCTCGGCATCACCTTGTATCCGTACTCCCCGGTCAGCAAGCTTACGCGGGTCAATTTTCTTTGGTAATGGGGTGTTCGACATAAGCGCGCAATTCTAGGGATCAAAAGCCAGTCTGTCAAAGGAAATAAGGGTTTAAAAGCTAAAAAAACACGCTAATATCTGCAACTTAACTTAAGCCCGAGTATTTTGGAGAAATTGAGGCATGACTCAGCTAATTTTAGCGTCTAGCTCACCGTTCAGAAAAGCAATTTTGGATAAGCTCAACCTCGATTATCAGGCGCTATCGCCCGATATCGATGAAACCCGGCTGACGGATGAATCGCCTGCGGCTTATGTCGCTCGACTGGCGCGCGCTAAAGCGGCTGCATTACAAAGCCATTTTCCTACCGCCTTAATCATCGGTTCGGATCAAACCGCCATTATCAATGGCGAAACGATTGGCAAGCCGGGGCATTACGACGCCGCCTTTCAGCAGCTTTCAGATGCATCGGGACAGAAGATCACCTTTCTCACGGGCTTAAGCTTGTTGAATAGTCACACCGGCGAATGTGAAACCGATGTCATCCCCTATCATGTTTACTTTCGTCAGCTGACAGCCTCGATGATCGATAACTATCTTCAGGCTGAGCAGCCCTACAATTGCGCGGGCAGCTTTAAATCAGAAGGCCTTGGGATCGCGCTCTTTGAAAAGCTTGAAGGCGATGATCCCAACACGCTGATCGGATTACCGCTGATTCGCTTAATCCGTATGCTGGAAACGCAGGGCTTACCTATCATCTAGGGCATCTCAGCTCTCCAATCGAATAACGGCACCAAGACAGCGTGGCTAGCTATCGCAACTAGGCGTTCAATACAAAGCCTCACTCAAAGCTCGCTGACTCTACCATTGCGTGATACATCGATAGCCTCTCCTGCGTCACTTGGCGAAGCTAAATTTAAGATAAAACCTTGAATACCCTTTGCCTGCCGCTAGAATGCGTCAATTAAATATTCAAGGGATATAGCGCAATGGGCAAGGTCACGATACTCAATGGCGGCGTCGGTCGAGAACTTGAGCGCCGCGGTGCGCCTTTCAAACAGCCTGAATGGTCTGCTCAGGCCATGATCGAAGCACCTGAGATGGTTAAAGAGGTGCACAAGGCCTATATAGAAGCCGGCTCACAGGTCATTATTACAAATAGCTATGCACTGGTGCCTTTCCATCTTGGCGCAGCCCGCTTTAACGCGCTCGGCGCAAAGCTGGCAGAGCAATCCGCCCTCATTGCCCGTGAAGCGATCAATGAAACCGGTCAGCAAGCGGTATTAATCGCAGGCTCGATGCCACCCCTGTT
Organism: Amphritea sp. 1_MG-2023; assembly: GCF_030547545.1. Classification (GTDB taxonomy): domain Bacteria; phylum Pseudomonadota; class Gammaproteobacteria; order Pseudomonadales; family Balneatricaceae; genus Amphritea. The sequence continues at coordinate 22,014 of NZ_JAUOQE010000009.1, forward strand.
TGGCTCTTATCGAGCCGATCTGTATCAACCTGAACAGGCTGATGATATTGCCCTTCCCTTGATTACCGCCCTCAACCCACATATTGATGTGTGGCTGAATGAAACACAGAGCCTCATAGAAGAAGCGTTAACCGTTAAAAAGCTAATCGATCGCATCGATACGGATCACAAACCCTATTGGGTGGCGTTTACGCTGGAAGATGCAAAGCCAACCGACTCACCACAACTACGCTCTGGCGAATCAGTTGTCGCCGCCGTGCAAGCAATGGCCACCGCGGGCGTTGATGCCATTTTATTTAACTGCAGTCAACCGGAAGTAATTACTCAAGCGATTGAACTCACGCAACACACTCTCGCGCAGTTGACCTCAACGTCGGCGATCACGAAAAAGATCAACATCGGGGCTTATGCGAATGCCTTTCCGCCGCAGCCAAAAGATGCTCAAGCCAATAGCGAACTGAATCAACTCCGCGATGATTTAACGCCCGCCGCCTATTTACGCTGGGCACAAACTTGGCATGCTCTTGGGGCTGATCTGATTGGCGGCTGCTGTGGTATAGGCCCTGAACATATTCAACGATTAAGTGATGCGCTATCAAAATAACACATTAAGCTTGTCAGACAGTCAGCCTCATCTCTTCATCGCGCGGCAGTTGTGCGCCAGAGCGCAACACAATATGCGCTAAGAGGTATCAATATACGATACTTTTTAGTCATTCATATCTAATCCGTACTGACCTCGCCAGAATCAACGCCATTGAACACACATCACCGCATCAATGGAAACGGATTCGAACATGAAACAGACAACAACCAATGCACTCGAACAAAAACTCATCGCCACACTTCAGGAAGGCGATATCCTCTTCATCTCCATCGACGCCTTTCTCTATAAGCAGGTGGCTAAAGGCACCGGCAGCTGGAGTTCTCATGTCGGTTTTGCTATTCAAGAAAATAATCAGTGGTTCGTGATTGAAAGCAAAGTGCCCGTCGTGCGCAAAACGCCCTTGAGACAATTTCTTCAGCGTACCTGTCATGGTGAAGTGATGGTGCGACGCCTGAAACAGCCCCTAAGCAGCAAGGAGATCGAACGACTCAAAGCCTCGGCAAGCAAGCTTGCTAATAAGCTAAGCAACAGACTGTATCACTTAGGATTTGATTTTGAATCGGAACGTCAGTTTTGTTCTAAATTTGTTCACTTAGTGTATAAAGATGCTCTCAACATCGGGCTAGGCAAAGTACAGACACTGGAACAATTACTGCAGGAAAATCCTCAAGCATCCGTTCGGTTTTGGCGCTGCTGGTTTCTAGGTTTTATCCCTTGGCAGCGCAAAACATTAACTCCCGCGAGCCAAATCAATGATGAGCAGCTCAGGACTATCTTTACCACCGTATCGCCATTGAGTGCATCAATGGCATAACACTTAATTAATGTGCCGCTGCTCGCTGCTGTGAATGATCCAGCATACAACGCTGTTCATCCCAAGACGATTCGATCTGTATCGTGGCGTGAGCAATATTAAAATGATCATGAAAGTGCTGCTGCAACTGCCGCAAGAAATGATTATCTAATTGCGTATCATTCACCACCAGATGCACTGTCAGTGCTATCTCGGTGGTACTTAAAGGCCAAACATGTAGATCATGAATTCGCTCAACCGACTCGAGTCCGGTGATGTACTGCCTCAAGGCCGCGATATCCACGCTGTTGGGTACAGCATCCAGCGCATAGTTCATCGAATCCTTCAGCAAACGGAGGGTCCCCAGCAAAATAGCCACCACAATCAGCAAACTAATGACGGGATCGACCCACAACCAACCCTGCCATAAAATCAATACACCGGCCAGCACAACGCCTAGCGAGACCACCGCATCCGCGGCCATATGTAAAAACGCGCCCTTGATGTTCAGATCCGTTTTCTGTCCACTAAAAAATAGCCAAGCGGTCAGCGCATTAATCACCACCCCGATAGCGGCAACCACAATCATGGTTACCCCCTCTGCTGGGGCGGGAGTATCAAACCGGCTCACCGCCTCCCAAGCAATACCGCCTAAAGCGATGAGTAGCAAAATAGCACTGCCTAAGGATGCTAAAACCGGCGCCTTACGTAAACCATAGGTGCGTTTTTCCGTCGCCGCGCGGCTCGCCAAATAACTCGCGCCCCACGCTAATAACAGACTAAAGACATCACTCAGGTTATGCCCCGCGTCGGCGATCAACGCCAACGAGTCAGACAGAATACCGTAAGCCGCCTCAATCACAACGAAAATGATGTTTAAGACAATACCGATAGCAAAGGCTTTATTGTGATTGGTAACTTCATGGTGATGATGACTCATTGTACCTCCTGCAGTCGCGTGAATGAGTTAAAGGCATCGCGACACGACAACCGCTTAACGCCTCAGCCTCAAGTCTCTCTCGTATGAGCTGCGGATGAAAAAACGCCGCAATGATACCCTGTCGTATTCAGTCGCCAAACGATTTGTTACTCTCTCTTCTTTAGAGTCGCTGACGTTGTATCGTGAATGAAAAAGCTATTGCAAAGAAAAACCTACATAAGCCTATTACTCATCGCGGGCATGCTCTTTTTCCTCTCTGGCTCGGACAAACAAAACCAAGAAATTAACCCTCGTCAGATTACCGAGGAGCAATCCTACCGTTTCAGTCAGCATATCAGCCCGATATTGGATGAGAAGTGCTTAGCCTGTCACGCTTGTTATGATGCGCCTTGTCAGCTAAAAATGGAATCCCACCATGGTGTTGAACGAGGCGCATCAAAACTACGCGTTTATGATGGCGGGCGCTTAAACGATCTATCACCCACACGTCTCTATATCGATGCCCAAACCCCTCAAGAATGGCGCGCCAAAGGCTTTTATTCGGTACTGGATCATTACAGCGACAATGATAGCGGCGCGATCAATCGTCCTCTCATGCAACGTATGTTAGACCTCGGGTATCAAAACCCACTTCCCGCCAATCAGCCCGTGCCAGAGACCATTCAACTCGGTTTCGATCGAGTGAATAGCTGCCCTGCCCCGGGAGAATTTACTGACTATGCCGAACAGTTCCCTCATGGCGGCATGCCTTTGGCCGTTGCTGGATTAACGCAACAGGAATATCAAACGCTCTCTACTTGGTTGACAGAGGGCGCTAAAATAGACACCCCCGGGATCGCTATTGATACGCACGATCAGGCAATGATTCAGCGCTGGGAACAGTGGCTAAATCAGCCCGATAAACGCTCACAACTGCTCGCCCGTTATCTCTATGAACATCTTTTCTTAGGCCATCTTTATTTGCAAACCGATTCGCAAACGGCATCCAAGCTGACCCAAACAACCAACAAGATGCAATTTTATCAGTTGATACGATCTTACACCGCTGAGGGCGCGCCGGTTATCGTGCCCACAGTACGCCCCAATGATGACCCTCAAAAAGCGTTTTTTTATCGACTGATTCCGCTTGCGGGCACTATCGTTCATAAAACACATATCACCTATCGTTTCGATGCCGCTCGGTTACAGCGCTATCAACAGCTTTTCTCGAGTCATGCATGGGACGTTACTGATCTTCCGGGGTACAACTTTGCCGAGCGATCCAACCCGTTTATCACCTTTGCCGCCATTCCCGCCAAGCTACGCTATCGTTTTCTATTAGATGATGCGCAGTTTTTTGTGCGCAACTTTATTCGCGGTCCAGTGTGTCGCGGACAGATCGCCACCAATGTTATCCGTGATCAGTTTTGGGTTATGTTCGAAAGCCCCGATCAAGAGCATTACACCAATAACGAAGACTATCAGCTAACGGTTAATCCCTACCTCGGCTTACCCGGCGAAAACACATCTTTGCTAAAGTTTGGCAGTGAATGGCTCACCTATAATGATAATCGTAATCACTATTTAAGCCTGCGTGAAAAAGCCTACCGACAAGCATTTCCAGCCGGCACAACAGTCGAGCAGATCTGGAACGGTGAACATAGCAATCCGAACGCCTTTTTAACGGTCTTTCGACATCACAACAGCGCATCAGTGACACAGGGCTGGCAAGGTGAAATACCCTTAACCGCTTGGGTCATGGGCTATCCATTGCTCGAACGGACATACTATGAGCTGGTGGCCAATTTTGATGTATTTGGCAGCGTTTCTCATCAGGCACAAACGCGGCTCTATTTTGACCTCATACGCAACGGCTCAGAAACCAACTTCCTGCGCTTTATGCCCGCCTCCGCGCGGCAAAAAATCTATGACAACTGGTATCAATCCAGCGCGAAACTCAAAGCCAGCATCACTTACTATCCATTAGATACGCACACCCCTAGCGACATCATTTATCACAGCGATAAACCAATGCAGGAATTCCTGCAAACGCTGCAGCAGCAATACCCTGAAATCAGCGCTAAAATTGATCCACTTAACCGCTGCAAACACTGTGAACAACCTCATACTGAGCCGTCCGCCATACGTGCTAATCAAGCCCTGAGTCAGCTAGCCGCGATACCCGCTTCACAATTAGCAGGCATCAAATGGCTACCCGAGGTCAGCTTTCTGCGTATCAACCTCGATAGCGATGCTCAGCAACAAACAGACAATAACGTTCTCGCGTATACCCTACTGCGTAATCGTCGTCACAGCAGCGTGGCGTATCTATTGGGTGAATCATTACGCTATCAAGAAAATCTTGATAGCTTAACAATCCTACCGATGCCTATTGGCAGTTACCCCAACCTGATATTGCAGATGAATCTCTCTGAAATAGACGAGTTTGTCGCACAGTTTCGTCATATTGATTCCGATAAAAGTTATCGTCGGTTTTTACAGCGTTGGGCCGTTGGCCGCATGAATTCTGACTTTTGGGGCGTGTTCCATAGCTTCAAAACGTATTTAGAGAAAACCAACCCACTCGAAGCGGGTGTCTATGATATGAACCGCTATGGGCACTGATGGCCTTTCAGCCCCTTAAACAACCGTTGGGCTTTCAGCGTTGAGCGTGGCAGGCTCGATCAGCAACGCGCATGATTTACTGCTGATCGACTATCGGCATGATGATTGATGATCGCATATAAGAGTCATCGTTCCGCCTCATGATCTCACGACCTCATGACTCGACGGCATTAAGATGGCGATAACGATGTGAGGCAGTATCAGTAATGCTTTAGGCTAGTTCACGCAATACTTCTTTGTAGGTGCTCTGCGGATGTGCACCGGTCATCGCGCTACTTCGATTAAAAATCACCGTTGGCACCCCTGAAATGCCCTGCTGCTGCCACTGCTTCTCTAACTGAATCACTCGCTGCTGACGCTGAGTATCATTCAAGGCGAGTGCAGCAGCCTCAGGTACTAAGCCGACACGTTGAGCCTCAGCCAATAAGATAGCGCGATCGGAAACATCTTTCTGCTCGGTGAAGAACGCGGCAAATAAACGCTGCTTTAACGCATGCTGTAGCCCCTGCTCATGGGCAAAATCGAGCAATACATGGGCATCCCGCGTATTCACGATTTTCATTCCGTCAAAGTAATCAAACACAAAGTCATACTCAGCACCGAGGGCGCGAATATTCTCACGGGCTTTATCACTGTCTTCCCGCTGAGCACCATATTTACGTAGTACATGAGCCCGAAGCTCTTCACCCTCGGCAGGCATCTCCGGATTCAACTCAAACGGCTGCCACTCGATCTCAACTCGCTGCTGTAGCCCTAATTCATCGATGGCCGCCTGTAATCGCTTATAGCCAATGATGCACCATGGGCACACCACATCAGAGACAATATCTAACTTAATCTTATCGTTCATATCAGGATTCTTGATTAGTCACTTGAGGGACTAGCAGCTTTAACAATACCGATTGATACTCCCCATTCGGTTGATCAATCGCTACTGCCGTCAAACACTAGCCGAAACAATATGTTACAGCGGATGCCCCGCACCCGCCGCCCTATTTAACAACGCCTTATGCAGGCTTTAAGGCTAAAACCTTATCGATATCATCAGCCGAATGCCGTTCAGGTACTTGCTCCCAGGCTTCTCCCCAAGAACGGTTAACCATCCGTCCCCGCTGAACGGCTTCTCGCTGTTCAATCATTGTTGCCCAACGCACAACGTGACGATAGTTTTCAACTTGCAGGAATTCTGCCGCATCGTACAAGTGACCCAAGACTAAATTGCCATACCAGGGCCAAATAGCCATATCGGCAATCGTGTAGGTCTCACCTGACACAAAGGTATGCTCGGCTAACTGCTTATCCAAGACATCCAGCTGTCGCTTCGTTTCCATCGCAAAACGGTTGATAGGATAGGCCTGTTTTTCATCCGCGTAAGCATAGAAATGACCGAACCCACCGCCCAAAAAGGGGGCCGAACCTTGCGCCCAAAACAGCCAATTAAAGGTCTGCGTGCGCGCTGCTCCCTGCGGCAAAAACTGCTCAAATTTCTCGGCCAGATACACCAGAATCGAAGCAGACTCAAAGACATTCACCGCTTCACTGCCCGACTTATCGAGCAGCGCAGGAATTTTTGAATTGGGGTTCACGCCAACAAAACCCGACGAAAATTGCTCGGCTTCACCAATATTAATTAAGAACGCATCATATTCCGCAGCCTCAATGCCCAGCGCCAATAACTCTTCAAGCATAATGGTTACTTTTTGACCGTTGGGCGTACCAAGTGAATACAACTGCAAATCATGTTCACCAACCGGTAAGGCTTGCTCATATCGAGCACCGGCTTCCGGACTATTAATATTCGCCCATTTATTATCACCACGGGGTTCATTGCGCCAAATTTTAGGCGGTACGTATGGGGTTCCCACGCTCATCACTCCTTGCGTTATTAAGCATTCTTAGCGAAGTTTTGCGGGAATAGCGCCCGCGCTGCAACGTCATCGAAATCAGACTTAAATTGAATATCATTATCGATGTTACGCGCCCGCTCGACAGCAGGACGCCCATTGATTTTAGCAAACCAACGCTTCAGGTTGGGATAACTATTTAAGCCTTCACCACCTAATACAGGCATCACTTTATCGATCCAGCCCCATGCGGATATATCGGCAATAGAATAGTCATCACCCACGATATACTCACGCCCTTCCATATGAGCTTCAAGCACCTCGTAATGACGCTCAGCTTCGCGTAGATAACGATTGATCGCATAAGGCACTTGCTCGGGAGCTTTGTGTCGAAAATGTACTGATTGACCCGAAAAAGGTCCTAATCCTGTTGCGATAAACATCAACCATGACAACATCTCAGCACGATCGTCTGCGTTACCGGCTAGCAGCCCCGTTTTTTCAGACAGGTACATCAAAATCGCAGTCGAATCGAAAACACGCTGACCACCATCCTCGATGGCAGGGGTTTTGCCATTAGGATTGATCGCACGGTATTCCGGCGTATGCTGCTCACCTTTCAGGGTATCGACTGGGATCAATTCATAGGGCAAGCCCGTTTCTTCAAGAAACAGCGCAACTTTCATGGGATTGGGCGTTTGATGGAAATAAAACTTAAACATCGGATTATCCTATGGGTATTTTAATGGTATGAGATGGCAACAACACCGACTCAAAGATTTAACGACGACAAACACAGGAACAATTGTTCAGGTAAATTGACAGTCATTGTTTAACACGTGAACGGGCGATATTTTGTCTAAGACTGTATTTAAAGAGACGGTAGCTTAAAGAGGCACAAACCTAGATCGATAGGTAACGACATAGCATCACGACTCAGCGATTAGTACAGTAAAAGACTCAAGCTATCGCGCAAAAAAACAGTGACTGCTACATTAATCGTCACTGGCTATAATTTGATCGACTAAATCGCTCATACTGTCGGCATAGATAGCCGGCCGTTTGTACAATGGATTATAAGGCGCACCGGAGCGATTGATGTAGGCCGCCTGCAAACCAGCACTCATCGCTCCGTGTGTATCCCAATCATGGGTTGCTACCAGTCTGAGCTTATCCTTAGGATGCGCCAGTTTCGTTGCAGCAAATTCATAAGCCGCTTGGCTGGGTTTAAACGTACCCGCCTCCTCCACCGAGATAATCTCATCAAAGTACTCATCTAATCCCGCATTATGGATTTGACTATGGATCAAATTAAGTGATGAGTTTGACAAGGCAACCACTCGAAAACCCGCTGAGCGCAGTGTGGTAAGCGCCGCTTTTATATCCGAATGGGCTGGTAGACTGGAGAAGCCACTCAACACATCATCAACCTCTGCGCGACTCAGTGTTACCCCTGTGCGAGCCGCCAACGTCTCCAGCATGATTTTCGAGAGTGAGGCGAAATTAGTGTTAACACCGGTCATCATCGAAACAGTCGACGCATGTAGCAACATGGAAAACCACGTATCGGTATAATGCTCATCGCCAAACAGCGCTTTAAACTTCGGTTTTAACACACTCAAGTTTAAAACGGTTTCGTTGATATCGAATAAAATGATGGTTTGTTGCATAAATCACCCTTAATAACACCCAATAAAGCGCACATCGTGTTTAATCTATGTGCATTGCACCCTTTTACTATAGCCATATAAAACCGCACTGATAGCGGCAAAAAAGAACAGATGCAGTATAAACTTAACATCTAGGCTGAGATTAAAGCCGGGGAGCTTATCCAACTGCAACTGTTGTAACGACACTAACTGTACGATCATCGCATTGGCGGGTGGTGCGATAATGGTCGTGATCCAGCTAAACAGGAGGGTCACTAGCGTTATCATCGTCAAACGTGATGTACTCAATACGAGTACCGCGCACATCAGCCCATACAACACCGAGACGGCCAAATGCGCTGTCCAAGCCATCATGATCGCAGTCACTTGACCCCAATCTCCCAACGCCTGATAAGACTGTGCATGACGACTGGTTAAAGTATCCATGCCAAACAATGGCTGAATAAGGATAAAAATAACGCCCGCCACAACCCCAAGCATGACAGCCATTGCCAGAAGTTGGCTACGAAAATCACGCGGCAATAGGCTTAACAAAGGATTCGAGGTTTGGCTGTTGATAGCTGACATAAGGCTCTCTTTTCTATCGTTAGCTGCACGCTTTTAATGCGTTCATTGAAGCGAACAGGCTGACTCAATCGCGGCCTGTCCACGCTCTATCAAGCTTAAACCGGTTGGGTTATGCCTTCTTCCAAGCAAACTTTTCAAACACCGTATCAATCGGTGTCTCAGCAATACGATTCACATAATTACTAATGACCTTCTGAGATAAACCCAGCACAATCTCCAGTAATTGACGCTCGCCATAGCCTGCCGCATAAAAAGCTTGAACCTCTTCATCCGTTAAATTACCGCGATTTCGTACCATTGACAGCGTTGTATCATGCAGCACTTGCAGCTTAGCCGTTGGCATCTCGGTTTCGTTTCTCAATGCTTCAGTCAATGCAGGATCAACGTTCATCATCTGCGCGATACCGGTGTGCGCAGGCACACAGTAGTGACACTCATGTTCAACATTAATGGTTTGCCAAACAACGGTTAGCTCTTCTTTATCAAAGGATGAGTTAACAAATAGCTCATGTAATTTTTGATAGCCTTCGAGTAAGTTCGGCGCACTCGCTAATACACCATGCAGTCCGGGAATACGGCCGTTCGCCTTAAGTGATTTGGCGAGGAACGTTTGACTCTCTTCAGGTGCTGTCTCTAAATCATGGATCGTTAAGTGGGTCATTGTTGCTCTCCGAGTAGCGCAATGTCGTCATCAGTTATCGACAACGACTTATTCAGTGAGAGCACTATAACCGCACTTGAACGGTCGATCAATACATTTATGAACGATTGTTCAAAATGAATCACGCCGCTACCCGCCCATCCACTTTAAGCAATGATCATCATTGACATTAGTGATTTGATTTTAAGTATTGCTGTAAATCGCTACCGCCCTTATAAAACATGGCCGATAGCTGCTTTTCAGGAGAATATGATTGAATTGAACATGAGATGTTACGCTAAGAACGATTAACTTATGACATATAAACTTGGGTGGTACACAGAATTAATTATAGGTTCATGTTTCGGTTTAACGTCATGCTCCCTGATAAAAACAGCCCAGTGCCAGAATAGCTTGCCATGCTCGGTGCGCCATTTGATAGCCAACGGCACTTTATCTGGCAGGCCATCCCACGTCTTGAACGGTGTTTCTTTGGGCGAAACAGAGATATTAAATTCACGAAGTAGCGTCCGAACATGCTCTGTTTCAGACCAGAGCGCTGTGTCTGCTGCAGGTATACCAAGTGCGTTTGCCTTTTGCTTGGCGCTCTAACAGCTTATTATGTGCCGGTTTAGTACATCGGATTGCCATTTTTTGATTCACTTGGCACCTCTTGTATTGAATCCCAATGCTCAACTATTTTTCCATTGTTATCGAATCGAAAAAAATCCATCGTTACGTACTCTTCGTTACCTGGCCAAGTTTGATGTGTATGAAGGGCTACCAGATCGCCCTCAGCAATGACCCGCACGAACTCTATTTCTTTATCCGGGTAGTCTCGGGCCATTTCGTCAAAGTAATCGATAAATGCCTGCTTCCCATCACCTACTGCTGGATTGTGCTGGATGTATTCAGATCCCACGTATTTATCAACGGCTTTAGCTGGCTCCCCTAAATATGCCGTCCGGTAAAATGCAATTGCATTTTCTTTATTTAATTTCAGATCGTGTTCCATATCTGATCTCCGTATTTAAGTGTGTTGGCAATTATTGAGGGGCACATAACGCTTTGCTCACCGGTAAGTTAGGAGCGCAGCGAGTAATTTATGCGTGTGCAGCTAATTGTTATATTTCTTAGAGGCTGAGTTAGTGAAAACAGTCATGACCACCTATATTAAATTTTGTATGCCCGAACAAACTACGCCAATTACTCATTGATGAGAAAGTCAATTGGGTCGCCAATAACGTTTTTCGATATCCTTTGGTTGATCGTTGGGAGTTAAGAATCTGTTTTCTTTTGCCGAGACCTTTAGTTCCCTATGAAAAAGCCCAACGTAGTCTAAGTCGTTTAAGAGATCATCGCTTAGCTCCGCATCAATTTTCTCAGCTACTTTTAATGTGGCTCCACCAGTTGAAAGAACAGGAATAATGTCTTTTCCAGTCTGAAGCTGTGCGAAGAGCTCGAATTCATCGATAATCCCAGCCATCCCACCAACAAAAATAGCGGCTTTAAAATTATTATCAGAAAACATCCGCTCTCTCATGTGGCGCAAACTTTTATCGCGGTCATTTTCGATATTCTCTGTGTAAATAACATTTCCAAATTTCTCGTTATCTTGAGGAAACTGATCTTTAAAATAGAGTGATTGATAAAGCTTAACCCACTCGCCGTAATCAACCCCCATTTCCTCCGCGACAACTTTTATCATAGGCGTTATAGCTGGATGGCCTCCCCAAACAAGAACTCTGCGCCCTAAAGTAACATGTACTAATGCTCTGACCGCAGAGGTGATCGCTACTGAATTAGACGTTTCTGCAAACTCGGGGGCACGCTTAGGATCAGGAACACTAGCTGATAAAAAAATTGAGTCTTCCATTCTTATACCTCCCAGGCGGCAAGCATCCAACCTGCCTGAGTTATCTTAAGCCCACGAACAGCTTGAATATTATCTTCTAACCATTGCAAGTGTGCAGACCAAGCTTCTCTAATTCCAATATCATCATACACAAGTACGGGGATTTCTCTCTGGTTAGCTGCACGAGCCTTATTTGCAATATCATTTAAAGTTTCTGCTGTAGGCACTCCAACAACTGGATATGCCCAAATAGTTCTATCATCAATAAGCTTGATGGCAATTGCCCGATGAGCGCCAATTCCTTCGAAACTAGCACCAATCCTCTCAACATCCGCCCTAAGACGGCCTGTAATAGACATATACCTAGCTGCAATGCTCCGACTTCGAACACTCTCCACTTTTAATGCTATTTCATCCATAGTTTTGGAAACAACCGGTCCGCAATCTTTTTCTAGATCTTCCTTCTTTAAGTAAACGGTCTCAGCCAAGTCCGTCATTTTGTTTGGTTCATGCTCAGGCCAAACGACTCGCAACACATGAATTTCCTTGGCACGAGCTCGACCGATTTCTTCACGGGTCCACCTACTTTCAAAATAGGTTGGTGTATCTAGCATTACTAGCACATCGGAGTCACATAGCCTGTGCCAAAGAACATCCTGAAAGGGATCTCCGGGCCGGATGTCGTGCGTATCCAGAAAAACATCGAATCCTTTTGAAGTAAGAAGGTCGTGCATCTGTAAAGCAGCTTCGCGTGACTCCGTTCGGCGATAGCTTACAAATACCCGCCTCTGACGACGCAAAAGCCCAACACATTCAAGCATGATCGTCGCCAATTCTTCCATTTCTGGATCTTCTTTTTTTAGGCAGTATCCATTTGTAGCCCGTAAAAAGTCAGGAACAGCAGTAGAAAACTGTTCTAGATTTTCTACCACAGGAATTATCGGGACGCTCTCTGAAAATAACGATGAAGCGGCTTCTAAGTCAGTAGTGACGGCTCCGCCAAAGTAAACTGCTGCAAAAGCTGACGCTCTATTTCGACAAGCCAATGTTTCGTCATCATAGATTTTAACTTCGGCACCTATTGCAAGACCGAATTCGGATATCATTTCACGAATTGTGTTAGTCAAGCACTGCCGCTGTTCAGACGAAACATTACCTAGAATAGAAAACTCGTAAATGCCCATCGCATTATCGACCTGCTGCCTTGGCAGCTTTTTCTATCCAAGAAGAAAGATTGTTGTATCCATCGTCATTTACCCAGTCGTAGGTTTCATACATCTCGGAGAAATATACTTTACGACCGTTCTTTTCTATGAACCAATAGTCCAGCGGATTTTTGCCCTGAACGTCAGAACCTTTTTGTGGATCTTTAATCCGATGAATATCTATTGCCAGCATGCCTTTTTTTAGCTTATAGCTTCGCTCTATTTCATGGAGCACCCATTTTCTGTCATAGGTTTCAGCTCCAAAGAGGATAACAGTAACAGATGTTCCTTTGAGCTGTTGTTCAATCCACTCTTCAATACCACCAGCACGCTTCTTGGCTTCTTCAAACTCAGCTTTGTCGTAGAAAGGCTGCGCTTCTCCTTCTGGTCTGACAACCCAAGAATTCCGCACCTGAACGATACGTCTAACGTCTCGTTCATAATGAAAACTAAAAAAAACTTTCCTAGCCATATATTATTCTCCTACGTTTTTAGGTTTAGGCTGCTACCTAACAGCCTATCTGACCAAATTTATTAATGACAATCTGATACCGGAAATATAACGCCCGCATTTGCGGCTGGTTTGGAGCGTAGCGTAGCCGAAAACCAGTCCGACAACATGCGCTTGTTATACGTTACCTGCACAACCCTCGCGATGTCGAAATCCGACCAGAAGCAGACTTTACGAGTTTTTACTCTGACCCCAGCCATCTAAAGTTGATTAATTTTTTAGGGAGTGACGTTTAGACAGTAACATTTTCTTATTTTCATCCAATATTAAAGAAGCTTTAATTGGATCGATACCCCACAATTCCGAAAGTTCGGGTATACACATACGGTTTGCATCCCAAGGGTATAGTGATTGTTTGTTGATCGAAGTGAATGGGCCATCAGTCTCTAACAAAATTCGCTCTTTTGGAATTCGAGATACCAGACTCCTTCCTTTCTTCCCCCTCAGCATCAACGGGCCAACACTAAACCAACAGCCAATTTCAACTGCTCGGCTAACCTCTTTAACAGTGCCGGAAAACCAGTGTAGTATGAAGGTGTTGCTGTATCTAAAGGGCTCTAGACAATTCATGACTTCAGTAGCTGCCTGACGACTGTGTATCGATAAAATCCTTCCCCCATGAATATCTGATAGTTTCAGTGCGTGGGTAAATACTTTTATCTGGTTCTCCCAAGAACTTCTATATCTAGATGAACCGTCAAGGCCAACTTCACCAACAAAGTCCGTTGAATGTATCCATTTGTCAAACAATGATAATTCACCGAATCTTTGATGGACTAGCTCCGGGTGTAAACCAAGCCCGGTTTCGATATTCGGACAATCCTTGGCTAGTTGAGCAGTTTTTTCGTAAGCAGACGGAGTTGTTGTGACAGATAAGACAAAAGTGCCTTGTCGCTTTGCCGTAGCCACTACCTCAAAGGGGTCAGGATACAGGTCTAAATGGCAATGAAAATCCACTAAGTTACACCTTGGGCTTTAAGAAAGTCATCAAGCTCCTTTAAACCACGCTGGGCTATATCGTTGTAGGGTTGAATGTTTGAAATTGGTGCAGAGGAAAGCCCCGCCCCCATCCAGCGACGAATACCTACATCTTTTTCTTGTATAATAGCCATTGCGACTGCACGAACATCATCAAAACCAGAATTATCGGAGTCCTTTTTCCCTAGGTTTTTGTATACATAAGTGGTTCTATCCACCTCTCCCCACTTATGAAATGCCGCTCTTCTAACTAAGCAGGGAACGCATCGACCACAATGGGTTTTCTTAAAAAGCAAGAATCTACCGCAGCTCGTTGACTGGTGGGCCAACTCCTTGATGAGGGATTGATTTTTACACTCTGATAACATCTCTCCCTTTGTTTTCAATGCGTAGGGAGTATCGATTTTTAGTCCAATATCTGCTGAATCAAAAACTTCCTGAATACCGGAAAGATAGGTTGGATGTGTTGTTCTTGTACTTAGACTTCCTACTCTCATAGGGGTGAGGGGTGTATTCAACGAAATAAAGCCATTTTCTGAGACTACTAATTCAGTATTGGAGCTGTTGTGATTTTTCAAAGATGATGCTGCGAGGGCAGCATAGGCTAAGAAAACTATAGATCGCGAACGCTGAGACGCAGGAGTTTCGCCATTTGGTACTTTAGCTTTATGACTCATTACGAGTGACTCTATATCACTGTGAATCTTTTGTGGGAATAGCTTTTGTTTGGCTTGATCACCTTGTACAACTTGGCTAATAGTGACTGGCTTTTGCCCATCTTTAACAAGGTTAATTGCCCCGATAAGACTATCCATTCCGCCAGAGAAAAGTGTCAAACAATCAGCATCGAATTTTTTCTCTGGTTTTGGTGGTTTTGGATAAAAACCTCCTTCAGAAAAATTGATAAGCCAACGGTCTGTAGTCAGGAAATTTAAAGTCTTCTGAATGACCTCTGCTTGTGATCTCCAGAAATATGGATCAACTACTGCAATTGTAAGTTCGAACTCTCTAGTCCAACCGTCAGGACTTTGCTTTCTGTGTCCAGCAGTATCAGCGCATACCACTGAAAGTGCGATTGATAAAAAGTCCCATGACCTTGATGAAGGGTTAATTTTTCTTTTCCTGACTACTTCGGCAATTCCGTGACCTGCATACCCTAATCTCTTGTTGTCAGGAATGGAGTAAAGCTGAACGTCAAGGTTTGATTTATGATCATCGAAGTTAAATCCCTTTGGTCCGCATACTATTTTCATCGCGTATATTCCTCAAAAACTTCGTATGTGTCTTCTAATACACTACGGGCTAAAAGTGTAACTTGGTTCTGTGACAATGAGGATAGGTTGTTTCCTATTTTTTTAAATGAGGACTTAACTGTCTCGCGTACATACTCTTTTATCTGTTTTAATCGGCTTACACCTGCTGCTGCATTTGGTGCCTTGTTTTGTATGTGTTTTCCGACATCTAAGGCAATTCTTTGATAGATATCGGCGGCAAGAAAGGTCTCTATGACTAAATACTTGTCGTTATCATTCAGTTCCAATAAATCAGCATCGGGATTCTTATCTAATAACTCGCTTAATGCGTCCTTGATAGATTCTCGTGAAGCTTCTGAATCTTGTGTTCCATCAATAGGTCTAACCGCGTCAATGATTGCATTTACAACATCATCGGAGTTTTTCGATTGAAAAGACAGCGCATTAAAGTGGTCAGATTGAGTGTTTGCACGTGTGTCGGAAGATAATATTCCTGCCAAACCACCAGCAGTAGATGCAGTGCTACCCATTCTTCGCGCTGCACTTTTAGCCCCGCCATAACCTCTGGACACATATTGACGAATTCCATTACGCATACTGCTTGAGCTGCCATCGCCAGCGAAAGCACCTAGGCTACTGCGCGCGCCTCTAAATCTCCCTGGAGGAGCGTTTAGCGGTTCTTTTGTGTTGCCCCCGGCGTTGTTATCTTCAGGACTTGATTGATTGTCGTCTTGACCACCCTGGCTAGCAACTGGCGCTTCCGTGGGGTTGTCAGCCCAAGGCGGTACCATCGGTATCCCTGAACCGGGGCCATTGCTTGAACTTGATGTTCCCATTATTTCTTACTCTTCTGAATTGCTTTTATTACTGGTCCTGATACGTCTGAGTCTGTCCAAACATCAAACGGAATATCGACCCAATCCTCCTCTGCGATCTTTGGAACAATGCTAGGCTCGATCTGGTTTGCGGGGCGTTCACTCAAAAAAGCTCCGAAGCGCTTACCAACAGATTTATGAGACTGCCCAACGACGATACAGGCAGTTAATATATCCGGTGCGCCCCATGATTGCTCGCGCGCGGCAATTTCCAGCAATTTATCCATTATTAGATTCAAATCTTCAGTTGCTAACTCATTAATTGAATCTTTAAGCGCTGTTGCCATGTCAGGTGTTTCTTTTAACGCACGCAAAATCTCTAGGCCACTCGATGAAAGTTGTTCATGGCTGAGGAGTAATGGAGAGTGTTCTCGACTGACATATAACGCACCACGAATATCAATATCAGCTAATTGTGGCTTTGAGGCGGCCCATTGTTTAAAGAACGCAGTATCGAATTCTGATGGCCAATCAATCTCTTTACCTTCTTCTAAGCTGGCTTCAATGTCCTTCAGAATTGACGGGAGTCCCTCATCATTACTTGCACAAGATGTCGCAATTTTTCGGTAGGCATCGTCGGTGCCGCAACGCTCCAATAAAAGTATTTTCGTCAGAACGGCTTCATCAATCGCGATATCTTGGGCGTTGCCGATTGCTAGACGAATTGATATGGCGTTTAGAAAACGCTTAATTAACCTGGGATTTGCATCTATGGCTGTTTCCGAAGACATTAGAGGTGCCAATCGATCAGCAAGATCGATTTGTGTGGATAGTTTTACGGGTATTTCGATATTGAGCTCTTGAGATAAGCCTTCCAGAAACTGCCTATCAACACGAGCACCTTTCCAGGTTTCAGATAACTGTTTGCATATCCTTTCTCTAAGCCTGTCTTTTTCGTGTTGTTCGATATTGCTAAGGTCGATATACAACATGCATAGGTAAGCTTTAATATCCTGTACACCGAGCTTTGGTACTTGAATAGGTATTTGTATCAGCTTATCGAAATAGTTGGTTACTAGCTGGTCGTCTGGCATATCATGGAAGTGCTTTTTGACAGCGTGACGAATCATTTTTGTGTCAGCAGCGATAACGAAAGCTGTGTTTTTTAGGAAGAGGAATAGTCGCAGTGCTTCCAATGTCGATATTGCAGTTTCTGGCAAGCAGCGATCTAAATCGTCAATGAGCACAACGAGAGTAACGTCAAGCTCTTCAAGCGAACTCTCGAATCCACTTCTAATTGCTTCTATTTCTTGAGGGGGAGATTTTCTTTTCTTCGACTTTACTAAGCTTTTCCCTTCTTTAAGTACTTCGCTACCGGACTCTTTAGCAGACTGTAGTTCTTCCTCTGTAATGTCTCCGTCTAGTAGTGCTTCTCCCGAGTCCCAAACCCTACCGACAAGGCCACCTATGGGCAGGCCAGTTATAAGTGAAGCGGCTACACCACCGGTTGTTTTTGCTGCGCGTAACCAGTCAATGCGGCCTAGCAAATCTTTAGTCTTGCCAACCGCAGTTTGTTGCTGTTCAGCTTCTTCAGCAAGTTTCCTAGCAATGACTTCCATCAATGCCGCTTTAGCATCGTCGTATCCTTGATACAGCCAAGCATTGAACTCGACAAATATATATTTCTTTTCTTCTTGACTGTCAGTGGTATTTTTCAGATTAGCTTGGACAAGTTTGATCATGGACGATTTCCCGACGCCCCAGCTTCCTGAAACCCCTATAGAAACAGGCTGTCCATTTGCCCTTGCGATAATCTCCGAAACCGTAGCTGCTACGGTAGAAAAATTGAGAAAATCGCGATCAGTTTCATTATCTGTCCACATTAATTACCACCTTGATTAAATATTTCGCTAGAAACTCACTTTTTAGTCTGAAAGAGCTTTCATAGTCCCGAAACCAACCATTGCGCATCATGGCTCCACCACATAAGAGAATGATCATGTGCTACAAAGTGCTCTTAGCCATTGTGAAATTACCATAGCCTTTGTTACTCAGGCCATAAATAGGTCTCGAGCGTACGGTGCTCCAACGGCTAGCGGCTTCTGGAACCATTTGTACGTTCCAACTTATTTGTATTAGACTTCTAATGACTGAGATGGGTCGAAATCAGACTTACCACGACCAGCGTATAACAGCTTATTCGTGTGCGTGCCTGATATACTGGCGAGAACTCACTGGGCTTGTGCTTGTAACCAACTGATTTCATTCTGAAACCTTCCATAGTTTGACGATTCCCTTCCAGAAAAGCGTGCGTGCACACTATTTCGCTGACGAGCGGCCTATAAACTTGCAGACCAAATCAATAACCTATTGATTTTATTGACAATCAAAATATCACCAACCGAATAAACAGGCAAGTACGAAAACTCAGTGTGTCCCCTTTCCTTGAAAAATTCAAATCATACTGTATATAAAGACAGTGCAAGAATGTTTCATGGGTTCCATTTTCATCAATCGATTGCGTCACCATATTCGTGCTCGCAATGGCCGTCAGCGTACAGAACAAACTTATGTTCGTTGAATCTGCCCTGATCAAGCTTATCGCCCGTAGGGGGCTGGTGAGCTGTGCGAACCGCACCGTTTTTTTGTTATGCCTCGACTGTCCTACTCAAGCCTATCGCCCCTAGAAAGGACTCCCACAGGTATAGCCACTAAACTTTTGTTGCTGCTCAGCTAAGATGGGATTAATCGCGACGAGTACCCAAGGGGCATGCTAGCGTCGCTCGCTACAATGGATATGGAGCATGGTGAAAAATCACACGGGGGCTGGTGAGCTTTGGGATTCGTTTCTTACCCGCCTCCCCTTCGTTTTGTCCTGGTTGTGATTTCAAGCCACGTCGACTGGGCATATCGCCCTGTAAACTTTGTAAAGGTGTTTAAAAGACAGTTTTATAAAATTTTTCCAATTAAGATAACGGTATAAACTTATCGGGGAATTTGAACGATGCTTAGCTTGCCTGCCTTATCCGTTATTGATGAATCCTACCTGCGGCTCTCAGCCTCAATCGACATCATCACTCGATCACGTAGATGGGATTCATATCAAAGACGAGACTATCAATAAGAATCAATAAGAATCAATAAGAATCAATAAGAATCAATAAGACTATCCAATGAGACTATCCAATGAGACTATCCAATGAGACTATCCAATGAGACTACCAATGACTATGTGGATTTAACACGGAAGCTATAAAAAAGGCCGCGACATCTCTGTCGCAGCCTCTCTAACGCAATACGCGGTTTAGCGCAGTTGTACTGAGTTATTCAAGCCTAATTGGGTGGCGATGGTTTTACCAAAGCTGACGCCTAAGCGATCAATTAACTGTTCCAACGGTGTGCCCTTCGGTGAGTAGTCGACTAATTTTTCAACGCCGACTATATCACGTGCGACAGAACTGCTACTTCCTAGACCATCAATCAAACCAAGTTCCAGAGCCTGTTCACCGGTCCACACTAAGCCACTGAATAACTGATCGTTTTCTTTCAAGCGATCACCCCGTCCTTGACGGACCTGCTCAATAAATTGCTGATGAGTTGTATTCAGGACGGTCTGCCAGAACATGCGATCTTTGTCTTCCAACGGCGAAAAGGGATCGAGGAAGGTTTTATTCTCTCCCGCAATCAGGTTACGACGCTCAACACCAACCTTCTCCATCAGATCGACAAAGCCAAACCCAGAAGAGACAACACCGATAGAGCCAACCAAGCTGGCTTTATCGGCGTATATTTCATCCGCCGAGGCCGCAATATAGTAAGCGCCGGAAGCACCGATATCGAGAATCACAGCATAGACTTTCTTCTGCGGATGCAAGGCCCGCAGGCGTTTTACTTCATCATAGACATAACCCGATTGAACTGGGCTACCACCGGGGCTATTTATTCTCAGAATAACCGCCTTAGCGCTGTCATCGGCAAAGGCCTTTCTCAATGAATAAATGATCTTATCCGCACTGGCATCTTCACCATCGGCAATCATCCCTTTCACCTGAACCACCGCGGTATGATCGACACTATCATCGATATCCGAGGTAAAGACATTGGCAAACAGATAGATACCCAATATGACAAACAGATAGCCAAAGGTCAGTAACTTAAAAAATATCCCCCAACGGCGAGCGCTGCGCTGCTCTTTTTGCAGCCCCATCATCGTTCGTTCGATTAACCGCCACTCTTTCGTTTTATGCTCAGGCTTGGCTTTATGCTCGGCCTTAGCGTTCTGCTCAGGCGGTTGAATATTTTCAGAGTCCTTGCTGTCGTCTGCTTCCCAGGGATTTGAGCCCACTTGGTTCTCCTTACTTTATCTGGCTTAAATGATGTTTCGATACGGCTTAGCGAATTGCTCGGCCCGCTAATCCGCTTTCTAAATCGGAAAAACGATGCATCACTAAGACGGGCTTATAGGGTGTTAATCGATCGATATGATGTGCACCATAACTGACACCAATGGTGTCCATACCTGCTCTGACACCCATTTCCAAATCAAATTCCGTATCGCCTATCATAACCGCTTCAGACGCATTTAAGCCGGTTTCTTCAAGAATCTCTTCCAGCATATGCGGATGCGGCTTAGAGGTCGTTTCATCGGCGCAACGAGAGGTCTCAAACAAATACTCAAGCCCCGTCTGAGCAAAAACCCGATCCAATCCACGACGGCTTTTACCGGTCGCAACCGCCAATCGATAACCTTGCTCTTTAAGGTTAATCAGGGTTTGTTCTACCCCCTCGAACAGCTTAGTCGGGGTGTCATCCGCCTCTAAGTAATAGTAGCCGTATCGCTCTCTTAGCTGAGGAATTACATGATCATCGACACCCGGAATGAGCATTCGAATCGCTTCTGGCAAACCTAAGCCAATAATATTTCGTACCGCGTCATCACTCAGTTCCGGTTGATCCAGATCACGGGCGGCCTTTTGCATACTCGAAATAATGCGTGCCGCAGAATCAATAATGGTGCCGTCCCAATCAAAAATAAGTAGCTTATACACAATAGTTATCCAGCGCTGTTAATCTTAAAACTTGGAAACTGATCTTACGTCAACCGCGGCATAAACATAACCACGGATTTAAAATGGTTTACATAAACAGATGATTAGCGCGTTTTTCGGCGGTATGGCTGTGGTTCGGCAACAACAACGCAGCGCTATTCTGCCACGAGGGGGCGAATCAATAATTCGCTGACATCCACATGGGCAGGCTGTGTCACTGCGTAGAGTATGGCATTGGCAATATCTTCCGGCTTAAGGTTGTCCTGCGTCTCGCTATACATATTGTCTTTGACCGCGGCGCGTATTTTTTCATGCACAATACTATCGGGCAGTTCGGTATCAACCGCACCAGGCTGCACATCGGTAACGCGCACACCGTAGCGGATTGCCTCTTTACGCAGAGTATCCGAAATCGCTCTAACCGCATGCTTTGTGCCTGCATAGACGCCCGCACTGGGGTAGGTTTGCCGTGCAGCAATAGAGCTAATATTAACGATGTGCCCTTGTTTGCGTTCAGCCATCCCTGAATAAACCGCATTAATCGCGTATAGCACGCCCTTAATATTGGTATCAATCATCAGTTCCCACTCATCGACCCGACCATTAATGAGTGGACTGATCGGCATGGTACCGGCGTTATTAATGAGAATATCAACGCCACCCTGTGCCGCAATCTGTTCCCCTACCTGCTGCACCGCCTGACGATCGGTAACATCCAGTGGTGCGACGGTGATATCACGCCCCGTGGCGCGCAGTTCATCGGCGAGCTGTTGTAACTTGGCTTGCCGTCGAGCACTGATCACCAAATCCGCACCTTCTGCCGCTAACAGTCGAGCAGTCGCCTGCCCAATACCCGAACTAGCACCCGTAACCCATGCCTTTTTACCTAGTAATTTCATGATATTAGCTCTATATGTTAATCCAATAATTAAAGAATAGCATCGCCATAAAAAACACTAAAGCCGCCTATGCAGAACATGGCGGCTTTATATGATTACGCGATCGGTACAAATGCAGTCGCGGCTTTATTTGTTTTTGAACACCGGTTTGCGCTTTTCGGCAAACGCATTCATGCCTTCCGAGCAGTCCTCAAAGGCAAAGGTTGCTTCAAATGCTCGACGTTCAAAACGCAGGCCATCATTAAGCGAACTACTCACTCCAAGGTTGACACTCTCTTTAATCAGCATCACCGCCGGGCGCGACATCGAGGCGATCTTAGCCGCGGTTTTCAAGGCTTGCTCTGCCAGTTCATCCGCCGCCACAATACGCGCAACAAGGCCCACACGTTCAGCTTCGTCCGCGCCCATCATCCGCCCTGTTAGACACATCTCCATCGCCTTCGCTTTACCCACGGCTTTGGTTAAACGCTGCGTACCACCGGCCCCCGGCATCGTTCCAATGCCCACTTCAGGCTGACCGAAGGTTGCACTCTCGGCAGCAATAATGAAATCACAGGCCATCACCATTTCACAGCCACCGCCAAGCGCGAATCCGGCAACCGCAGCAATAATTGGCTTGCGCGCATCATCGATGGCGCGCCAGCAATCCCGCTGAATATAGGGAAAATTGTTAGCGTGCAACGCGGCAAAAGACTGATCTTTCATCTCTTTAATATCAGCCCCAGCCGCAAACACGCGATCACCACCGGTAATGATCGTGCAACCGATAGCCTCATCGGCTTCAAAATGATCGACCGCCTCACCCACTTCACGACACAGGGTCGCGTTAAGCGCGTTCATCGCGTCAGGGCGGTTCAGGGTAATAATGCCAACCCCTTGTTTTACCTCTGTCAGAATACACTGATAGCTCATCAGACTCTCTCTTTAGATTCTCTCTAGTGGACTTATTCGCATCTTCCTAAACATTAAAGCCTACCTTGTCGGTATTGCCACCCATACTGAACCGATCCGAGCTTCGCAGGCCGAATCGGTTAGTGACGCTATCAAGCGTGTCGACGGCTTTGAATCACGCGGAAACGGTTAGCCACAAAGGCGAGATCGGACAGTGAGGCATTCGCCGCAGGGTTACTACCGGTGGCATGAAAATCACTGAAAGCAGCACTCTGATTCACATACACGCCCCCGGTTAGGTTAATCGAGAGAGCAACGCCAGTATCCAAAGCGGCTTCTTCAATCTGCTCCAGCACGGCGGCGCTAGTTGAATAACAACCCATGGTAATTGCACCATGATTTTTCACTGCCTTATGCGCTAAGGCAATTGAGTGCTCGCTATTGTCGGTACGGACGAGGAAGCTAATAGGCCCAAATAGCTCTTCCATATAGCTGTCTTCTTTATCAGCATCCACGGCGATCAGCAATGGGCTACGCATCCGCCCCTCTTTGAACCAAGGGTTTTCCGGACGATCAGATTCACGCACAATCGTGCCGATCTGTTCACCTAGTTCGCGCGCACTATCGACCCGTTTATCCGTCACATCAGCCTGAATACAGCCTAACACCATCGCGGCCCGCTCTGGATCGGATAAGAAGCGGCTAATACCGGTACTCAGCGCTTCAGCAACCTCATCGAAGCTTTTATGGCCTTGATCCGTATCGATACCGTCAGCGGGGATAAAGATATCCTGAGGCGTGGTACACATCTGCCCAGAGTAGAGGCTCAACGTGAAGGACAGGTTCTGAATCATACCCTTAAAGTTATCGGTCGAATCGATGATAATCGTGTTAACACCGGCCTTCTCGGTATAAACCACAGCCTGATGACAATTTTGTTCTAACCAATCGCCGAAGCCGGTGTTACCGGTGAAGTCGATGACTCGCACCTCTTCTCGCTGTGCCAAGGCTTTGGTGCAAGGCGCGGCAGGATCAGCATCGATCACCATGGACGCGATATAAGGCGGCAAGCCTTGTTCGCTTAACACTTCCTGTGCAATCTGGATGGTTAACGCCGCAGGTAAAATGCCCGCCGGATGAGGCTTAACGATCACTGGATTACCGGTCACTAACGAAGCAAACAGACCCGGGTAGGTATTCCACGTCGGGAATGTTGAACAACCAATCACCAGCGCCACACCACGGCCTGTTACGGTGAATGTTTTATCCATAACCAACGGATCATGCTTACCCTGCGGTTTAGTCCAAGTCGCCGCTACTGGAGTATGCGTCATAGCATCATAACCGTAGGCAATCGCTTCTAAACCTCGGTCTTGAGCGTGTGGACCACCCGCCTGAAAGGCCATCATAAAGCCCTGTCCAGAGGTATGCATCACCGAATAGCCGATCTCGAAGCTGCGTTGATTAATGCGCTTCAGAATCTCTAAACAGATACCGGTACGCGCATCAACGCCGATATCACGCCATACTTTGCGCGCCTCATGCATCGCTGGTAGCAAGACATCCATATCAACCGTGGGGTATTTAATGCCAAGATCGAAGCCGTAAGGCGACACTTCACTGCCGGCTTCGCCGGTTATGCCCGGCATTTCCAGCTTAAATGAGGTATTGAGGTGCGCTTTAAACGCCTGCTGGCCATCTTTATCAGCCGTTTCGCCATATTTACGTGGACTGGGGCTTTCTGGGTAAGCGCTGTAATAATCACGGGTACGGATAGCGTTTAGTGCGGCATCAAGTTTCGCTTTATGTAACTCAAACAGGTTATGGCTCATACAAGGTCTCTTTATTTTTCGGCCCGTAGGCGTTATCTCTTTACAGAACGATGTGTCTTGCGCACGTTGCTAACTCAGCATCATTCTGGCTGCTGACTGCTTATCAAACCGTTTAGAAGAGAGCATTAAGTTGAGCAATAGCGGCTCATACCTCATCTCAACGGCCTGACAAATATCCATATGAGTTAAAAGATACACTAAAGAAAGTGATACGAAAAGATAATTTGTTGATAATATATTTGTATCCCTTTGTTGTTTTACGGTAACCTTTGGCTGAGTGATTAAACCTCGTCAGGCGAACACTACCGGAGATTGATCGGCTGCCAACTCAAAAGGCGTCATCAAGGCCACGCGAAAACGTTATTGATGAGTCACACGATTAAGCGCCACGAGGCTTAAGACATAATCACCGTACAAGTAGCTGAGGTGCTTCATTAAGTATCTAATTTAGACGCCGGATTTAAGCGTCTAAATTAAGCACTTAAATAAACGCCGCGAGTCATTTGAAAAATAATAAATGAGCGTCAGCCAACCAAGCCTGACGATCAATATCGACACTAATATGTTGAGAAACCATGTTGAAAAACTATGCTGAGAAACGCCATGTCCGATTATCAAGATATTCTGGTTAGCGAACCAGACGCCGGGGTGATGACTATCACCCTCAATCGCCCTGCCGCGCGCAACGCCCTATGTAACAACTTACTGAAAGAACTTGCCGATTGCCTCGATGCCTCCATTAACGATGAGCGTATCGCCGCGGTGATCATCACTGGGGGCGAAAAAGTGTTTGCCGCAGGGGCGGACATCAAAGAGATGGCCGATTTAGATGCCGTGGGCGTGCTGAATGATATCCGCCCGACTTACTGGCGACGCATCGCGCAATACCCAAAGCCGATCATCGCTGCCGTCAATGGCTTTGCACTGGGTGGCGGCTGCGAACTGATGATGCATTGCGATATTGTCATTGCCGGTGACAATGCACAATTTGGTCAACCGGAAATCAACCTAGGCATTATCCCCGGCGCAGGCGGCACTCAACGACTCCTGCGTACCGTCGGGAAATCAATGGCGATGCAACTGGTATTATCCGGCGAATTTATCAGCGCCGCACAAGCCCGTGATTTTGGACTGGTCAGCGAGGTTACCATTCCAGAAATGAGCTACCCACGCGCCTTAACACTGGCGAAGAGTATTGCCCGCAAGCCGCCCATCGCCATTCGTTTAGCCAAAGAATCGCTGCTAAAAGCCTATGAAACCACATTAGAAACCGGCCTCAATCTGGAGCGCAAAGCATTCACGCTACTTGCCGCCACCGATGACCGCAATGAAGGCATTGCCGCTTTCATGGAAAAACGCCGACCAGCCTTTAAGGGGAAATAATCCAATGGCTTATCAACATATCGAGTTTGAAATCACGGACGGCGTCGCAGTACTAACGCTGAATCGACCCGACAGCCTCAACAGCTTTAACGGTCAAATGCATATCGAGGTACGAGACGCGCTGAAACAGGTCAAAACTGATGCCGCTGTACGCTGCTTACTGATTACGGGTAATGGCCGTGGTTTTTGTGCCGGTCAAGACCTAAGTGATCGCGCTGTCGATCCCGATGCCGCTATGCCTAATCTGGGGGAATCCATTGAGAAGAACTACAACCCCATGATACGTAGCCTCACCTCATTGGAGATGCCGGTTATCTGTGCCGTCAACGGCGTTGCTGCCGGAGCCGGCGCGAATATCGCCTTGGCGTGTGATATTGTGCTGGCCTCTAAAAGCGCCAGCTTTATTCAAGCATTCTGCAAGATAGGCCTAATACCCGACTCCGGCGGTACCTGGACACTGCCCCGCGCCGTAGGACTGCCCCGTGCGATGGCTTTATCACTATTAGGTGATAAATTATCAGCCGAACAGGCAGAGCAATGGGGTATGATTTGGAAAACCTACGAAGCCGACGAATTAAAAGCCGCGGCTCTAAGTATGGCGAAGCAATTAGCAACTCAACCCACACAGGGGCTTGCACTGATAAAACGAGCGCTTCAAGCATCTGCCACGAATAGCTTTGATGAGCAGTTAGACCTCGAGCGAGATCTGCAAACCTTAGCTGGACAAACTGAAGATTACCGTGAAGGTGTGAGTGCCTTTATGGCAAAACGTGCCCCTCATTTCCAGGGTAAATAGGCATCGCTGATATAAAGAAAGGCTGCTAACCCCGCTGATGCGGGGTGACGCTATTGCCGCAAAAACATAAGCGATTGAAAGCGAATTTTGGAGATTTACACATGAGTCGTTTCACGACAGATTCTATGATTGCCGTCATTGGTGCGGGCACGATGGGGGCTGGTATTGCACAGGTGGCTGCCAGTGCTGGGCATCCTGTATTGTTGTTTGATAACGCAGCGGGAGCCGCACAACGCGGCATCGATAATACCGCCAAGGGGCTGGCTCGTCAGGTAAGCCGAGGTAAAATGAGTCAGTCAGATGCCGATGCTCTGATCGCGCGTATTACGCCGGTCAGTCAGTTGAGTGAACTGGCGGCAGCCGTGCTGATCATCGAAGCCATTGTCGAACGCTTAGATATCAAGCAACAGGTCTTTACTCAGTTAGAAGAGATCTGCAGCGCCGAAACCATCATTGCCACGAATACCTCATCGATCTCGGTCACGGCGATCGGTGCGGCCTTGAAACGGCCACAGAATCTAGTCGGCATGCACTTTTTCAATCCTGCGCCGGTTATGAAGCTGGTCGAAGTCATTAGCGGATTGGATACCGACCCCCAAATCGCTGCGGATATCTACGCACTCGCCGCTAGTTGGGGCAAACAGCCAGTACTGGCTAAATCGACCCCTGGGTTTATCGTTAACCGTGTAGCGCGTCCATTTTATGCCGAAGGGCTGCGTATCACTCAGGAAGGCGCGGCCGATATCGCTACCATTGATGCACTCATGCGTGAGTGTGGCGGTTTCCGCATGGGACCTTTCGAACTGATGGATCTGATTGGTCACGATGTTAACTACGCCGTTACCTGCTCGGTGTTTGCCGCATTTTATAACGATCAACGCTTCCTGCCCTCACTGATGCAAAAAGAATTGGTTGATGCCGGCCACCTAGGACGTAAAACCGGTCGAGGCTTTTACGATTACAGTGACGGGGCGACTCAACCTGAAGCCGTCACGGCAGCCGCCTGCCCTGCGCCAAAAACTATTTTAGTGGAAGGCGAACTCGGTGTAGCCGAACCACTCTTGAACCTGTTTGAACAAGCAGGCATTCAGGTTGAGCGTAGCGATAATGATGAAGTTGAAGGCATGATCACCGTGGGTGATGCCACGCTAATGCTATCAAACGGTCAATTCACCACCCTGCGGGCCAGTGAAACCATGCGTCCTAATCTGATCAATTTCGACCTAGCACTGGATTACACACGCGCCACACGTATCGCCCTGGCACCCGCTGATCAGGCCTCTGAGGCCGCGTTACAAGCTGCCATCGGACTCTTCCAAGCGATTGGCAAATCCGTCAGCGTGATCGATGATATTCCGGGAATGGTGGTGATGCGCACGGTTTGCATGTTAGCCAACGAAGGTTTTGATGCCGTTAATCAGCAAGTCTGCGATGAAGCCGCCGTCGATATCGCCATGAAGGGGGGCGTCAACTACCCTTGCGGGCCTATCGAATGGGTTAACAATTTAGAACTTAGCTATGCGTTGGATGTACTCGATAACTTAATCGATGCCTACGGTGAAGATCGCTACCGCGCCTCGCCGTTACTGCTACGTAAAGTCGCCGGAGGTGCCGCATGAAGGCGAGTGAAATGACCCCGCAACAGTTAGCCGAAGCCGCCAGTGAAGCGCTGCACCTGAATGATCATGCGGCTAAAGGGATGGGTATCAGCATTGACGAGGTGGCTCCCGGCTATGCCAAACTCTCGATGGTGGTGCGCAAAGACATGCTCAATGGACACTCAACCTGCCATGGCGGGATGATGTTTGCGCTCTGCGATACCGCCTTTGCCCATGCGTGCAACTCCTACAACCGCTCAACGGTTGCCAGTGGCTGCACGATCGATTTTATTGCTCCCGGCTTTGAGGGCGACACGCTGACGGCAATTGCACAAGAGCGCTCTCGTAGTGGTCGAACCGGTGTCTACGATATCACCCTAAGCAATCAAGAAGGCACCGAGCTCGGCTTCTTTCGGGGCAAAGCTTATCAAATCAAAGGGACGCTGATCGCCGAAGACTAACGGCTTGAATCTAGCTGATTGAAGTTAGCGGCTGACCTGCTGAGTAGTCATGAGCTATCACCGATACCACAGAGATAGCCCATTAGCTATTCAAATGATAAAGCCGCTGTGTTAGGTGCTCACAGCGGCTTTGACCGAGCACCGCGACTGATTCACTCAATCGCGTATTTTCGGCTAGCGCTATTTATTAGCGTTAGTTACTTAGCCCTAGTTACTTAGCCCTAGTTACTTAGCCCTAGTCGATTATCTCTAGTTTCTTAGGTGAGATCAGTACGCCATTATTATCGGCATAGACATACTCGCCAGGCTTAAAGGTGACGCCACCAAAGGTTAACGGAACATTCAACTCTCCGAGGCCGTTTTTATCGGTTTTCAGCGGATGTGTGCCTAAAGCTTGCACCCCGATATCCAGATCACCAATGGCATTAACATCACGAATACAGCCATAAATGATAATACCCGCCCAACCATTTAGAGAGGCTTTCTCGGCCAGCATATCGCCTAACATCGCGCGACGCATCGAACCGCCACTATCAACCACGAGCACTCGTCCTTCGCCCGGCAGCGCCACTTGCTCACGTACCAAGGAATTATCTTCAAACGCTTTTAGGGTGACAATTTCACCGCCAAAACGCTCACGACCACCAAAGTTACCGAACATAGGTTCTACAACTTGCACCAGATCAGGGAACTGATCACACAGTTCGGGTAATAAATCGTCCACGGAAATGCTCCTTCAATTGAATGGTTAAGCGTCTTCTACTTACCGTTATGTTACATTTTTTTGCGCCTGCACACTGTTACACTAAAGGTGCAAAAGTGGCTATTTAGAGACAAAAATATACCGATCAAACGGGCTACCAGTTAACAAACCATTGTCATATGTCTGTAGTGTTAAGCTAGGTAACGTATCGCTCAACGCGCCCGGTTGTAAACAAAAGCGTTCGGGAAACCCCGTTTGTCGATGCTGCTCGCGATTAAACGTTTGAATCAATAACCGAGCAGCGGGCTTCATATAGCGTGGCAACTGCGCTAACAGAGATGCTTCAGGTAGATAGCGCAGTATGACAATATTATCAAAATCGCCCGTCAGCCCCGTCAGCGCTTGCGGCGCAGACAGATCACTCTCTCGGGTTTCAATTTCTAACTGTCGTTCAGCTGCAAACCCTTGTAAGCGTTGCAAGCCTTCAGTCGAAAAATCCACCGCAACGACTTGATGCCCCTGCGCTGCTAAAGATAAACTCGCCGCGCCATCGCCACAGGCTAAGTCGAGAGTACGACCCGGCGGTAACTGATCCAGAGAAGCTTGAAGTGCGGCGGGCAAGGTCGAAGCTGCGGCCTGTTTGCTCAAATAACGCTGGTTCCAGAGATCCGCTCTACTCATTCGTGTACAATCCTCGCTAATAAAACACTAAAAGATCATGCATCCGCTTTGCGCCCTATCTGATCAACTCATCAACCCTCGGAGCTAAGCCTCATGGAACGCTATCAATACATCATCGTACTGCTATTCATCGTGATCGTATTTACCCCGATCACCTGGCAAGCGATCCAACGCCGCAAGCTCAATCCGCCGCCGATGGCTAGCCATGATCGCAAACTTTATCGACTTTGGCGTTCAGATCCCAGCGCATATGAACGTCAATATGGCGACATGGATAAACACTATCGACAGGCCCAAAAGCAGAAAAACCAGACGACTCCCTAGTCATCTGGTTTTTAATCTCTTCACCGCAACCCGTTTTAACGCCGCCTCAGTGCTGCTTCAACAGCGCTAACAGTATCTGTACCGGATGCAGTAGTTGTTTTTCATCCAACCTTTTGACCTGACTACGACAGGAATACCCGGTTGCCACTAACTTACCCTCGTTGGCGGGATCGTTTACCACCTCACTCCAGCTCAGATCGTAAATCTGTTTCGATGTTTCGTAGTTCTCACTCTCATGCCCATAAGTGCCCGCCATACCACAACAGCCCGTCGGCTGTAGCTCAAGCCTTTGTCCTAAGGCCTGAAAGATCGCCCGCCAATCAGCCATAGAAGCGGCAGCAGAGGTTTTTTCAGAACAGTGCGCCATCAACTTATAATCATTGTGAGGTAAATCTGTCGCGCTTTCCGCTAGCAATTCAGTATGACGCGCCAGCCACTCCTGAATCAATTCAACCTTAACCGATTGACGCGTCCCATCATCAACATATTCTTGTCGATACGTCAGCGTCATAGACGGATCAATACCCACCATGGCGATACCACTGCTCGCCAATGTTTGTAACATCTGCGTATTAGCATCGGCGGCTTTATTAAAGGCCGCTTTAAAGCCATGTACATGCAGCGGTTTACCATTCGGTTTAAACGGTGCCACGAGCACATTAAAGCCTGTGCGGCTGAGTAGATCGATCAGATCGAGCACTAAGCGCGTTTCAAAATAGCTGGTAAACGCATCCTGAACGATAATCACGGACCGCTCGCGCTGCTCCGGTATGATCGCGGCTAAATTCTCAGGCGTCGCGAATCGAGTGCCACGCTCATCCATCCCCTGCTTAAGGCTATGCGTACAGATCGGCGGACTATCCATCATCCCTACCCAACGTCGGAATACCGCTTTCATCAGGGTATTATTCATCATCCAATTATAAGGCGCTGGGAAGCGCGCCAGATAAGGGATCATATACTCTAGGCCACCGACCATATAATCTTTCACAGGGCGCAGATAACGGCTGTAGTAGGCTTCCAGAAAGCGAGAGCGAAAATCGGGTACGTTGACTTTAATAGGGCACTGCGCCACACAAGATTTACAGGCAAGGCAACCCATCATCGCTTCATGGACTTCATGGTTGAAATCGTATTCACCCCGTTGCTTTTTAAGACTGTTCTTGATGCGCCCCGGCAGACTCTTGATAAACGAGCCGTAACGGGCTTTACTGCCCTCGGCCACCACATCAACGCCCTGTAAAGACATCAGTCGTAACCATTCACGAATGAGCGAAGAACGCCCTTTCGGCGAATGTTTGCGCTCACGGGTGGCTTTCCACGATGGGCACATGGCATCCTTCGGATCATAGTTATAGCATGCCCCATTCCCATTACAGAACATCGCCTGCTTATACTCATCACGGGCGTTTTCAGGAATCTGTCGATCATGCTGACCACGGGTCGGTACGGCATCGATCTTCAACAACTCAGCGCCATCAATCAACGGCGTACAGATCTTGCCTGGATTTAACTGATTAGCGGGATCAAACGCCCCCTTAATCTCTTGTAATTGAGGGTACAGCTCACCAAAAAAGGCGGGCGCATATTCAGACCGCACGCCTTTACCGTGTTCCCCCCAGATGAGACCATTATATTTCTGTGTCAGGGCGACCACTCCATCCGAGATCACTCGAATGAGCTTTTCTTCGTCCTCACTCTTCATATCAATCGCCGGACGCACATGCAGCACCCCCGCATCAACATGACCAAACATACCGTAAGCGAGGTTATGGCTATCTAACAGGGCACGGAATTCAGCAATATACGCCGCCAGATTTTCCGGCGGTACCGCCGTATCTTCGACAAATGGAATGGGACGCTGCTCGCCCTTACCGTTACCCAATAAGCCGACCGATTTCTTCCGCATGCCCCAGATTTTATTGACCTCGGCAGCCCCCATCACCACGGAGTAGCCAAATGATTTGCCAGCCTCACCGGAGACACTATCTAGATAAGTGGTTAGCTTGGTTATCTTCTGCTGTAACTCGGCTTCATCATCACCGGTATATTCAACCAAGTTTATACCCTGAATACTCGGCTCGCCTTCAGTCTGTGGGAAATACGCTTTGACACTATCCCAAACGATATCGCCCATGGCCAGATTAAGCACCTTAGAGTCAACCGTTTCAATTGAGGTCGGCCCCCATGCCATCAGCTCGGCGGCATCCTTGAGGGAATCCTGAAAACCGGCATACTTAACATTCACTAAGGCAGAATATTTAGGAATCGGTAAGACATTTAGCTTCGCTTCCGCAATAAAGGCCAACGAACCTTCTGCACCACAGAGCACCGAATTGAGGTTAAAACGTCCATTTTCATCGCGGATATGAGCCAAATCATAACCGGTCAAACAACGATTCAGTTTAGGAAACTTGGCATCGATGAGTTCTTCGTGTTGCGTGAACACCGTATCCACGACTCGATGCACTTCACCCACTCGGTCATCACGCTGTTTAATTTTTGCTAGCGCGTCATCATTCAGCGGCCCCGAACTCCACTGAGTACCATCGAGGAAAACCGACGTAAGCTCGAGCACATGATCTCGGGTTTTACCGTATAGACAGGAACCCTGACCACTGGCATCCGTGTTAATCATGCCGCCAATGGTGGCACGATTACTGGTGGACAGCTCCGGCGCAAAAAACAAACCATACGGTTTTAAGGCCGCATTCAACTGATCTTTAACCACGCCACCCTGCACTCTCACCCAACGTTCGGCAGCGTTGATTTCGAGAATCTGATTCATATGCCGCGAGATATCGACAATTAACCCATCGGTTAACGATTGACCGTTAGTGCCGGTACCGCCGCCACGCGCACTGAGTACGACCTCTTTAAACCTAGGCTCGTCGGCTAAACGGGCCAAGAGCACGAGATCTTCAATGCCTTTTGGAAAAACAACCCCCTGAGGCAAGACTTGATAGATACTATTATCGGTCGATAACACAATTCGGCTTGCATAATCAGGATTCATTTCACCTTTAAAGCCATTGCTTTTTATGGCTTTTATGAAATCAAGATAAAGCTGCTGCGTAATATTTGTTTCGGCTATACGTGGAATCATCGATCAACCTGTGCTTCGGGCATATAAATAGGGGTTTATAATGCAGAAAAATCATTTATCATTCAAACGATAAAATATGATTAATTAATAGATTAAAACGATAAATGAATTTAAACCTTTCGATCCGTCACTTACGCGCCTTCACTCAAGTAGCCACCTGTGGCAGTTTTACACAAGCCGCCAGTAGGCTTCATCTCACGCAATCGAGCCTCACCGCAACGATCAAACAACTCGAGCAGAGCGTTGGCCTAACGCTGTTTGATCGCACCACGCGACGGGTTTTATTGACGCTACAAGGTGAACAATTCCGACCTGTCGCCGAAAAGCTGATCTCCGATTTCGATACGGCCATTGGTGATTTACAGGCGATTGCCGGACAGCAACAGGGGCAGATTGCCATTGCCGCCTCACCCTCAACCATCAGTCGTCTGCTGCCATCGGTAATCGATGCTTATCGTCAGCAATACCCAGACATCGCTATCTCGCTACGCGATGATAGCGCCGGTCAAATTGAGCAACGTGTGTTGGATAATGATGTCGACTTCGGTATTGGCGCAAATCACTCGGCTCACCCTGAACTTAATTATCAGCCAGTGCTTTGCGATCGCTACGGTGTGATTGTCCCTGCGCAGCACCCTTTTACCGCTCAAGACAGTATTCAATGGCAACAGTTAATTAAAGAAGAGCTGCTGTTCCTCTCGGCGGATACCGGTATCAGGTCGCAGTTAAATCAGTTTCGTAAGGCAGGACAGCTACAATTATCTGATCAAAAAGCCATTTTAGAAGTGTCGAATCCCGCCGGCCTAGCGGCACTGATTCGTCAGGCCATCGGTATATCGGTGCTACCCGCTCTCGCCGCTAGCACCGAATCGTTCAAGGAGCTGCGATTCATCCCGTTAACCGAACCTCAGATGCACCGTCAGATATGCCTCGTCAGTCGTAAGGGACGCACACTCAGCCCCGCAGCATCGACGCTGTTGCGCTTGGCACGACAACACTTTGTTAGCATGCCACTGCCTCCCTATTTGGAAAACATTGATACAACGATTGAAAGCGCCGACGAGAACAACGCCGCACATCATCATAATATCGCTTAAGTCTCTCTCACTTTCAGGAGTGATTTAATAGTCCAGTACTTACAATCCAGTACTTATAGTCCAGTACTTAAGCGATGACGTAAAGCTTACACTCAAGGCTTATAAAGACGGCAATGCTCTCCATCCAGCGATTTAATCTCGGCCATCAGATCAAGGTTACTACGAATTTTCTTCATCTCAGCCCGATGTTCCGATTTAAGCTGCTTACGAATTTTGCCTTCGATAAAGCGCTTAATCTCCTGCTCGTCTTCCAGAATCAAGCCCGGTACTGCAATCGGTGCCCGAGTATCTTCATCCATCGCCACCATGGTGAAATATGAAGTATTGGTGTGCTTGACGATACCTAAACGAAAATCTTCTGACACCACTTTAATACCGATTTCAAGGGATGAGTTACCGACATAGTTAACCGAGGCCGATAGGGTTAATAACTCCCCTACTTCAACCGGATTAAGAAAGTTAACCGAATCCACTGAGGCCGTCACGCAGTAACCTTTCACATGTGAGGCCGCACAGGTATAGGCGATCTTATCCATCAATGACAGAATCACTCCGCCATGCACCTTACCGCCAAAGTTAGCGTAAGAAGGTACCATCAACTCTTTTAAGACGGTCTGCGATGCCTTAACGGTTCGATACTCACGATTACTCATTATTGATAAACCTATCCAATTATTATGGTTGTGACGCTGATCATACCTTTCTGATATAAAAAAGTAGTGCTAAAAAGGAAAAATAATCGGTATCAAAAGCAGTGTGATTAGCATCGAGATCAACTGCAAAGGCAGGCCAACGCGAACAAAATCAATAAACCGATAATTACCCGGCACCAATACCAAGGTATTGACCGGTGAGGCGATCGGTGTCGCAAACGCCGTAGACGCCGCTAATGCCACGGTCATCATGAAGGGTTCTGGATTCATACCTAGCCCCTGAGCAATGGCGATCGATATGGGGGCAATTAAAACCGTCGTCGCGGTATTGGAGATAAATTGACTCAGTACCGAGGTGAGTACAAAGAGTGCGGCACAGATTAAAAGAGGCGTACTATCCCCCAGTGTGGTGAGCAAAGCCGAGACAATGAGTTCGAGTCCGCCACTTTTTTGCATCGCCAAGGCCAATGGCAACATACCGGCAATCAACACTAAGCTACTCGCATTCAATGATTTATAGGCTTCATTCATGGTGATACAACCTGTCAAAATCATCGCCATCGCTCCCAGTAGAATGGCCGCTAAGCTCGATACAGTTCCGTGAATCATCAGGCCCAACATTGTCAGCAGTATGAGTAGCGCTACCGGTGCATGTCCCCAGCGCGCCGAGGTTTCGCTCATCTCCGCGGGTGTTTCTAGCATGACAAAGTTATGCCGTTCATCCAGTGCTTCGATATAACGCCAACCGCCCGCTAATAGTAGGGTGTCACCAAACTGTAGCGGCAAACCATTAAAGCCTGTACTCAACGGCTTACCGTCGCGTAAAACACCGATAACACTTAGATTGTATTGCTCCCGAAAGCGTCCATCACTCAGCGTTTTACCAATCATTGGCGAGCGGTTATGCAACATCACCTCCGCCACGCCAAACTCTTTACTCATGCGGGTGCGCTCATCATCGGGAAATCCCATAGACAAACACCCGTTGGCGACACACAACGCTGCAATGCCTTCCGTTTCACCGTAGGCTAGCAGAACATCGCCCCGTTCGATAATGGTTTCACTCAGCACCGGCATCAGCGATGAAACCAAGCGACCATCGCGACGAATGGCGAACACGGTCACTTCAAAGCGACTGCGCAAACGCTGATCGGATACGCTATGACCGATCAATGGCGAATCCTTAGTGACGCGTAAGCGGTGTAGGTTATCCTCTATACCATAGCGCTCAGCAAACTCTTTCAAGCGCGGATGCTCCGCTTCACGCACCCCCGCTTCAGGCAATAAACGCGGCGCAATGAACACCAAATACAACGTCCCAAACAGCAACATCACGCCGCCAATGATGGTGAAATCAAAAAAGCCAAACGGTGCAAAACCGGCCGCCTGTAACTGAGTACTGACCACCATATTGGGCGGCGTACCGATCAGCGTCATCATCCCGCCGATAAGCGAAGCAAACGACAGCGGCATTAATAGGTGTGAAGGCTGTAATTGTGCCGAGCGACAAATACTCAGCACCACCGGAATAAACAGCGCCACCGCCCCCGTTGAACTCATCACCGCCGACATCCCCGCAACAACAGGAATAAGCACTAATAACAAGCGCTTTTCACTCTGCCCTCCCATGCGCATTATCCAGCTACCCACGGCAGCAGCGACGCCGGTACGAAATAACCCCTCGCCGACCACAAACAAGCCAGCAATCATGACCACCAATGATTGCCCAAATCCAGATACGGTTTCTGCCGGTGTAATAATGCCGGAAACAGCCAACACCACTACCACCATCATGGCGACGATATCCATACGGATACGATCCCAGATAAACAGGCCAATGGTGATCAGTAGCAGTGCAAACACAAAAATAAGCTCACTATTCATAGAGATCTCATACACTCAGACAAGATTATTTTCCTTAATACTCTCTATTCAAGCCTTCAGCAACGCTTACTCTCACTGCCTAGCCGAAGGCTTCAATACCAGATAAACCCCAAATACGGTCACCAAGATAGCCGTCACTTGAACCACGCTTAAGGCTTCGCCAAAGAGCAACCAAGCTTCGACTGAGGTAACCGGTGGTACCAGATAGAAGTAACTTGCCACGCGTGCTGATTCGCCCTCGCGAATCATAAACATCAACAACAAAATAGCAGAGATCGATAAGCCAAAAACCAGCCAACCAAGCGATAGCATTAACGTCAGCGTCCATTCCACCTGACGCTCTTCAAACACAAACGCCAATACCGCCATCAGCATCGCCGTCGAGAGATACTGCCAGATCGCGCCGGTCAGCAAGTCAACTTGACCACCAAATTTCTTCTGATACAAGGTACCAACAGAAATAGCCACTAACGCAATCAGCACCGCTATCAGAGCCGCCGGACGAATCACCAGCGCCTCTGCCTGCTGACCATCCAGCAGAATCATTGCTACCCCAGCTAAGCCCAAAAACAAACCGCTCCACTGCACTAGGCGCAACCTTTCACCAAGCCACTGCCAACCAATGAATGATGTTAACAGGGGCTGTAAACCAACGATAATGGCAGCAATACCCGCGGGCATATCCAACTTAATAGCGGCAAAGACACCACCCAGATAACAACCATGAACCAACAACCCTGTCACGGCCTGATGCCCGCCCTGTCGCAGCGTCGGCCAACGTGAGCGATACAGCAAGGCCAGCACGACAAACACCACCAGTGTCATAATCATCCGCACAAATAACAGATAAAACGGTTCGATATAAGGCAGCGCATACTTCGCGCCGATAAAACCGGTACTCCACAGCAAAACAAATAGCAGCGGCACTAAACGCGTGAGTCGGGGATAGCTCAATTAATTCACCTGTTGATTGATTTGAGATGGGCAAACATAGTCGCTAAAATTGCCCCTAGGTTGACGCGCTGAATGCGGCACATCTGTTCGATTTATGTCAATATTCATACTGCATGCCTTAGTTAAAACGGGCAGATCAATAAAACGACACCGGCTGATAGTAATACAATTCAAATCGTTCCTCTGCATCAAGAAACTGATTACGCTGATATTCGGTAAATGCTGGCGAAGCCCCGGTTTTCAAACCAGAGCTGGCTAACCACTCATCTTGCAAGCGATTAATCCAGGGCAAAAGCTCACCATAGTGACCGGTAAATTTAAACCGGGCATGCAAACCACCCGGAATAATCATCGTATTGATCATGCCTCGTTGCGATACTGGGCTATCGATGCCTAGACAGGCGACATAGCGGCAGTGCTCTAAAGGTGTCAAAGCCGGATTCGAGTGATGCAAACCGATCTGATGAGTGAAGTTGCGATGTTCAGCCGCAGCCCACGCCTGCAGTGCTTGCCAAGCCAAACGAATCGAGCGATCGTAACCCAAGTGTCGAACATAGGCTACCCATTGATTCTCCAGCTCGATAAGATCTGGCTGCGGTAGCGGCAAGCTGGCCACCCGTTCAGCGCACGCGGCGATCTCTGGATCGCTCAAGTACGGCTCGCGTCGAATCGATTCTTGTTGCCGCCAGCGTCCAGGGCTAATGCCAAACTGTTCACCGAATACTCGAGTAAAAGAAGCGAGAGAGTTATAGCCGCACTTCAAAGCGATATCACGCACCGACGTCGCGGGCTCAAACATCAGCAAATTCGCCGCATGCTCGAGCCGTACACGACGAATATAACGATGCAGTGACTCCCCTGTAACGCGCTTAAATAAACGATGAAAATGTTGCTCGGAATACGCCGCCACCTGAGCCAAACCGGCCCCGGTTAATGGCGCACTGAGGTCTCGATGAATTTGATGCAACACATCATTAATACGGGCTTTTTGCTGCAGACTAGGCATAGATATTTAGATTCAAAAATAAGCATGAGGTGTCATTATCTCGTGTTAATATCGTCTCGTGTTAATACAGACACGACAGCAATATGATGCCATGCCATGAATGCAGAACACCCCGCTATCCACCGAGCAATACAAACACCTCAAAAAACGCTTAAATTAACGCGACTGAGTTATGCTCAATTCACTATTTCCAACGGATGTCAGCGGTATCACTCACAAAACGTTCCAACTGCTTTTTAAGACACTCATTCTCTCTCAGCAAGGCGTCTTTTTGTTTCAACAAGTCAATAACGATAGCAATCGATACCCAATCAATATCAAGATCATGATATAGCCGAATCGCTTTTTTCATCCAATGAACGCTGCTTAGCTCGAACATCCACTCATCGCTATCTTGCCCTTCGTAAGGTTCAACAATGCCATGCTCTACGACCTCAATCAGCATGGTTTCGGTGATCCCCTCTTGCACGCACAACTCTTGCAATGAGACTTTCAAGACGATATCAGACATTGTTTTTCTCCCATTCGGTTCTGGGATCAAAAGCCGAGAGATCAGACAACGATTGCCACAACGCTTTTGATGCTTCGTTGGTTTGCGCAGGAATCACAATCTTAAAGATCACATAGAGGTCACCAACGCCATTTTTCATCGGCAGTCCCTTACCTTTAATACGCATTTTTTGACCCGACTGACTATTCGGCGGAACCGTCAAACTAATTTTACCTGTCAGTGTGGGTAAATTTACTTTTGCCCCCAACGCCGCTTCCCAGGGAGCAATCGGCACCGTAATCAATAAATTATGTCCCTCTACATCGAATATCGGATGAGGCACGATACGAATATGTAAATAAAGATCACCGTTGGGTGCATCGCCTTGCCCTGGAGCCCCTTGCCCTTTCAACCGCACGCGCCCGCCGTCAGACACCCCTTTGGGTATTTTAACTTTGAGCGATTTTTTAACTTCCGTTACCTGACCATTAACGAACGCCGGCATACGGTATTCGATAGGTTTTTGGACATCGGCAATAATATCTTCAAGAAATACCGGCAGTTCAACTTCAACATCCTGACCCCGAGCCGCCGACTGTTGAAAATCACTGTAACCCTGAAACCCGCCACTCCGGTCGCCTCTGTGCGAAAACGCAGAGCGAAAGAAATCAGCAAAATCATCTTCAAATTGACCATTACCCGATGATTGTCTGCCTTGCCGACCATGGCCTTGATCAAATCCTTGCTGACGACCACCGTAGCGCCGTAATTCATCATACTCAGCACGGCGTTCGGCATTCTTCAAGACTTCATAAGCCTCGGCCACTTCCTTAAATTTATCTTCTGCTCCGTCGTCCGAATTAACATCAGGATGATATTGACGGGCGAGTTTACGATAGGCTGTTTTAATCGCTTTAGCATCCGCATCGGGCTTAACCCCGAGCAACTTATAATAATCTTTAAATTCCATAGCCCCTTCCATGTCTCTTTACTAGCGCCATATTCAACACGCTTTTGATGGCGATATAATCACACTATAAACCTATTTCTATGAGGATTGCAGGTAAAATAATGAGCTTTCAATAGCACACAACCGTTAACAAACAGGCCTCAATCGTCATTCATTGAAGTACCGCTAACCGGCGACAATAGTCGAGTATGCTAAATTGATAGCGCGACAACGCTAGCAGCCCAAGCAGTTAAAACGCTCACCTGACAGCACTCTCTGTATTAAGTCGATATCAGCAGCCGCTATCCTTGGCTAATCTAAGCAACCTAAAACCTAAAACCTAAGCAACGATCGGCCAGCAGCATGACCGATGCAGCAGTCATTATCGGGCTATATAAGCCTTGATAGTCCTTAATCGTCCTTACCTTTAAGACTAATCACCGAGCGTTTCCCTCTTCGAACGCATATAAACCCGTCAAAAATCATAAATGGATTAATATCAGAGCATAATAAGATAACTTAATTCCTTGCTTTAAGCATACACTCAGATGACACTCTACAGCACATTCCCGGCGATACATTCCCACTATCGCTCAGAAATCGCGCAGAATTCTCGCATAGCAACAGCATTCGATGAGTTATTCAACACTATTACCCTATTCAGGACAGGACCATGAAGTTTGCACGTAACGCCCAATCACTAGATGCTTCCTACATCAGAGAGATTCTCAGCGCCGCCAATCAACCCGAGATGATATCAATGGCGGGAGGACTGCCTGCCTCCTCTTTATTACCGGTCCAACTGATCCGTGCCACTTGCGAGTCATTAGCGGACAACCATCATCTGTTTCAATATGGTAGCAGTCAGGGTTATGAGCCGCTTATTGACACCATGAAGCAACAATCGCAGCACAGCGACAAGCCTTGGCTTATCTGTAATGGCAGTCAACAAGCACTGGATCTCATCGCACGCGCCTTGTTAGAAGCAGGCGACAACATCGTCGCTGAAGTACCTGCTTATCTTGGCGCACTGCAAGTATTTCAATTGACGGGAGCGACCATCTGTCCACTCAACAGTGATACCGCTGGGCCCGACTTAAATCAGTTAGAAGATTATTTCAAACACCACAACGTCAAACTATTTTACTGCGTACCTGATTTCCACAACCCCACTGGACGGGTGTGGCCGAGAGAAACGCGTATCGCTGTGGCTCAGTTGTGCCGTGACTACGATGTTACGCTGATTGAAGACGCTCCTTATCGCGAGCTACGATTTGCCGGTGAACAGCTTGGCTATGTGAGTGATCTGTGTCCAGAGATTAGCATCCGTTTGACGTCGTTTTCGAAAATCGGTTTCCCAGGACTACGAGTAGGCGCCATGAACGGGCCGACAGCCTTTATCACTATTGCAGAACGTATTAAACAAGCGACGGATCTGCATACCGGTATACCTCAGCAAGCAATCATTCATGCCCTGTTGAATCATGCAGAATTTGAGCAGCATTTAACACGGTTACGACGAGGCTATCAGGAGCGTTATCAATGCCTAAGTAGAGAATTAACTCAGCAACTAGGCGATCAGATACAGTTTGATACCGTTGAAGGCGGGATGTTTGTGTGGCTTAAACTCACGCAAGGGGATAGCGCTGAGATCGCCGCGCGCGCACTGCAACATAATCTGGCGGTCGTCCCTGGGGCGGCATTTTACCCAACCGATACAGCACTAGAAAATCACGCATTGCGCCTCAACTTCAGTAATACCGACCCCGCGCTATTCCCCGAAGCCGTGGCTCGATTAGCGAAAGCACTTTAATTCACACTCGGCGACTCAACTCGCAGGGATAAAAAAAGGATCAATCAGACTGATTGATCCTTATCGCGTGCGAACATCACTCACCGAGTGAGGATTCTTTCAGGCATTCGGTTTCTCGCTATATTGATCAATAGAATTGACCCACTCGCCTTCACGAGACTCGTCACCCGAACTAATCGCATCCACCACATCTGAAGCCGCTTCAGGTATCGTTTCGAGTACCGCGACAGCCACTTCTTCGGCATTATCGGGTGCCACTTCACGCAAACGATTAACCAGTTCGACGGCATCCTCGATCTCGCTAGAGTCATCGTTATCAATACTATTTTCAGTTTGATAACTTTCGTGCAGCAGTCGAGCAACTTCAGCAGCAACATATTGAGCACTTTCCGGCACTGCCTCAACAATTTTAACGGCTAAGTTCAGCGACATCTCCGGTGATAATTGCGACATCCGAGTTAACCATTCAATCGCTTTCTGATGCTCTTCCTCTTCCGGATCGGTCTCTTCGGCCTCTATATCGGGGTTTTGTTCTGGCTGCTCAGGCGTTTCAGGCTCACCCGATACGACCGCCTCTTCCTCTTCAACCGCTGACAGATATTCCTCTGTTATTTCAAGCATTGATTCCGGCACCGCTTCAACCACCGTGGCCGCAACATCCAGTGCTTGTTCAGGTGCTGCTTCAGATAGTCTTGAAACCCACTCAACCGCATCGACGTATTCACTGTCATCGCCATCGCTCGCCTGCTGAGTAGGCGTCTGATCGGTATCGCTTAGCGCATCCGTCTCAGCATCATAGCCCGCCATATACTCTTCAGTCATGGCAACAGCCGTTTCGGGCACCGATTCGGCCATCGTTACCGCAATATCCAATGCTTGATCTGGGTTAGCATCCCACAGTTCTGTGGCCATATTCAGCGCGTCTGACTCACTGGTATCATCTTCCCGATCTGCCGGTCGAATCGACTCGCGCTCTTCAGCAATCAGGTGGGCATAATATTCCGCTACCTGCGTGGCTGATTCAGGTGCCGACTCAACCGCAATCCGCGCCATCTCAATCCGCATATCGGGGAACACGCGACCCACTTCGATCGCCACCGGCACCACCTGCTGGGGATACCACTCGGCTAGTCGTGATACCAGATCCGCCGCCAATTCTGGCTTCGCCTTAACAATCGCCTGAGTGATGTCCAAAATCTGATAGGGCGCCGCTTCCTTCATGACTTCATAAAGGCGCATCACATCAATACCGGGCACCTGTGCCACGGCCGCTGCCACTTCAGTACCCTTTTCAGGATTCTTCATAGTCAACGCGCGAGCCAACCTAACCGCTGC
Organism: Amphritea sp. 1_MG-2023; assembly: GCF_030547545.1. Classification (GTDB taxonomy): domain Bacteria; phylum Pseudomonadota; class Gammaproteobacteria; order Pseudomonadales; family Balneatricaceae; genus Amphritea. The sequence goes on from NZ_JAUOQE010000009.1 coordinate 66,199, forward strand.
CGCCGGGTCTGATTCGGCAATACTCATCGCCAATTCAGCCTCAGAACTCAAATGCGCTTCCGGTTCGCTGTACTCCATCCGAGGGTCAAGATGAACCGAAGTCGATAATGCCTCACTCTGCATAACGAAACCTTCCTGATCTTCCACCGGCAAGGCCTTTCTCACGGTCATTCGATAGATAGTGAACAGTGCCAAACACATATTCGTCACCGCTATACAGTAAAACAGACTCGCACTACCGTAGGCTTCCATTATCAAGGAGGCCGTATAAGGACCGATCGCCCCGCCGACACCATACGCCAACAGCATACTGCCCATGGCCGCGACCATCTCTGTTTTTTTCAGCTTATCGAATGCTTCTGCCACACTCAGCGGGTAATAGCAGGCAACAATACCGGAGGTCACACCACACACAACAAACAGCGCTAGCATCATTTCGAGTGCCGCCAACGGTACAATGGCAACCGCCAATACCGATGATAACAATAACAATCCGAGTAACACTGTGCGTCGATCAAGGCGATCGGACAATAGCCCCACCGGAAACTGCAATAAAAACGCGCCGAGAACCGCACAACCCATAAACAGCGATAGCTTGAAACCACTGATATTATATTCGGAGGCAAACACCGGCAACAGGTTAAAGAGGGCTGAATACACCGCACCGGCGATGAGACAGGTCACAACCCCGAGCGGCGATATCTTAAATAACGAGATAATCGACATCGGCGCTACCGTTTCAATAATCGGGCCTTTCTCACTACTAAATAAAACCGGCAGTGCTGCTAAGCAGAACAGAATCCCCACCAACACAAACAGCGTATTATCGGAAGGATCGGCCACCCCCATCAAAAACTGACCACAAAACAAACCGGTCATGATACAGGCATTATAGACGGCCAACATTTTACCGCGCGTCTCTTCAGTCGCGGTATCACTGAGCCAGCTTTCCATCGCCGTCAACAGACTGGCATGACTGAAACCTAGCAGTACCCTTAACCCTCCCCAAAGAATAGCATTCGTCTCGAGTGTGAAGGCCAATATACAGATCGCCTCAATGGCCAGACTACCAGCAAACACCCGGATATGGCCCACCCGTTTAACCAGCTGTTTACTGTAAATAGCGCCGGTGAACATACCCACGAAATACATGGATAGCACGAGACCGATGGTGTCGGTCGTCATCCCTTCTAGCCTCATCCTCGATGGCACTAGAATATTCATCAGGCCGATACCTAGATAAAGGATGATACAGCTACTCAATAGAGCAATTAATGACAGCAGGGTTTTACGCACGAAGCATCTCTCTTCAACTGTGTGTTTAACAGTTGAAACTCAGGTTAAAAAATAAAAAAAGCCGGCAATTTTGCCGGCTTGTTGATTTAAGAGTCTAACACCCAAAATAGGCCACTCATACCCTTTTCAGAGCAATTTTTCTTAAAAATGAATTTAGTTTTTTTCTAAAACCGCCATTGTTAAACGGGATGCACAAATCGCCTTTTCGTTTTCATCAACGATGCGAATATCCCATACTTGAGTCGAGCGACCGATATGAATCGGCGAGGCTTTACCATACACATGACCGGTACGAATACTCGACAAATGATTAGCATTAATTTCAAGCCCAACACAGTGTTGCCCTGATTCTGTCGCTAACTGAGCCGCCACACTGCCCAGTGTTTCAGCCAACACCACCGAAGCCCCTCCATGCAACAACCCCATCGGCTGATGGGTGCGATTATCAACAGGCATCGACGCACAAACATAATCATCACCTACCTCGGTGATTTGAATCCCTAGGTGCTCGACTAAAGTATTTTTGCACAAGGTCTGTAACGCCTCAGCACTCATCTCGGTTTTCCAGATCGACATAATAGCTCCCTTAAAATAAATCACTCTAATCACTTAGCCGTAACAAGAAAATGACATTTCCCCGCAATTTAATGACAACAGCGTTCAACCGATCAGCCACCGAGATTCATATCAGCAGCGTTTTCATAAGCCCCAAACTACTCACCACGATTAGCACCGTGCCGAGTACCCGATAAAATATCCGCGTGTCCGCACTCATCAACTTGCTATGCATCTGCTGACCCAACAGATGACCAATATAGGCACAGGGCAACAGCCAGAGATGATGAATAAGTTGCAGATCAATGCCGGCGACAATAAAGGAGCTCAACTTAATCACTACCAGAATAAACCAGAGCACAAACAGCGTATCGCGTAACCTTTCACGGCTCACATGGGATGCAAATACCGCAGCAATCAGCGGCGCACCAATCAACGAGGTGCCGCTGACATAGCCTCCCAGCACCAAAAACAAGATATCCAAACTGCGATGATTACTTTTGAAAGGCCGGTTAAGCACATAGCTAATGGCATAGGCAATCACAATGACATAGATAATGGCGCTCATCAGCGAACTAGACAGGGTTAGCAGCCCGAAGATCCCGATCATTTTAGGTACAATCATGATCAACAGCGCGTAACGTAGATAGCGCCAATCGATACTCGACACCGCCGCTTGATCCATCATGGCGGTCTGCTGCATCCGTTGACGACTTTGCCAAGTAATCAGCAACGAAAACACCATCAGATGCACACCGATAATTGGCAAAAAGATCAACGGATCATCAATAATGAATAACAGAAACGGCAAGGTCAGTACCGAACCGCCAAAACCGAGTCCTGAACGGATAAACCCGCTCCAAACAAACAGTAGGCCAATCAGACTATATTGGTAAAGCTGCAGATCAGCCATCGGTCACCTTAGAAAAAAGAGAATACATATTTTGCAAGTTACTTCAGTCGAGCGGCCCAAACAGCTCGAGGCAGGTTAGGTAGAGTCGCAAATCTAACTCCAGTTGATGGTAGTCTGGCTCCATATACTGACAGAGGTTATAAAACGCTCGGTTATGCTCTTTTTCACGGATATGCGCCAACTCGTGCACCACGATCATGCGCAAAAAGGGCTCGGGAGTCTGCTTAAATAAAGAGGCAATACGAATCTCTTTTTTAGCCCGTAGCTTATTACCCTGTACTCGAGAGATATGCGTATGCAACCCTAACGCGTTGTGAATCACATCAATACGGTCGTCATATTCCACTTTACTCAACGGCGCCGATTTTTTCAGATGTGTGTTTTTTAACGCAAGCGTGTATTGATACAACGCCTTAGAAGAGGCCACCGAGTGTTTGCCCTGATAACGCTTGCGTAGATAATCCGGCAACTTACCGGTATCGATCAATTGACCTGCTTGCTGTTGCAGCTCAGACGAATAACCCGCGAGATAGTCAGTGGTGTTGTTACGACTCATTCCTGCTGCTCCAAGTATTGCCGTAATGCTTCAACCCGCTGCCGGTTCACACCCATATCGGAATACCCTACTCGAGCAGCGGCGCGAACCTGAATAACACCCTCAGCTTGATTGTGTAACAGTTCAAGATCGTCGACAAAACCAAACAGCTTCGAGCTAAACACAGCCGCAATATAATCAGCGTCTTGACTCACAACACGGCCACCTAAATGCTCAATTATCTTGAGCACGGGGGTTAAACTCTCCCCTTGCCATCGAATCGGTGCAATATAATGGGCTTGATCGGTAGATTGACGACTACAAACAGCGTTGGGCTTCATACCACAGGGGGTCAGTTCGCCATTCACCAAGCCGGGAGGCGTTTGCTCGCGAGACTTGATTCCCTGCAAGACTAAATAACCGGTCACTAACATCATCGAGATGATAACGATGCTGCCAGCAAGCATTAAAAACGACTTCATAAAGATCCTTAACGGGTTAAGAAAAACGCATTAAACGATGTTTGTTAGCGCTTAACAAAGAGTACTTAAAAAGAGTACTTAAAATGAATACTTAACATTCGCCTCAACAAACTTAAGCGGCAGTGAAAGCTCGCTATCGATAAGCCTCATATCCACTCAACCACAAACTTAAATAATAGCAGCTAGATAACAACTAAAACCATCCCGCAAGATTAAAGCTTTAGCGTCAAGAGTAGTATAAACTTACGCGTTTTCCCGACCTTCAGCGCAGACCTAACTCGTGTTTACACCACAACTGATCAACTGGCTCTTACTTGGCTTCCTCGTGATAACCTGGGGCTCCTCATTTATGGTGACCTCCATCGCTCTGCAAGGCGGCTTGTCCTCACTCACGGTGACCACCGCGCGGATTAGCTTAGGTGCCGTCGTCATTGTGCTTTTTGCCTATTCGCGTGGCTTACGTTTGCCATGGGATATTAAAAGCTGGGGGAGTTTTATGCTGCTCGGTTTATTTGGCAGCGCGATGCCCTTTATCTTGATTACTTGGGGACAAAATTACGTCACTTCGGCTAGCACGGGGGTGCTGATGTCGGTGATGCCCTTCGTCACCATGCTGATCGCTCACTACTTGGTCGCCGGTGAACAACTTAACCGTTATAAATTCCTCGGTTTCATCGTTGCCTTTAGTTGTGTGACGGTCTTACTTAATCCATTTGGCGCCGGTAGCATCGACTTACTAGGCGCGCTGGCGATTCTAGCCGCCGCCAGTAGCTATGCCATCAATACCGTACTGATCAGATTACTGCCTACCTTTAATCCGTTAATCGGCGGCGCGGGGATGATGATCTGTGCAACCGGCTTGATATTACCTTTCGTGATTTACAATGCGTCCAGCATCACTCACGAAATCTCCATGTTGGCTTCACCTAGCGCGGTATTCGCGCTTTTTTGGCTCGGCTTAATGCCCGCCGGCATCGCCTCCATTGTTTACTTTATCGTGGTTAATCGGGCCGGTCCTAGTTTTCTGTCGAACTGTAACTTCTTAATCCCCGTGGTGGCCTATTTCGCCGGCACACTGATACTCGGCGATAAGGTGCCACCGAGTAGCCTGTTTGCCTTAATCGGCATTTTGACCGGTATCGTGTTGACCCGTATTCAGCGCTGAAGGATGCCGATAGATCAACGCCTCTTTATCGCGAAAAACAAACTTACGTTCGAGCGTAGCCCCCACTGCTAACGCCAGTTTGCGCGACGCTTGGTTTTGCTCAAAGATCAAACTGATCAGGTGCAGTTCGGGTAGATAAGTCGCCGCCAAAGCGCGCACGCCTAAGGCCGCCTCTGAAGCATATCCCTGACCGCTAAAACCGGGTATTAATGACCACATAATTTCCGGCTCAGGCCAGTCACCGGGATACCAAAGGCCCACCAGCCCAATAATTGTTCCGCTGTCTTTAAGCTTTACCGTATAGGGGCCATAGCCGTGTATTTCCCAATGACCGATCAACGCCGCCACGATACGCCAACTCTCCCCTTCGGTTAATGGGCGACCGGTGGTGTAACGAGTCGATTCTTCATCTTGGTAAAATTGGTGCAACGCGGACCAATCATCGATTGTGGTTTTCTCCAGCACTAATCGCTCAGTGCTCAAGGACGAGGGGATTTTATAGGTCACATCTATTCCTGATTATAGTTAGGCGCTTCTGCCAGCCAACATTACTGTAATTAAAGCTTTTTTCAAGGACAAGAAAGACCTCAAAGATAACGGTATAAATAGAAAGATGTGAGTCTTTATGCCATTTCGGGCAGATCTCCGCCGATGTTTATGCTAAAAACAAGCTGTCGATATCATCATTGAGTGGAGGCAAAAAAATCTTATGGCGCAGGCAGCAGCACTGATTCAAACACTGAAGAAACAACTAAAAGCTCAGGGGAAGACCTATATCGATGTTGCCGAAGCTCTGCAACTCAGTGAGGCCTCGGTGAAACGGCTGTTCTCGGAACAGAACTTCACTCTGCAACGCCTTGAGATTATTGCCGATCTGGCTGGCTTAGAACTGACCGGCTTATTTAAGCTAATGGCACAGGAACAGCAACGACTGACACAGCTCAGCCGAGCACAGGAGCAAGAGATCGCCTCCGATCTTGAATTACTGTTGATTGCCGTCAGTGTCATCAATGGATTTGGCTTTCAAGATATTGTCGATCATTACGCCATCAGTGAACACGATTGTATTCGCAAACTCGCCCAACTCGATCGTCTACGGTTTATCGAGCTACAGCCCAACAACCGGATTAAACTGTTGATCGACCCTAATTTCACCTGGCTGCCCAATGGCCCGATTCAACAGTTCTTCCAGCAAAAGGTCGAACAGGATTTTTTTCAATCACGGTTTGATAAGAAACACGAAAAGCTAATCGTGCTGAACGGCGTACTCACCCCTGAGGCTAATCTGGCCTTGCAGAAAAAAATGCAACGCATCGCGGAAGAGTTTAATAGCCTGATTCGAGATGACTATGCCCTACCAATGGATCAAAAACATGGTAATACGATGGTGCTGGCGATACGACAGTGGCAGTACAGCCTGTTTAAGCACTACCGCAAAGAATAACTCCAACAGTCCTTCTTCCCTTATTTATCACGGCTAACTCAACTCCAGGTATCGTTATGTGATACCTCAAGCGTTTTGCTATGTTCAACGCACGGCTCACGACATGATCTCTCTGACTTCAACGCACTGACATCCGCCGTTTAGATTCAGTCAAAAGAATTAAGAGGATCGATATGAACAATAAACTATTTTCCAGCGCTCTTGCCTTGAGTGCCGCACTCACCTTCGGTGTCACCCCATCCGTCGATGCCGCCGGACTGCTCAAGCCGATTCAGTCAAACCTTCCCGATCTAAGGATTAAAGAGCACCACGTCAACGTCGTACTGGAACACAGTTACGCGGTCACCAGTATCGAGCAGGTTTTTCATAACCCAAACCCGCAAGCGTTGGAAGCAATTTATAGCTTCCCCCTGCCGGATCATGCGGCTGTCGGTGAGTTCACCTATTGGATTAATGGCAAACCGGTTACCGGTGAAGTGATTAAAAAGCAGCAGGCACGACAGATCTATGAGCAGGAAAAACAAGCGGGCCGTGAAGCCGCACTGGTCGAGCAAGACCAGTATAAAAGCTTCGATATTAATGTCACCCCGGTGCAGCCCAACAGCGATGTGCGCATTAAATTGGTCTATATCCAACCCGCCCATGTGGATTCCGGCATTGGCCGTTATGTTTATCCCTTAGAAGATGGCGGTGTTGACGAGCAAAAAAATGCCTTTTGGAGTCGCAACGAGACCGTTGATGAAAAATTCAGCTTCAACATGACGCTCGCGTCCGGTTATCCGATCGATTCTATTCGCCTGCCGCAGCATTCTCAGGCCGCTATCCAGCAACTGAATCCGCAACAATGGCGCGTTAGCCTCGGCAATCAAACAACCAATCGAGCCACGGACATAGCCGTCGGCCAAAACGGCGATGCGGCTGAAGAAGATCCTTCCAGCGCTGATCGCCAAAGCATGACCAAGAGCCACCTCTCCCCTGCCAGCCTTGATAAAGATATTATGGTTTATTGGCGTCACCGTGAAAACCTGCCCGGCAGTGTCGACTTGCTAAGCTATAAAGCCGCCAACAATAAAACCGGCACCTTCATGATGACACTGACACCGGGGGATGATCTGAGTGTTTTACAGGGCGAACGAGATTGGGTCTTTGTGTTGGATGTATCCGGCTCTATGCAGGGAAAATACAGCACCTTGATCGAAGGTGTCCGTCAGGGATTGGCTAAATTACAGCCGCAAGATCGCTTTAAAATCATCTTATTTAACAACCGCGCCAGTGACTTTTCTCAGGGATTCCAAGCCGCTATACCTGCAAACATTAACCCGTTGCTGAATCAGTTGGAACAATACCAACCTCGCAATGGCACCGACCTCTACGCAGGTTTGTCGCAGGGATTACAACAGCTTGATGCCGATAGAAGCACCGCCATGATTCTCGTCACCGATGGCGTCGCGAATGTCGGTGTCACCGAGAAGAAGCGCTTTCTTGAACTCATGGAAGCTGCCGATATTCGGCTATTCACCTTTGTCATGGGCAACAGCGCGAACCGGCCCCTACTGAACAGCATGACCAAGGTGTCTAACGGTTTTGCCATCAGTGTGTCTAATGCCGATGATATCGTCGGCCAATTGATGCTGGCCACCAGCAAGATGACTCACCAGGCGTTACGCGATGTTCAACTGACCATTGATGGCGGCCGAGTAACCGACCTGACACCGGATCAAATCGGCTCACTCTACCGCGGCGAACAACTCACCGTATTGGGCCACTATCGCACCCCAGGACCAGTGAACGTCAAACTTACGGCAAAGGTCGGCGGACAAACACGTCACTACAGTACCGATGTCACACTACCACAACAGAGTTTATTGCATCCCGAACTAGAACGAATCTGGGCCTTTGCTAGCATTGAAAATATGCAAGCCAAAATGGATTATCTCGGCGAGGGCCAAGAGGCTAATGCTGATAGTATTGAAGCAATCACTGATCTGGCTATCCAGTATGACCTTGTTACCGATTACACCTCGATGCTGGTTGTGCGGGATGAGATGTTTAAACAGTTAAATATCGACCGCAATAACCAGCAACGGGTTGCCACTGAAAACCAAGCCCGACAACAACGCTTACAGCAATCATCGCAACAGCAGTCGTCTCAACAATCGTCTCAACAATCGTCATCACAATCACAGAATGTGGCCAATAAGCATCGAGCCGATAGCCAGCCGATGTTTGATCCATCCCAAAACAGAGCCTCATTAGGCGGTGGATCAGGCGCCATTGACCATTGGTTACTGCTCTTGATAGGGGCGTTACTGTGGGTATATGTGGGTAACAAACGCCAACGTAAATCGGTTTGAGGTGGTTATGAATCAATCATTAACACTGACAAGCAATCGAAAGGAGCCTCCCGTTAACGCGGGAGGTGCTTGCAGGCCTTGGGTCACCTTAACGATCATCTTACTCTCCCTGCCCTTTAGTTTAGCGCCGCCGCTGTTTGAGCTAGGTTATTTCGATCAAGCGTTAATTCAACAAGGACAGTTTTGGCGCTTACTCACCGGGCATCTCAGCCATACATCCCTCAGTCACTTACAGTGGGATCTGTTAGCCTTTGCCCTTGCCGCAGGCTATCTTGAACGACATTCGCGCACGTTACTGCTGCTATCTCTGCTCGCCGCTATCACCCTACTGGATCTGCATTTATTATCCAATGGCGCGACGATTCAGCGTTATGCCGGACTCTCCGGAATACTCTTTGCCCCGCTGATAATTAGCCTAGTGCTCTTCGCGCAGCAACAATCATCCATTAACGGCTGGCTACCGCTGCTCATCTGTCTTAGTAAACTCGTCTGGGAACTCGGTAGTCAGCAAGCGTTGTTGAGTCAAAGCCCTTGGCCCGCCTATCCCCTCGCTCACCTCATCGGTGCTTTAGCTGGGTTCATTATTCTGCTACACAAAAATAGGCTTAAAAAAGCGCCACTTCGGCGACGCTAAGTGGCCGAAATTCACCGGGAAGTAAGTCGGGATCAAGCGTTAATTCGCCGACCCGTTCACGGTGTAACTCAGTCACCTCATTATCGAAGTAACCAAACATGCGTTTAACCTGATGGTAGCGCCCCTCATAGAGTGTCAGACGGGAATGATAACGGTCTAGCCGTTGCAGTTCGGCAGGTTGCGTGGTGATATCTTCATAACCAAAGTAGATCCCCTGCCGAAACACCGCTTCGGCCTCAACGGCCACCTCATCTTGCGTCGTGACTCGATACACTTTGGCTATTTTTGAACTCGGCTGAGTGATACGTCGAGACCATTGACCATCATTGGTCAGCAATAGCAATCCTGTGGTTTTCAGATCTAAACGACCGGCAAGGTGCAACCCCTGTCGTAGTTCCTCGGGAATCAAATCAATAACCGTTTGATGTTCGGGGTGTTGCGTTGCACTAACAACCCCGGCAGGCTTATGCAACATCAAATAGTACGCTTGTGCTGCCTGCAAACACTGATTATCGAGACTGATAGGGATAAAACGATCCACCTCAACGGAGCCATCCCTCACGACATGACCTGCCACGGTTACCCGTCCCTCAGCCAGCAGACATCTCACCCGCTGCCGACTGTAAGGCGTATTAAGCTGTATAAACCGATCTAACTGCATGTGTCATTCGTCAATTCAGGGCTGAAATGTGCTAAACACCCTATAGATAACGGTATAAGCTTAATGAGCTTGCTGCTCTTCATTAGCAAGAAAAAACCAGGTTTCGAGAACGGTATCAGGGTTCAAGGACACCGAATCGATCCCTTGCTGCATCAACCAGCGCGCCAAATCAGGATGATCGGAAGGCCCTTGACCACAGATACCGACATACTTTCCTTGCGCTCGACAGGCCTGAATAGCCATTTCCAATAACTTACGTACCGCATCGTTACGCTCATCAAATAGATGGGCAATCACACCAGAATCCCTATCCAGTCCCAACGTCAGTTGCGTTAGATCGTTGGAGCCAATGGAAAAACCATCGAAGTATTCCAAGAATTGTTCGGCTAACAGTGCATTAGACGGTATTTCGCACATCATGATCAGTCGCAAGCCGTTTTCGCCGCGCGTCAAACCATTCTCGGCCAGCAACTCTACCACCTGACGCGCCTCACCCACGGTGCGCACAAAGGGAATCATCACTTCCACATTGGTGAGTTTCATCACATCACGAACATATTTAAGCGCCCGACACTCTAACTCAAAACACTGCCGAAATGATTCTGAAATATAGCGACTCGCCCCTCGGAAACCCAACATAGGGTTTTCCTCATGGGCTTCATAGGCATCACCACCGATAAGGTGACCATATTCATTGGATTTAAAATCCGACATGCGCACAATCACTTTTTTGGGATAGAACGCCGCCGCCAATGTAGAGATCCCCTCCACCAGCTTCGCCACATAAAACTCAATCGGATTTTCATAACCGGCTATCCGTCGCGCAATGGTCGATTGAAGGGCGGCATCCTGAAGCTCAAATTCAATCAACGCCTTTGGGTGAATGCCAATCATTCGGTTAATAATAAACTCTAGGCGGGCCAACCCAACACCCGCGTTGGGTAACGCCTGAAAATCAAACGCACGATCGGGATTACCCACATTCATCATGATATCTAAGGGCAAGGGCGGCATTGAATCGACTTTATTGGTTTGATGTTCAAAATCCAAATGGCCCTCATACGCGCGGCCAGTATCACCTTCCGCACAAGAAACCGTCACTTCCTGATCATCGCTTAAACGTTCAGTCGCATCACCACAGCCGACAATCGCAGGAATGCCCAGCTCTCGGGCAATAATCGCGGCATGACAGGTCCGCCCACCGCGGTTGGTAATAATCGCCGCAGACCGCTTCATCACCGGCTCCCAGTCGGGATCGGTCATATCGGTTACTAAGACATCACCCGGCTGAATCTTAGCCATATCACTCAGGCTATCGACGATACGCACCGGGCCACTGCCAATACGATGCCCGATAGAACGCCCTTCCAATAACACCTTACCCGTTTCTTTGAGTAGATAACGCTCGATAATGGCCGTTTTATCACGACTTTTTACCGTTTCGGGGCGTGCCTGAACAATGTAGAGTTCGCCATCGTCACCATCTTTAGCCCACTCGATATCCATTGGGCGTCCATAATGCTGTTCGATCGTCATGGCGATCTGTGCCAATCGCTGCACATCATCATCATTGATAGAGAACTGTTGGCGTTGTTCCCTCGCTACCTTAACGGTTTCAACCGCTCCCTGCGTGGTACCCTCGGCCCCATAGACCATCTTAATCGCTTTAGTACCTAAATTACGCCGTAAAATCGCCGGCGCACCCTGTCGAAGGGTCGGCTTATAGACATAAAACTCATCCGGATTAACCGCCCCCTGCACGACGGTTTCACCCAAGCCATACGCCGCGGTAATAAACACCACATGCTTAAAGCCTGATTCGGTATCCAAGGTAAACATAACACCACTCGTACCGGTTTCACTGCGTACCATGCGTTGAATACCCGCCGAGAGGGCGACATCATGGTGCTCAAAGCCATGGTGCACTCGGTAAGAAATCGCGCGATCATTGTATAGCGAAGCGAACACCTCATGGATCGCCGCTTTGATATTCGCCAAACCTCGGATATTGAGGAAAGTTTCTTGCTGACCAGCAAATGATGCATCCGGCAGATCCTCAGCGGTCGCCGAGGAACGAATAGCGACCGCTTGCTCGGCATCCCCTCCCATATCAGTAAATGCCTGTTCAATGGCATTATCGAGGGCCTCAGGAAAGGGCGTATCAAGAATCCACTGACGCACCTGTTTACCGGTTACCGTCAGCGCCTGCACATCGTTAGGATCAAGCTGTGCTAACGCATCACTGATGCGCTGATCCAGTTGCTTGTGCTTTAAGAAGTCCCGATATGCAGTGGCCGTGGTAGCAAAGCCGCCGGGCACCTTTACCCCTGCATCCGACAGCTCTGTGATCATCTCACCCAGTGAAGCGTTTTTACCGCCCACTTGTTCAATGTCACTCATACCCACCTGATCCAGACGAACGATATATTCCTGCAAAACCGTACACTCCTTAAATATTGAGATATGGCGCTAATGATACTGTAATTCTGCACTTAAGTTCAGTACGTTAACCAACTTCCTGCTTTATAGGATAGTTTGATATACAGCCTGCACCAATAGCGTAATAATAGCGCTCAGACACGATATCTCGATGACATAGGACAGTTTTAAGTTATGAAACGAACCGCTTTTTTTATCTCCGATGGTACAGGCATTACAGCAGAAGCACTTGGCAATAGCTTACTCGCGCAGTTCGGTTCGATTTCATTTAATAAAGTAACGCTGCCTTATGTCGATAACGCCGAAAAGGCGAACGAAGCCGTCAGAGTTATTGATAAGGCAGGTAATGATGACGGACACCGACCGCTGGTCTTCGATACCATCGTCGATGAGGCGACTCGCGCCATTATAGCCACCAGCAGTGCCTATAAGATCGATGTCTTCTCGGCGTTTCTCAAACCATTAGAACTCGAACTCGGCAGTCATTCATCCTATAGCGTTGGCAAGTCGCACTCGATCAATGAAGTCAACACCTATATGGATCGCATAGAGTCAGTCAATTTTGCCATGGAGAATGATGATGGTGCGAAAACGCGACACTACGATAAAGCCGACATTATTTTAACCGGTGTCTCTCGCTGCGGCAAAACCCCCTCCTGCCTCTATATGGCGCTACAATTTGGTATTCGAGCCGCCAATTACCCACTCACGGATAGCGATATTAACAGCACAGAGCTACCCGAGGTGCTAGAACCTTATCGAGATAAACTATTTGGCTTGACCATCGACCCCTTTCAACTCGCAGCCATACGGCATGAACGTCGCGCCAACAGTCAATACGCATCGCTTGATCAATGTGAAGATGAGGTACAGAGTGTCGAGCGAATGTTGCGGCAACAAAACATCCCGTATATCAATACCACCCATTTCTCCATCGAAGAGATCGCCACGCGTATCATCGCGCAAAAAGGCTTACAACGCCGCATCAAGTAGCCATACGCTTGCGTTACCGCGTCACGTTACCTCGGCTATAGGAGAACCAGGCCGCTAAAAAGCTATACCCGGCGGCACTGGCAAAACCTAACTGCACCACCAGCAGTAGATCGGGATAACGTTCAGGATGAATCTGCTCACCGGCGAAAAACTGACTCATTAACATCATAACAATCGCCATACTAAACATATTACCGCTGGTGCGTGCTAAATTAAGTAGCGCCGATGCAATACTCAGGCGCTCTTTAGGCACCGCCCCTAACGCCGCATTGTTGTTGGGGGTGGAAAACAAGCCAAATCCGACCCCCAGCAAACATAGCGCAATCATCACATGATTGAGCGGACTATCTGCCTGTAAAAACATCAACACCACAAAGCCGATACCGAAGAAAAGGCAACCAATCGTCGCAATCAACCGTGGCTCATAGCGATCCGATAGCCGCCCTGCAATCGGCGCTAACACGGCCATAATCAATGCTTGTATTAATATCAACTGACCTGCTTCGCTCGGTGACAACGCCTGTAGATATTGCAGATAAAGACTTAATAAGAAGAGCACCGGGTAATTCGCCGAGTACATCATAAAACTCGCCATTAATGAACGACTCATCACTCGATTAGAGGCCAATAAACTAAACCGCACCAAGGGGTACTGACAGCGATTCTGATAACGTACAAACACCACCACCAGCACCATTCCCACCACTAACATGACGCCACTCAATACATCCGGCAAGCCCGACAAACCAAATAACAGCAGTGTGACAATAGCAACGAAGATAAGCGATCCCAACCAATCTAGCGGTTGAGTAGGTTGCGCAGAACGGTGATCATTACGAATGTAGATAAAGGCCAAGATAATGGCAACGATTGCCAACAATAACGGCCCCCAGAACACACCCTGCCAGCCCACATGTTCGGTTAGCCAACCACCAATTAACGGGCCACAGGTCAGTCCCAGATAAACAGAGGTGGAGGCAAACCCCAGTGCCGAACCACGATTATTATCACTGAACACGGTGGCAATGATCGCCATCGCCGTGGCAAAAATAAGACTACTAAATAACCCCTGTAACACCCGCACCCAGAGTAAGACAGCCACAGAATCAACCACAAACACCAGCAAAGAAGCTAACGAAAAGCCCATCAAACCCAACATAAAGATCGGTTTGCGACCGACCATATCGGCAACTCGGCCCGCGGGCAGCAGCAGCACAATACTCCCCCATAATGTCGCCGTCGTAATCCAGCTCAACCAAACCGCATCAACATGCAATGCTGCAGCAATCGCCGGTAGTGCCATGTTCACCCCAGACATCGACATCGGCACTATGAATAGCGTGATACAGATACTCGCGAGGACAAACCAACGCGCGTTAGGGTTGAGTTGATAAAACGTCGCTTCCGCAGTAGCAAAAGCATCAGATGAAGAATCAGTCACGGCATCACCTTGTTAGTGTGGGTGATGCAGTATAACAGGAGATACTTTATACATTCATTACTTTAGTCGTCGGCCTCTCAGCCGTACAATTTTTTGTTACAAAGGAAAAATAACCACCATAAAACAAGGGACTTAGGCTCAACTATGTCTATCTTGGAATTGAGTACCTAAGGTGTTACGCAGTCACATTACGTCAAGAATTCAGCATCAATTTGCGGCAAAGCTTAGATAAAAAAAGAATATGTTAGATATCGATAAAGCATATGAACAGGCAGAGCCCAGTAACACGGCGATGCAGGATTGTCATCAGCCTGCCAACGAACATAAATCAAGCCACCAACCTGTAGCGAGGGGGTACAAATCTGTGTAATATCCTTGTTCCAGAATCTGGCAGAAATATTCAGCGATTCATCCTGTCTATGACTGCCCGCTCTGCAGTGCCATTTTAGTTAGGCAAACGCTGTTATTCTGGAACTTTATTAATCTATTTTAAGATACAGGACAAAGTGCAATGAGTCTTGCTGATAAGGTTTTGGCAGTAAACAATGATCTGCCGATCCGTACCGATCTTCCGGTACACAGTGGAAAAGTACGCTCCGTTTACTGGTTGACCGAAGCGGATAGTCGTCGCCTAATTGAAGAAAAAGGCTATGATGTAGCCGCCGATGCGCCCTTGGCCATTATGGTGATTAGCGACCGTATCTCTGCCTTCGAATGCATCTGGCATGGTGAAGGTGGCATGAATGGCGTTCCAGGCAAAGGCGCAGCGCTGAATGCCATTTCTAACCATTGGTTTAAACTGTTCCGTGAAAACGGCCTAGCCGATAGCCACATCCTTGATATCCCGCACCCGTTTGTCTGGATTGTACAGAAAGCCAAGCCGGTGATGATTGAAGCAATCTGCCGTCAGTATATTACCGGCTCGATGTGGCGTTCATACGCCAAAGGTGAACGCGAGTTTTGCGGTATTCAGATTGCCGAAGATCTGCAAAAAGATCAGAAACTGCCCGAGTTACTGATTACCCCGTCTACCAAGGGTATTCTCAGCGGCATTCCCGGCGTACCTGAAGTCGATGATGTAAACATCACCCGTGATGACATCAGCAATAACTATGAAGCCTTTCAGTTCCGTTCTAAGGACGATATCGCGGTTTACGAAAAACTGCTGCAAGAAGGTTTTGATGTCATTAGTAACGAACTCGAAAAAATTGATCAAGTGTTTGTCGATACTAAATTTGAGTTTGGTTATGTCACCGATGCAGCCGGTAATGAAAAGCTAATCTATATGGATGAAGTCGGTACTCCTGACTCATCACGGATATGGGATGGCCCGTCTTATCGTGAAGGCAAGGTGGTTGAAAACTCGAAAGAGGTATTCCGTCAAGAACTGCTTAACTTCTTCCCTGATCCCGATATCCTCATTAATAAGGATCGCATGGAAGAGCGCTATGCCCTGGCTAAAGATAACGCCCTACCCGCCGCATTACTGCAAAAAGTGTCTGACACCTATGTCGGTATTGCTGAGAAAATTATCGGTGAAAAATTAACGCTCTCGGAAAATCCGAAAGCAGAGATCATCGAGATTCTACGCAACGATTATGGACTGATCGACTAACCGACAGCCCAGCACCAATCGCTAACGCCGCACACTCAGCGGCGTTTTTTATACCTCATTTTCAGTTTTGAGAACCACCTCAGGCTCAGCATCATCGAGCTTAACTTCGACCGTGATCGGCTTACAACAGACATGACAGTCCTCGATATACTGCTGATCTCCGCCACTACAATCCACCAATAACTCCACAGGCTCACCACAATAAGGGCAAAAACCGGACACAGTTTCTAAACTTCGCATGACTAACATCCTCGATTAATACGTACATCTATAGCCAACACTTGATCGCATCGACAGCATCAAACATTAACACTCGATATCACCACCCTGCCTGATCTCTGGTTCCTGTCGCAGCGCTGTAATATAATTATCTATCAGCTTAGGTGCTTTTTTCCAATCGTGCCGAATTCAACCATTGCTGTCACATCAACATCACATATTCAGAGACATCTCATGACTTTAACTGCTTGGCTCTCCCTCCTCGCTATCTGCTGCTTGGGTGCCATGTCGCCCGGACCAAGCCTCGCCGTCGTCCTTAAGCAAACCGTCAGTAACAGTCGCGGCCACGGCTTAGCTGCTAGTTGGTTCCATGCCGCAGGTGTTGGCCTCTGGGCTTTCGCAACGATTTCGGGTCTGGCGATTGTCGTCGCGCAATCTCAATTAGCGTTTCAGGTAATTACTTGGTTAGGTGCAGGTTATCTAGCCTGGATCGGCGTTAAAGCAATTCGGGCCGGTAAGGATTCGGCTTTTGGTGTGCAGGGAGGCAAACAGGCATCGATACTGACGGCGGGTATCGAAGGGGCGACCATCTCAGTCCTCAACCCCAAACTAGCGATCTTCTTTATCGCCCTGTTCTCGCAATTTGTCAGCCCAGATGCCAGCTTTACCGATCATATAATCATGACCGCCACCGCCGCACTGGTAGATGGTCTTTGGTATACATTGGTCGTATTTTTGTTATCTCACGGCCCAGTATTAAAAACGCTACAGAAACGCAGTCAATGGGTTAACCGTCTCACAGGCGGCATTTTGATCGCACTGGCTGCTCGGGTTGTCACATTGTAATCATAGGGCGCTGATGAGCCTGCGAACCGCAACATCATCCACAAGCCAAACACAACAATAATCTATCCTCAGGGAAATCCGCTAGCGCAACAGGTTTGAGTCGACTTAACACTGAGAACTCGCTCATAATTTTTTGGCAATTATAAACACATCGATACCTTGCGGCCCATGATGCCACTGCCGCTCTATGGAAAACCCAGCATTTTTGATTTCGTCAGCTAATTGCGCTTCGCTAACAATGAAAATATCCGGTATAAGGCCTGTCAGTTTAAATAATGGCGCGATGAACTTGAGAAATCGAAAGCTCGAATTCCCTAAGCAGCCGGTACTACTGACAAAAACGCCTCCGGGCTTAAGAATTCTAGCAACCTCGGCTATCAGTTCAGTTCGATTTGCTACTAGATGAATTACATTTAACCCCAGAACAGCATCAAAACTACAAGCACCTGCATTGAAATCCTTTAGCGTGCCTAGCGTAAAAGCAACATTGTTTATTTCTGCTTTTGCAGCCTTACCCCGCGCAATTTCAATCATTTTCTGCGAAATATCAATTGCATCAATTTTACGTACGGCGGCAGCATGATGAAGTGCAGTCGTTCCCGTTCCACAGCCAAACTCCAACACATGCATATCCTCAGAAAGAAATGCCTGTGTTTCAGCAAGTTTGTTTTGATACTTTTCTTCGTCAGGCACCGCTTTCTTGGAATATTTTTCCGCTGTTTTATCCCAAAATTTATCAGACTTTATCATCCGCTCTCCTGATTTATACCAATAAATTGTTCGCGTTACCTCAAAGACTGAGCACGCATAAAGCCGGTACAAAACGATCAATATTCAGCCACATAACAAGAAATTTTAACTCTATATAGCAAAAACTTAGCGTAAAAATAGATAGGTATTTTACAAAACAGCCCTATCTGTCGGGGCAGCATCCCTGCCATAAAACTGCCTTTAATCATAATAACCATATGCCATTAAATCAAAGCGCTAGTTCGATTTTCAATCAATATTGATTTAATCGCGACGAGGGCGTCGCTCGCTACAGTTGAGATAACAAGTACTTCACATCATATGAGCGCTATTTTTGGCGCCTTTGTTAGAAAAAACGGCCGAGGTAAGCCTCTGATTTAACCCGCTTGAATATGCCGCTTAAAACCAAGCGACAATCATCACACCAATACTAACCGCGATAACGACGCTTAAATGAAATTTTTTAATCTGAGTGTGCGGTATAGGGTTTATTGAACTTACTTCTAACTCCGCCTTACCGGCGCAAGCTTGAGCAATAATCGCGAACTGTTCCAGTTGTTTTTGACCCGCGATAAGTGCTTGATGATTTCCTATACAAAAAACAAGGTAAGCAGCAACAATGGTCATGGGTTCTAAAAACGATTTTGGCGGAATGTCACTGCTGAGGACAAAACCGATCATTGCCAATGTGACGACACTAAAGTACCCCCATAGCTTATCCACTTGAGTATATTGTGTTTGGTATATCTTTATTGCTTCAAATGCTACTTTCAATTCACACATCAAAAACACCTAGTCATGTAACACTCACCTCAGCGAAGCTGGCAGCATCCCTGCCATAAAACTGCCTTTAATCATAATAACCATATGCCATTAAATCAAAGCGCTAGTTCGATCTTCAATCAGCATCGATTAATCGCGACGAAGGCGTCGCTCGCTACCCGTCATGATTGAGTATCTCTCCACAAGGGAGGTTAAATCTGAAAGGCATGTAAAAATACTTGGGCCCTTTCGAACCTCTGCAAGTCATGCAGCCTGTGACGTTCGAGCAACGCTTCTGTAACGTTTAAGCAGTGCATTAAACAAACAAAAAAGGCCGATGTTTTCACATCAGCCTCTTTTATTGCTTAGCACGATGGCGCGAGTTACTCGTCCGGCATCTCTACGTTATGGTAAACCTCTTGAACGTCTTCTACATCGTTCAACATCTCTAAAAAGGTTTCGAACTGTTCAAGGTCTTCACCGGCCAGTTCAACATAGGTTTGAGGAATGAAGGTGATCTCTTCTACCTCGACCACAAGATCGGGATAGGCTTCATGCAAGGCTGTCTTCGTTTTAAAAAACTCGGTATGCGGTGCGTAAACAGTGATGTTGCCATCTTCGCTTTCGACCTCGGTCACATCAACATCGGCTTCCATGAGCGTTTCGAGAATTTCATCTTCATCGTCATGGGGAAAAACGAATACAGCCTGATGATCAAACATATGGGCAACCGTGCCCTGACCACCCAACTTGGCTTTACCCTTGTTGAACGCCACTCGAACATCACCAAACGTACGGTTGTTATTATCGGTCAGGCAATCGGCGATAACCATGCAGCCACCAGGACCAAAGCCTTCATAGCGAGTTGGCAGGAAATCTTCACCACCGCCGCCTGCAGCCTTGTCGATCGCTTTTTCTATCACGTGGGCCGGTACTTGATCTTTTTTGGCTTTCTCGATGAGGCGACGCAGAGACAGGTTACCCTCAGGATCGACGCCACCATTTTTTGCAACAACATAGATCTCTTTGCCATACTTGGCATATACCTTGGATTTAGCTCCCTGAGTCTTAGCCATGGAAGCCTTACGTACTTCAAACTTTCTTCCCATTGGAAAATCTCTTTCTTACATTAAGGCAGGCACTCATTCTAATCGCTAGCCCGCCTAAGCTCTAGTGTATGCATCCTATTTTAAGCCAAACCCGCGCTTATCCTAGGAGCTTGTGTGCGACACACAAAAAACGCGCCGAGGGCGCGTCTTTATCTATCTTTGCTAATCAGTCTTCTGACGCCGCTTTTGGCGCGTCCTGATTTTCATAGATAAGAATTGGATCAGAGTCTCCGGTGATAACACCTTCATCAATAACAACCTTAGAAATGCCTTTCTCAGAAGGCAGGCTATACATGATATCCAGCAGATGCTCTTCAAGGATAGAACGCAAACCACGGGCACCTGTTTTACGCTCTAACGCTTTGGCAGCCACGGCCTTGAGCGCGTCTTCACGGAAATCTAAGTCAGCGCCTTCCATACCAAACAAAGCCGTATACTGCTTCGTCAGTGAGTTCTTAGGCTCGGTCAAAATCTGAATCAGCGCTTCTTCGTCCAGCTCGGTCAGTGTGGCAATCATCGGTAGACGACCCACAAACTCTGGAATCAGACCGTACTTAACCAGATCTTCAGATTCGAGATCGACCAGCACATCGGTGACTTTCTTGGTTTCTTCTTTGCTGATAACCGCCGCATTGAAGCCAATAGAGCTTTTCTCACTACGATGTTTGATAACTTGATCAAGCCCAGCAAAAGCGCCACCACAGATAAACAGAATATTCGAGGTATCAACCTGTAAAAATTCTTGCTGCGGATGCTTACGTCCACCTTGCGGTGGTACAGAGGCAACCGTACCTTCGATCAGCTTCAACAGCGCCTGCTGTACGCCTTCACCACTGACATCACGGGTGATGGATGGGTTATCTGATTTACGTGAGATCTTATCGATCTCATCGATGTAAACAATACCCAGCTGCGCCTTCTCGACATCATAATCGCACTTTTGCAGCAGCTTTTGGATGATGTTTTCAACATCCTCACCCACATAACCCGCTTCGGTCAAGGTGGTTGCATCCGCAATCGTAAACGGCACGTTCAACATCCGCGCCAAGGTTTGCGCCAACAATGTTTTACCACTACCGGTGGGGCCTATCAGCAAGATATTACTCTTACCCAGTTCAACATCGGTGTCGCCTGCGGTTTGCTGAAAACGCAACCGCTTGTAGTGGTTATAAACCGCGACGGACAGTACTTTCTTGGCCCGTTCTTGACCAATAACGTAAGCATCCAGATTATTTTTTATCTCAGCCGGAGTCGGCAGGTGATCCCCATCTTCTTGTGGAGCTTCTGCGTCTTGAATCTCCTCTTTGATGATGTCGTTACAAAGATCGACACATTCATCACAGATAAAAACAGACGGACCTGCAATCAGTTTTTTAACCTCGTCCTGGCTTTTACCACAGAAAGAGCAATACAGCAGCTTGCTGTCATCGCCTCCCTCTTTACCGTTGATATCGTCAGACATTCAACTTCCTCTATTTGTCCCAACCAAGCTGACTAGTCAGGCCCTTTAATTTCTTTATCGCGTTAGCCACAGTATAGCGAACAATGTGCACCGTATGACATCAAACTTCAAGCGAGGTGCACCATCTAAACAACCTGACAAGCCCTTTAACGACGACTCATTACCTGATCGATTAGGCCATATTCAACCGCTTGCTCAGGTGACATAAAGTTATCCCGATCAGTATCTTTACTGATGGTAGTCATATCTTGACCGGTGTGATGCGACATAATGCTATTTAATTTGTCACGAATACTCAAAATTTCTTGAGTATGGATCTCAATATCAGTCGCTTGCCCCTGATAACCGCCCAACGGCTGATGAATCATCATGCGCGAATGCGGCAAACAGAAACGCTTGCCCGCCGCGCCACCCGTCAACAGTAAAGCGCCCATGCTGGCGGCCTGACCGATACACATCGTGCTAACGTCTGGCTTAATAAACTGCATGGTGTCATAGATAGACAAGCCTGCGGTTACCGAACCACCGGGCGAATTAATATACAGATGAATATCTTTATCCGGATTTTCAGATTCCAGAAAAAGAAGCTGAGCAACCACCAGATTAGCCATATGATCTTCAACCTGGCCAATCATGAAAATAACACGCTCTTTCAGTAATCGAGAGTAGATGTCGTAAGAACGCTCACCACGTGCTGATTGCTCAACAACCATGGGCACCAGACCACTGCTAGTAATTACGGTAGGGCCATCATAAAAATCCGACATTGAATTCTCTCCTAGATCCTTGACAACGTGCTCATCGCACGTCCAGAAAAAAAAACGGCGGCCGACCTTAAGCCGACAACCGTTCTTTTATAAACGCAATTAAGGCGAAGGGCAATTACGCCTCTTCAACTTCTTCAGCAGCCGGTGCTGCAGGCTTGATTGCGTCTTCATAGCTTAGTTCAGTTTCGCTAACTTTAGCAGACTCAAGCAGCAGATCCAAAACTTGATCTTCCAGAACCAGATTCTGGATCTGATTCAGCATCTCTTGATTGCTGTAATACCAGTCGATCACTTCTTGTGGCTCTTGATAAGTGGCAGCCTGCTCTTCAACAGTCGCACGCACACGATCATCATCTACTTTCAGTTCGTTAGCTTTAACAACTTCAGAGACCAACAGACCGACTTTAACACGCTTTTCAGCCTGTTCAGAGAACATCTCTTTCGGCAGCATGTTAGGATCGATATTGGCATCCGCACCACCAAACTGCTGAATCGCTTGACGACGCATCGCATCAATCTCACCATCGATCAGCGCGGCAGGCACATCAATCGCATTCACTTCAACCAGCTTACCGAAGACTGCTTCTTTTAGCTTAGACTTCAGCGCTTGCTTCAGTTCACGCTCCATGTTTTTGCGTACTTCAACCTTAAAGTTTTCAACGCTGTTTTCTGCGATACCAAACTTAGCGAAGAACTCTTCGTTCAGTTCTGGCAGTACTTGAACAGAAACTTTGTTCACCTTAACACTGAACTTAGCATCTTTACCTTTCAGGTTTTCAGCGTGGTATTCTTCAGGGAAAGTAACGTTTACTTCTTTCTCTTCACCCGCTTTAACACCTTCCAGTGCTGTTTCAAAGCCAGGGATCATTGTATTAGAGCCTAATACCAGATCCATACCGGTCGCCGTGCCGCCATCGAAAGCTTCACCATCGATAGTGCCTTCAAAATCGATGTTCAGTTGATCGCCTTCAGCCGCTGCTTTATCCGCTTCTTCATAAGCGGCTTGCTGCTTCTGCAGAGTATCGATCATCTGATCAAGATCAGCGTCTTTTACTTCAGCGGAATTCTTTTCGATCTCAACGCTGGAGAAATCAGCTAGCGCGATTTCAGGATACACTTCAAACGTTGCCGTGTAAGCGAAATCTTCGCCCTCTTTGTCGGTTTTGAATTCAACATTTGGGCCGCCAGCGGGTGTCAGGTTTTCCTGCTCAATCGCTTCATAGAAGCTCTGCTGCACAACCTCACCGATGACTTCCTGACGGATACCTTGGCCGTAGCGCTTCTTAACCACCTTAACTGGCACCTTACCAGGACGAAAGCCGTCCAGACGAACAGTACGAGCTGTCTGTTGAACACGCTTGGCTACATCGTTGTCAACACGATCAGCAGGTACAACAACAGTCAGTTGACGCTCAAGACCAGTAGTAGTTTCTACGGATACTTGCATGGAATTCCTCACAAAATTATTTGTATCGTAACAAATCTGAAAATTGATCTATCGTTTACCCTCATACCGAGGCTGAGGCGCTTCACAATAGATACCAGAATTTCTAAAGGGCGAAATTGTCGGGGAAGCGGTGCTATTAGTCAAGCGAAAAGCGTTGAATATCAACGGATGCAAGATAAATGCACGGTTCTCTAACAAAAGGAGTCAATATTAATTTAAAAAGAGGGAGGTGAAATATGGAACAAATAAGAAATGGGGTGGACGATGGGGTTTGAACCCACGACCGCCGGAATCACAATCCGGAGCTCTACCAACTGAGCTACGCCCACCACAGGCGTCTTCCTAAGAAGTAATGGTGCGAGTGGGGAGACTCGAACTCCCACACCGTAAGATACTGGTACCTAAAACCAGCGCGTCTACCAATTCCGCCACACTCGCATAAAACACTGTTTGCTATCGTTGGAGTGGCATTACTATACCACAATTATGATAGCGATGTACTGGGGTGGACGATGGGGTTTGAACCCACGACCGCCGGAATCACAATCCGGAGCTCTACCAACTGAGCTACGCCCACCACTACGTACATTTTGACACTTTGTCAGACCTTGCTGGCGCGCCCGGCAGGGGTCGAACCTGCAACCGCTCGCTTAGAAGGCGAGTGCTCTATCCATTGAGCTACGGGCGCCTGACACTGCCCGATCTCATCCAAGGTAAGCTGCAACACCGTAGTGCTTCGTGCCCCTCTTCAAGATGGAGCGCATAATATATATCGAGTGTTATCTCGTCAACACCCTTTTGGAAATTTAAGTAAAATAAACTACTTAGCCTGCTTATATCTCCCCCCTAGCTTCCCCTTCCCTCTTTTAGCCGCATGCCGATGCCGTAGTATGGTCCCTAGCCGTTAACATCATCGACTGTTTATCACCTATCGCCATGCATCCAGTATCGAGCATCGCTAGCATGCTTACTTGTTAGCCTTACAAAAACCATTCAGCGAGACGCCTTCTATTACGCTATTACGTCATAACGGCTGACTATACTGACCCTATAGTGATCGAGCAGTCCGCAAAACATTGTAGCAATTGCGCTAATGCCCATTGATCATGCCGCTAACCGCGATTCCCCTTGGAGGAATAACGCAACCATGAGACAATCCGCGTCATCAAAATTAATGACTGAGGAAGACATTCGTAAGATGAGCGCTCAGATAATTGACGGCAAGCAGATTGCCCAAAATGTTCGCGACCAAGTAGCCGTAGGTGTCAAAGCCCGCCTTGATATGGATAAACGTGCCCCATGTTTGGCTGTAATTTTAGTCGGCTTCGATCCCGCCTCTCAGGTATATGTCAGAAACAAGAAAAATGCCTGCAAAGAGGTTGGCATTGAATCGGTTTCCTACGATTTATCCGCAGACACCAACCAACAGCAACTCCTTACGTTGGTCGACACACTCAACAGCGATGACAACATTGATGGTATTTTGGTGCAACTACCATTACCCGCGCATCTTGATGCGAATGAGATTCTTGAGCGTATTCGCCCGGAGAAAGATGTCGATGGCTTCCATCCGTTCAATTTAGGTCGACTAGCACAACGCTTACCGGCACTGCGCCCCTGCACACCGAAAGGCGTGATGACATTATTGGAATCCACGGGTCAAACGATTCGTGGTAAAGACGCCGTGATTGTCGGTGCATCTAACATTGTTGGTCGCCCAATGACGCTCGAACTGCTCCTCGCGGGCTGCACGACCACCACCACTCATCGATTTACCCAAGATCTCGCTGCACATGTTCAACGTGCGGATATTGTGGTTGTCGGTGTTGGCAGACCCGGACTGGTTAAAGGTGAATGGATTAAACCCGGCGCCATCGTGATCGATGTAGGCATCAACCGTCTTGAAGATGGCCGCTTAGTTGGTGATGTCGACTATGCGGTTGCAGCAGAACGCGCTAGCTGGATCACTCCTGTCCCCGGCGGAGTTGGCCCCATGACGGTGGCAACACTCATGGAAAACACCTTGGAAGCCGCCAACAACCATAGCTAATCACAACGTTAGCCACGAAAAAGCCTTTTGGGTTCACTCATTGAGAACTTAAAAGGCTTTTTTATTCGCGTCAGCCCCTACATCAAGCACTCAGTTTTCTCTGATCAGCCGAAACATGTAATTAAACTTAACGCCATCGACTATCATCATCCTTTCAGGATATTTTCAGTTTACTGTGAGATTATCCCCAGCACTCACTCCACTCTTGCCAAGCAGAGCCTGTTTATGAATAGTAAAAAAATCTTTTTAATCGTTGTTATTGCCACACTCATAGGTGCTTTCTTCCTATTTGATCTTGGCAGCTACCTCAACCTCGATTATATAAAAACACAACAGGACAGCCTGCAAAGCTGGGTCACAGCGAATAAAGTGTTAGCGCTTGCTGCCTTTGTTGTGTTCTATGTCCTTGTCACTGCGCTATCTCTCCCTGGGGCGGTTATCATGACGCTCGCGGGCGGCGCCATCTTCGGCCTCGCAACGGGTCTGATACTGGTGTCCTTTGCCAGTGCAATCGGCGCGACGCTGGCTTTCTTGATGGCCCGTTACCTCTTACGTGCGCCGTTAACCAATAAGTTTTCTAGCTATATCGACCCCATCAACCGTGGTATCGAGAAAGACGGTATCTCCTATCTCTTTACCCTGCGCTTAGTGCCGTTGTTTCCATTTTTTGTCATTAATGCCGTGATGGGCCTTACTCGCATGAAAGCAGCCACTTTCTACTGGGTGAGTCAGCTCGGCATGTTGCCCGGCACCGCGATTTTCGTTAATGCGGGCACCCAACTAGCACTCATCGAACAACCTGGCGATATTCTGTCACCAGGACTGATTCTATCCTTCTGCTTGCTAGGCATCTTCCCTTGGATCGCGAAACTCATTGTCGATAAAGTCAAACAACGCCAAGTTTATAACGGTTATAGCAAGCCGAAAAAGTTTGATACTAATATGGTGGTCATTGGTGCCGGCGCGGGCGGTTTAGTCACCTCTTATATTGCAGCGGCCACCAAGGCTAAAGTCACTCTGATCGAGCGTCATAAGATGGGCGGCGATTGCCTTAATACCGGCTGTGTTCCCTCTAAAGCCCTGATTCGCACCACTCACTTCCTCGCCGATGTGCGTGATGCCAAAGAATTGGGGATTCGCAACGCCGAAATCGAGTATGAGTTTTCAGAAGTGATGGATCGAGTGCAACGGGTTATTGAAACTATTGAGCCCCATGATTCCATTGCCCGCTATGAATCCCTTGGGGTTGATTGCGTCACCGGCAGTGCTCATATTCGCAGCCCTTGGGAAGTCGAGGTCAACGGCAAAACTATCACGACACAAAACATTGTCATCGCCACCGGCGCACGACCGACGCTGCCAAGCATCCCAGGCATAGAACAAGTCGAGCCACTCACGTCCGATACTATTTGGGGCCTACGTCAG
This sequence comes from Amphritea sp. 1_MG-2023, assembly GCF_030547545.1. Taxonomy (GTDB): domain Bacteria; phylum Pseudomonadota; class Gammaproteobacteria; order Pseudomonadales; family Balneatricaceae; genus Amphritea. Next base: position 93,563 of record NZ_JAUOQE010000009.1, read on the forward strand.
CGTCCTGAGCGCCTACTGGTACTCGGTGCCGGCGCTATCGGCTGCGAACTCGGTCAGTGCTTTGCGCGACTCGGTAGCCAAGTATCGATCCTCTTTCGCGGTACTCAAGTACTCACCCGTGAAGATCAAGACGCTGCCGCCGTGGTTGAAAAGCGTCTTCAAGAAGATGGCATTACGATCTGCTCAAGCCATACCCCAGTGCGTTTTGAAGTGACTGATCAGGGCTATCAGCTTGTTTGTCGTCATAACAAACAGGAAAAACGTATCGCTTTCGACAAGTTGCTGGTCGCCACCGGACGTACCGCCAATGTTACTGGTTTTGGCCTCGAAGCGATGGGCATCACGGCTAAGCCGGGTGGTACCATTCAGGTCGACCCTTACCTTCGCACTAGGATACCTAATATCCTTGCCTGCGGCGATGTGATCGGGCCTTTCCAATTCACCCATGCTGCCGCTCATCAAGCATGGTTTGCATCGGTGAATGCCCTATTCGGACAGTTTAAAAAATTCAAAGTGGATTACTCTTTAATCCCATTCACCACTTACACTAGCCCAGAAGTGGCTCGTATCGGCCTCAACGAGAAACAAGCGATTGATGAGGGCATTGCCTATGAGGCGGTACGTTATAACCTCGAAGAGCTAGATCGGGCGATCACCGATGAAGCCGCTTACGGATTTGTTAAAGTCTTACTCAAACCCGGTAGCGATAAAATCATCGGCGTTACCTTGGTCGGTGAACATGCCGCCGAGATGCTGCCCGAATTTGCCTTAGCCATGAAAAACAAACTGGGCTTAAACAAGATCCTTGGGACCATTCATGCGTACCCAACCCTCAACGAAGCCAATCGTTTTGTGGCCGGTGAGTGGAAGAAAAAACATGCGCCACAAAAGATTCTCGGCTGGCTAGAAAGCTTTCATCGTTGGAAGCGCGGCTAATCCTCGAACGCATAAATGTTAACGCCTAATGACATAGGGTCGACGCAGACACAGGGGCTTAGATTAAGGCTTGTATTAAAAATACACCTCAATCGATAGCCTTCGTACTCGCACAAGTCTCCGAATCAAAAAGCCCTATCACACTGCTAGGGCTTTTTATTACCACCCAATAAAAACTTTTATATCAATGAATTAAGCAGACTATCTAACAAAGTGAATTAAGTTTAGGTGTGGTTTTTTAATTGACACCATGCACTAAAATCACTTCATAGTGCGGCGATGTGAGCTCAACATCATGCTTACCCACCGCTAATTTACTCTTCCCAAAATAGGCTTCACCTTGGCATAAAATGCACGCCATAAAATTGACAGTGCTGTGCCTCAACCTTCCCTTTCGATAAGGCCAAACACCTTTCAACGCCTAGCAATAGTTAGACAACGCCATTACACTCACCCCGAGCACATCATAACCATGCTACTTTTCGCTCTACCACTACGGCTGTTTTTTCAGCATTGCTGACAACGACTGAAAGGATATTCGATTGGATAATAAATTCGCTCTTACAACTCGACTTTACACGAGCATTCAACCGCTGCTGGCACTCAGCGACCACAAGCGCCCCCTTGGTTTTTTAATTGTTTCAGCATTATCTGTGGGCCTACCCGCACTGATAGGTGCCTGGCTAGGCGATATTCAAACCGCAATGCTAGGCTGCTTGGGCGGCTTGTCTATTTTATACATGCGCCAAACCCATATTCCCCGGCGAATGATGACATTAGCCACCTGCGCTTTCGGCTTTTCACTTAGCTTTGCACTGGGCGTGGTGACTAATTTTGATCCCCTTTTTTCAGCTGCCACACTAACCCTCAATGTGTTTATGGTCACGGTAATCTGCCGTTTCTACTCTGTACCACCACCAGGCACGCTGTTTTTTATCGTCGTGGCCTGCCTCGCCCGCACACTCCCCTTTGACCTTTCACTGGCCGCTGAACGCACAGGAATTTTAATGTTTGGCGCGATGGGAGGGTGTTGTCTGGCGCTTCTGTATAGTGTTTATCAGGTGTATATTTCGAAAACCTTTGTCGATCGACCAACTGAAGAGATTGATCACAACATCATCGTCATCAGTATCGAATCTGTGGTAATTAGCTTATTTGTCGGCGGCGGCTATGTCCTCGCACTGCTTCTTCAATTAGACAACCCCTACTGGGTGCCCATCTCGACTATCGCCATTATGCAAGGGGCTACCTTTCGCGCTATCTGGCACCGAAACGTGCATCGTATTATCGGAACAACTATCGGCATGGGTATCGCTTGGGTGATTTTCTCATTCGCGCCAGGCCCATGGGAGACCGCCTTTTTGATACTGGGACTGAGCTTTATCATAGAGCTGTTAATTACCCGCAATTATGGCCTCGCGGTGATGTTTATTACGCCATTAACCGTGATATTTACAGACACCAATATACCCACCGGCGAAACAGATCAACTGATTCTTTCCCGCTTATTTGATATTATTTTAGGCTCTGTAATTGGTTATATTGGCGGCTGGGCGATACATCATGCCAAATTTAAGCAGGCCATCGAAGCCTACTTAGCGGCACGGAGTAATCGCTAAATAATCTGCATAAAACTCATCTGTATAAAACAGTGCCAAAACCTGCTCAGAGCAGGTTTTGGCTCGATAAAATTAGTTCCAGCCACTGACGGCTTTAACTTCAAGGAAGTCTTCAAGCCCCCAGACACCGCCCTCACGGCCATTGCCCGATTGCTTATAGCCTCCAAACGGCGAGCCCGCACCGAGGAAGGTGCCGTTAATCTGCACCATGCCCGCTCTCAACCGACGCGCCACTCGGTTAGCCTTATCGCCATCTTGAGTCTGCACATAGTGTGTCAAACCATAAGGACTATCATTGGCAATGCTAATCGCTTCCTCTTCGGTATCGAAAGGAATAATCACTAAGACGGGGCCAAACACCTCTTCACGGGCAATACTCATCTGATTGTTTATATCCGCAAAGACCGTTGGACGAACATAAAAGCCTTTTTCAAGACCGGTCGGTTTACCCAATCCCCCAGCAACCAAACGACCACCCTCATCAATACCTTTCTGAATCAATCCCTGAATTTTATCAAACTGCATCTGAGAGACGACGGGACCAATATGATGACCTTCAAGGCCTGCTGAATTAACCGCCGTTTTATTGGCAACATCCGCCGCGGCCTGCACCACCTGATCATACATCGAACGCTCCACCAGCATCCGAGTCGGCGCGTTACAAGACTGACCACTGTTATTAAAGCAATGACGTACTCCCCGAGTCACCGCCTTCTCATCAGCATCGGCGAAGATAATATTGGCGCCCTTACCGCCCAACTCTAACGCCACACGCTTAACCGTATCGGCTGCATTTTTACTGATGGCAATTCCCGCCCGTGTTGAGCCGGTAAATGACACCATATCGACTTCAGGGTGCCCAGATAGCTGTGACCCCACACCCAGGCCATCACCATTCACTAGGTTGAACACACCGGCGGGGAAACCTGCCTGATCGATCATCTCGGCAAATAACAACGAAGACAATGGCGCAATTTCTGAGGGTTTTAACACCATCGTGCAGCCTGCCGTCAACGCCGCCACAACTTTCAACGTGACCTGATTCATCGGCCAGTTCCACGGCGTAATCAAGGCGCAAACACCGATCGCTTCATGCAGAATACGATTATCCGGCGCATGCTCGCCCAGAGGCTGATCAAACTCATAGCCTTTCAACGCGCGAATCAGGTTTTTAATATGAGCAGAACCCGCACCACACTGTGATGTTCGCGCCAATGCAATCGGCGCACCCATCTCAGTAGAGATCGCTTGCGCCATCTCATCGGCACGCTCATTATAAATAGTTAACAGTTTTTCCAACAACGTAATGCGAGACGCTTTCGACGTCTGACTCCAACGATCAAATGCTTTGCGTGCCGCCGACACTGCCGCTTCGGTATCGGCCTCACTGCCTAAAGAAATAACCGCACACACGTCTTCTGTCGAAGGATCAATCACATCAAAATCTTGTGCTGCAAGGGGAGCTACCCAACGACCATCAATATAAAACTGACGCTTATCTAACATCTTTATTTTTCCTTATTTGTATACCAACACGCGCTGACGCGGTTAACATCAATATCATTAGACCATCAAAACCGTCATCCTCGCTCAAGCCGCCATCTCACCCACCACAACGACCTTTACTCATCGACTGATAAACTAACGTCAACACTAGCCATAATCCTACAGGTTTAATGGCTAATCTTGTGACCCGCAAGCGATAAAATAGTTTACCCGCCAACAAAAGCACAATAAATAATCAATATCGCTGCTAGCAGCACGTCATAAAGTCGTAAATCCTATATTCTTACGATCTTAACCGATTTATCTATTGTATTGTCCTAATACAAAAGTAGAAAATAGTTGCCTTAAAAAATTTTAACGTGGGACTAACAATGCATTATTTGCTATTGGGCCTGATTATCCTCGCCTTTGTGCTAATTGTTTTTGAAGATGTTGTACATCTGAATAAGGCTAAATCAACACTCTTTATTGGTACGCTTGTCTGGATTCTCGCCTTTATCTTCCCTGAAAAGTCACCTCAGGCAATTCAGGAAGCACTCAACGAACAACTACTCGATATCGCCATTCTTTGGCTATTCCTGATGGCCGCCATGACCTTCGTCGCTTATCTCAACGAAAAAGGCCTGATTACTCAGCTTGTCTACCGTCTATTACCGAGTCAGCTGCGGCTGAGCACCTTGATGATTCTCATCGCGCTACTCGGACTGATGTTTTCATCCTTAGCGGATAACATTACCGCTTCGCTGATTATGCTGTCGTTACTGGCATCACTAAAACTCGAAACCAAAAACACCCTTAAGTTTGCCGCCCTCATTGTGTTTGCGGTTAACTCCGGCGGTGTGTCGCTGATTACCGGCGATGTCACCACTTTGATGATCTTCCTCAACGGTAAAGTCTCAATTCTCAACCTATTACTATTGGTTCTACCGGCGATTGCTGGGGTGGCCATTCTGGCATTGATTCTGATGCAAGGCTGTAATGAGATCATCACCCTACCGAAATTCAAACGACCGATCTCGGCCGGTGACAAACTCATCGCCAGCCTGTTTCTGCTGACCATTATCAGCACACTCGCCTTTAGCGTCCTGTTTTCAGTGCCGCCGGTGCTGACCTTTCTGTTCGGTTTGGCGCTGATGTTTATCGTGCATCAGGTGATCTTTCGCAAAGAACACAACCCCAATGTCTTGGAATATGTCCGCGAAATCGAGTTTGATACGTTGCTGTTCTTCCTCGGGGTGCTGTTATTAGTGGGTATGCTCAAAGAGATGTCGGTGTTAGAGCTACTGCCAGAACTGTATACCATGATGCCGGCGGTTTATGCTAACTACATTATCGGTATTCTGTCTGCTTTCGTCGATAACGTGCCACTCACCGCAGCGATTCTGCAATCGGACATTCCGATGACCAAGAGCGAATGGTTAGGGCTGACCTATGCCGTCGGCGTTGGGGGGTCTATTCTGATCGTCGGATCGGCCGCCGGTGTTATCGCCCTCAGTAAGTTGCAGGAACTTTCGTTTATTAGCTACCTGCGCTTTATTCACTGGTTGCTGATCGCATACACCTGCGGTTATCTAGCGGTCATGGGGCTAACCAAGCTGGTACTCTAACAGGCCTTAGACGAGCAGTGTCTCGAATATGATGCTTAAAACAAAAAACCAGCGACATAACCGCTGGTTTTTTTTGGCTGAACCCAACACATTATCGTTTACGTATGCTTAAACCACTCAAAGCACCCCAACCCTTCTAGTCAGCCCTTAATGTGCGTTTTTTAAGACGCCAGACCCGCCTTCGCAGCGCGCACCGCATGTAGCTTTTGATAGCTATCAATCAAGCGTAGATGGCGATCGAGCCCTTCGAGTTTCATGCTGGTAGGGGTTAAGCCATAGAACCTTACCTCACCCATCACCGAATCGACCACACTGTCCATCACCGGCTCAGCAAACATCCGCCGCAAATTAGGCAGATAATCATCTAACGACAGCTCTTCATCCAAGACAATCACCAAGACAGCATTCATCGCCTGATAAAACAGCCCACGCTCAACGGTATTGTCATTATATTGCAAGAAGCTTTCCACCAGCTCTAACGCCGCTTCATGCTCGCCCAGCGCGAGATAAATGAGAATTTTCAGTTCAAGAATGGTTAACTGACCCCACACCGTATTCTCGTCAAACTCGATGCCAATCAAGGTTTTAATATCGGTGTAATTATCTTCTTCGCTATCTTCGAGACGCTCAACCAAATCGGCTAATTGATCGTCGCTTAAGCGATGCAGATTCAGGATATCCTCTCTGAACTGAATCGCTTTATTGGTGTTATCCCAGACTAAATCTTCCACCGGATAAACCTCAGAGAAACCCGGTACCAAAATGCGACACGCCGCCGCCCCTAAATCATCAAACGTAGCGATATATACTTCCTGTTCCAGCTCATTCAGAATCGCCATCAAGCGATCACTTTCCTCGGCATTGGTGCCAGAGAAATCCCATTCGCAGAACTCATAATCATGACGCGCACTGAAAAAGCGCCATGAAACCACTCCCGTCGAATCGATAAAGTGTTCGACAAAGTTATTCGGTTCAGTCACCGCTAAACTATTAAACGTAGGCGGCGGTACATCATTGAGCCCCTCAAAACTGCGCCCTTGCAGCAATTCGGTCAGACTCCGCTCCAGTGCCACCTCAAAACTTGGATGCGCACCAAACGAAGCAAACACACCACCCGTGCGAGGATTCATCAATGTGACGCACATCACCGGAAACTGCCCTCCCAAAGAAGCATCTTTTACCAGTACAGGAAAGCCCTGCTCTTCCAAGCCTTGAATACCCGCGACAATCTGAGGATATTGCGCCAATACGGCCTCAGGCACATCCGGCAGCACGATCTCCTGCTCGATAATTTGCCGTTTAATCGCTCGCTCAAAAATTTCAGACAGACACTGCACCTTGGCTTCATCAATATTATTACCGGCACTCATGCCGTTACTGAGAAACAGGTTTTCCAGCAGATTGGAGGGGAAATAAACCGTTTGTTGATCAGACTGACGTACGTAGGGCAGCGCACAAATACCGCGTTCAACATTACCCGAATTAGTATCGATCAGATGAGAACCGCGTAACTCATCATCGGGGTTATAAATCGCCAGACAATAATCATCCATCAACCCCTCGGGAATACGATCATCGTCGGTTAATTTAAACCATTTCTCATTGGGATAATGAACAAACTCGCTATTGGCAATCTGCTCACCAAAATATTGATCGTTATAGAAGAAGTTACAGCTGGCCCGCTCAATAAACTCACCCAACGCCGAACAAAGCGCGCTCTCTTTGGTGGCGCCCTTACCGTTGGTAAAACACATCGGTGAAGAGGCATCTCGAATATGCAGCGACCACACATTAGGGACGATATTACGCCAAGAAGAGATCTCGATCTTCATGCCGAGGCTTTCCAATAGCCCCGTCATATTGGCGATAGTTTTTTCCAGCGGCAGATCTTTACCGAGAATCATGGTGTTGGCCGTCTCATCGGCAACCCCCATCGCCATAATTGAGGCATCGGCATCCAGGTTTTCAACCGTCTCAATTCTAAATTCCGGCCCCTGCTGCACCACTTTCTTCACGGTACAGCGATCGATCGAACGGATAATGCCGGTACGGTCCCGCTCTGAAATGGTGTCCGGCAGTTCCACCTGAATCTTAAAAATCTGGTTATAGCGATTTTCAGGATCGACAATATTGTTCTGTGATAGGCGAATATCGTCCGTTGGGATATCCCTAGCTTGACAATAAACCTTAACGAAATAAGCGGCGCATAAGGCTGAAGACGCTAAAAAATAATCAAATGGACCGGGCGCAGAACCATCCCCCTTGTAACGAATCGGCTGATCGGCGATAACGGTAAAATCATCGAACTTCGCTTCAAGCCTGAGATTGTCTAAAAAATTTACTTTGATTTCCATCTGAATACTTTTCCGGGATCATTTAATGCAAAGTTGGTGAGTATGTTGATGCCACCCTAAGGTAAAACAGCACCCTTACAGCCCAGCAGGCTACATACAGTGGCGGGCATTTTAACATTAATTTTGATATTTAAACGAAGACTATCTGAGCCTGAAATATCGCCACCGATAGACCCTGTTATTTAAGTTTTTCTGAGCGATTTCGATATTGAGCAGGCGCAACACCAAACTGTTCTCGAAACATATAGATGAAGGGTGATGCGGCGCTATAACCGAGCTCTAACGCGATCTGTGTGACACTATGCCCGGCGTTCAATAACTCAATGGCCTGCATCAATCTTAACTGCAAACGCCACTGCTTTAAGGTCATACCCGTTTCTCGGCGAAAACGGCGATCTAATGTACGCAAAGACACCGCCATCGAACTCGCTAACTGTTCTGAGGTGACCACCTGATCCGGCTGCTGATACAAACGATGACATAATGCCGTTAACTCGGGACTCACGGGCCAAGGCAGAAAACGATCATCCCGCTCTAACCGGCTGAGGGATTTTAATAACAACTGCACCAGATCGTTTTCATAGGACTCTAAACCATATTCAACCTCAAATTCCGCAGCGGTGAGAATCAACTCTCGAATCAACGGTGTAATATGCAGTACCGTCGCACGCTCAGTGCCTAATGCCTGATACTCTTTCGCTAAATAGAGGCTTTTCAGATCGGCCCCATACTCGGTATATACCCGATGCTGGCAACCACTGGGCAACCAGATCGCTTGCTCTGGCGGAATAAAATATCGTTCGCCGACCAGATCCACCACCAATACGCCGGACACGGCATAGAGTAGTTGATGCCAATCATGCTGATGTGCGGGGAAATAGTGTCCCGCCGGCATCTTCTCCTGTCGGACATACAGCTCCCGCGGTAAGGCCGGCATCGTTAGCGGGCGCAGTTCGGGGGAGAGTTCAGAAGAGAGCTCAGAAGAGAGTTCGGGTGATGCTTGTCCTTTCACAACATTTTGTCCTGTTTTATAGATATTCTGTCATTTTATAGAAAGTTTACTGATACAACATCCTCTAATCTAACCACAGTGCTACGACACCCTTTTCCATCATCACCCATAGGAAAACAGAACATGGTTGAGATTAGTAAAAACCGCATGCTAGTCACCTGCGTTTTAGCCGTGGTGGCCACCATCGGTATCGCGCGTTTTGCTTACACCCCAATGATTCCTGAAATGGCCAGCGAAGTGGGTTTAAGTGAATCGGTGGCCGGTTACCTCGCCGCCGCTAACTATGCAGGCTACCTCAGTGGCGCACTGCTAATCTCGTTTATCCATAGCTTGGCACTCAAGGCGCGTCTCTTTAGAGTCGGCTTAGTGGTATCCGTGATGACCAGTTTTGCGATGGGGCTCACCACACTGGAACCTTTATGGTATCTGTTACGCTACCTCTCTGGCTTAAGCAGTGCGGCGGGCATGTTACTCGGCGGCGGCTTACTGATGCACTGGTTAATGAAGCGTAACCATAAAGCCGAGCTGGGCATCTTCTTTTCAGGGTTAGGTATTGGCATCGTTATTACCGCCCTGCTTTCAAACTTAATTAACGATTATTTCAGTTGGGATCAACAGTGGTTTATCTATGCACTGGTCACGCTCCTGCTCATCGCACCAGTATGGCAATGGCTACCCGATTTCAGCACCGAGAAAGCGCTCGAAAAACACCCTCATCATCATATTTCGCTACCCCGCAGTTTTATGCCAGTGTTACAACTGGCCTACTTTTGCGCGGGCTTTGGTTATGTCATTTCAGCTACCTTTTTAATCACCATAGCCGAAAGCATTGATGCACTAGCCGGCCAAGGCTGGATAATCTGGCTCATTGCAGGTTTAAGCTGTGCACCAGCCAGTGCGCTATGGGATAAAGTCGTCGCCATGACCGGCTCTTGGCAGGCCTTGATCTGCGCTTATCTGTTGAACGCGGTCAGTATTTTAATACTACTGTTAAGCCACCAGCTATGGGCGGTTATCCTCAGTGCGATCATTTATGGCGCAAGCTTTATCGGTATCGTTAGCATGGTGTTGTCGATGGTGGGCCGCTTGTTCCCTGATAACCCTTCTAAACCGATGAGCCGTCTTACCTTCAGCTACGGCACCTCACAGATGATCGCACCAGCGCTCGTTGGCTATATGGCGGAATACTACGGTAACTTTGATAACGGCCTAATCATAACGCTCATTGTTATGCTGGCAGGTTGCGTGGCGATATTAGTTGCCCAACGGATTGAGCGGCAAACAGACATGCGGCTCACCTCTCACGATAGCCCTGATGAATGTTCACCTGATAAAGCGGATAATCACACAAACACCAACATAATGGTGTCTAACACAGCCACGTCAAAAACGATTAAGGCTAAGACCGCTTAACCACCCTGGATCAAGCCAACCATTCACTCATCAACCGGTTTAAAACTCGTTTCACCGCGATGACACAAACCGGTTAGTTGGTTACACCGCTACCACTGTTGGTGACCGACACGAGAACGTGCCTCGCGAGCAACCCTAAATATTTGCCTAATTTGTTGCACCGTTGCTAATGCTAGCATAGAAAACAACGCGGATTTTGTGTTCCTTAGGGCTATCCAAGAGGGTCTTAAATTCGAACCGTCATGCCATGCCCGCCACTAGCTGCTGGGCGTGGGTCCACTGTTTGGGTGATTTCCCATACATCCGTTTGAACTCTCGACTGAACTGAGAAGAACTGACATAGCCCACATCCATCGCCGCGGTGTTGACGTTCATGCCTCCGGCAATCTTCATAGCAGCGGTATTCAGTCGCATCGACTTAACAAACTGAATGGGCGACATGGTGGTCGCCTGCTTGAATTTACGGTGCAGTACGGCCCGGCTCATCCCCACCTGTGAAGCCATATCTTCTATATTGATCGACTTATCGAGATGAGAAGACAAATACTCAATGACTCTAGCGATTTCATTACCCACACCAAATGCACGCCTTACAGAATTGCCCGCTTCGCCTTTTAAGACGGCGTAATACAACTCACGCAGCCGAGTATCTCCCAGTATGGAGGTATCAACAGGACGACCCACCAATTGTAGCAACCGCCATAAAGCATCCGTGAAGGCCTCATCCCAGTGGGCGAGTGCAAACCCAGGGGGAACCGAACCACCTTGAGATTTAATGACACCGATAGCACTTTCCATCGCAATCGCAAGCTCAGTCATCACCTTCGTATCCAGCGAGATCATCACGCCGAGTAGAGGATTGTCAGGCGAAGCCCTCGGCGTTCCAGCCTCCACCGGCATCGACATCGAGCAACACATGTATTGACGATTGTCATAAACATATCGTTTACCATCCAATATCGCCTCTTTAGCGCCACTGACGATGACCACGACGGAGGGTTCGTAAACCGCCGGGGCGCAGCGAACTGAATGGGTGATCCGGAAAAGCTTTACCCCCTTCACGCCGGTCTCAACCATGCCATCTTCGCTGACTCTATTTTCAATCAGTTGTTTGATTAGCTGCTTGCTCATACCATCCACGACGTTCAATAAAACATGCATTTAAGCTATCACTGAAGAATGGGAGTTTCAATCCAGTGATACGAATAGGCATGTTTTAGAGACTATTTCGCCTACTTATACACTCGCCTGAGAGTTATATTGATTCACAACGCACAGCAGCCATTATGTAACCGCTTGAATACAGCAACACTAGGAATTTGAACCATGAACACGACAACCCCATTTGGGCCAAAAGGCTGGACTCCCGAGCGACTCGGTTCTCTCTCAGGCAAAACATATGTGATCACCGGTGCAAATGCCGGTGCAGGATTTCAGGCAACCCGAATACTCCTCACCAAGGGCGCAAAAGTGGTGATGTTAAACCGCAACCCAACTAAATCTGCAGCGGCCATCGCCAAGCTAAAACAGGAGTTTAGCCATCATGCTGACGTTAGTTTTGTGCGCATGGATCTCGCTGAGCTGGCGTCGATACGCAAAGCAGCAGCAGAAGTCTTGAATAAAGTCCCTCACATCGACGCACTGATGTGCAACGGCGCTATTGCCCAGGTCGCCAAACAGACATTAACCGTCGACGGTTTTGAAAGTCAGCTGGGTGTGAACCACTACGGTCATTTCTTGCTATGTGGCCTGTTATTCGACCGCCTCAACGAGTCCAAAGGGCGTATCGTGGTTGTCTCCAGTGAAGGCCATAAAATGGGACTGAGAACCATCCAGTTCGACGACATGAATTGGGATAAGCACTACCATCCCAACAAAGTCTACAGCCAGAGTAAACTCGCGCAGATGATGTTCGCCTATGAATTACAAGATAAAATCAAAGCCGCACGTAAAGCGGTCAAAGTTTATGTGTGCCACCCAGGTGCAGCCAACACATCACTTATCAATGAAAAAGCCAATTTAACGACCAGGGTGTCATGGTCTTTGATGGTCAAAATAGGCATGGCGCAATCGGCTGAAAAAGGCGCCTATCCCGAAGTCATGTGCGCGACGGAAGATAATCTAAAACAGCGAGCTTATTACGGCCCGACAGGCATGATGAACTTTGGTGGCCCCGTTGGCGAATGTAAGCTCGCGTCATTTGTTTTAGACAAAGCAGTTCTAACAAAGCTCTGGGCGCTCTCCGAACGAGAAACATCTCTAAGCTGGCCGCTGTAAAACGATATTGTGCAGCTAAAGCCTTGCACTAAAGTGCATAGTTTTGACTAGCGAGTTGATACAATAAAAGCTAGAAGTCAAATACCGCTATGGCTTCTAGCTTTATAAGCTTAGATTTATGCTTGACAAAAAGGCTTCAATACGGCCGCAAGGTTATTGCCCAAAATAGGTGAGATATAGCCTCCCTCTTGAATAATAACCGTTGGTTTATTTAATGCTTTGATACGCTTGCCGATCTCAGAAAAGCCTTCGGTGGTGAGCTTTAATACCGCGAAAGGATCTTGCTCTGATGCATCTAATCCTAAGCCGAGAATGATCGCATCGGGTGCATAGGCTTCCAATTGCTCAAGTGCATGCTCGAATACTTTTAAATATTCCACATCACCGGTGCCTTCTGGAACAGGAAAGTTTAGGTTATAGCCAAAGCCCTCGCCTTCACCCTTTTCATGGGCATAACCCCAGTAATGCGGATAGCAATAGGCTGGGTCGGCATGCAGCGAAATGGTCATCACATCTTTACGTTGCCAAAAGACAGCCTGTGTACCATTACCATGATGCAGATCCACATCGATAATCGCGACCCGCTCAAAATCTTTTAATAATCGCTGAGCGGCAATCGCCGAGTTATTTAAAAAACAAAAACCAGCCGCGCCATCGGGATAGGCATGATGACCCGGTGGACGACATACCGCATAAACAGCATCGCACTCTTTGTTAGCTACTGCATCTGCCGCACTTGCCGCTGTTTGAGCAGATGCGTACACGCCGGTCCACGTTCCAGCCCCTAAGGGACAAGAAGTATCGATCAGATGCCAACCCACTTGACCAATAATATCGCTCGGATAAGTGGCGGCATAACGGCCGGGATTACTTTTAGGGATGATTTCATCGCTAGCATCGGGTAACTCAGCCCATTTCGCATACGCCGAGCGTAAGAAATGAACGTAGTCAGGTGAATGCACTTGTGAGATATAAGACAAACCAAAGTCCGATGTTGGACTGATCGTAATATTTAAATCCTTTAGCACATTACGGAAAATATCACCCCGCTCAGGGACTTCTCGAGCCGGTGTTGATTTACCATTTTTCATATAAAATTTTGGATCATGCTGACACTGATCCTCATGATAAAAAGCTTTCACTTAAACACACTCCTTATTCAAGGTAGGCAAATCACTAGTTTGAATTGGCGGATAGAATGATGGTGTTCAACAGGACATCACACCCTTTTTCCAACTGTTCTGGACTGGTGTATTCGCGTTCGTTGTGACTCAAACCATCTTCGGATGGCACAAAAATCATTGCGGTCGGGGTCACTCGGCTAACATAAACCGCATCATGCCCTGCGCCACTGATTAAGCGGTGAGGCGTTATATCGGGATAACTCATAGCGCAGGCTTGTTGAATATTGTCGAGACATTTTTCATCGAAAGGGCACGGCGGTAACGACCAAGTCTCTTTAATGTCTACCTCTAACTGGTGATGAAATGCGATCCGGTGGATGGCTTCAAATGATTTGGTTTGCAGCTCATCCAGATCTGCCTCTCGCCCTTCACGCAGATCCAACGAAAAGATGACATTTCCTGGGGATACATTGGTTGATGAGCTTGGAATGCTTAATTCGCCAATCGTGCAACGGCTATCTTTACTCTGTGATTCCGCTATACGTGTTAATTCCGTCACCATCTCCGCAACGCCAACCAACGCGTCATTACGAAGATCCATAGGGCTCGGTCCGGCATGACAAGAACGCCCTGTCACTTTCACGTTGTACCAACGCATGCCTAAGACACCCGCGACTACGCCTAAATCAATATCCAAAGCTTCTAATACGGGGCCTTGTTCAATATGTAACTCATAATATTGATAGCCGATAGGTGCATCATCATTGGCTATATCTTGATAACCGAGACGCATTAACTCTGCGCCTAAGCTGATGCCTGCCTCATCTTTTGTCGCTAAAACGTCCTCAAGCTTAAAAACGTTTGCATAAACACCTGATCCCAACATCGCGGGCTTAAAGCGTGCCCCCTCTTCATTGGTCCAAACGACGACCTCAACTGGGCGTAAGGTATCGATACTTTTCTCATTTAAACAACGCAGCACTTCCAGCCCTGCCAAGCAGCCATACACGCCGTCAAACTTACCGCCCGTCGGCTGCGTATCTAAATGACTGCCAGTCATGACCGGTGCTAAATCATTATCGATACCCGCACGGCGTAAAAATAGATTACCCACCGCATCGACTCTGAGCGTACAGCCAACCTCTTTTGCCCACGTAACAAAGAGATCTCTCGCTTGTTTATCTTTGTCCGTCAAAGCCAGCCGGTGACAACCGCCCACCTTACTTCCGGCAACCTCGGCATGACCTATTTCCCCAATCTCCATAATGGAGTTCCACAAACGATCACGATTACATTTTTCAACTGTCATAATAAATCTCTAATTAATAACCACGCGCCGGTTCAACTTTATTGTTGGGCATTTCACCCATCGAAAACCGCCTAACTTCTTCGACTAAATTTTCAACAGCGGCTTGCGGTCGTACATCACTTGCATCATGAGGCGTTACTAAAATACGCGGGTGTTGCCAAAACGGGCTATTGCTAGGCAGTGGCTCTTCATCAAACACATCTAACGACGCACCGGTTAGCGAACCATCATCAAGCGCCCTCAACAGATCATCAGTGATAAGATGCCCGCCGCGACCGAGCTGAATTAAATACGCATTCGGTTTTAACTGAGCAAATAACTCCGCCGATAAAATACCTTGAGTTTGCGGTGTCAGTGGCAACACACAAATAAGCACTTCGGTTCGTTGTAAAAAGCTGGCTAATTGAGCGTCTCCACTGAAAACGGTGATCTCTGAGTTATCTAGTCGCTTGTCGCTTTTACGCCAACCCGCCACATCGAATCCCAAGGTATAGAGATCATTGACCATTTTTTCACCCATAAAGCCCAGCCCTAACACGCCAACATTCACCTCACTCGGAGCTCGCATCGGCAAGCGCTGCCAGACTTGCTCCTCTTGTTGCTGCCGATACTGAGCAAAACAACGCTGATGATTAATCACGTTCCAAATGGCAAAGGTACTCATGATCGAGGCTTGCTCGGCATCACGATTGCGGCACACAATGACATCGTCACGAATGCTCGGACAAGCCAGAATACTGTCTACGCCGGCGGCGATAGACGCCACGACACGCACGTTTGGATAACGATCAAAGAAGTCATCTTCGGGATACCAAAGCAAGGCAAACGTCACCAATGAAGCATCATGAGCTTGATCACAGGTCACGACCGATACTTCATCCGCATAACGATCAAACTCGGTAAGATAAGGTGCCATGTCTAAAAAGGTGCTATGTGCAACGCCATACAACATCAGACCTGAGCCTCCATGATTTCAATCGATTGATTATCCTCAACACCCGAACGCCAATGGGCACCGGGGATCGAGGCGATCAGGCTTTTTGTATACTCATGTATGGGGGCTTCAAACACTTGACTCGTTTCACCCATTTCGACAATTTTGCCTTTCTCCATCACGATTACCCTATCGCATACTTGAGCGGCCACTCGCAGATCATGTACGACAAATAAAACGGCTAAATTCAGGCGCTTTTTCAACACGTCAATCAGCTCAAGAATTTGCGCTTGCACCGACACATCAAGTGCTGAGATAGCCTCATCCGCCACCAGTACTTCAGGATCATGAGCTAAGGCACGGGCTATGCCTATACGCTGTCGTTGCCCGCCGGAAAATTCATGCGGATAACGATCCAGCGCGGTTTTAGGCAGCTCCACGAGCTCTAATAATTCAGCCGCTTTGGCCAACGCATCTGTTGCGGGCATGCCCTGTGCGATAGGCCCATCGGCAATAATTTGGCCAATCGTTTTACGAGGATTCAATGAGGCATAAGGGTCTTGAAAGACCATTTGTATACGTTTTCTGAACGGCATCAGCTGTTTGCTATTTAACGACTGAATTTCGTTGCCAGCCAATAATATCTGACCACTATCGGCCTCAAGCAAACGCACGACACAACGACTCACGGTGGATTTTCCTGAACCCGATTCGCCGACTAACCCCAGAGTTTCACCCCGGTGTAGTTCAAAATTAACATCATCCGCCGCTTTAACTATGCGGGCTTTCGTAAACCAACTACCGCCGGTGGTATAGGTTTTACACAAATTTTTAACCTGTAAGATCGGCGCCTCTTGATGCACGCTAACCTCTCGCTGAGGCGATACTAACGGCGGCACGGCGGCAATCAATTTTTTGGTGTAAGGATGCTGCGGGTGATTCAGTACCTCATCCCGTTTACCCAGCTCCACCATTTCGCCTTTTTCCATCACCACCACTCGGTCAGCGATCTCTGCCACCACACCAAAATCATGGGTAATAAACATCACTGCCGTATTGTGCTTATGCTGCAGCTCTTTAATTAACTTAAGAATCTGCGCTTGTGTGGTCACATCCAATGCCGTCGTCGGCTCATCAGCAATTAAAACAGCAGGCTCAAGTGCCAGCGCCATCGCGATCATTACCCGCTGACGCTGACCACCCGACAATTGATGGGGGTAAGCCCGCAGCATCTTTTTCGGATCTGGCAAACCGACATCTTCTAATAAGGCTAATGTACGATCATGTCGCTCTGTCGCAGACATCGCCGTGTGGATCAAAAACACTTCTGAAATTTGATCTTCGACTCGCATCAATGGATTGAGCGCCGTCATCGGCTCTTGGAAAATCATACTGATGCGATTGCCTCGCAGCGCTCTCGCTCTTCGCTCTTCCAATGACGTTAAGTCAAAACCATCGAAGGTCACCGCCCCGCTGTCGACTTCAATCACCTTAGGCAGCAATCCCATCACCGCGTTGGCTGTCATCGATTTACCAGAACCAGACTCACCCACGACACATAACAATTCACCCGGCATTAATTCATAATTGACATTTCTAATCGCAAATTCACGATCAGCACCTTTGGGTAGACGAATACTTAAATTTTCAACATGCAATAAAGGTTTCATATTAGCTCTCCCGCTTACCTGATAACTTAGGATTTAGGGCTTCGTTTAAGCCTTCGCCTAGCAAGTTGAGAGAAAGGACCGTGATTGCAATGGCTATACCAGGAATGAAACTTAACCACCACGCTTGGCGAATAACTGTTTTAGCCGCGCCAATCATATAACCCCAAGACATAATCTCTGGATCGCCTAGACCCAAGAAAGACAGGGAGGATTCAAGCAAAATAGCACTGGCTACCATCAGTGATGCCAAGACAATAATCGGTGAGAGACTATTCGGTAAAATCTCACGCATAATGATGTTGCGATTAGTTTGGCCGTTTAGTTTGGCCGCCAATACATACTCTTGACTACGTAGAGATAAAAACTCGCCTCGTACCAAGCGCGCGACAGGAGGCCAACTCACGATGGCGATCGCACCCGTGATGGAATAAACAGAAGGCTCAAAAATTGCCACTAATACCACCGCCAATGCAAAGCTGGGTACGGTCTGAAATATTTCAGTGAAACGCATTAATACTTCATCAACCCAGCCACCGTAATAGCCTGCGTATGCACCCAATGGAATACCGATTAACAGCGCAATGGTGGTTGAGACTAAGCCCACCAGCAATGAGATACGTGCACCGTAGATCAAGCCCGCCAAGACATCTCGCCCTAACGTATCCGTACCTAAGATATAATTACTGTTTTGAAAAGGCGGTAAAAAAGGCCGCTGCACCATACGCCAAGGGCTTCCGTCATAGAGGTAAGGCCCAAATAAAGCGATGACAACAAACATAAACAATATGCCAAAACCAACCATCGCCACTTTATTTTGTGTTAAGGATTTAATTACATTCATTTTGACAACTCGATTCGTGGATCAACGACGCAATAAATAACATCAGTGATCAAGTTGAAGATAACAACCATCGCGGATGAGACAAAGAACACCCCTAATAGCAGGTTATAGTCTCGCTGGAATAGCGCCTCAAACATCAACCGTCCAATACCGGGCCATGCGAATACGGTTTCCGTTAACACCGCGCCTCCGATCAACTGCCCCGCTTGCAAGCCGGCGAGTGTCACGACCGGTAACAACGCATTACGCAAAATATGGTGAGTCGTGACGCGCGAAGGTTTCATACCTTTGGCTTTGGCTGTTTTAACAAAATCTAAACGACTCGTTTCAATCATCGACGTACGCATCATTCGCGCATAGACCGCCGTAAAGAACAGCCCAAGCGTGCTGGCAGGTAAAATCAAATGCAGTGCAATATCGGTCACTTTTTGCCAACCCGTTAGGTCCTGACCCACCGTTTGCATGCCAAAACTAGGCAGCCACTCTAGATACACAGAAAAGAACAAGGCAGCCATCATCGCTAACCAGAAAAGTGGTGTTGCATAAAAAATCAGCGCCGCCACGGTGATCGCTGAATCCGCCCATTTACGATGTTTTGCTGCAGCAACCACGCCCGCTAAAATCCCCAATAACAGCGATAAAAGGAACGCCGCTCCCGTGAGCAATAAAGTAGCAGGCATACGATCCATAATCAGATCAAACACCGGCATTTGTTGACGGTAAGTGATACCCATATCGAACTGCATCAAGTTACTAACATAGATCCACAACTGATAGTAAAGCGGTTGATCGAGACCAAATTGTTCTCGCAACTGCTGCAGAAAAATAGCATCTGTCGCCCCAGCTTCACCTGCCAGCACTTGCGCGGGATCCCCTGGTGCCATTCGAATTAAAAAGAAGTTAAAGATTGCGATAACCAATAGCACCGCCGCCCCTTTAACCAAACGACCACCGATATATAATAAGGTTTGCACACTCATAGACGTTACTACTCTCGTTACAGGGGCAAGCCCGAAGGCTTACCCCTTTTTGACTACTGTTTAATCCAAGCGGTACCAAAGGCATCGTTCACACCGATGGCAGAGTCAACCAAGTTTTGTACTTTGCAGTTATAGATGGTTGGAAATTCCAACTCCATCAACCAAGCAACCGGTACATCCTCGACGATTTGATGTTGCGCCTTGCTATATAACTCAGCTCGTTTCGCATCAGGGAAAGCAACGGCGGCTTCATTGAACCATTGATCGACCTGCTTATTGACATACCCTTCGGCATTATTCCAAGGTGAACCTTTAGCAATATTGTTTGACAGGTAGGTACGTGAGACACCAAGAGCAGGGTCTCCGTACTGATATAGGTAAGTAAAGGAAATATCGTAGTCCCAATCGCCAATCTTCTGATTCCAGCCCGCCACATCGGTTGAAACAATCTGGGTTTTAATGCCAACCTCTTCAAGATTCTGTTTGATCACTTCGGTCCAACGCTGCCACGTTTCACCATAAGGCATCGCCATCAAACGGACTGGCGTACCGTCATAACCCATTTCCGCCAACAAGGCTTTGGCTTTTTCTGGGTTGTATTCATAATTAGGCAACGAGTCATCGTAGAATTTCGTTTTAGACCCCACTGGGCCTTTAGCGATTTTTCCGTAATCGTTCCACAAGACTGATTTAGCAAACTCTCGATCCATAGAGTACATAACAGCCTGACGGAAACGTTTGTCAGACGTTGGCCCTTGACGATTGTTTAACCATAACCAAGCATGTGGCGAGAAGAACTCCCAACCATCGGTTGTAACGCAAGCATTATCTAACTCTGTTAAACGTGGCACATCGAAGTTTTCGACTGAGCCACCGGGTAAGACATCAATTTTTCCGGTTTCAAAGGCCACAGAACGAGAAGCCGCATCAGGAATGACATGCCAGTAAAGTTCGTCAATATGCGGCAAACCTTTCACGTGGTAATTTTCGTTTTTAGCCAAATGGATAAATGAACCTTTTTTCCATTCCTTAAAGACAAACGGCCCCGTACCGATAGGGTGATGATTGGCAGGGTTTAGCTTATAGTCGGTACCGGCATAAATATGTTTAGGCAACATCGGTGTTGTGCCCACTTCAAATAAACGAATGAAGGGACCAAACGGCTGATTAAGCTGAAAAACAACGGTGTAATCATCCGGTGCAGTGATACTATCAACAAAAGCGAGTGAACCTCGCAAACGAGCATTGGTTTCTCGTAACAGTTTATCAATAGAAAAGACCACATCAGCAGAGGTGAAAGGCTTTCCATCATGCCAAACAACACCCTCTTTTAAGTGGAACGTCCAAGTTTTACCATCTTCAGAGTTTTCCCAAGCAGTAGCCAAAAGAGGATGTGGATTTAAATCCTTGTCATAACGCATCAACCCTTCAAAAATATTACCGCCTACCTGTTGGGTGGTAGCATTAGAATACATACCAATCATTAAGCTGGGTGGCTCAGGTTGAACAACAACATTGATTGTTCCGCCCTCTTGCGGATCTTCGGCATAAGCACTTGACGTAAAAGGTAAACAAGCGATTACCGCGCCCATAATTATTTTTTTCATTTATCTCTCCTAAGTTTAAAACAATCAGTATGACGTTCTTTTTTGACTGGTTTTACATTGATGAGCATTACTCTTTATAAGAGGGTGACACTTTTTCTAACAAACGAAGATAAGCCAGCCACTCCACATGGAAGCCTCCTCGCTGACTCATTTCGGCAAATTGTATATATTGCTGATAGGTCAAATCACACACCGCTGAGTCAACAGGGTTAACCGGTTGACCACTCGCTAGAACGCCCATTTGTACCTTACAAACACGTTCCAAATTAAACATCAGAGTAAAGGCTTCACCTACGCTGTTACCCATAGTCATCAGACCATGATTATCTAAAATAAGAATTTTATTCTCAGGGCCTAAATCCTTAACCAGGCGCTCTCGCTCGGCTAAATCTAAAGCGATGCCTTCATAAGCATGGCGAGAGACGCCATGATAAAATTGCAACGCCCATTGATTAATCGGCAAAATACCCGTTTGCGTTGAAGCAATAGAAACACCCGCCACCGTGTGAGTATGCAACGCGCATTTCAAATCTGGGCGTGCACCATGGATGGCGGAATGAATGGTAAAACCAGCGGGATTTGCACCCATATTGCATGGGTCATCAATAACATTTCCGTCTAAATCGATCATCACCAACTGACTGGCTTTGACTTCACCAAAACGAGTGCCGTAAGGATTAATTAAGAAATACTCATTATCACCCGGCACACGCGCTGAAATATGCGTATAGATACTATCGCTCATTTGAAAATGCTCGATCAGATGATAAGCCGCCGCTAAATCGACTCTTACTCGCGCTTCCTCTGAAAGCGTGGGGTATATCTCTGTGACAAAATCACTATCTGATTGATGACTCATAAGCTGCCTTCAAGAAATATTAACGTTGATTAATAGGGATTAGGGGTATGCAAAGCGAACCAACCAAATACCTTGACTTAGATTCTTGTTCAGATGAAAACCAATAACAATCGAATAATTTTGACTTAACTGTTTAATATTATTTGACAGTTACCGTAAAGACAGCGCGTTATGATGATGAAAATTGAACTAACATTACGGATCGCACTAAAATAGTGCGATTATTGATTGAGAATAGCGAAATTTAAGAGGCTTCTTTGGCGAGACGAAACCTTACCAACACAAGGTAAATTCGCGTTTAAGCAGGTTTTGATAAGCGTATGGGATCAACCGAAAAACAAAGATCACAGCAAATGAGTGCATTACAACAATAATACGCACAGAAACAGTGCTGCCTAAAGAGTCCCTCTTTTCGGTCGATCATAGCGGGATTGAGCGTCGGAAATAAGGCCTTCTAGCCATTCAATAAATGCTCTTACATCTTTTCTTTCTACATTTTTAGGGGAAGTAACCAAATAATATGCCCTCGGCGACTCGATACTTTTTTCGAAAGGACGGATTAAAAGCCCCTTTTCTAGAGCATCACCACTGACCATATTATCTCCAATCCCGATCCCTTGACCCGCAATGGCCGCGGATTGTACGAGATTAGCATCGGAAAATATAACCCCGCCTTCTAGCTCTGTATTGCTAACGCCATTGGCCGCTAACCAAACCCGCCAATCGGTGTGGTTCATTAGATGGAAAAGAGGCAGTTTAAGTAGGTTTGACGGGTGGCCTAACCCGCCCTGTAGATGAAAAAAGTGAGGGCTACAAACAGGAAACAACTGGATAGTCATCAATTGTTGGACATATTTTTCAGGCCACGAGCCATTCCCGTAAGTGATGAATAGATCAGCATCTTCATTCGAAATATCACCGGGGAAACGGGGCGTCATAATATGCAGCGACAGCTTGGGATATTTTTTGATAAAGCTCGACAACTTTCGGGAGAGCCAATAATTAGCCAGCCCCGGCGCACAACTAATGGTGAGCTTTCCCACCATCTCTTCTTCATCCCGCACACGGGAGGCTTCCATTAAAATACTCAGTGCTTTTTTGACTTCCAATGCATAATTTTCACCTTTTCGCGTTAGCACTAATCCTCTGCCTTTCTTTTCAGTTAACGGAAATCCGAGCATCCCTTCCAACACATTCAGTTGATGGCTAACAGCACTGCGTGTTAAATGTAGCTCTTGCGCCGCCGCAGAAACACTGCCCAATCGAGCAATCGCTTCAAACGCCCGTAACGCGGCTGTCGTAGGATAACGTTCCATAATGCTCCGTTAATAATATCGATAGACTAGACCGCCCATTCTGTAACACCGAGGCCGATATACTCGCAGGCCCCTAAAAATGCAGCTTCTGAAAAAAGCACGTAGTATAACAACTAACATTTTATATATTTAGGCTTGGTAAAGTGTAATTGAAACTCAATAACGATGAACAGCATACCTTTTAGACAAGAAAGAATTGAACTTACGAACCGCACCACCATCAGCCATCACTATCCTAACCCTGCGTTAACCTAAACTGGCTTATACTCCTAGTGGGTTCTCTGTCGGAATGGACAGATGTCGGAAACAACAGCTTCCTGTCGTATATACTGGCAATCGACGAGTGGAGAATAGCGTAGTGATTAAATTTCAGACGGGTAAAAAGTTTACATTAACGGCATTAGCGACCGGTATAACCGTTCTGTGTATTGGCCTTGATAACCAAGAGGCCCAGGCCGAGGTAGTACAAGACTCGGGGCTAGACGCAGTTACACCTAGGGTTAAATTTGTCGTTATCGATACCGCTCAAACGCGTTGCTTTGGTAATGCAGGAGAAGTCATCGCTTGCCCAACGTCGGGTAGCATTTTATCTGGACAAGATGCTCAGTATCTCGGCGTACAACCGGCTTATACGGATAACGGTGATCAAACCATTACAGACAATAATACCGGCATGGTCTGGCAAAAAACACCTGATTTCAAACACTACGCCTACGACGATGCCATTAGCTATTGTGCAAACTTAACCGTAGCTAAACATAACGACTGGCGTCTACCGACAATAAAAGAGCTCTTCTCGCTGGCTGACTTTCGCGGTGAAATTGTTGATCCCCGCAATGAAAGTGCTAATACGCCCTACATTGACACACAGTATTTCGATTTCAAATATGACCAACGCATGGCTTATATCGGCCAGTATTGGTCGATAACAAAATACACCCTTGGCCCTGTACACAACACTGAAAATGTCGAGGCGGCATTTGGTTATAACTTTGCCGATGGACATATTAAAAGCTATGAAACAGGTTACGTTTTTGGTACCACAGATCAGAGTATTCACGCTCCCGGTAACTTTGTGAGATGCGTGCGTGGTGAAGAAAACGTATATGGTGTCAACGATTTTAGCCATAACAATGACGGTACCGTCACAGATAATGCAACAGGCTTGATGTGGCAGCAGTCTGATGACGGCATAAGAAGGAATTGGCAAGACAGTTTAGCCGCGGCTGAAGCCTCGACCTTAGCAGGATACAACGACTGGCGCCTGCCAAATATTAAAGAACTACAGAGTATCGTCAAATATGGCGGTGAAGTAGCTGCATGGCCAGCGATTGATACCCGTTTTTTCACCTTAACCGGCAAAAATACGACGGCAGATCCCCTCTGGGTTTGGTCGAGTACCACTCAAGGTGATTTTAAATATACCGCCACCTATATCTCGTTTGGCAAGGCGTTTAGTAAAAAGAACTCATCTGCTACAGACTATTATGATTGGCACGGTGCGGGCGCACAAAGAAGTGATCCAAAGTCCGGCACTCCCGCTGATTATGATATGTCATCGGAAAATGCAACGGATCTTATCATGACTATAAACTATACCTTACTAGTACGTACCACTAAGTAAGCCCTAGTATGCCGTCAAATGGTTATTTCAAAAAAAAATTGAAAAATTGGGACACCCGAAAAAAATTGGAAAAAATAAAAATTGGAATAAAAATTGGGACATCCATAAATTTATCCAGTCATATTAACATGCCAATATCCGTTTTCTCACTTATCTGAAAATAGCCTGTAGCTGCTGTCCGGATGAGATCCACGCCAGCCCTTTCTCTTG
>NZ_JAUOQE010000090.1 GCF_030547545.1 Amphritea sp. 1_MG-2023
AGTGAAACGTCTTAGCGCCAATGGTAGTGTGGGGATTCCCCATGCGAGAGTAGGTCATCGCCAAGCACCAAATAAGATAACCCCTTGCACAGAGTGCAAGGGGTTTTTTTATGTGGGTACGTTATGACCGAATCGAGCATGGGCGACAACAGCGCGTAGCGCGTTGAACGTCGGCGCTCGCGACGGCGGCCCCGAAGCACGCAGTGCTGAGAGGGTGAAGGCGAAGCCTGAATAAAGTAGGTCATCGCCAAACACCAAATAAGAGACAGCCCCGATCATTCGCTTGATCGGGGCTTTTTCGTTTTACGGCCTTAAAAGCCACCGTCCGCCGTTCAAAAAAGCGTATCAATCAGGTGTAGGAGCCACGCCCCCGTGGCGATAAAGGCCGTGGACCGCAGTCCGAAAAAGCATATCAATCAAATGTAGGAGCCACGCCCCGTGGCGATAAAGGCCGTGGTCCGCAGTCCGAACAAGCGTATCAATCAAGTGTGGGAGCGACGCCCTCGTCGCGATGTGTTTTAGTGTGTGAACGTGTTTATCGCGACGAGGGCGTCGCTCGTTACAGCAGGGTGTGAGGTCAAAGGATTGTTGATGGCATGAGCGTGTTTATGTGGTCGACGTAGCATGCCCTTTGGGTGCCTCACGCCGA
>NZ_JAUOQE010000091.1 GCF_030547545.1 Amphritea sp. 1_MG-2023
GCGCTTTGTAGGTATCACCGAAATATGAAGTTAAAAAAGTTATTGAGTCATGATTTCATAAAGAAGTTCAATGAATTGCTTGTTACTGATTTTGAAAAGGAACTCTTTGTCGCTAGCTTGAGAAACTATTGTTCTCATGGAAATCCTCTAAGGTTCCATAATTTTGCTTTTTCAATGAGGGAGCTTGTTTTGCAAGTTATAGACAGAAGAGCTCCGAACGCAGAAGTAAAATCGACTGTATGGTATGAGAAAGAAAGCGATCGATTTGACGTTACTCGGAGGCAAAAACTAAAGTTCTGCTCGCAAAGATATTTGTCAGATGCTTACCTAGATGAATACACATTGGATGATCTTAATGAAAGCATCAAGGCATATTTGAAAGAGTTCAACTTCTTTAATAAATATACTCATATTACAAAAAAGCACTTTCGAGCCTGCCCCAGAAAGTTTTACGATGATATGAAATATATCATTCAGCGCTCCACTGAGGTGATAGAGGAGCTTGATACATTGGAGCAAAATGTCGTAGAAAAGCTAGAGTACGATATACAAGATCGTGTTTTTGAAGCC
>NZ_JAUOQE010000092.1 GCF_030547545.1 Amphritea sp. 1_MG-2023
ATTTCTTTCTCGTTTTGTTACAGGATTCATTTGTTAAAGAGCGTATAAAGCTAAAAGCTTTAAAAGATAAACATCAAGCAGATGTGTATGTTTTAAGACTTTCAGACGAGCAACTAAGTAAAACTCTAGCCAATGAATCATCGACTAAACTATCAACCCATATTTTATGTCAATCAAGGCAAAACCCGAGGACGCATAGCTTGCTATGTGACGAGGTTTTTAACGCTGAGTGGCGTAAAATGGTGGAGCTATGCGGGATCGAACCGCAGACCTCCTGCGTGCAAAGCAGGCGCTCTCCCAGCTGAGCTATAGCCCCTTAGTGGTCTTTTTCATCCTGTGCTTCGTTGTCATCGTTACTCAGTCGGTCATGTGTAAAACACACACTCCGTTCTTCGTGCCGCTGACGCCTCGATCAGAACAAAAAATCCTGCCTAAGCATTCCGTTACATTACTGTATCGGTCATGCCTGACATGCTCTCTTTATCAGTGATCAGATAATTCGTGTGAACGCTTGCTAAGAATCCGCTATCGTTTAAGGAGGTGATCCA
>NZ_JAUOQE010000093.1 GCF_030547545.1 Amphritea sp. 1_MG-2023
GCCAAGGTGGCGGTGGTACCCGTGACCGTCCCAGTATCAATACCGTAGGTTAAGGTATCACCATCGACATCCGCGCCACTCAAGGTGCCGCTCAAATTCGCATCGGTCGTGCTGCTGGATTGATCCACTTCGGCAATCGAACCACTGGTAACCGCATCCAGGGTCGGTGCATCATCGGCACCGGTGACGTTGACGGTAAAGGTTTGTGTAACCAAGGCACCATCGGCATCCGTCACGGTCAGGGTGAACACATCGCTAACAGCATCGCCTGCATCCAGGGCTTCGATCGCGGCGGCATTCTTGCTGTAGCTGTAGTCACCGCTCGCCGTATCCAGGGTCAGCGTACCGTAAGACCCCGCCAAGGTGGCGGTGGTACCCGTGACCGATCCGGTAGCAATACCGTAGGTTAAGGTATCACCATCCACATCGGCGCCACTCAAGGTACCGCTGAGATTCGCGTCCGTAGTCGAACTAGATTGATCCACTTCGGCAATCGAACCGCTGGTGATCGCATCGAGGGT
>NZ_JAUOQE010000094.1 GCF_030547545.1 Amphritea sp. 1_MG-2023
ATGCTCACATCGCCAATGCTGAAGCTGGTTGTATCGTCATCGGGGTTCGGGCCTGGGCCGGTGCCGTCATCGAGGATCGTACCCACGCCGGTGCCATCAACGATCTGACTGCCATTGGTGGCGTTGCTCAAGTTAACACTGAAGGTTTCTGCGCCTTCATAGGTGTCATCTGCGCTGGTCTGTACGGTGAAGGTTTTGCTGGTCTCACCCGCCGCAAAGGTCAAGGTACCGCTGTTTCCGGTGAAGTCATCCACTTCGGCGCTATCGCCCGCCGCAATCGCGGTGGCGAAGTCAACGGTTTGTTCATCGGCGGCATCGCCGCTACGGCTGACCGTGAAGGTCATTAAGCCGCCTTCGCTGATCTCAACATCGTTGACGCTAAAGCCGGTACGATCATCATCCGGTGCATCCGGGCCGTTCGGATCGAAGGGACCCGGGCCGGTGCCATCATCCAAGATGGTGCCGGTACCGGTGCCTGCGGTGGCACTGATCACTGCGCCGCCGGT